>JADGDU010000004.1:220883-221172 GCA_016744705.1 Candidatus Krumholzibacteriia bacterium
CGATACGACGATGAAATTGTGGCGTTTTTTAAGAACCTTCCTTCGGGTCTTCGCATGGACGGTTACCAACGCACTGTGAAATTGGACCCATCGGCCGAAGGTGTGGAGAGTTATGCTTCAGCCCATCATTATGAAGCCTCGGGCTCTGGTACAGTTATTGGGAGGGTGGATTTGGTCATTGAGTTGCGACGGAAACTTCACCAGTTTCCGTTGATCAAACTAGAAGAGATCAACCTAAAACTAGCCTAGGCCCGTTGGTTGTGCCTTTGAATTTGTGTCTGGTCTGTTG
>JADGDU010000050.1 GCA_016744705.1 Candidatus Krumholzibacteriia bacterium
CCGCATCCATAGCTCGCCTGAACAATCGGACGGCAGCGGGGACAAGGGAAATGGAGCCCAAAACCAGGATCGCCTGGGCTAAGATCAACATCGCTCGGGAAGATAACATCAATATTCCAAAAGTCTGAAGGGTAGGTGGTTTTCACTCCCGCCAGTATACAACAAAAGAAAAACCCCGCATCCCTCAGGATGCGGGGTTGGTCATTCACGGGGAATGGGGGAGCTTACCAGCGTCCGCCGCCGCCGCCACCACCGCCGCCGCCGCCACCGTAGCCGCCACCGCCGCCACCGCCGCCAGTGCGACGAGGACGTTCCTGGGCTTCGTTAACGCGAAGGGCGCGGCCGCCCATTTCAAAACCGTCGAGAGCCTGGATAACTTTGTCCAAGGCATCGTCATCAACTTCGACAAAACCGAAACCACGGGGGCGGCCGGTTTCACGATCGTTGATCAAGGCAACACTGTGAACAGTACCGTGCTGACCAATCAGTTCACGGACTTCGTCTTCAGTAGCAGTGAAGGGCAGGTTGCCAAGGTAGATCTTCTTCATTTTCCATCATCTCCAAGTGCCGGATTTCCGGCAAACACAAGACATCGGGAACCCAGGTATCTCTGGCGAATCCTTTAGTCTCGAACTAGCCCGGCCAGTTGCCGGACTCAATCCCCCGATTGTCGGGAGAGTATCTGAATGCTCTCAGCGCAGTGCGCGCAACTGAACATTGTCCTCCAATTTGAAAATAACCCTAACCGAATTCTCATTTTAAGACAACCGTTTTTTGCTCTTTATTGGGTCAAAGCAAATGGAACTAAGAACTTAATGAACAACCTCCACATTTCCGAATTGGGCCTCTGTGCGCAAATACAGGGTGGGGTCGAGAACTTCATCTTCAGAAGGTGTCGTCAGTCCCGTTTGCTTGGCCCCGCGTTTTACTTTTACACTGGAGGGAATGCGAACTGTCATCCCGCCCATTTTTGAATAAAGTTTTACTTCACAATCTCTTGCCCACGGTCCACTGAGCTCAACGTCGGCCCCACCCATGGAACTGGAAACATCCAGGACTGCGGGGCTGGCGTTGCCCACGCCCACGATGGCCCCACCGCCCATGGCCCACCTTACCCGCAGGCCAGACATGGGCTCTTTGGTAGGCTCGCTGAACTGAATGGCCCCGCCTCCCTGCTTCATTCTTATATCAGCCGATGTCAGCCAAAGCCCGCCAAAATCGCATTCCAGGCCTCCTTGGGCCACTTGGGCTTCGAGCTCCACAGGAACATCCGGAGGGAGATAGATATGAATTTTGGTAGACGGCCCCTTGGCGAAAACGGATTGGAGAATAGCCCGCATCCCGGTGGTTGTGCGCTTAAAACTCAACTCAAATTGCCAGGAAGAGTCAGGCAAGGCGGAGAATTGCTGTTGCAGATCATAGAGGGCATCATCGTACACCGCATCGACCCTCAATCCTTCCCCTGGTTCGGCTGGGAAAATTTTAAACTCAGCCTGGGCCATGTCCAGGATCACACGTCCCTTTTGCCCTTCAAGCAAGGGGCTGCTATCAGCCACCAAGGGCGCCAGTTGTTCGTCTCTGAGATCACTCTTTTTCACATCGTTCCAAGCTAAAATGGAGATCACTCCAACGATGAGCAGGAGCAGGGCCAAGCTGCCGAGGCAACCAAAACAGCCGGTTTTAAAACAACCGCGAGGGCTGGACATGATCAATCCTTTCAAGAACAGAGTATTCCGGGAGGGAAGGGAAGTTACGAGATTATTATGAGAATGTTACAAGACTTTGGGCACAAGAACTACTCAATTATTCCGCTTTCCGGCCGATACAACAACACACCCATTGATGTTTTTAGAACTTCAGCGAACGGGCAATTGTCGTGAAAAAAATGAAACCCACTCTTTGGCTTATTTTGGTTTTGGTAGTCTCTATACCCCTTTTGGGTCCCACCATCTGGCAAAAAATTTCCGTGCAAACGCCGGAATGTAATATGCTTTTGGGCACCATGGCCAACTTCCCGAATTCAACAAAGTGGGTGTCGGTGACTGGTCAGCCACAGGATATTGCCGTGCTGGGTTATTCTCAAACTGGAAACCACGGACCGAATGTATATTTCAAACAACCTGGTTTTTTTGTGGAACAGGTTTGGGTGGGCAAAGTGGAATGCAGCCGGATCTCCATGCCCCAACAAATTATGTTGCAAACCGAAGGCCTGCCCGAAGTGCCTGTCATGTCCCGCAGCATCATGGTTCCCCCCGGTAGCAAAACCACCCTTAAAATTGTAGAACACACCACCGTCGAATACAAAATGGCCCCGGTGGTTCCATCCCTTGGCCACCTGACTCGGGACATCAATCCCCTGGGGATGGTCCCTCGGTTTGATGAATTCTACCAGCAGAATGCCGTGTGGCCAAAAATGGTGGTCGAAGTGGGTAAAGAATTCACCCTGCGCGAATACAGTGGGGTTAATATTCGGTTTTATCCCATTCGTTATGATGCTGGTAAAGGCTTAGTGATAGCCACAGAACGCATTATTGTGGAAATCACCACTGAGAACGCCGATGGCACCATCAAATCGACCACTGCTGAAATGAAGCCGGGAAACCAGGCCTTTGAAACCGTCTACCAACGGGTCTTTGAATCGAATCTGCCGGCTGCATCGGCCAACAAATACGACGCCCTGCCATCCCGAGGGCGTATGCTCATCATCGCCCATGAATCCCTGGCCCCAGCCATGGGGGAATTTGTGGCCTGGAAACAGCAGCTGGGCATTGATGTCACCTTGCGCACCACTGCCGAGACTGGCCCCTCGGCCTCCAACATCGCCACCACCATTGCCGACATGTACAAAGAAGATGATGGCCTGACCTGGGTCATCCTTGTGGGCGATCATGGGCTGGTACCCCCACACACAGGGGAATACGACGGCTCAGATTCCGACAGCCGCTACGCTATGGTCGATGGGCCTGATCTTTATCCGGATATTTATGTTTCGCGCATATCTGCCAACAACACCACCGAACTGCAAGCCCAATTGAATAAGTTCATAGCTTATGAAAAAACACCCTCAACCGGGACCGACGCCAGTTGGTACCAACGAGGCGTAGGCATTGCCAGCGATGAAGGATCACCCACGGATACCGAACGGGCCGAACTGTTGCGGACCGACCTGCTGGACTACGGCTTCCACACAGTGGATGGAATTTACCAGGGCCAGGGCGGAAACTCGTGGACCATCACCACCGCCCTGAATGAAGGCGCCAGCGTGGTGAACTATTTGGGACACGGCTCGGGCACCGGGTGGAACAGTGTCTACTTCAGCAAGACCCAAGTCAACGCTCTCGAAAATGGTCCACACTGGCCATGGATTGTGGATGTATCCTGCTCTAACGGCGACTTCTCTCTGGACGAGTGTATGGCTGAAGCCTGGTTGCGCGCGGGAACCCCCGAAGATCCGCAGGGAGCCGTGGGTGTTATCTCTGCCACCTCTCTGGCGCCCTGGGTGCCCCCCACGGTCATGCAAGCCGAGGTGATCGACCTGATCACAAGCGAATCAGCATTCACCCTTGGCGCTCTATACTACTCGGGATTGATGAAAGTCCTGGATGAGTACAACGGAGTTTCCGTAGCCGAACAGGTCATTGATCAGAACGTGATTTTTGGAGATTGCTCCCTCATGGTGCGCACCGCCACACCCGGCGAATTTGCCGTCAGTGGTCCTGATGATATTTCATCTGCAGCGGCCACTTGGTCAGGAAATGTTAACGGGCCTGAAGGCTCCGTGGCCACACTGACTTGGGATGGAGTTTTGTACGGTGTTGGTTTCGTGGGTGCAGGGGGCAGCACAGATATTTCCCTGACCACTTCATTGGCCCAAGTGACCCAGCTCCAGTTGACGGTCTCGGGTTTCAACATGGTACCCTATCAAGCTCTGGTCAGCCTTGACGGCAGCATCATCCCCCCTATCGAACCAGAAGTGGAAGAAGAGGGCGAAGATGGTCTTCCCGCACATGTGCAACTACGGGGAAACTTTCCCAACCCCTTCAATCCCTCCACCCAAATTGCCTTTGATTTGCCTCGGGATATGAATGTGCGCTTGTCCATCTACGACATCCGCGGACACCTGGTGAAGATGCTGGTGGATGAAAGCTTGAGTGCCGGCAGCCAGGAAGTTCTTTGGGATGGATCGGACAGCCGCGGCAGCCATGTTTCCAGTGGTATTTATTTGTACCGATTGGAAACTACCGAAGGCATGAAAGCGGGGCGGATGACGTTGAGCAAATAGCCCAATATCATTCTGAATGAACCCCAAGAAGAAGGCCGGCGGATCCCTGAACCGCCGGCCTTTTCTTGCACGAATATTGCAAATCTCTGGTTGAAACACTGAAATAGCCCCTTTCCCAGGTTCTATTGGCCGGATTCCGGCCAGAAGAGGTTGAATTCATGCCTTTGGTTCACCACGATGCCCGCCCCGATGTCTCTGTTGTCATCCCGGTTTTTAACAAACTGGAACTGACCCGCATTTGCATTGAATCCATCCTCAAGCACGGGGCCCAGGCGTCTTTTGAGATCATTATCGTGGATAACGGCTCCACCGATGGCACATCCAAGTGGCTGAAAAAGCAGGCTGCGGACGGCAACCTGAAAGCCATTCTCAATGAAAAAAATCTGGGGTTTTCCCGGGGTTGCAATGTGGGGGCCGAAGCATCCAGCGGGCGGTATATTTTATTTTTGAACAACGACATGGCAGTGAGCCCTCATTGGCTGGACCCCATGGTCACCATCTTGGACAACGACCCTGCCGTGGGAATCACCGGCGCCAAGCTACTCTTTCCAGACACGACAATCCAACATGCTGGCGTTTCTCTGGTGCAGTATGAAGACCCCCAGAGAAAAGGCCTGGCTGGGATGCACCTGGAGTATAAAAAACCATCATCCACCCCCGGCGCCAACCAAGCCCAGTACATGCAAATTGTCACCGGCGCGGCCTTGATGGTGCGGCAGGAAATCTTCTTTGAGCTGGCTGGTTTCAGCACTGAATTCTGGAATGGCAATGAAGATGTGGACCTGTGTTTGCGGGCCGGAGAAGCAGGCTGGAAAGTGGTGTACCAACCAGAGAGCGTGATCACTCATTTCGAGAGCCAGAGCGGTCCCGAGCGGTGGTCCAGGGTGGGAGAAAACGTCAAACTTTTCAACAAAAAATGGTCGGGCCGAGCCAAAGCGGACATGGTTTCCCAAACCAGAGATGAAGAGCCCCGGCCCACTGTTCACAACCAAATCCGAACTTACACCGAGCGGCGAATTTCCCGTAATATCTCCCCCAACAAGGGTCTCGATACTGTCTCGGTCATCGTCCTAACCTGGAACGCCCTGGAATATACCAAGCAATGCGCTGCCTCCCTTCTGGAGCACACAGACTCGCGCCACGAGCTGATCTTTGTGGACAATGGATCACGCCCCGACACCGTTCACTATCTACAGGATCTTGCCCTCCGTCATGACCGCATCAAGGTCATTCTTAATGGGCGCAATTTAGGTTTCGCAGCGGGCAACAATTTAGGGATGGCCGCCGCCAACGGACGCCACATTTGCCTTCTGAACAGCGACACTGTGGTGACCGATGGCTGGCTTGAAAACATGCTGGCTCACATGAATGAAAATGAGCGCATCGGCATGGTGGGGCCACTGACCAACAGCATCACCGGGGGCCAAAAACTGGAAAAAGTGGACTACGACGAAGACAGCTGCATCGGCCTTGATGCTTTTGCTGCCAAAACCACGCAATCTTTGGCCGGAAAATGCATGGAGACCATGTGGCTGGTGGGTTTTGCGGTGCTCATTCGAGACGAACTCATCGAACGGTTGGGTGGCCTCGACGAGTCTTTTGGCCAGGGAAATTATGAGGATACAGACTACTGCCTGCGCGCTTTTGTGGGTGGATACGCCAAGGTCGTGGCCGCTGACAGTTTCGTACACCACTTCGGCAGCCGGAGTTTTGTGGCCGGCAAGGTGGACTACGCCCAGGAACTGCGCCTCAAACACGAAATTTTCCGCCGGAAATGGGACCTGAAGACCGATGATAGTGGCAAAGATTCCCTCAATCTGGTCGCTTTGGGCTTTTTGGGATTTGTGCCTGCTGTGCACTTCCAACCCCTACCCTCCACCGAAACGATTGCCCTTTGGGATTGGGAGAAAGAAAAATGGATTCTCCAGGGTGAAGGCTTCTTCCAGGCCGGACGCTTGGACGAAGCCCGGCGTGTTTTTCGCCAAATCCTTCATTTCGACCCTGAGAACAGCCGTGCGGCCAATAATCTGGCCTGCACCCTGTGGCGCATTGGCGATACCACCCAAGGTATTCCCGAGGCCATTAAGATTCTGGAGAAGGTTCTGCAGAGAGATCCTGAAAATGAAGACGCAAAGTGGAATTTGGCCGAAATGAGCCCGGCTTTTGTGGAAAACTAGAAAACCCAGCAGTTGACTATAACCTCTTTGTCTATTTGCGCCCATCAGAGCGTGAAATTTATTTTAAATAATCAAAAATATTTTCTTGGAATAGATTCATTTAGCTGTTTTCTTTTACTCATAAGGAACCACCTTCACTCTCACGACAGGAATTATAATGGCAGACATTCGTCCTTTCCGAGCCTTCCGCCCCCGAGCTGAAGTTGCTGCCCGGGTGGCCAGCCCTCCCTACGACGTTTTGAATTCAGAAGAAGCCCGCATCATGGCGGCCGACGAACCATTCAGCTTCCTGCACGTGGTCAAAGCAGAAATTGATCTGCCTGAAGCCGACCGCAGCGATGCTGAAAAAGTGTACGCCTGCAGCGCAGCTAATCTGCAACAGTTAATTGCTGACGGTGTGTTGGTCCAGGATGACAAACCTGCTCTCTACATTTACCGCCTGCAAATGGGGGAACACACACAGTTCGGCATGGCCGTAGGCTGCAGTGTGGACGAGTACGTCACCGGCGCCATCAAGAAGCACGAATTCACCCGCCGCGACAAAGAAGACGACAGAGCACGCCACATGGAAGTTCTGGGTGTGAATGCCGGACCGGTATTGTTCACTCACCGTCCCGTGGCTGAGCTCAGTGAAACCGTCGCTCGTTTGACCGCTGGTGCTCCTGACACAGAATTCACCGCCGACGACGGCATCGGCCACGCCATCTGGGTTGTGGACGGAGCCGACGACATCGCCTCCCTGCAAAAATCCTTTGCCGGCATTGACGCGCTGTATGTGGCCGATGGTCACCACCGCACGGCTTCTGCCCACCGGGTGCGCGATATCTACCGCGACCGCAACGACAAACACACCGGCGACGAAGCCTACAATCACTTCCTGGCTGTCATCTTCCCTGAAGATGAACTGCAACTTCAGGGTTACCACCGTGTGGTGCAGGACCTGAACGGTCTGTCCAGCGAAGAGTATATGGCTAAAGTTCGCGATCTTTTTGACGTGACCGAAACCACCGACCCCGGTCCTGCCGGACACCGCCAATGGGGAATGTTCCTCGATGGCCAATGGTACAACATCAAAGCCCGCCCCGGCACCTTCCCCGCTGATGACCCCGTACGGGGATTGGATGCAGCCATCCTGCAGGAACTGTTGCTCGAGCCCGTGCTCGGCATCGGTGATCCCCGCAAGGATTCACGCATCGACTTCATCGGTGGCAGCCGCGGCTTTGGCGAACTGGAACGCCGCTGCGGTGAAGACATGAAAGTGGCCTTCGCTTTCGCACCGGCCAGCGTTTCCCAAATCATGGCTGTGGCCGACGCCGACGCCGTGATGCCTCCTAAATCAACCTGGTTCGAACCCAAACTGCGCAGTGGACTGTTGGTCCGCAGCCTTAACGACTAACTGTTTGCGAAGGAGAAAATCATGCTGATCCTGATTTCCGACGCCTTTGATCCCGGCCTCGAAGCCAAGCTCGCAAAGTTTGGCGAAGTGACCACCGACAAAAGCCGCCAGAGTGAAATTGACATCGCCCTTATTCGCAGTAAAACCACCTGCGACAAAGAGTACATCGACAACGCTCCCAATCTGAAAATGATCATCCGCGGTGGCGTGGGTACTGATAACATCGACAAGGTTTATTGCGCCGAAAAAGGCATCATCGTGCACAATACGCCCAAATCTCCGGCCATCGCCGTGGCCGAGCTGGCCTTTGCCATGATGATTGCCGTGCCCAACCACATCGTGAAAGCCGATCAGAGCATGCACGATGGACAGTGGATCAAAAAAGAACTGAAACGCACCGAACTGAACGGCAAGACCCTGGGTCTGGTGGGTATCGGTAACATCGCTCAGGCTGTGGCCGTGCGCGCTGCTGCTTTCGGTATGAAAGTCATCGCTTATGACAAGTTCGTACCCAGCCATGAGCTGGCCGACTGCAAAGGCAGCCTGGAAGAAATGGTAGCCGAGGCTGACTACATCTCCATGCACCTGCCTCTGACTCCCGACACCGAAAACATGATCAACAAGAACACCATCGAGTTGATGAAAAACGGCGTCGTGATCATCAACACCGGTCGCGGCAAAACCGTGCACCCCGAAGACATGGTCACCGCTCTTGAGAGTGGCAAAGTGGCTTGCTATGCCACTGACGTGTGGCCTTCGGATCCGCCACCAGCAGACTACCCTCTGCTGAGCGCTCCCAATGTCTTGATGGCTCCCCACCTGGGCGCCTCCAGCAAAGAAAACCTGCTGCGCATTGGCGAAGAAGTCGTTGCACACATTGAAACTTTCCAGGGAGGAAAATAATGAACCGTATTTTCAACTTCAGCGCTGGCCCCTGCACCTTGCCCCAGTCCGTTATTGAATCGGCCGGAGCCGAGTTCAACGAATTCCAGGGTAAAGGAATGTCTCTGATCGAGATGAGCCACCGTAGCAAGGAATACGATGCAGTGCACATGGAGGCCATGGATTTGGTCCGCCGTCTGTACAACGTTCCTGCCAACTACAAAATCATGTTCATCGGTGGTGGCGCCACCATGCAGTTCAGCATGGTGCCCATGAACCTGATGGCCCCCGGCGGCACCTGCGACTACACCTTCACCGGTGTGTGGGCCAAAAAAGCCATCGCTGATGCTAAAAAAATCGGTAATGTGAACCTGGCTTATGACGGCAGCGATGAGAAATTCCTCAACCTGCCCGACGCCGCATCTCTGAAGGTTAATCCTGATGCAGCCTACTTCCACATGACCAGCAACGAGACCATCGGTGGTATCCAGTGGAGCGACTTCCCGGACACCGGCGATGTGCCTCTGGTCTGCGACATGAGCAGCGACTTTGTCAGCCGCCGCATCGACGTGAGCAAGTTCGGCCTGATCTATGCCGGCGCCCAGAAAAACGCCGGTCCTGCAGGCACCAGCATCGTCATCATCCGTGATGATTTGCTGGAACGCAGCAGCGACAACCTGACTGCTTACCTGAACTACTCCATCCATGCCGCCAAAGACAGCATGTACAACACACCTCCCGTATTCCCCATCTACATGGTTGGCAAAACCTTGAAATGGCTGGAAGACGAAGGCGGATTGGAAGCAGCCGAGAAGTTTGCTGCCGAGCGCAGTGGATTGATCTATGGCGCCATGGCTAAAAATGCCGGTTTCTACACCTGCCCCGTGAACGAGAGCTGTCG
>JADGDU010000051.1 GCA_016744705.1 Candidatus Krumholzibacteriia bacterium
ACATTTTTGAGTGCCGTCTTTTTGTGTCTCATCTCGATTTACCGCGAAGATGGCGTCAGTACTATTTCGGTGTGACCGTAACGAGGGCTCTTCCCAGAAACAAAGGGCACACATTGAAATATGCTGCTTGAGATGACGAACTTTTGGGGTCGCGAAATGAAAAAGATGACGTGAACATTCTCTGCGGAACAATATATGTTTTCAAGTGGGCACTGTGTGTTGCCGATGAAAAGAGTAGGGATTCCACCAAACCCAGGGAGTCCAATACTGTCATCGGGAGCAGGCATGAACCAGCAGTCTTCACAGGAAAATGAAAATCCGATCATGTCGGAACATTTTCAACAAAGCAAAAACGGTGGCCAATCCGGGAAGTTTTTCCGATTTGGGTTGCGCACTACCATCATGATCTGGTTTTTGGGCATCAGCCTTATTCCCTTGGTATTTGTGAGTTTAGTCGGTTTCAACAATGCCATTCACAGTCGCCTTGATGATTTCACCAAGCATCTGATGGTAGTCTCTGTGCAGGGACAGCAACATCTGAATGGCCACTTTCAGGCCATGGAAGACGGCTTGAAGCAAGAGGCCTGGAGCCCACAAACCAGGGCCATGATACTGGCCTTGAATTCTGAGCCATCCCAAGGAGCGCCTTCCTGGGAAGGTGGGCGGCATTTGAAATTGTTCCAGATGAAATCCGGGGCTGAGGATATTCTCCTGACTGATGGCCTAGGCAAGGTACTCTTTTCCACCGATTCCGGGGAAAACAGAGGGCTCGATCTTCTCCAGGACGAGTCCAGGGACCCAGGCTTAAAATCGAAAATCCGTTTGGCATTGAACTCAGGTTCAACTGCCTATTCTCAAATCAACCGCCACACTTTCTCGGGTAATCATTCTTTCGGCTGCCAAGTGGAGCCTGTACGGGGACATGATGGCTCTGTATTGGGCTTGCTCATTATGGAATTGGGATCGGATTTGTTTTCAGGGGGCTGGAAAGGACAAAATTTCACAGGAGTGGAGATGTTGTCCTATGTGGTGGATGAGAGTGGCCAGCTAATGGTGGCATCTTCCCCCAATATTGATCATTTCAAGATTGATTTTACACCGGCCATACCCGGGATTCATGAAGTCAAAGAATATACAGGCATAGACGGGAAAACGGTTTTGGGTGTAACCCAAGACATCTATGTGCTCGGATCGACCTACAGTCTGGTTTCGGAATTACCACGATTGGAGGTTCTAGCAGGATTGAAGAGCCAAGGGTACTCCCTTTTGGCTGTGCTGGTGTTGGTTGCTTTACTGGTGGTGTTGGCGGGAATTTTGGTGGCCAACCGCATGGTGGATCCTATCAACCAACTGGGCGGAGTCATGCGGCGGGTGGCCGATGGTCATGAAGTTTGGAATCTCCCGGTCAAAGGGCCTAGAGAAATTGGCCAATTGACGGAAATGTTCCAAAGTATGATCGGAAAACTGAATGATGCCCGAGAGCTAAATGAGCGACAATATGCCCAGAAACGTCGGCATTTTGAGTTGACCGAAAAACTCAGGGGGGAGAACTCTCTGGAAGATCTTTCAAATGCTGTTTTGGAATATCTGGGGGAATACTTCGGGTCCCAATTGGGGGTTTTCTATCTGGTGGAATCTCGTGATAAATACCGGATGGTGGCAAATTTTGGTTTGAATGATAGCACACGGGAAATGGATGACGTGATTCAGGGACAGGGCTTAGTGGGGCAAGTGGTGGCCCAGAAAAAAATCCAGGTTTTACGGGGATTCAGGGATGAACATCTCAAGGTTGAAACCGGCTTGGTCCGCTCCTATGTCAATAACCTGGTGGTGGCGCCCATTCATTTTGGCAACCGGGTGCTGGGGGTTCTGGAGTTGGGAACCATGGAAGATGTAGATTCCGATAAGCTTGAATTCCTCAATCTGGTCAGTGAAACCATTGCCGTGGCCATCAATTCGGCTAGGTCCAGGGAGCGAGTGCACCGGCTGTTGAAAGAAACCTGGAGCCAGTCGGCGACTCTCTCGAAACACCAAAAAGAACTCCGGGAATCGAACCGCCGATTTGAGTTAGCCGACCAATACAAGAGTGAGTTTTTGGCTAACATGTCTCACGAACTCCGAACTCCCTTGAATTCCATGCTGATCATGTCGCAAGTCCTGGCCGAGAACCGGGGAGGGAACCTCACTGGTGATGAAGTGGATACGGCCATGACTATCAACCGCGCCGGGTCTGACCTCCTCTTGCTGATCAATGATATTTTGGATCTGTCCAGGGTTGAAGCCGGCAAGTTGGATATTCAATTCACCGAATTTGACTTGAGGCCCCTTTTGAATGACATGGAAGATTTGTTTGAGCCTTTGGCCCAAAAACAAGGTCTGAAATTTCATAGCATTCTAGACCCAAAACTACCGGAAACCATGACTTCGGATCCTCTGCGCATGACTCAGATTTTGAAGAACATTTTGAATAATGCCTTCAAGTTTACTGAGAACGGATCAGTGACATTTCGGGTGGAACTTTCCACTGCTGAGCAATTGCCAGACCTGGATGCGGCGGAAGATTCATCCTGGATTGTCTTCTCCATTGCGGATACTGGGGTGGGTATGCAGGCGGAAACCCGAGAGAAAATTTTTGAAGCTTTCAATCAGGGTGATGGCAGCATCGGTCGCCGATACGGGGGGTCGGGCCTGGGACTTTCCATTTCCAAGAAACTGAGCGAAATGCTGGGTGGGCAAATACAGGTGGAGAGTCTGCCAGGCGAGGGTTCCACTTTCAGCTTGTTCCTGGCAGTCCAACCTTCCCAAAAAATTCAGGATGAAGCCTTGGAAGAAAGTATTGTGACAGAAAAGAAAGCCTCCGGAGAATTGGGGTTGAGTCTGGAGTTTGAGAAAAAGGATGCTGTGGTGTCCAGCAGTTTGGTCCAGGAAGAACCAAAAGAAAAATTTGATCCTGGATTTTCCTGGGATTCTCGTCGGGTCCTGATTTGTGAAGATGACATGCGGACTGTGTTCCGGTTGAGTGAGGTGCTGGATGAACTGGGAGCCGAAATGACTTTGGCTCCTTCCTGGAATCAGGGAGTGACCGAAGGCAAAGCAGATCATGGTTTTGATTTTGCAATTGTCAGTAACAGTATGGCCGATCGACCGGGGCCCAACAGCGTTTCGACTTGGAAGCAGGATTGTGGGAACCCCGCTTACCCGGTCCTGACTCTGCTTTCGGCAGAAGATGGCGCGCTCTGTGATGGGGCCGATCTGGTGGGGCGTCGCCCCCTTGAAAAAGAACAATTTCTGGGACTCATTGGTCAGGCTCTGACAAGGGAAACTACTGAGTTGAAGTAGATAAGGCCCCTGGCGGGGTGAGGAGGATTTGGATTGAGTTCACTTGAGAATCTTAAAATTATGTTGGTGGATGACAGGCCCGAAAACCTGAAATCATTGAAGCAATTGCTCGACCGTCCGGATCTGGATATTCTGACGGCACAATCTGGAAATGAAGCTTTGGGGATGATGCTTGATCATGACCTGGCCCTGGTTCTATTGGATGTGCAAATGCCGGAAATGGATGGTTTTGAAGTGGCAGAACTCATGCGGCGCAATACCCGCACTCGAGAAATTCCTGTCATATTTGTCACAGCCATCAACAAAGAGCGAAGGCATATTTTTTCGGGATATGATGCCGGTGCGGTAGACTATATTTTCAAGCCGGTCGATCCATTTATCATCCGTTCTAAAGTGAATGTATTTTTGGAGATCAAACGCAACCATTTGGTGCGCCAAAGATTGGTGGCTGAATTGAACCAGGCTAATAATAGGCTTCAGGAAATCAGTGATCGGAAATCCGATTTCCTGTCTGCTGCTTCCCATGAATTGCGCACACCTCTGACGGTAATTAAAGAATTCACCAGTTTGGTTTTGGAAGAAGTGGTGGGCCCTCTCAACGATGAACAGAAATCATGCCTGGGGTCCGCTCTGCGCAATTGCAACCGGTTGGCAGATCTGGTGAATGATCTGTTGGATCTGGACAGCATTGAATCAGGGTATAGTCATGTGAAGCGGGAAAAGGTGGACTTGGCTCTGGTCACGCAACACATCCAGGAAGATTTTGCCGAAAAATGCCAGGCCCTGGGACAAAAGCTGAAAGTGGATCTGGACCCTGGTTTGCCGCCAGTTTTGGGTGATGCAGGAATGTTGGCCCAGGTCTTTTTTAACTTGGTGGGTAATGCCCATAAGTTCACTCCCGCGGGGGGAGAAATCGTGATCAAAGCCTACGCCGAAGGAAGAAAAGTGAAGGTGGAGGTGACTGATGATGGCCCTGGAATCAGTCCTGAAGATCAAGTGAGGGTGTTTCAAAAGTTTACTCAATTGAATCGTCAGAATGGCCCGGGTCCCAAAGGCACCGGCTTGGGGCTGGCCATCACTAATAAAATTCTGGAATTGCACGAGGTCAGGTTAACCCTGGACAGTGAATTAGGAGAGGGCAGCACGTTCCGTTTTTATCTGCCCGAATACCATTTGGACGAGCATTTGAAAACTTTTGTGGCCGATGGAACCACTGGCGAGGGCAGCAGCACCCGGGACTGGACTTTACTCTTCCTAAAGCCAGGCCAAGGGCATGACAGTTTGCCCATCGGCTTGGAGAAAGAAGTGGATCGGTTGTTCCGCCAGGGAGAAGACCGCTCCACCTGTATGGAAGTGGATGGCCAACCATGGCACACTGTTTTGTTACGCACGGGGCGCAAAGGCACGGCCTCCTTTTTGGCTCGTCTGGAGGATCGATTGGGCAAGCGCAATACCGACAACTCTCACCTCACCTATGCCATTCCCTCAACGGACCCTCAGGTGGGGGCCGATTATATTCCTGATGTATCAAGCCTTGAATTTCACCCCTTGGGACTTTCACTCGAAAATGTAAGGAGCTAACCGTGTCAAAGGGAAAAATCCTCGTAGTGGATGATGAGCCGGATATCGTACGCAGTTTGAGCATACGACTGGGCTCCGTTGGCTATGAAGTGAGCATGGCGACCGATGGTTTGAATGCGACTCGCAAGGCTATCGATGAACAACCTGATCTAATCTTGATGGACATTGACATGCCTGGAAGCAACGGACATGAAGTGGTGGAACGATTGGGCAATATCAGTGAAACCAGTCACATCCCAGTGATATACCTGACTGCTTGTACCGCCGATGAAGATTTCCGGAAAGCCAGGGAGGGTGGAGTGCGCAAATTCATCACCAAGCCTTTTGATTCGGATATCCTGTTGGCCGCAGTGGAAGATCAGATTGAACGCTCTCGCATGGTGGCACGCTGAAGGACATAAATCTCAGGGATTCCGACTTATGTCCCGGCAGTGTGTCCTCTTGAGGGCGATAGTGTCCCATTAGGGACAGTTTTCCTTCTCCTCTGTTTCTCCTCTCAGGCTAGACACCCACTGTGAGCTGTTTAACTCTCTTTAAGTCAGACACTTAAGCTTGCTTGTCGTTTTTGCGCTCAATTGGCATTATCCCTGCATCTGATGCTTAATGATAGTGAATGATGACTGACCCGGAAATCTGACAGAACGGAACCGCAAATCCAAACTGCCACTGGGATGAAAGCCCAAACGGAGAAGGTCATTGTTAATTCGATTTCGAGCGAGGATACCCCCCCTCGCCCGGGCCGCCCCAGCACTCTGTGGGGCGGCTTTTTTTTGGTGTGCAGATTGACAATTACGGTATTTCAGAGTAATTTCGACCTTGTTGTCCATAATTGTATATTTGGGGAGTTCAGTGAGGGGTCCTTTTTGTTTTCTCAGACTGTAGAATATGCCATGAGGGCCGTTTTGGCTCTTGCTGCCGGAGACGGGTCGCCTATGACCACACGGCAAATTGCGGAAACCATGTTGGTTCCGCAAAGTTATCTTTCCAAGGTGCTTCAGGCCCTGGTGCGTGGTGGGCTGGTTTATTCCACTCGGGGATTAAAGGGCGGATTTGTTCTGGTGCGCCCAGCCGAAGAGATCACTCTTTTGCAGATCCTCAACTCGGTCAATCCCCTGCAGAGGATTGAAAGCTGCCCTCTGGATCTGGAGCAACACCACACTTCTTTGTGCCCTTTGCACCGCCGGTTGGACCAGGCCATGGCCATGGTGGAGCAGGCTTTCTCCAATACGACGCTGGCGGAAATTCTCTCGGAAGAAAATCCTTGCCCCACTTTGCAGAAACAGCTGCAGAAGTTAATGCCATCGGTTCCCAAACAGGATGAAAAGACGGACTAGAGTCGTTGCCTGTCGCGCACTAACAGAGCCGCCTTACCTATTCTCTCTGCTCCCTGAGCCACTTCTTCTGCAGTGGTCATGCGCCCCAAAGAGATGCGCAAAGTACCCAGGGCCACGGCCACGGGTACGCCCATAGCTGTCAAAACATGGCTGGCTACGGGACCACCACCATGGCAGGCAGCACCGGCTGATACGGCCACATCCGGCATGGCGGCCATGATCTCATCGGATCTCAAATGGGGGAAACTAATGCTCAGGGTATTGGGCAGTCGCCACTGTGGGTGCCCATTGATTATGGCCTCGGGATAAATAGCGAGCAGAGATTGTTGCAACTGGTTGCGCAAAGCAGACAGGCGTTCGCCCTCTTCCAACACATCTTCTGCCACCAGTCGGCAGGCTTCACCGAGGCCGGCAATCTCCAGGATATTTTCAGTCCCCGGCCGGCGACCACTTTCATGGCCAGCCCCATGCATCAAATTCGGAATTTCCACACCCTGGCGGATGAATAAAACTCCTATGCCTTTGGGGCCATATATCTTGTGGCTTGCCAGCGAAAGCAGGTCCACGTCCAAATCCTGAACATTGACTGGGACTTTGCCCACGGCCTGGGCACAATCCGTATGCATGAGGGCATTGTTCTCTCTAGCCAAACGAGCAATTTCAGCAATGGGCTGCAAAGTGCCCACTTCATTGTTGGCCAGCATGATAGTCACCAATATAGTCTCAGGAGTCATGGCCGCTTCCACATCCTGAACCTGAACACGTCCCTGGGCATCGACGGGCACTTCCGTGTAGGTGAATCCTCTGGTCTCCAGGTGTTTGCACACTTCGGTGACGGCCGGGTGTTCCACTGTACAGGTGATGATGTGGTTGCCTTGTGACCGGCGGGATAAAGCGGCTCCGATGATGGCGTGGTTGTTGGCCTCGGTTCCACTGCTGGTGAATATGATTTCCTCAGGTTTGGCGCCCAGCATGGTCGCCACCTGCAGGCGAGCCGAATCAATGGCCTTTCGGCTGGCCCAACCCAGGGCATGGTTGCTGGAAGGGTTGCCGAAATATTCCCTCAAAAAGGGCTGCATGGTATCGGCCACCCGGGAGTCCACGGGGGTGGTGGCGTTGTAATCTAGATAAAGCATAATGGTCCTTTCTTTAGTGGTACCAGCATACGCCAGCTGAGAAAAAATGCCATGCCTACCTTGCGGCTATTTACACCTCATCATGGGGGAGTTACTGTTGGGCAAATGATATTCAGGTTTTTACGCATATCACTTTTTCAAAATGGTATAAGGCCCGCTCTTGTGGTTCTGGCCCTTGTGGTGCTTTGCACTGGCCCGAATTCCCCAGCTTACGGTGCTGAAAACTGGGATCGGTACAATGGTTGGGAAATTACCTCCTTCCAATTGGCCGGCCTGCCTGAAGATATTCCACACGTTTTCAAAAATCAGTTGGCCCTTAATGGCCAGCGCAAGCTTCTGGGAATCAAGCGTCCGCCTTTCCAGAAGAAACTGTTAGCTGAAGATCTGGCCCGAATTAGACTGCACATGGCGCGCAGGGGCTATCCTGGGTGTAAAACTTACCCCACTGCAGAATTTCAAAACGACAGCCGCCAACTGGCTCTTCTGATCACAATAGACCCCGGCCCAGCCATTTTGTTGGGAAATTTGTCCCTCCATGGGTGGCCATCCCGGGTTGCTTTTCCTGATACCAGCCAGCAGGGTATCATTTTTTCCGGTCAGATTTTTCGTGATGCAGACATTGAAAAAGTGGAGCAATTTCTTCGGGAGCGCCTCTTGGATTCGGGTTTCGAATCGGCCAAAGTGTCCGCCAATCTCACTAATTTTTCCGGTGAGTATGTCGATTTGGATTTTGATGTGGACCCGGGAACCTACAGCGTCATTGATTCGGTGATGATTGAAGGTTGCAGCGATGATCTCCGGCGTGTGGCTCAGAGAGTCATGGATTGGCAGCCGGGCAGAGAATTTTCCAGTGAAAAAATGCGGCAATCGGCTCTCGACCTGCGCAGCACGCAGCTGTTTGGCCAGGTAGAGTTGTCGACAGAGAATCTGAAACCGGGCTCCTTGTTGTTGAAAACCAAATTGGAAAACGCCCGAATGCGCACTTGGCGCGCAGGCATCGGCACCTGGTCAGACAATCCCTGGATGGTGCGGGCGGGTTGGAGCCACAACAATCTTTTCAAACATGGGGTTGGCCTCAATGTTAGTGGAATCTTTGGGGTCCATGAGCAGAGTTTGGGAGCAAGTGTTTTTTGGCTCGGTTGGCTTACGCCCAGATCCCGCACCAGTTTTGGCTTCATCGCCGAAAACGAGCGGGAAGATGCTTACCATTCTCAGGAAGCAAGAGTGGAGTTGATCCAGGCCTTTCGTCCCAATACTCGGGACATATGGAAAGTGGGAATCTCCGTCTCCAAAGTGGAAGTGCAAACCTTCACGCCGGATCCAGATGAGGCCCCCGATGCCCAAGGCCAAATGCTGGAGATCTGGAGTGATTGGAAATGGGACCGGACCGACGATCCCATCATACCTTCCACAGGATATTATATAAAAGTGGCTGGTACATTGTCTCCACCTTATGGATTGTCCGAGTCCCCATATTGGCAATTGCAGTTGGATGG
>JADGDU010000052.1 GCA_016744705.1 Candidatus Krumholzibacteriia bacterium
TTGCTGATAAATATTGGGCTAACTGAGACATAGTATGACGGTTTTGGGAATGCGTGACTATTGGACTTTAGTCCAATACGCACTAACTGCTTGAAGGAGAATGGGTTACTGTGGGTTGTCCTGGCTTGGGCCTTCAATGCCGAGGCGACCAGCCATACGGACAAGGTCGGCCAGAGACTCGGCTTCCATCTTCTGCATTACCCGGGCCCGGTGAACCTTGATGGTCTTTTCGGCAGTGCCTAAATCGAAGGCGATCTGCTTGTTGAGCATGCCTTTGACCACACGCTCAAAGACTTCGCGCTCGCGGGGAGTGAGGCGTTCTACACGGTCTTCACTCTCTATCCGTTTGGCACTGATGGTACGAACTTCAAGGTGGTGCTTGATAGCCCGTTCAACGGAATCCAGCAGGTCCTGGTCGTCAAATGGCTTGGGGAGAAAATCTACAGCTCCATCTTTCATGGCCTGAACGGCCATGTCAATATCACCATGGCCGGTGATGAAGATTATGGGAAGGTCAGTCCCGAGCAGGACCAACTCCTTTTGCAGGTCGAGGCCGCTCATGCGGGGCATGCGCACATCCAAAACCACACAGGCCGGAACGGCCTTAAAGTCATTTTGGAGGAATTGTTTGGCTGAAGAAAAAGACTCTGTGTTATAGTCCATGGATCGAAACAGCCGGGAAAGAGCCTTCAGCACTGAAGGGTTGTCGTCGACTACATACACTGTTGGACTCAACTCAGTCACGATTGGTTCATCCTCTGCGAAAGCTTCATCGTAGAGTGGTGTATTTAAAGGGGTGTTGGGTTGCTGGCCAAGAGCAGCCCATCGAACACAAATCATGGTATCATAAATCCGGTCGATTTCCAATTGAATACGGTTTAAACAGAGCTCTAATTCAGCATCTTCGGTGGACAGTAAGGTCATTTGGTGGGCCATTTGGCGAGTCGACAAACGCAGTCTGGAAAGCACTTCGCTCAAATAGGCGATGTGTTCATTCACCGCTGAACGCAGCGGCTCCACACTGTTGGATGGAGCATTTTGTCTGTGGCCTTTCAAGGGTCTAATGGCTCCGGGTTGGGGTGGTTGAAAAATTCGCAGAATTATGCAAAGGTCACGAAGTGCGCATATTGTAGTGCTTTCAAGGCATCATCTCAATTGGACCAAAGTCCCATACACGAAGGCAATAATTGATGCAAGGTGAAGTCATGCCACGGTTTCTTTTTTTGGTTCTGCTGTTGTTATTGGCTGGGTCTGCCGGGGCTGAAGTGGACGCTGATCTCATGTCAGTGGAGGCTACATTGGCCCGGTTACCGGCTGAAGAACGTTTGGTTTTTCTGCAGGATGAAGTACAAAGGACCGTATTCAATAGCCCAAAACTGGCCATTGAAATTGCCGGTCGGTGGTTGAAATTAGCCAATGAGCAAAACAATTCCCTGGCCAGGAGCCGGGCCCTGTTGAGCATTGGAAGAGCGCATTATCTGCTGGGTGAATATCGAAGTTCTTTACGTTATTATCAGGATGCATTGAATGTAGCTGAGGAAATTGGCGAAAAGGGATTCATTGCTGATTCCCTCAATAATATCGGTGTTTTGTATTATGTGTGGGGAGAGCACGATCTGGCCTTGGAGTATTATTTAAAGACTTTGGATTTGCGGTTGGAGGCCAACGATCAGAGGGGCGTGGCCCACTGTTATAATAACATCGCCGGGGTTCACAATACCGCAGGTCGGTTAGAATCGGCCATGGAACACTATCACTTGGCTTTGGACATTTATCATGATTTGGGGGAGTTGCTCTACGAAACCGGCACCATGAACAACATCGGCCTGCTCAAGTTTAATACTGGGGAGGATGCTGAGGCGTTGGTTTTTTTACAGAAGGCCCTGGTGTTGGAACGAAAAGCTAAAGACCCGCAAGGGGAATCACTTTCTCTCAACAACATGGGGATGATTTTCGCCAGGCAAGGGCGACTTGATGAGGCGCGCGACCTGTTCAATGAGGCTCTGGCTATTCGCCGCCAAATTCATGACCGCCAGGGCGAATCTGTCACCCTGCAACTGCTGGGTTCAACCATGGTTAATGATGGAGATGTTGAGGGCGGAATCCCTCTATTGGAGTCTGCTCTTTCCATAGCTCGTGAACTGGAAGTCCAAGAGTTGATCAGGGATGATCTACTGGCCCTTTCCGAAGCCTGGGAGTTGGTGGGGCAGTTTGATCAGGCCCTGAACTTTTACAGGCAATTTAAAGATGCTCATGACGGCTTATTCAACGAAGAACGCACGCGGCAAATGGCTGCAGCCGAGGCCAGGTACGAGACGGATCTCAAAGACAAAGAGATTGCAAGTCTTCATCAACAGGCAGGTTACGAGGCCTTTCGGCGACGAATATTTCTCGCTGGTGGAGTGGTTCTGCTTCTGATGATGGTCTTGTTATGGAACCGCTATCGCTTCCAGAAACGAGCTCACGGGGAAATCCGGATCAAGAACGAATCTCTGGCCCAGGCCCATTCCGAGTTGGAAAAAGGCGCCCGTGAGCAGTTGGCTCATGTGGCTCGAGTGGCTACCATGGGTGAGCTGACGGCTGCTTTTGCCCATGAGTTGCACCAGCCGCTGACGGCCATCAAAACCAATGCCCGAGCGGGCCGAAATCTCTTGCGCCGTTCGGCTGTGGAAGAGGTCGAAGAAACGTTGGTGGATATCAGCGAGGATGCGGAACGGGCTCGGGAAATTATAAGCCGCCTGCGGGAGATGATGCGCAAAGGCGAGGAACGCCGGGAATCTCACAACATCAACGAAGTGGTGAGTTCCAGTATCTCCTTTGTGGATCAAAGAACTCACATAGAGGGACCGAATATCCGCTTTGATTTGGAGCCCAATCTTCCTGTGGTGCAATGCGACCGCATCCAGCTGCAACAGGTCTTGTTGAATCTGGTCCAGAATGCCCTTGTGGCCATGAATGGTAGGTCGGGCGAAATCCTTATCCAGACAGCATTGGCCTCAAACGGCAACGTCACAGTGCGTGTACGCGATGAAGGCCCAGAGGTATCGGATGAAATCATTTCCGAAATGTTTGATCCGTTTTTTACAACGAAAGCGGAGGGGCTGGGCATGGGCCTGCCCATCTGCCGGACCATTGTTGAAGCCCACGGAGGAAAACTTTTGGTCAACCGAAATCCTGAAGGCGGACTGGTGATGGAATTCCAGCTGCAGAAGACGGGACATAAATCATGAAATTGACGATCACCATGCCTGACGATATGCACTTGCACTTGAGGGATGATGCTGCTTTGGCCTGCACCGTAGCCCACACGGCGGCCCAGTTTGGGCGGGCCATTATTATGCCCAATCTCAAGCCACCGGTGACTACTACGGCTATGGCATTGGAATACCGGGAAAGGATAATAGCCGCCTTACCGGATGGGGCAGTGTTTGATCCTTTGATGACGCTGTATTTGACTGACAATACTTCTGCTGAAGAGATGGTTCGGGCTAAAGCCAGTGGACGAATTTTTGCCTGCAAACTTTATCCGGCGGGGGCGACCACCAATTCTGATTTCGGCGTGACGGATTTGGAAAAAATTGATCCTGTTTTGGAGGCGATGAGCGACTCCGGATTGCCGTTGCTGGTGCATGGGGAAGTGACGGATGCGGATGTGGATATTTTTGATCGGGAGGCTGTTTTTATTGAGCGGCATTTGCGGCCTTTGTTGGAACGACATCCTGGGTTGAAGGTGGTTTTGGAGCACTTGACGACGGCTGAGGGGGTGGCGTTTGTGGAGAGTGCCGCGGAGAATGTTGCGGCCACTATTACAGCCCATCACCTGCTTTATAATCGTAATGCGATTTTTAGTGGGGGGCTTAATCCGCATATGTTTTGTTTGCCGGTGTTGAAGAGGGAGAGGCATCGGGAGAGTTTGGTGCGGGCGGCTACCAGTGGAAGTCCTAAGTTTTTCCTCGGAACAGATAGCGCGCCCCACCCCAAATCGGGGAAAGAAAATGGGTGCGGATGCGCTGGGATTTATACTGCACATGCTGCGGTGGAATATTATGCTGCGGCATTTGAACATGCGGGTGCCTTGGATAAATTGGAGGGGTTTGCCTCGTTCCATGGAGCCGATTTTTATGGTTTGCCGCGCAACAGTGGCGCGGTGCACTTGGAGAGATCAGAATGGCTGGTGCCTATGGAGTATGGGTTTGCAGAAGACGAAGTTGTGCCTTTGGGGGCTGGCGAATTATTGCCGTGGAAAGTATCGGGAAAGAGTGATTGCTAAAACCATTTTCCCAGCCAAAGTCCTTCAATGAATTCGGCGAAAGGCAAAACTAAAATTCCTTAATCCGTTAAAATACGTGTAAAATGACGGTGCATTTGTTGAATTACCTGGGACTGTGGTTTTAGTCAAGCCGTCTATTTTTAAAAAAAAGCCCCAAAAGAACGAGAGACCCAGCCCCCAAAACCAGTGAAATCCACCCCGAAACCCCGAACCCCGCCGGCAAAAAGCCAAAGCCAATAGCCACCACCGCCGTAATCAAGGCATAAGGTATTTGCGTCCGCACATGATCATGTGGCGTCACCCCACAAGAGATGGACGAAACAATCGTCGTATCGCTGAACGGTGAGCAATGGTCGCCAAAAACGGCTCCGCTAAATACCGCCGCCACAATAATCGTCAGGAAACCATCACTACCCCCAAGAGCCGCAGCCGCAGGCACCGCCAAGGGAAAGAGTATGCCCATAGTGCCCCAACTGGTCCCAGTGGAAAATGAAATCAGGGCCCCAGTCAGAAATACCAGCACCGGTAATAAGGGCAGGCTATCACTTCCAGTAACCAGGTTGCTGATCATAGCGGCCGTTCCCAATGCGCTGATCACACTGCCTAAAATCCAGGCTGCCAGCAGAATGAAAATGGGGGCCATCATGGTGCGCACACCACGCAGAAAAGCCTTCAGGGCCGGCTTCCATTTGGCTCCATTTTGAGAGGGAAACATTATCAGCGCGATGAAAGCGGCCAGCACACTGGCAGTCACTAACACAGTGGGCCCAGCATCGGAACCAAAGGCAGCCACAATCTTCTCTTTGCCCAAGGGCCAGATGGGGCGAGGGCTGCCCAGTGCCACAAAACCCACAAAGAAAGCTGCCATCAAGGCACCCAACGGCAGGAGCGAGCTGACCACGGGTCCGTTGCTTGTTTCCTCGTTTTCAGAAGTATCCCCCGGGGGGTGGTTTTCCGCCTCAGCCACAAGCCCAGCCATGGGCCCAGGATGAAACCGGTACCAAATGGCCACAAAGAGCATCACCAACGTGAACCAGCAATAGAAATTATAAGGCAAGGATTGCAGAAAAATAGCATAGGGATTGACCGTGCGGCCAGCTAGGGCAAAGGCATCGCCAATCATGGAAAGTTGGAATGCGATCCAGGTGGAGATGAACGCGAGGCAGGCCACAGCCGAAGAAGTGGAGTCTACAATGTAGGCGAGCTTGACCCTGGCCACTCCGTGTTGGTCGGCGAGATCGCGGCTCACTCGGCCTACGACCATGCTGTTGGCCAGCCCATCAAAAAAGCAGAGCAGGCCCAATCCTGCGGCGGCAGATTCCAGGCGCCTGTTCGTTTCCTGGCCAGAACCCACGGCTTTGTGCATCATCCTATTGAAGCCACCGCCCGCTTCCAGAATGGCCGCAAAACCACCGAGGATGAGGGTGAAAAGAATGGCTCCAATTTTCCAGGAACTCTGCAGGCTGGGCCACAAATGATCGTTCACAACGCTGCCGGTTGCAGCCAGCGGGTTGCCGCCCATTAAAAGAAAGGCACCCACAAAGCCACCGGTAAGCAAGCCAGCTAAAGCATTTCGGGTGAAAAGAATAACCATCACTGCGGCCAAGGGCGGCCAGAGTTTCGAAACTTCCCACTGGCCCCAAACAAGGACCAGGGAGACAACGCTGATCAAAATCCCCACAGACCACACTGGAAGATGGCGACCGGTTGTTTTCATCAGGCTCCCTCTTTTTCAAGAGAGGCCACTTTACGCAGAGCGTAATAGGCCGCAATGAGGGAAGCCGACCAATTGATACCAAAAATCGACCACCATATGCCGTCCAGTCCCCAGTCAAAAACGTGCATGGACAACCAGAACAAACCGATGGGCATAACCAACTGGCGGTAGACCCCAATCCACAGGGCAAATTCGGGTTTTTTCAGCCCCTGCAGAATGGAAGTATTGACGAAGAGAATCACGTAGGAAAATTCCAGAAATGCAGCGATGCGCAAATAGTGAGCACCGGTTTCGATCACTTGGGGGTCGGGAGTGAAAAGTCCCATCAAAAATTCTGCGCCAAAGTAGAGCAGGACCGTTCCAAAAGCCATCACAATGCCGCCATATCGCAGACAGATTTTCGCCAATTCTCTTACGCGATCAAGACGTCCCGCCCCGCCATTCTGTGCTGCCAAACTCAGGGCCGCGACATTCAAGCCCAGAGCTGGCATCAAGACAATTTGTTCGATGCGGGTGGCGGCCCCATAAGCGGCCACCACGTCCTGTCCAAACTCGGCCAGGAAGTATGTGATGACGAAGACCCCGAGGGCCATGCTCACCATATTCAAACTGGCGGGAATACCCTGGGCCGTGATGGCTCTCATCACTCGAGCGTCGGGAGTCCACCGAGCTCCTTCACTGCGGTGCAACAGTCCCGTGTGCCATGTTCGTCTGCCCAGAAAAACCATGCCCCCGGCCTGGGCCAAGACTGTGGCCAGAGCAATGCCCTTGACGCCCATGGCAGGCAATCCTATCCATCCGTACATAAAGATAGGATCGAGGATGATATTGGCGATGGTGGCGCCCAGCAGATAGTTGCGGAAAGCTTTGGTATCACCGAGTGAATTCAGGATGCCGTTGAACATATAGAAGGTGAAGGTGAACCCACAGCCCAATAGGATGATGTTCAGATAGTCGAGGCAGAGTTGCAAATATTGGTCAGTGGCTCCCAGAAGTTGGTACATGGCAGGAGCAGTATAATAGCCGAGCAGCATCATCAACAAAGCCACAATGACGCTCAGCAGTATTCCCTGGGACGCGGTCAGGGCTGCTTCTCGTCGATCGCCCCGGCCTAGAGAATTGCCGATGAGGGCGGTGGCTCCGGTGGAAAATCCACTGCCGGTGGAAATGAGGAGAAAGAATACCGGGAAAGTGAGGGACAACGCGGCCAGGGCTTCAGTGGAATACCGTCCGCCATACCAAGTGTCCACCACGTTGTACATGGTGTTGAAAAAGAACCCGGTGGACGCGGGGATGGCCAGTTCACGTACGAGGCCAGGTATGGGAGCGGTGACAAGTCGGCTCACAGAGTGATGACCTTGGATGCATCCCACTGTGCGTCCACAATCTCTTTCATACCGCCTGCGGAGCCCACCTGCAAGTCGTCTAAAAGTTGGTAGTGGTTTAGGCAGGTTGTGCAGACGATCAGAGCCACTCCTTTGTCGGCCAGGGATTGCAATTCTTCCAGGACGGGTGAGGTGCTGACAGTCAGCTTCACACCTTCGGCGTAGAAGCAGATGGCAGAAGGAAGTTTTTCACCCAGATCCAACATGTTCAAGAAGGCTTTGGCCAATTTGTGGGACAAAGTTGTGTCAGCCTGGCCCATGCCGTTGCTGTTGATGATGACGACGGTGTTGTTTTGCATTGTAACCTTCCGGGGAAAGATCATGATTCCCCAAGTGTTCTTAAATGGAGGGCCACAGCCAGCCAAAAAATCCACCGGTGAGCAGGCCGTATACCAACCCGTCAAAAATAAATTTCAAAGTGGATGACCAACTGCGTTTGTGCCAAATGCTGTTCTGGAATAATCCAAGCCCATAACCACAAAAAGCCACGGCTCCTGTGACTCGTGATACCACAATGTATTCGGTTCCTGGCCCCAGGGTCAACCGAGCAATGTAGGCGGCAAAGATACTCACCACGATGCTGTAAACAAACCACTGCAGCAGTTGCGGCCCCATGTTGATTTGGCCTGAGGGCAGCACCGTCAAAAACCCAAGAGGTCCGGCTTCGCATTTTTTAACAAATTCCGGCGAACCATATTCTTTCATGGTTTCGGCTCGGGGATAATGATAATTGCCGGGGGGGATGTTGAATGGGCGCAGAGCATCCATCACGCCTTTTTCATCGGGCAAAGCGATGAAGTCTTTGTTGTGATACTTGAAGACCATGTGGATGAGGGAGCTGGCGATGAAAACGGCTACGGCCGACAAAAGGATGGGCAACCAGAGGGCAAACAGGGAGATCATATGGGGCTCCTGGAAGGGGGTAGGGCGCGCGAATAACAGTATATCATATCTATATTTCGGGGTGTCGGCATCCCCATGGCGCGTTTCAAACATGGGCGGATTTTGAAAATTGGCTTCAATTGCCAAATTCATCTATCATTAAGGCATCTGAACCAAGCCGGTAAAAAGCTGGGAACACCCATTTTATCATACCCAAACCATCGGGTTTGCCAGAGACATGTGGCCATCAATGACGTTGTTATCTTTTCTTTCCATTCCACTGGCTTACATCGGCCCGGGTGCAGGGTTTGCTCTCGGTGGTAGTTTCCTCTTTGCTTTTGCGGGGATTCTATTGGCGGTGGTGGCTGTTCTGGCCTGGCCGGTGCGTGTGCTTTTGCGCTCTATGCGGGGCCGTGGCAAGAGGCGCCCCGGGGCCGTGGGGCGGGTTGTGGTTCTGGGCCTCGATGGTTTTGATCCCATCATTTGCAAGAAGATGATGGATGCCGGAGATCTGCCGCATCTTTCTGCTCTTAAGGCCGAGGGTGGTTACCGTCC
>JADGDU010000053.1 GCA_016744705.1 Candidatus Krumholzibacteriia bacterium
GAATAATTCCCCGCGCCATCGCCTCCCTGCAAGTCCAGCGAGAAGCCATCTGAGATGATGTCACCGGGCTCTCCAGCCACCAGAGGACCGCCATCGGCGCTGGTCAGGTAGAAGGTGCGCAGCACGTTGATCATCCAGGATGAGCCACCCTGCATAACAATGTTGCTGGCGAGACCTTGCCCCGAAAAGAGGATGTGGCCGCCACTGGCGAGGTAGGCCTCTATCTCGTTGCGATCTCTTTCCCTGAAGGCAGGCCCGCCGTCGCCAGAATACCAGATGACAGCTTCGTAGTTCTGCATGGTTTCCGCGTCAATGGCGGTACCGGCCCAGTCCCATAGCGAGTAACTGCGTCCGGCAGCCTGGATGGCCGATCCAAAAAATTCTTCGCCATAGCTGCCGCTGCCATCTGCTGCAATGACCAGCAAGTCGGCTCCGGTGCGGTTCCCGATGAAGGGAATAGCCATATCCTGAACTTCTCCACTTTGGGAGTGAAGATTCAGCATGGCTCGACCACTGTATCCATGGGCACCAGGCACCATGGTCACGCTCAGATTGGCTGCATGGTAGGGCTCGAGGGTGACCGTAGTCGCCATCAGGTCGATGCCATCGATGGTGAAGTAGGCATCCCAGCCGTTGGGCAACATGCTCGTATCGAGACTGATGTCAACTGTGTGAGAGGGGGAATTACCCGTGTGCGTGATGGCAGTATTACCGAAGGAATGGCTGCCATCGATGAAGGCAGTTTGGTCCGTGTCCGTTGTAGCATTCAAGGTATACGGCGTGACGAAAGAGCTGCCCGCGTTGTAAATCACCTGATCCGAATCTCGCTGCACGAGGGCAAAGGCCCAGAGTTCAGACAAGTCCCAATCGGCGCCAATGTCCAGCGCCAGGGTGACTTCTTGAATCTCGCCAACAGACCGAACAGTCAACGGTATGTCAGAGAGCAGATTTCGCAGCGTATTGTGATAAATATCGCCGCCAAAAGTCAGGCCGTTTTCGCATAAACCAACCCTCAAGTAAGTATTGGCAACGGATGGCAATTCCTCGAAAATCTCCACCTTGATGGTGATATAGGGATCGCTTCCGGAGAAGTCGAAGGATGGGACAGTGACAGCCAGGGGCGCGTCAACAGCAAGGTGGTCGTTGATGATATTTTTGAATTCGAGCCCATCGGTATTACTGGACTCGCCTCCTCCATCAACAAACTCCCCATCCCAGACAAGTTTGGGGAGTCCAAACATTTGGTAGTATGTCATCCGTGTTTCTGACCCGGGACATGACAGTCCCCCGGAATCACTCATGTATTCCACAAAGAGGAACTGCGTGCGATCAAAAAAGTCGTTCTCACAAACTGTGAGACCTGCAATGGCATTGGGGCAAAATATTCACCAAGTGGCTGAGCCAGTTTCGTTGATCACGGTGCGAGGCACAGCCTGAGCAAGGGCAGGCAGCACCATCAGGGCAGCAAGCAGAAGCAGTAGCAGCGGTTGTTTTTTCATTGTCCTCTCCTAATGATTTGCGCCACCCTTGAACTTGTGGGGTTTCCAGGGTGGCGCGTATTCAAAACCTAGGGTTTTATCTACACTTATTTCAACAACATCATTCTCTTCGTCTCTTCAAAGTCTGTGCCTTGGAGACGATAGAAGTAAGTGCCTGAGGGCAGTGTCCGCCCGCTGGCATCCGCTCCTGCCCAAACAATTTCGTTGCGTCCCATCTGGCCCATTTCATGATCCAGTAAAACCTCAACCAGGCGGCCAGATATGTCGTACACGCTCAGGCTCACTTTCATTTGCACGGGCAAATGGAAGGCAATGGTTGTCCGTGGGTTGAACGGATTTGGCAGGTTTTGATACAAATCGGCCATCTGGGGCAAAACATCCTCCACGGGAGAGGGCTCTCCAATGAGCCAGTCAAGGCACCGGTCCATCAAAGCGTTGCGATCAGTCACAGAATTGATCGACTCGAAGCCGAAACCCAGGAAAATATGTTTGTAACCTTCATACGAGACACGGGTGCCAGCATTCCTATTGGTACTGGGATACGAGAAGAGGGGGGCGCTCTGTTCGATGCTGCCAAAAGAGGTTACGACATCCGGCTCGGAGTAGTTACCGGCACCGTCGCCGCCCTGCAGGTCCAGTGAGAAGCCATCCGAAACCGGATCGCCCTCCACACCCGCGACCAGGGAAGCGCCTTCACCACTGGACATGAAGAAGGTGCGCAGTACGTTGATCAGCCAGGAGGAGGCGCCAGCCTCAACGGTCCGTCTGGCGAGATTCTGCCCCGAGAAAAGCATGTTTCCACCACGGTCGAGATAGCTTTCGATCTCTGTCCGGTCCGCCTCGGACAGGCCTGGCCCTGTATCGCCGGAGTACCAGATGATCGCGTCAAAATTCGACATGGATACTTCGGTGATGGGAGTGTGGCTGTGGTCCCACACTGCATAACTGCGCCCTGCTGCCTCAACGGCTGATCCAAAGTAATCTTCGGCATAACGGGCATAACTGTCGCTGGCGACAATCAGCAAGTCGGCACCTAAAAGAACACCCGAATAGGGTATGTCGACGTCTGGCATTTCCCCGCTATGGGAATGCAGATTCAGTATGGCATTGCCATAAGACCCTTCATCGCCGGGTATGATCGTCACCGTCAAGTTGGTGGGGCCTTCCAGCTGCCCGAGGGTGACCGTAGCAAAGGTCATATCCGTGCCATTGATGGTGAAGTAGGCATCCCAGCCTTCAGGCAAGGTGCTGGTATCGAGGCTGAGATCGAGGGTTTGGTGTGCCGCCGAACCCGTGTGCGTAATTTGAGTCATTCCAAAAGTATGGGAACTATCGATAATGGACGATTGGCCACCATCTGTTTCTACGTACAGAGAATAAGGTGTGACGAAGGTGCTGCCTGAGTTGTAGATCAAATGATCCGAATCTCGCTGGACGAAAGCAAAGGCCCACAGTTCAGATCGATCCCAGTCGGCGCTGAGTTCCAGAGGCACGGTGACTTCCTGAATTTCGCCCACATGCTGGACTGTCAGAGGAATGTCCTGAATCATGTCACGCAGAACGTTGTGATAATTTGCAGATGGAGGCGAGTGATACAATCCGTTCTCACAAACACCTACCCGCAGGTTTGTTCCGACAAGGCTGGTGATTTCCTCGAAAACCTCAATCTCAATGGTGAGGTAAGGTTCGCCTCCAAAAAAGCGGTAGGATGTCACCGTGACAGAGATGGGCGATTCTTCGGCAAGCCGCTCGTTGATGATGGTCTGGAAATTGGTGCCGTCGACATCATCGTCAGGGGAACCAACCTGGTGTACCACCCCGTCCCAGACGATGTCCGGGATACCGTTCATGTCGTAGTAGTCACAGCGTTGGTCGGCGTCGGCGCAGCCAAGGCCTCCGGTTGTTTGCATGTACTCCACCCAAATAAATTCTGTGCGATCAAAAAAATCTTCCTCACAAACTGTGAGGCCTGCTCTTGCATTGGGGCAATTGCTTCACCATGTGGCCGAGCCCATTTCCAGGAAAACCGTGCGAGGTACCGCCTGAGCCATGGTCGGAAGTACCAGCATGGTTGCCAGTAAGAGCAGTAGTAAAGTTCGTTGTTTCATTGGCCTCTCCTGAAAATTGCATTTTGTGAATTAACCTGATTGTCCATTGTTTAATCGGCCATTTTAATGCGCGCCACCCTTTGTGGCATTTGCTTTTGAAGGTGGCGCGCTGTCTCTCTGTGGTTGTCGAGCAAATGACTACCGGTAAAGGCTTTTGACCGAGTCAAGAGTTTCGGACTGGGTTGCGACGATTCCGGGCTCGTCTGTATTGTAGACGTACAGATTCTTGATAATGCCTTCGAAGGCACGACCATATGACCCGTTCTTGGGAAGAAGGCGCATGTCGGTGGCAGGATTGATGGGTTCGCGCTCGGCAAACATGATCAAGTCGCCGTCCATATAGCAGCTGGCGAAACCCATGTCCACGCTGTAGGAAATCCTGGCGTTGTGCCACTCACCCAAAGAAACCATAACATCCGAAGGAACGAAGAAGGAGTCTCCGCTACCAACGGTGATTCCGGCATAGCCATCAGGAGAGATTTCAAAGCCAAGAGTCCTCCACCCTATCCAAGCCACATCACAGGCATATTCGTGGAATGGTAGTTCTCAATTTTAAAATCAACAGTGTAGGTAAATGTTTCCAAGCTCATGTCATTGAAGACTGGCGTCTGGCAAGTGAAATCCCAGAAGCTACCGTTGCAGTAGACTCCGCCGTCCTGGAAGGGGCAATCCACCAGATCCATATCGTCATGGTTTCCGGTAGCATCGACGGCATCGCTGGCCAGTGGGTAGTAGGCGATGGGTTCCTGTGCCAAAGCGGTGGTAGCGAGAATGACTGTGGCCACGACGAGGACGAGAGTCATTAATCTTGATTGCATTACGATTCCTCCTGTTATTCCTTGTTGTTGGGTATCACGCAAAAGCACGGATACTTTCGCCATCACTATCACAAAATGGTGATAACTGAAGCATGATAACATGAGCCAAAGGCGGCCGTCAAGTGTCTTTAAAGCCAAAAAAAAGACACAACTTGCGTCATTTGCCTGTGATACTATATTGGGGCCCCGGAGTGAGTGGAATGGATAACTTTTTTATATTTGGAGATAACCTTGGTTGACCCTTCCAAACCACAACTCGATCATGCATCCAGGCAGGCCTTTGGGTCTCCCAATGAAATTTTTGATGTGCTGAATCGGGTTCGTGATTCTCTGGCCACGATGTTCATTGCCGCGGGCACCAACCCGAGCCGTACACGTCCCACCGCTACACACCTCGAATTGGATCGCAGCTATATCTGGCCGGTGACCAAAATTATCAACAGCGAAGATATTCTTTCCATCGCCAAGGATATCCCCTCACTCAAGAGAATCGATATCATCTGTGAGGCTTGCCAGCAGAAAGGCGCCACCGAGGCCGACGCCGATGCCGTCCGGGATGCGGTGGTGCGGCTTGAAAGGTTAGTCGAAGTCAGTGCCGGTGATCGGGAGGCCTTTGGGGATCTCTTGCAAGGACTGACATACGATGATGTGACCAATAGGCAAGAAGAGACTCGCCGCATGACCTACCGGGGCAACAGCTCGCTGTGGGGTGTGCGTGCCAATGTCAATTTCAAAACTGTCATCCACTCGCCCAGCAAAATAAAATCTGATTGGATCGATACTATCCGTTTGGGTGGGCTGGTGGGGCTGCAGCGACTCAGGCCCATACCCTGGTCACTCATGCGTATGG
>JADGDU010000054.1 GCA_016744705.1 Candidatus Krumholzibacteriia bacterium
GATCCACTCTCGTTCCGCTTCACTGGTCCCTTTCATCAACCGATTAACCCGCGCGGGAACTTCACTGATGATGTCCAGCCACATGCGAAGGTTGGGCATATGCTCCAGGTCTTCGGGTGGCTGGTTTACGGCATAACATCCCCCACAATTGCTATGGCCACAAACTACAATGGTGTCCACGCTCAGGCTCATCACGGCATACTCAATGAGCGAGGCTGTCCCCACAAACTGGCCCTTCAAATTATAGGGCGGCACGATGTTGGCGATGTTCCGCACAATAAAGAGCTCACCCGGGGTGGTCTTGGTGATCATGGTAGGCACAACCCGGGAATCGCTACACCCCACAAAAAGAGTATGGGGATTCTGCCCGCGACCCAGCTCGTTGAAAAGCTCCTTGTGGGCCTCAAAATCCTCGGACCGGAAGTCCAGAATGCCTTTAAAAAGTTTATCCATGCCATTGCTCCCCATTGTTGTAAATACTATTCCCGCCCCAGGGCCATAACCGGATCCATGCGCGCGGCTTTGTTGGCTGGGTATAAACCAAAAAACAACCCGATAGAGATGGAAAAGAGGGCCGCGCCAATGGTAACAGTTGGGTTGATTTCAAAAGGAAAACGCAGCAATTTGGTCATGCCATAAGAGGCTAAATACCCCAGACCAATGCCCACCACACCGCCAATACCCGTCAAAATTCCGGCCTCAATCAAAACCTGTTGCAGCACTTCTGCTCGCCGGGCACCCACCGCCATGCGCACCCCTATTTCCCGGGTTCTCTCGGCCACGGAAATTAGCATTATGTTCATGACCCCTATGCCGCCCACCAACAACCCAATGGAAGAAAGCACCACCAACACCAGAGCAATGCCACCGGTCACTTTGTCGATGAGTTCTCCATAAGTTTCACTCGTCACCACCGAAAAATCATTGGCCTGGCCGGGACGCAGGCGGCGCACCTGGCGCATGGCACCAACGACATTGGAAACCACATCGTCGGTATCGTAACCGGGCAGAACCGTCACGGCAATATTACGGTCTTCCATGCCTTCGTGCAGGCCATCTTTTTCAAAAGTGGTCCAAGGTGTGCAGACATAATTATCACCCATGGCGCCGATGATGTGTCCCCGCTCCTGCATCGTGCCCACAATCCGGTAGGGTTTGCCAAATATTCGGATCACCTTGCCCACGGGATCGCGCTTGGGAAAAAGATCTTTTGCGGGGCCATATCCCAGCACGCACACCCGTTCCCGGGAGGTCACTTCTCCCTCGGTAAAGTAACGCCCTTCGCCCACCTTGATGCTGAAAATGTACGGGAAGTTTTCGGACGAGCCGAAGGCCTGCACGAAGTTGGTTTTCTCTTCCCGGTATTTCAGAACCATGCCGCTGCCGTTGGACACCTGGTAGTCCACCAATTCCACCCCTTCAACATCTCGCAGGGCGGAATCACACTCGGGTAAAATTTGTGGACGGCGCATCAACTCATCAGGATCTTCTCCGCCAATGCCACTGAAACGGGCCACATAAATATACGGCCTGTTGTTGGATACCACATCGTCACGAATGCGCTGGCTCAACCCATTGACGATGGTGTAAATGCCCAGCAAGGTGGTCACCCCGATGCTGACTCCGAGAATCAGCAGCAGGCTGCGCATCCAGTTGCCGGTGATGGTGCGCATGGCCATTTCGAAGGTATCCCGCTGGCGCAGATGATGCTGGTGCTCACTCATGATAAAGAGCCTCCACCGGGTCCAGACCCGCCGCTTTCCAAGCCGGAAGGGTACCAAAAACCACACCGATAATAAAGGTCGTCACCAAGCCCAGGACAAAGGACCAACCGGCCACAGCAAAGGGCAGGGGAGAGACCAGCGATATGCCATAGGCAATCATCACGCCGATGAGAATCCCCAGCACACCTCCCACCAGGGACAGGGTGACTGCCTCCACCATGAATTGCCATAAAATGGAACGCCGGGGGGCGCCCAATGCTTTGCGCACGCCCACTTCCCGGGTGCGTTCGGTCACCGAAACCAACATAATGTTCATCAAAACAATGCCGCCCACCACCAGGCTGATTCCCACCAGGGGCACCAGGGCAGCGTAAACACTTTTGCTGATATTACCCCAGAGAGAAAGCATTTGATCGGACGACTGGACGGAGAAATCCTGACGGTCCAGGGGGCGCAACCGGTGGCGCACCCGCATGCTGAACACGGCTTCGTCTATGGCCTCCGGCAAGCGGTTCAAATCATGGACCGCCACCTTAATATCCACCGATTCTCCAGACCCGAAAACTTTTTGCCAGGACGTCAGCGGCACAATGGCAAATTGGTTGCGGTTGTTGCCCAGAACCATGGGGCGCTCTTTAACCACTCCGATGACTTTGAAATGCCGCCCACCCAGTTTGACTTCCCTTCCCAGAGGATTGGCCCGGCGCGGGAAAAGGTTTTCGGCCACTTCAAAGCCCAGCACCACCACCTGGCGGCTCTGGGAAACATCCAGATCCGTAAGATGGCGCCCCAGCTGAAGAGGCAGATCTTCCATAATTGTGTACTCGGATGAAAGTCCGCGAATGTTCACGCCGTTGTGCCGGTTGCCCGCGGCATGCAAATCTCCGCGGCGCGAAACGGCAGCCCCAACGGCCCGTGCCTCTTTGAGATTCTCTTTGAGCCAGCGGCGGTCATCCAGTTTCAGATCGGGGTTGTTGAGGCTTTCCAGAAACGCATCAAAGTCTGTCAGAAATTGCAGTCCATTGATGCGGGAAATGGTAAAAACGTCGGTGCCTTCATCCAGAACCACCGTCGACACGTAACGGTCCGCCCCATAGATGAGCGAAACCACGGCAATGACCGACATGGTGCCCACAATATTACCTAAAAGAGTTAGAAAAGTGCGCAATTTGTTGCCCCGCAAACTGCCCAGGGCAATGCGCACTCCTTCAAACAAATTCATCAGTCACCCGACTTGCCGAAGGAGAAACCTTTTTTCTTTTTGTCCTCCACGGCCACCGTGGTGCCGTCCTTTAATTCACGCAGAATGCGGAAGGGGCCTTTGACCAATTCCTGACCTTCATCCAGGCCCTCGAGCACTTCAAAGTCGTCGGCGCCGGCAATGCCCAGCTTCACCGGGACAAATTTGGCAAAGCCGTCCAGCATCAAAAAGACACCTTCTGTTTCTTTGCGTTTGATCTCTTCGGCGGCGTCTTCATCCTCAACTTCATCGGCAAAACCCCATGGCTCGAGGGCCTCTTTCTGGGCAGCCGATTGTTTGCCTTTGTAACGTTTGATGTCGTCTTCAGCCAGAGGCCAGTCGCGCACTGTCACCGCACCCAAAGGCACAGCCAAAGCACTCTGCCGGTCAGCCACTACAATTTCCGCTTTGGTGGAAAGGCCAGGCCGAATGTTGGGCACTGTTTCGTTCAGGGTGATTTTCACTTCGAAATCCACCGCCTCGGTGCTGCTGCCGGTGCCAGTGCGCAGGGGGCTATTGCCTATCTCAGTCACCGTGCCGGAGAACTCTTCATCGGGAAAAGCATCAATGGTGATTTTCGCTTCCTGGCCCAGAGAGACTTTGACCACTTCCGTTTCATCCACCTCCACCCAGGCCTCCATGGTGCCCAGGTCCGCGATGGTCAGCAGCACGGTGCCGGGATTGTTCAAAGTGCCCATGATCACGTTTTCGCCCTGTTCCACATTCAGTCTGGTGATCAGACCACTCATGGGAGCGGTGATGGTCACTTTTTCCAGGTCATGGTGGGCCTTGGCCAAGTTGGCCTGATACTGGGTGATGCGGTGGCGGGCCGATTGCACCCGGGCTGTCTCCACCCTGGCGTTGGTCCGGGCCGTCACCAATGCCTCTTCTGATACCAGCCCCTCGGCATGAAGCTCTACCGAACGTTCCGCCTCTTGCCGGGCTTTATCCAAAGAGGCTTCCGCCAATTCCAAATCAGATTGCGCCGTCAAAATGGTGGCCTCCAAGGCCAGCACGGCCGCCCGAAATTCCGATGCGTCGATCTCCATGATCAGGTCGCCGGCCTCCACTCGTTGGCCGTCGGTTATGGCCAGATTGAGGATGGTGCCCATGGTATTGGCGCTGATATCCACCTTCCGTTTGGGCTGCACGGTTCCCGAGCAGTTCACCATGGAGGTCAGATCTTTCAGGACTACTTTACCCTTTTCCACTTCAGCATCGGGCTTCTTTCCTTTCAGGAGAGTTCCCGCCACGATGCCACCGACAATGATCACGGCCACCACAATGAGGATGATCTTTTTCAAGGTTTACACTCCTAGAAACCAAAGACGAGCCGGAAGCCGGCCATGACACCTGTGGCCAAAGCCCAGGGTAGAATAACTGAGAGAAAAGCCGGTCCGCGTTCCAGGTCAAACACTCTTTGGAACCCCAGAACCACCACCAACAAGCCCCACCAAATGGTCACTTCAGCAAAGTTGGCCAACATCACAAAGAAGAAGGACCCCACGGCTTCCGCCGGAAAAAAAGCAGCGGGACTCAGGGTGATGGAAGCATACTCTCCGGTGTAAAGCACCAGCGGCAGCTTGATCAATGTGCCCAGACCATAAGGAATAAGCGCTGCCCAATGAACGATGCCCAAGGCCTGGGGAAAGCTGCCTTTGCCTCCGGCCATCTTCACAAAAAAGCCCAGGACCAGTCCAAAAATTATGGTCACGGCCCAGCTGTTTAATCCGGTGCTGAGAATGGAGCCAATCTTGTTTCGCTCACCGGAATCCATGGCCTTTTCCAGGCTGGCTTCCACCTGCTCTCTGCTGACCAGAGAGTCCAATGCCGAGGATGCTGAAGAGCTACGGTACTCCTCCAAAACAATGGGGCCCACCCAGGTGGTTGCCAGGCCATTGATCAAAAGGATTAGCAAACCTGCATGCCACCACTTGGGCCAGCGTCCCACGTGATCCATTAAGCGGGTGGGGTGAAGGAACAAATCCCATAGGCGCAGGGGCAGGAAGTCGGGGGATGGTTTATTGAGGTCGGGTTCTTGAGCCCCTGGAGAAACGTGCATTAACCCCATAATGGCATAAATCCTGTCATTTTACTGAGTCAATAGATCCCAAAACACATCCAGCACTTTGAGTTATGATTTTGGCATAACTCAGAGCCATCTTCTGAGAATAAAGTATTTCATCAAGTCCAATAAAACACAAACCCAGAACAGAATCTATGCATTTCCAATGGCCAAAGAGAGTTTATCCAACACCTTAAATGCCGCACGCTTCCAAATGAGGATGTTTGACACCC
>JADGDU010000055.1 GCA_016744705.1 Candidatus Krumholzibacteriia bacterium
GGACGCAACAGACTGTAGAACCTGCGCAGGCCCTCGTCCTGATTGGTGGTAGGATCTTTACGCAAGGTATTGATGATGAGGCTGGGCTCGTTAAGCGTCACTTCACCTTCGGTCACCAGTTTCATTTCCGTGATACCACAAGTCAGCAGGTTTTCGCGCAAGACGGCATCGATAACAGTACCGGCCAGAGCAAAAGGTTCTTCTTCTTCGGGCTTGACAAAATCGGCAGCCAGAATGCGGCCCTCCATGGATTCCTCAAGGGCGGAGAACTTTTTGGTTCCTGCTTTGGGGATCTTGACCATTTCGGTTTTATGGAAGAGTTCAATGATCTCTTCATTGGTCTGGAACCCCAGAGCGCGCAACAACATAGTGGCCGGTTGCTTGCGCTTCCGGTCAATGTGCACGTAAAGGATGTTATTGATATCTGTGGTGAACTCAACCCAGGAGCCGCGGTAAGGAATGATACGCGACCGGAAAAGACGGCTGCCATTGGGGTGAGTTTCGTCACTGAAGAAAACACCGGGTGAACGGTGCAACTGGGAGACGATGACGCGTTCGGCACCATTAACAACGAAGGTACCTTTGTCAGTGATCATGGGCAATTCACCCAGGTAGACTTCTTGCTCCTGGATGTCGCGGATCATCATTTCTTTTTTCTGACCCTCGACCTCTTCCTTGACGACCAGACGAAGCTTCACCTTCAGGGGGACGCTATAAGTCAAACGCCGTTCCTGGCATTCTTCGATAGCATATTTGGGTTCCCCGGTTTTGTAGCTGATGTACTCCATGATCAGGTGACCACGGGTCGCTTCAATGGGGAAAATTGTTTGAAAAACCGACTCGATACCCTTCGTGACACGGCCTTCAACCTTGGTGCCGGTCTGCAGAAACTCATGATATGAGTCAAGCTGGACCGCCAACAGGTTGGGCATCGCTTCTTCACGAATAATTTTCGAGTAGTTTACGCGTCCGGTGAACTTGTCGATGGAAATATTTTTCACAGGACCACTTCCTAGGAGGAAAGAGGGTTTGCCGCTATATAGCTCCGAACCAAAAAACGGAGTTTCGTTCTACTGCGCCGCCCCGCCAGTTATGGCGGGGCGACTATAAGGCTCTTCAAATAGGCTTTTGTGACCTGTTGGCGACTAAAGTCGGCATCCAGGCCGTAGCCCTTTTTGAGGAACTACTTGATGTCAATGATGGCGCCAGTCTCTTCGAGCTTGACCTTCATTGCTTCGGCCTCGTCCTTGGACAAGCCTTCTTTTACTGCGCAGGGAGCGCTTTCAACCAAAGCCTTGGCTTCTTTGAGACCCAGACCAGTCAGTGCACGCACGACTTTGATAACCTGGATTTTCTTGTCGCCAACACCGGTGAGCATGACGTTGAATTCGGTCTGCTCTTCGGCAGCTTCAGCCACAGCAGCCACAGCAGCCACGGCCACAGGGGCTGCAGCGCTTACGCCGTATTTCTCTTCCATGGCCTTGACCAGGTCAGCGGCTTCCAGGATGCTCAAAGTATCGATCAGCTCAAGAGCTTTGGCAGCGTTTTCGCTCAGGGTAATGTCACTCATTGTTCTCTATCTCCTTGGAGTGGGGCTTGCGCCCCTTGTCTGTTTAACTAGTTGGCTTGTTCAGCCTTTTGCTTAGCAATTGCATCAATGCATCGGGTCAGACCGGATGCGACACCGTTGAGGGCCATCGTCAGGCCGGTAGCGGGTGAGTTGATGCTGCCCATCATTTTGGCCAGCAGCTCATCGCGACTCGGGACCTTCGAAAGGGCCACAACTTTAACGGGGTCAAGGTATTGGCCGTCGACGTACCCGCCCTTGATCTCCATCGCCTTGTTATTTTTGGCGAATTCAACCACGATTTTGGCAGGATCGACCTGGCTCTCGGGACCAAACAATATAGCGGTGGGACCCTTGAGGTGGTCCTTCAGCACTACTGTGTTGGCGTTGTCGCAGGCAATACGGGCCAGGCGGTTTTTAACCACGCGGCAATCGATATTGTTTTGGCGACAAGTTACCCGGAACTCGGTCATCTGGTGTACCGTGAGACCAGTGTAATCGGCCAGAACCAGGCTCTGGGCGCTTTCAAGTCTCTCGGTGATGGCCTGAACCTCGGCAACTTTTTCTGGACGTGCCATGAGGTTGTTCTCCTTCAGTTTATCTATTTACCGTCTATGCATTCCAAGCCTAGCTCAGGCTGGCAGAATCCACGCGAATGGCCGGGGTCATGGTGGCACTCAAGAAAAGGGACTTAACGTAAGGTCCTTTGATGGTGCTGGGCTTAACCCGAACAAGTTCCTTGAACAAACTCTGGATATTTTCACCCAAAGCTTCTTTAGTAAAGGAACGTTTACCCACAGGGCAGTGAACGATGCCAGATTTGTCGACCCGGTACTCGACCCGGCCGGCTTTGGCTTCTTTCACAGCTTTGGCCACATCCATGGTGACAGTTCCGACTTTGGGGTTGGGCATCAACCCACGAGGACCCAGGATTCGGCCAAGCCGTCCCAGTTCACCCATCATGTCGGGAGTGGCGATGATCACATCTACGTCGGTCCAGCCATCCTTGATCTTAGGCAGGTACTCGTCGGCTCCGACCATGTCGGCTCCGGCATCAGTAGCTTCCTGCTCTTTGGGACCACGGGTGATGACAAGCACGCGCACGTCGCGACCGGTGCCGTTGGGCAGAACAACAGTTCCGCGAACGTTCTGGTCGGCGTGACGAGGGTTGACATTCAGGCGGACGGCAACATCGACAGTCTCATCGAATTTTGCCTTATTGAAGCCTTCTACCAGAATCAAAGCATCCTCGAGGGAGTACTCTTTGTCGTGTACAAGGGCTTCCTTGGAATTACGGTAATTTTTTCCGTGTTTCATTTTCTTTAATCTCCATTGACTGTGATCTTTCGATCGGTTCCTTTGAACGTCAAGCTCAAAGGCCTTTCTCCGGTGTTGTAAGCTGAACAATCAACCCAACGCCGTAACTTCGCAGTCTACTCAGCTATCCGATGTCCAGACCCATGCTCCGGGCCGTACCAGCGATAATACGCATGGCGGCTTCGGGCGATCCTGCGTTGAGATCAACCATCTTTATCGCAGCAATTTCCCGCAACTGGGAACGCTTGATAGTACCGATGTTCTCGCGACCAGGATTGTTGGATCCGGCTTTGATGCCGAGAGCCTTCATGATAAGAACCGAAGCAGGGGGTGTTTTCGTGATGAAGCTGAAGCTTCGATCCTGAAAAACGGTGATGACTACAGGAGTCACCAAACCCATGTTTTCTTTGGTTCTTTCGTTGAAGGCGTTGCAGAACTCCATGATGTTCAAACCATGCTGACCCAGAGCAGGACCCACCGGAGGGGCGGGATTGGCCTGGCCAGCCTTGATCTGCAACTTAATCTGCGTCATGACTTTCTTTGCCATGTCGACTCTACCTTCCTTCAATTATGATTTGACCTAGCGAACAGTCCAGGCGCGTTGAGGAAACGTCCACATTTCCCAAATCGCCAACTGCCTGCCTGGTCAAGCATCTATATGAACCCCGCAAGCATTGAGAGGAACGCTGCGGCAGCGACAGCAAGGCCAGACAAACCCTCTGTTGCGCCATATGAGAAACGGTGATCAGACGGACTTCCAATTAAACAGGCTTAACCTGCAGGAAATCCAGCTCCACCGGAGTCTCCGAACCGAAAATAGAGATCATAACCTTGAGCTTACCCTTGTCATGGTTGATCTCATTAACAACCCCCACCCACTCGGTGAACGGACCGTCCATAACCTGGACACTGTCACCAACTTCGTAAGGGATCTCCATAACCTCGCGCCCTGCTTCAGGCTCAGAAATACGACCCAGGATGCGATCGGCTTCTTCCCTGCTGATGGGCTCGGGTTTCAGGGGTGTCCCGCCAATAAAGCGGGTCACACCTGGAATTGTATTGATGAAGTGCTGGGTATCCTTATTCATGATCATTTCCACCAGAATGTAACTGGGGAAGAACTTGCGCTTAACAACATTGCGCTTGCCGTCCTTCATCTCCGTCACTTCCTGGGTGGCCACCAGAATTTCACCAAAAGAATCTTCCATGCTGTTGGTCTTAATAGCCATATCGATGTTGCGCTTGACCTTATTCTCGTGACCGGTATTGGCATGAATGACAAACCACTTCATCCGGCCTCGACGCTCAATTTCGGCAACTTCGTCAGATGATAACTCAAGATCCAATGAAGCCAGGAGCTCATCCTCTTCCGACATAGGCGCAGCAGCAGGGGCACCAGATACGCCATCTGGCGCAGGTGCATCATCTACATCCCTATCGCCACCACCCGGAAGATCAAAGAAAAGGTCATCGCCTCCAAGATCAGCCGAATCATCGGTGGTTTCGCCACCGGCAGCGGCCTCAGCCTGCAGATCCTCCTCAGGGAGGTCGGCTTGGCGTTCTTCTTTGGTGCCGTCATCTAACACGGTCTGCTCCATTTCATCAGGCCAACAACAAGACACAGACGCACCCTGAACGAGGGACTACTGTCCTTCATCCAGGGTTGGTCCGGTTTTCTAATCTCTGCAGCGACGGGCCCTTAGCCCAGTGAAATCAACTGCTTCATCCCCAGATCGAGGATCTTATCAACAACAAACAACATCATGGTGATCACCAAGACGGTGACCAGTACGACGACCGTAGACTCCTTAAGCTCAGCCATGCTGGGCCAGGATACACGCTTCATCTCCATGCCTGTTTCCCGCAAATAAGTGGAAAAACGCGCAAGCATAATGCTTACCTTCCAATCCGTCTTGCAAGCTCAATAAGCCACAAGTTTAAACTGTGGCAGGGGCAGCAGGGCTCGAACCCGCGACCCTCGGTTTTGGAGACCGATGCTCTACCAGCTGAGCTATACCCCTGCAATTTCCAGAACCGTTAACTAACGGGTCTCCTTGTGATCGGTGTGCTTATTGCACCTTGGGCAGTACTTCTTGAACTGCACACGATCCGAATGGAGCCGTTTGTTTTTCTTTGTCGTGTAGTTCCTCATCTTACAACTAACGCAAGCGAGGGTAATAATATCACGCATCGGACTCAGTCTCCCTGACTACTCGTGAATCTTGGCAACCACACCAGCACCAACAGTACGACCGCCTTCGCGAATAGCGAAACGCAGGCCTTCCTCCATGGCGATGGGGGTGATCAATTCAACAACCATTTTGATGTTATCACCAGGCATAACCATCTCCACGCCTTCAGGCAGTGC
>JADGDU010000056.1 GCA_016744705.1 Candidatus Krumholzibacteriia bacterium
TTGCTGATAAATATTGGGCTAACTGAGACATAGTATGACGGTTTTGGGAATGCGTGACTATTGGACTTTAGTCCAATGCAAACTAAGTGGCCAAGGACCCCATCTTTCAACGCACCAGCATCATCTTTTTCAGTTCCTGGACTTCACCAGCCTGCAGCCGACAGAAATACAACCCACTGGCCACAGAGCGACCGTGGGCATCCTGGCCATCCCAAGTCAGCATGTGCCTGCCGGCAGGCATGTTTTCGTTCATCAGTTCCTTGATCCGGTGGCCTCGGACATCATGCACAGTCATAACCACTGGCCCGGATTGGTTTGTTTCAAAGACGATGACAGTTTGGGGATTAAAGGGATTCGGGGCATTACCGACCAGACGGGTGACCAGGGGCATTCCCTCTGGCACTGGAGAAATGCTATCTGCTGTAAGAGACATACTAATTCCCCAGGAATGGAGGATTCCCCAGGCACCAAACTGGTTGTCTGCAACATTTAGGATCCAATCTCCCTGGGCTGATTCATTCTGAAAATCAGCAAGGGTTCCGGGTCCGTCCACAAGCAAGTTGGCGGGCCAGTTACCGATCAGATCGTCAGCAATGCCCCCGGTGTGGTTGTGCAGGGTCACCGTAGTTCCGGCGGGACTGGTCAATGTGACTTCCAGCTGTCCAATCGAGGGATGCTGGATATTGGAGTCGATATCCAGGCTGTTGACCAGGCCTTCGCTGGTGACTGTGATCACACTGAAAAGCCCCTCGGTGTTGTTGTCGGGGATATCCAATTCCGGACTGGTGGTGTAGGAAACTTCGACGATGGGATAGAGCGTTAGGTCCACACCCTGGGCCGATTCGGTGGGCCTCAGTTCCAGCACCACGCTGGAGGGGCCATAACCGTCAAGGGCCGCGGTGACTGTATAGGTGCTGCCATGCAAACCAGTCAGTGAATATTGGCCGCTCGGTCCGGTGATGGTGCTTTGGCCGCCAGTGCTGGTCACCGTCACTCCTGAAGTATCCTCAGATCCAAACAGGGTCACCGTGCCATTGATAGAGGCTTCTCCAGGTGCTTCGCGGGCCACCAAATACGACAGCGAATTTTCCAGGATTTGGCGGGCCAAACTTTCTTCCAGATAATTCAGAGCGTAGCTCAAGTACACGACCTGGCCAGCCTCAGGAGCAGTGTTGTTATCGTAGGCTAACATCCCGCCCACGGCGTTGTTGTAGATCGAGCGCATGATTACGCTGGAACCTTCCACAGCGGAGACTCCATCGCTGGTGCTCGGATCATAGGGATTGCTGGAGAGGTCCTGACTGATCTGCCCTGGTAAAAGGTGAGGCCGCACAATCAAAGGGTGTTGCCCAAAGGACTGGGTAGGAATCATCGGTCCCACCCAGGAACCGAAATATTCCTCGGCACGCAAAACCGTAGAGGCAAAGGCCGAATCCGGAGTGGAGTTGAACATGACATTGGCCAATGCTCCTCCCTCCACCAACAATGGCTTTCCTTGGTTCACATAGTCGACCAAGAAGGCCCGCAAGAGGGGCAATCCAACCGGGCCTGGATTGTCGTTTGCGGCCAAGAACACCGCGTCACGTCCTTGCAGGATTTGACCATCGATTAAGGAGGCATGAAGCACTTCAACGGTGTACCCAGCTTCTGTAAGCCATTGACCATAATCTGCACCCGCAGTTCGAGTTACGTCGTCTTTCGCTTTGGAAAAATGAGTATTGTCGATGACCAGGACATTGCCCAGGGTTTCGGTCAGGAAAATTTCCCAGGGGCCATTTTCGGTGGTGTTGGGAATTGCCGCACCGTCGTAGGCGATCAGTGTGTATTCTATTCGGTCACCCAGAGTCAGCTCACTCAGCGCCAGAGGAAATTCCAGTGAGTAGCTTTGGCCGCCCTCGACCAAGGAGAATGGACCGAGCATCGGTCCGCCGTTCAGGCTGAGTCCCAATTGGACAGAAGAGAGAGACTGGTTGTCCGAGGCCAGGGCGGTCACAGTAGGAGGCCAAAGTGCGGGGATTTGGTCGATGAGCGGATAATGGCTCAAGCTGGGTGGGATAAGATCGGCCCCAACGATAAAGGACCAAGGCCGTTCATCACCGCGGTGGGGCGCCTTGATCACGATATCTTCGTTGTCACTTGCCTCTAGGTAATATTCAATAAGACCACCGTTCCCTAGCCCGGGGATGGTCCCTGTAAACAAATCACCGCCACTGGCTGCCAGAGGTTCCATGGTCCAGGCTCCACCATCGATTCGCCAGTATAAATACTGGGCATCGCCGGCCAAACCAGAACGACTGGCGATGGAGGCATTGATAGCATAGGGACCAGTGCTGTCTTCGGTATCACTCAAAGGTTCGTGATCGATGATTGCACCCCAATAGGTCACTGCGGAATAGGCATCGATGATGCCCCAGCCCGTGTCGTTGTTGGGATTGTTAGGATGGCTTGCAGTCTGGCGAAAGGCTTCACCCATTTGCATGGGCGTAATGCCGGGGATACGCTCGATCATGAGAGCGCCGACACCAGCAACCAGTGGGCAAGCGAAACTGGTCCCATCAACCTGCATGTAGTAGTCGTCCTGATAATAACTGGCAACGAAGACCCCTTGGCCGTGGGCAGCCAAGTCAGGTTTGATTCGTCCATCGAAGGTGGGGCCCGGGGAGCTGAAGGATGCCACATTGCCGTTGAAGTCGACTGCAGCCATGGCCAAAATATCGTCTCCGTCGGCCGGGGCGGTCAGATGAGGAAAATCGGGATTTGCTCGCTCATTGCCAGCACTGACGAACACTTGCATGCCGCGCTCAACGGCCATGTCGCCAGCCACCGTGGTCACGGCGGTATTGCCGTCCATATCTTCAAAATCGTACCAGTTAAAATAGCCCAAACTGCTGGTGGCCAAATCGGCGCCCAAAGATTCAACCCATTCGAGGCCTGCAACCCAGTTGTCCTCTTCGATATGGTATTCATCCCCGGTATCTTCAGTCATGGCCAGGATGACCGAGCAGGCATAAGCGGGCCCGACCAGGCTGCCTGGTTTATAACCAGCAAAGGTGGACAACACTTGCGAACCGTGCTGGTGCTGCCATTCGTGATCTCCCGGTTGCTCGGTCACTATGCTGTCATTATGAACAAAATCCCACTGGGCTAAAATAGGAATGTGTTGAAGGCTATCATGGGACAAAACAAAACCTGCGTCCAATTGGCCGATGATCACTCCATCACCGGAGAGTCCCAGTTCGTGCGCCAAAGGAACGTTGATTTGCTCCAGGGTGGGTAGAGAAGCGCCATAGTCCAGGGTCCAACGGCCATCGCTTGCTTCCTCGGCTCCCTTGACTCTGGCTTCGGCATTTACTTCAGAACCGGGAGTCGGTTCGATGACCGGACGGATAAACTGAGCCAGCAGATCCACTTTTTTCACGAAAGAGAGAGCGCTAATGGCGTTGACCTGCTCCGCTGTGGCATTGAAGCTGGCAGCGTTGATCCAGCGCGATTGGCGACGGGACTCCGCTCCTGTGGCCATAACCCCTGCGATGTATCTCTCTGCAACAGGAACATCCCGCATGTCCACTGGGGAGGTGCCGGCCTGTGCGACCCTTGTCCGCCGCTCAAGAGCGTGTTCGGAAAGCTCTGCCCGTGCTGCATCCAGAGCTGCAGAAGTATCCTGAATATTCTTGTCGTTGAAGTAAACCCAAATGGCGAATGTCCCGTCTATCTGGCGGGGACCACTGTCACCGGCGGCGATGGCGCGCTCGAGCCGCGGACTGACATCGGAAGCATTAGCGTTGAGCGCAAAAAAAGCCATCAACAGGACCGTGGCAATTGTAAGGCATCTCATGTCTACATCCTCCATGGTGGGTCTTCAACCCCAGGATTATTTATAAAAAGGGAAGCTCCGGTCAAAGGACTGGAGCTTCCCATTGTTTGATTGGATCAGCGGACCAATGTCATCTTACTCGTCTCAACGTTATCATCGGTCACCATGTACAGGCTGTAGTTGCCACTGGACATGGCACGACCTGCGGAATCGCGACCCTGCCAGACAACACTGTGCTCACCAGCGGAATAGTTCTGGTTGGTCAGTTCCGTAACCAGGCGTCCGGATATATCATAGATAGCCAGCGATACGTTCTGGGCTCTATCCAGGCTGAATTTCACGTTGGTCATGGGGTTGAAGGGGTTGGGGTGGGCACCCAGCAGGGCGGTGTTGACGGTGGGGGTGTCGTCCTCGGTGACTTCTTCATCGATAGGCTCAATGCCCACCGTTCCTTCAAGATACACAACAAAGGTCTCAAACTGATATCCGGAATTGAGATAAGTTCCAGTAAGGGTGCGTCCGTTACCTGAAATACTGGTAACACTTTGCACGTTCAGGCCTTCGGGAACCTCTACACCTTCCTGGGTCAGGAAATCCAGGCAAGACATCATGCCGTCTGCGGGAGTCCAGACGAACCCTCGGGGAACGCCGAATCCGTTCTGACCGCTTTGGCCGACAATAATTCCGTCATCAGAAATATCGAGGCCGACGCTGCCGTTACCTTCATCTCCGGGAAGGGTACCAAGGCTTACCGGGCCCACATCAGCATCATAGTAGAAAGCGGCATTGTTCCAGATACCACAAATTTTGGATCCGTCATAGTTGGCCGCGTAACATTCGGCGGCCTCTTCTTCGCCTGTGATCAATTGGGGTCCAACCACATCGTCTGTCCAGATGACGGCCCGACGATAACCCACTGTGGGGTGTTCATCGAATCCAACAACAACTGTACCGTCCCCGGAAATGCCGGTGCCGCGACTGCTTTTGTCGGCGGCTGTGCTACCCAGGTTGACGGTATCTCCGCCCTTGGTCCATTTGTAGGCCCTGGCGCGGCAGTTTTCAACCCACTGCAGGCCTGTTCCCACGGTTCCATCAAAATTCAAACTGTAACCGTTGCTGAGGGGACCACAAGGCACTCCGTCGGCAGTGGGAGCGATGTGGACAAAACCCTCGGTCGGGTTGTAGTAACCAGCCTGGTCTTCGCCATTGTCATTGGCAAAGGTCACGGACAGGGTTGTTCCATCACCTGAGATTCCTCCAAAACTAGTGTAGCCAACACTTCCGGTGTCGACGATTTCCAGACCGCCGGTCTGGGTGTAGTAGAAAAGGTCACCCCAAAGACCACCAACGA
>JADGDU010000057.1 GCA_016744705.1 Candidatus Krumholzibacteriia bacterium
GTGCAGGTCAATAGGGAAGATCATATGATGCTGGATGGGCGGGCTTTCAACTTATTGGAGACTTATTTTCGCCTTCTTCCTCCTGACGCGAGGACTGTGCCTACCATTAAATCCATCCGGATAGGACGGGCGGTCAGCAAGCCAATCGAATGCGAAATTCCTGGAGCGGGGTATCAAGACTTTTGCAACTTGTTGGTATACAGAAAATTGCTGATCCTGTGGGCGCTGAATGTGGGACTTGCAATCTGTTCGCACACTGTCCCCTAGGGGCTACCACATAAAAAAGACTCCCTCATATGAAGGGAGTCTTTTTTGTTTGCCTCAAAAGTTGGTACGTGGTGTTCACAATGTTGGGGGAAGTCCAAGACAAAGGCATGAACTTTGTGGGTTACCCGGATAATTTAGGCTTGTTGATAGAGCAAAAGAACAGTCATCGCTATGCAACTGGCCTTGAGTACGAGCTTAAGTCTTGGTCTGCGATATTTGTTTAAGTAAAAGATGTGTTGTTGATGACTGAGTAGCAGGCTGTAATCGTGTGTGTAAGAAAACCCTCCTCCTTACTTATCAAATACCCCCCGGGGGGTGAAGTTTGACATCGAAATTTCGATTGAGAAACTGCGCAAAATTTATGCATCCACGTCGCACATCCATAAACTCTCATCCAGCCATCAGCCCCCGCCGTTAAAAACGGCGGGGGCATTGTTATGCCGAAAATTCGTCCTGAATTACCGGTACATGCTCTTCAGCTGGTCGATGGTGGTGTCCTCGGTGGCCACGCCGCCATCTTCCACCACGATGGTGATATTGTCGATCAAGACATCCCAGAAGGCATTGCCGAAGAAATAGCCTGGGACTGCCCCGGTGACATCAAATTCATCAACGCTAGCGAGAACACTGGCGAAGGTCGCGCCCTCAGGAAGGATGGGACCATACGTGCTGGGGTCCTCGTCGCCGAAACCGATCCAGCCGGCAGGCAGGGTTTCGGAGTTAATGTCGTCAATGGTGACGGACAGGGTGGTCCATTCGCCTGTGAAGTTCACGCCGACAATACCCATCTCGAAGAATACGCCCGAAGCGCCGCTGGGACCCATGATATCGCGGTCTTTCAAGGCGATGCCAATGGGGCGGGCGATGGGGTTGCCAGCGAAGTCATTTAGGTAGACTGTCTTGATGTCAAAGCTGAACGTCACGCTGCTGTAGGATGAATAATCGCCAAGGAAGGCTTCGTTAGCGGGCTCACCCTCGGCGCCGGTGCGCAGGTCGTTGAAAAAGGAGTCATTGAAATGACGGGCGACACCACCGGGGTTTCCACCGGCGGCTTCGAAATAGGCATTACCAGTGAAACCGTCGTTGGTCCCGGCGTCAAACCCCACGACAGTATTCTCAGCGCCATAGGCAATGGCTGACAGTGAACAGATGGCAATCGCAAGCAACGTAATCAATTTTCGCATTTTGTTTCTCCTTGTAAAGGTTGAGCTATCAGGATCAGGACACATAATCCAGTATTTGGGCCCGGGTTACCATTGGACTTTGGTCCAATAGATGCATAAGTTGATTAATTGAATGGAGTTAAGTCTTTTTTTGGTCGACTGGGTTTTGATTCCCGAGTGCTTTGGCAGCGCGCGAGGTCAGCCAAGGGCCCGGGTTCCATCTTTTTGCATTACGGCCTGTGCCTTTTCCCTACTGAAAAGCCCCCCTCTATTGAGGGGGACTTCATTGATCAGACGATTCAGTCTCAAAACAGAAATTAACGAAGTAGCATCATACGACCTTGTTGTACCTGGCCGCCGGCCTTGAGCCGCGAGAAATACATACCACTGGGTGCGCTTCTGCCCATACTGTCCCGGCCATTCCAAAACACTTCGTGCTGCCCGGCTGCTACTTGACCATCCATCAGGGTGGCAATAAGGCGTCCGGCCATGTCGTACACTACAAGTGATACCCGCCCGGGGTTTGCCACCTCGAATGAGATGATGGTACGGGGGTTGAAGGGGTTGGGGTGGGAGTTCAGTTTTTGGAGCTCAATCTGACTCGACATGGCGGGATCCACTGCGGAGACGGCGTTGAATTGCGTGGTGGCCGAATTTAAGATCGCGCCGCCAGAGTCTTCCTGGACCCAAACCGTGGCATGCAGGTTCTCGTAGGCCCATTCAGGACTCAATTCCAGATCTAAGGTGTACTGATGGTTTCCCTGGGAGGTGGCAATGGAAGTGCCCATCAGGTCAGGGAACAACCGGCGGAATGCCTGGTTGTGGTGTTCCTCGCCGTTGCTCCCCGGCGCGTAGACATCGTCTTCGGTGACGGCCACATGGAGGCTGAAGGATCCTTCGGGCATGGGGTCCAGCACATGGATGTTGACACTCACTGTACTGTCCTGTGAATCGAAGGACGCACTTAACTCTAAGGGAGTTCCCACGGCCATCCGCTGGGCGTAGTTGTCTGAAATCAGGGTCGGCCAACCAATGTCCTGGTTCACCTCAACGGAAAGGGTATTGTCCAGGTACAGGAGGGGAACACTATTGACCTCCTCCGGGCACATGCTCCGCAGGTGCTGGCTTTCTTCAGGATTGGCAAGATACATGGGGTCCTGTGAACTGGGCCAGTAAAGGTGCACGCGAATCAATCCGGCGCCGTTTCCCTGGGCGGGATACCATTCGTTCAGCGCGATATTTGCCGGAACGCACGGATCGCAGGCCCAGTTGGTGAAAAGGATACCAAGAGGATTCCGTAGTACCGAATAGCAATTGTTGTCGGCGGTGGCCGTATTGTCGGAGGGGTCTCCGTCGTTGGGGAGAATGGCGGTTCCCTGCAACAGGTATTCGCCGCTCTGGCAAATGAATGGCGCGAATTCCACGACGGTTTTGGTGCCGGGCAGAAGGTCGGAAACCTGGACCGTTTCGTTGAAGACCACCATGCCGTTGTGTTCAATGACCATTTCGACGGGAAAAGATTCGACGTTCGGGCCGATATTCTCGACCTCCATTTGGGGAGCGATTTCCTGGCCAGTGAGCCAGGATTCACCATTGGGTTGGATGGCTAAGGCCCTCACTTCGTGATCGCTCGGAGCCCGAAGGCGGACGTCGTCAATCCACCAGTAATCCTCGGACAACTCACTGAAATATCGGAATGCCACGTAGATGGTTTCACCGGAATAAGCCGAAAGGTCGATGGGTACATTGACCCATTCGTCCCGCCAGCTGTCCAGCCAAGGGGCTTCGTAATCGCTGGGCGTCGCTTGCCAAACAGATGTGAATGCCTCGGGATCGGTGGCAACTGTGGTGCTGACGAGGACCTCGTGTACCCCGCCACCGGTGGACCAAAACCGACCTGATTCCCAGAAGTCCAGCAGCAGGTGCTGCTGGCCACTGGAATCGAAGGCAGGCGTGACCAGCCAATCGTCTTTGAGGGCATTGTTCCAGGCAGGACGCATTTCGGCGGAATGCAGGCCCCCATGAGCTGGTGACCATCCCCACATCCAGGAGCTGGAATTGCCCAAGTGGAGGCTAGTCCAACCTTCCGGCAGGAAATTGGTTTCGAAGTCCTCAACCATAGACAGTACGGCCGTCGCCGGAGTGGCAAAAACTGAAATCAGGAACACCAGAATCGGAATTGAAATGAACCGCTTCATGGGGGGCCTTCCGGTGGGACGTATTATCCCAGGTGATGGTTATGTGCTGTTAGAGGGAGTGAATAGACTCCTGTGAACATGAGAATAATACCAATACATCATCGGTTTAACTATTGGACCAAAGTCCTATTAGGCGGTGTTTTTGCCTGCTGTGGCAACCAAGTACTCCAAATACAATTTGCGTAAATTTCGAAAATAGATAGGTTACAGGCGACTTCCGAGCCACAGGATCAGTTCCTGTGGCTTTTTTTGAGCTTAATGGAAATGGATAAGAGAACAATGATTTGCGCAACAGACGTCAGCCTCCGCTTTGGTAAGAGAATTCTCTTCAAAGACGTCAATATAAAATTTACCCAAGGTAATTGTTACGGACTCATCGGAGCAAACGGCGCAGGCAAGTCCACATTTTTGGAAATTCTCGCTGGAAATATTGATTCAGATTCGGGCAACGTCTCCGTGGGACCCAATGAACGAATCGCCGTTTTAAAGCAGGACCACTTCGCCTATGACGAAGAAACAGTTATGAACACTGTGATCATGGGCTACGAAAAACTGCACAAAATTATGATGGAACGGGATGCACTTTATACCAAATCCGATTTTTCTGAACAGGACGGAATCAGATCTAGTGCTCTTGAGATCCAGTTCTCAGAAATTAACGGCTATGAAGCAGAAACAGAGTCGGCGATCCTGCTCAACAGCCTGGGAATTTCCGAAGATATGCACCAGAAAAAGATGAAGGAACTCGAGGGCGGAGAAAAGGTGCGGGTGCTGCTTGCCCAAGCTTTATTCGGAAATCCGGACGTCCTGCTCCTGGATGAGCCTACCAATAATTTGGATATCAAGTCAATTGTCTGGCTCGAAGAATTTCTCTACAGATTCAAAAATACAGTCATCGTGGTATCCCATGACCGTCATTTTATGAACAAGGTATGCACCCACATTGCAGACATTGATTTTCATAAGATCTCAGTGTACGCGGGGAATTACGATTTCTGGTACCAGGCCAGCCAGCTGAATCAAAAACAACAACAGATGGAAAACAAAAAGGCCACCGATAAAGCAAAAGATCTTAAGGCATTTATTCAGCGGTTCAGCGCAAACGCCTCCAAATCGAAACA
>JADGDU010000058.1 GCA_016744705.1 Candidatus Krumholzibacteriia bacterium
GTGGTAAAAGCACTTAGGGTTTGGGCAGAAGGGAGGAATCCACGTTTTGGTGTTTCTGTTTGTAGTATTCATGTCTGATCCATCGCAAGCGACAGGCCAGACACAATTTCAAAGGCACAACCTACATTCCATAGGGGATTGGGTCTGTTTGGGCGGCTTCAGCAAACCCTCGCAACCTCAATAGGCAACTCTCACACTCCCCACAAGCTTCTTCCTCTTCTGTATAACAAGACCAAGTCAAATGCAAAGGCGTCCCCAGCTCAAGCCCACGGGCCACAATGGCCGCCTTATTCAGATTGATCAAAGGCGTATGGATCTCCACTTTTGTGTCCGGCCTGGTGCCCGCATCGGCCGCAGCAGCAAATTTGTCGTAAAATTCCTTCCGGCAATCGGGATACCCACTGCCATCTTCCTCCACCGCTCCGATGTACATGGCCCGGGCCCCTATGACCTCGGCCCAGCTCATCCCCACGCAGAGAATGTGGGCATTGCGGAACGGGACATAAGTGGAAGGAACTCCGGCCCCATCCTCAGGCAATCCCGTTTCCACTTTCATGCCTTTATCCATCAGACTGCTGCCGCCAATTTGCTTGAGGTATGAAATGTCCACCACCAGGCGTTGGGAGATGTTGTAGTGATCGGCCAGATCATGGAAGGCCTTCAACTCCCTGGCTTCGGTCCTTTGCCCATAGTTGATGTGCAGTAGGGCCACATTGTATTTGGTCACAGCCTCGGACAGACAAACAGCCGAATCCAATCCTCCACTGACCAGGGCAATGGCAGTTTCTTTCATTATCTCACTCATCTCAAACTCCTCGATCCACATCAGGCCAGACGGCCTTGTGCAGTTGGATTTGAAAACAAACATCCAGACCATCGTCCAAAATCCACTGGGCCAGATCTTTGGCGGGTAGACTATCCTGAACCGGAGAAAATGAAATCCGCAAATCTTTGGCCCAATGGCCTCCCTCCAGCACCAGATCCCGCGCCCATTGGTAATCCTGCTGGTGGGCGCACACGACTTTGATTTCGTCGGCAGGCCCTAAGGAGGCTAACCCATCCCAATCGATTTTTTCGGAACCAATGCCGCTGCCGGGAGCTTTCAGATCCACCACACGGTGCACCCCGGTGGGGACACTTTGCAAAGACACAGCCCGAGGTCCCATGAGTGTGCCGCTGGTTTCCAGCAGGATGCGGTGGCCTTCGTCCAGAAGAGTCTGCATCAGGAGCAATGAATCTGCTTGCAGCAAGGGTTCACCGCCGGTGAGCAACACCGTCCGGAAGCCGAATTGGCGCACTTGGGCCATAATATCAGGCACGGACATTTTTTGTCCCCCGGAAAAACTGTGTTCTGAGTCGCACCAGGAGCAGCGAATGTGACACCCCGTCAGGCGGACCAGAGTGCAGGGCCAGCCCATGAAACGTGACTCGCCGCTGATTGCCTTGTATATTTCGTTGACCAGTAACATGTGCCGCCTCGACCGTGAGAAATGATAAACCGAAAGTATGAATGGCGAATGATAATCCAAGACAGGGCCGCCAACAACCGACAGGGCCATTTTTTCATGCCGGCCCTTGGTCTGCTGTTGGCACTGATGCTATTTATCTCGGGGTGTGGCCAGGATTCGGAAGTTCCCGCTGAATCCACTGACAATAGCCTTCCATCCGCCAAAATTCAGTGCGGCGTGCAAATAGATGAATCTGCCTGGCAGGTTTTCCAGGAGTTCACCAAGCGGCACCAAGCTGGCCAAGCGGTCACCCGATCCGATTTTCAACATTTTGCCGACTTGCCCATTGTTTCGCCCTGGAAAGAAAGCATGAGCGACAATTTGCCATCAGCTCGCATCGTAAACTGGCTTGAGCATACCTATAATCCCAATGACGGCAAGAAATCCAAAGTCAGCAACGACCGGCGGCAATTTAGCGCCAGCTATCAATACACCATCAAAAACCTGGACGACATTGATCCGCTAATTCAAAAATTTGCCACTGGCGACTATAGGTGCCAACTGAGAGAGAAGATCAACTTCTGGCTTTCAGCTGATGTTTCACCCGACACCGTGGTGGTGGCTTTCCTGCCCAGCAAACCAGAAATCAGAGTGATGCATCAGTATTTGTTTGTGGATACGGGCGTGCTGCGGGCGGGAAATTTTGAGCAATTAACCAACCAAATTACTGGCATTCTCTTTCGAGCCAGAATGCAGTTATTTGGCGACGCCCCTGCTGGCTGTGAGGGTCAAGACGCTGTGACCAACAGCATCAGAGTGATGATGAATGAAGGGATCATCGGCTACATTGAAGACCAGCCCAATACCATTTTTTCTCCGGATCATCCCAAATTGGGAAGCTTCAACATCGTGCCTGAATTTGTTTTCCAGCACGGGATCAAAGCCATCGAACTGTTTAATTTTCATCTGAAAACCATGTTGGTTGATGAAAAGGCCATGCTGCAGTACGGTAAAAACCTGGCTAAGACCTTTATTGCCTCCAGCTCCCTGAATCAGGGAGGCTACAGCATGAGTGCCACCATCGCCGGCAATCTGGGCGAGGACGTCCTGCGTAGCACCGCCGGCTCCCCCACGGCCTGGCTGATCGCCTATCAAAAGGCCGCCAAGATGAATCCGGTGCCAGCGCCCCCTCCCTTCGAAGTCATGGACCACATGCACACCAGCATGCCTCCCTTTGACGATGAAATTTTTGAAGGCCTGCTGAAGATACTGGAAGACAAGTTTCCCACGCCATAAAAAAAGCCCTCCCTGGGATAACCCCCGGGGAGGGCAGCAGTCAGCTCTTTATTCGTATCGAGGGAACAACGGTTCCAAATCCACGGGAATCCCATCCAATTTTGCCAAAGAAGCAGCCAACGTCTCGTTCATGCCACCATACTGTTTGATGAAATCCACCGAAGCCTGATAATCTCCCACGGCCTGAATCATGCAAATTTCAGCCACCAATTCTTCAATGGCTTTTTCAAAGACAGCCACATCAATGCTGTAACGTTCGCTGTCTTCATGGAAGATGATTGCTTTCTTCTCCATCAGATAATTGTACTGAATGGCATTGGCCTGGCCATGAGCTTCTCCGATGCCGAAGCGCACTGAGCGGAAAATGCCAGCCAGGAAAGTGGCCGATTGTTCTTTCAAAATGTTCTCAGAAAAGTTGACCCGACCGGCGCGCGTCAGGACAAAGATGTCCCACTCGCCCATGGCATCGGCCTTGGCTTCTTCCAAAGTGCTGTAGGTTTCTTTCAATTCCAGCCGCACTTCGGTTTCACGCCCATCAACGGTGATCTTACCAGGTCCCAATCCATGGCTCATTTCGTGCCACAAAGTGTGCAGGAAGAATGATTCGGCCGTCAAGTCGCCCACTTGTTCAGGCACCACCAATTCATTGGCAATGGGAATGAGGATTTGTTCGAATTTGGATTTCATGACATTGCGCAACAATACTTTTTTGCTGCCTTTGGCTTCGCGTACGCGCTCGTCGTTGGGAAGGTTGAAGGCAATGGTCTGCACTGCGGTGCGGGTATCGCCGGCACTGTAAACTTCATCCACCACCCGGATGGGTGACTCTCCACCACGGTTCATGTTCTTGTGCTCGTCGTCAATGGGCAGGTTGGCTTCGAGCCAGGGCAACTCGTTCTTGTAGTCTTTCAGCAAGGCCGATGATTCGGGATCAGTGACAGTCACAAAGCTTTCAAATGCCGCCTTATAACCGAACAGGCCGTCTTCGTAGGTTTCATAAGGGCCGATGGTGACTTCCACCATGCTGTCCAGATCCATCCACAACATATCCGACTCGTAGTAGTCGTCGGTGCCGAAAGCCTCTGCTCTGGAGTTCAGGAATGCGCGCAGGCTTTCATTCTCAGTCAGAGCAGCTGCTTCCCGCATCAATGCCGCAGCCTGATCCAATTGAGGTTTGAAAAATTCGGAATACGGAATGGCCTTTAGCTGGCCCTGCTCATCCCGACGGATCATGGTGAACAGGCCGTCAAATCCGTTGGCCGTATCGGAAATGAGAGCCTTCTCTTCGTCCGTCATATTCAGAGGATAATAGTTGGCACCTTCCGGGTGCACCAAAGAACTGAAGAATGGCTCGTGATGAAAACGGCGATCCCAGGGGCCCACATTGATGGCAAAATAACGATGCAATCCTGCCTGCTGGTCTGCAGGAAAAGCATCGATAAGGCTTTCCAGCTCCGGCCGACAGGGTGTGGCTTGGATATGGAAAATTTCATTCATCAACTTGCTGGCTTCCACCAGTTTGTCCAGGACCTGGGTTTGCGTGTCATCCAGGTGGCTGATGCTGGGGCTTACTTCTGTGGGCACATAGGCATCGAGACGAGCTTGCAGATCATCCACTACAGTGATTTCGTCCTGCTGGACCCAGGCGCAGGGGGCGGGTTTGGAGTCCTGACTCACAGTGGCCTCCTCCTTTGACGAGCAACCGGCAGCGGCCAACAGCAGAGATAAAATTACCATCATCATTCCAAACCTCAACAGCCATTCCCAATCCGCGAGCTTGGATTTCTCCGCGATAGACAGCACCTGTCGGGTTACCG
>JADGDU010000059.1 GCA_016744705.1 Candidatus Krumholzibacteriia bacterium
TTCCAGTTGTTGGCAAAGGTGTGGAGGAGTAGGTGAGGGTTAATGCTCTCGCGATTGGGGTCCGGGTGCTTTACGCCAGCCAAATTTCCAGCCCGCTCCAAGATCCTGTTAACCTCACGAGGCCGCATTGCAGAACCCAAGCGTGAAACAAAGAGGGGGCCAGTGGCTCTCTTTCCAACCAGGTTGTCCCTATTGAAAAGTCCATCAGCCAACTTCCGACAAGAAAATCCTCCAACAGGGGTCGTAATTCTCATCCCAAACTTTTCAAATTGTACCCCCCGGGGGGTGGGAAATGATATCGTAACTTCGATTGAGCCCCTACGCACAAACCCACGCATCCAGGACCGACCATCCATTAACCCTCATCCAATAATTCTCAGAAATCCCTAAGCCGCGTCCCGGAAATACCGGCTATGCAATCCGCCCACGACTGGCCGCTGAGCCACCGATCCGATTTCAATCGGTTCAATTTCTCGACAATTGGGCGTCTCTTTTTCTAATCCTAAATGGGTGCGATCATCATGGTAATATTCGAAATATTTCTTCAATACTCTTCGGGCATGAGCCTCATTGAAAATGATCATGTGATTCAGGCATTCACGTTTGATTGTTCCGACCACTCGTTCGCAGTATCCATTCTGCCACGGGGATCGAGCGGATATTACTTTTTCTTTCATGCCAAGAAAATCAATAGTCAGTTGAACTTCTTCACCGTAAATTCCGTCTCGGTCCCGGATCAAGTACTTGGGTGCGGTGTCAAAGGGAAAGGCTTGGACAATTTGAGTAGCCGTCCATTTTGAAGTGGGACGAGTTGTCACGTGGAAATGCACCACGCGGCGCCGATCCAGTGACAACACCACAAACACATAAAGGGTTTTGAAGGTCACTGTCGGAATGGTTAGAAAATCGATTGCGACTATTTCGCCCAGGTGGTTTTCCAGAAATGTTCTCCAGTTCTGGGTGGGCCGTCCTTTTCGTTTGACCATATACTTGGCCACTGTTGATTCGCTGACCTCATAGCCGAGCATGATCAATTCACCATGGATACGTGGTGCTCCCCATATAGGGTTGTCCACCGAGATCCGCCGAATCAGTTCGATAACCTCGAAGGGTACATTGGGTCGGCCATAATCCTTGGGTTTACTTTTCCAGCGCCAGAACAGACGCCAGCTTTTGCGGTGCCAGCCGATTACTGTTTCCGGTTGCACTATGCGGAGTCGGTTCTTCCACCCTGACCATAAGCGGCTCAAAAGAACCCAGAATAGTCGTTCGCGATCTTTGAAACGTGGTCTTTCGACTTGCCGTTCCAGCACAAGGATCTGCTGCCGTAAAGCCAGGTTTTCGAGCAGCAGATCACATTGGGGACGTAGGAGGTCCCGGAGGTAGTTGAGAATGAGGTTTAGCATAGTGATGTTATCGGTTTGAAGGTTAGCGGGCTTACTTGTAATTGCCAACAAGCTTTTTGGGAGGGACAGCCAACTGCTATCCTCATTATCTCATCAACATTCCAAAAGGAATAATGAAATCAAAATATCCCTCATTTTCCAATCCGGCAGTCAGTTGACCCTCGTAAACCAAAACGGTGCGGATGGATCTTCCAGCAACGGGTGAAATACGACTCACTTTTTCTTGAACCTCCCTCACAACTCCCATTCCAATCTTCAGGCGGCGTTTGATCTCAACGACGTAGAGTGAATGTTTGGTCACTACCATCAAATCGATTTGACAGCCTTTCTTGCGAGCGGTGGCTTTTTGGAAATAGGGGGAGGCGGATAGCACAGGAGTGCCACCGATGCCGATGAGTTTCGTCAGAGTATCAATATTTCCAAGTACAAGGTTCTCGAATTGCAACCCAAGAAGTGAATTCCATCCTGGCAGTTGGGCAGGAATCTGGCTACGTACGAGGCCCTTTTCAATACGGGCACGTTGAGGTTCAACACATTTCAGGAAAAATCGAGAGTAGTTGTCTTTGAGGCGGTATTTCTCGGTCCGGATGACTCGACCGGACTTTGGGTCGAATGAGTTGTCTTTTGCAATGAACCCAGCCAGTATGAGATCTTTCAGGTAGGCAGTCATATGTCCGCTTCGCTGCTTGCCAAGAGCATGGCTGATTTCGGATACAGAACAGCTTCCTGAAGTGAGGCTGTGTAATATTTCCCGGTATGTTTTTGACCGTTTCCCAAAGATGTCACTGAAAATTTGGTCAAACTCTCTGAACAGGATTCCTTCAGGATAAAAACACAGACGCTGAATGTTTTCATCGGCACTTAAACCGGGATCAATTTCCTCAAGGTATTTAGGAATACCTCCAGTAACTGAGAGAACCGTCAGTTTTTCACTGGTGTCAATTTTGTCTCTGTTTTTTCCCCAAAAGAGGTCACAACTGGCAAGGGATAGCTCTTCCAGATGGATATCCCAGGATGTTCTTCCCACGAAGCCAGTGTTCTGAAGAATGTTTTCTTCGATCCAGGCCGAAATAGAACCACATACGACGAGAATGAGTTTTGAGTGCTCCTCGTTTAATGCATCCCATGCCATCTTAAGGTGGCCTGGAAAATCAGGGTCATAGCCACCGAGCCACGAAACTTCGTCAAGGAGGATTACTGTCCACTCCTTTGTAATGACGCTGCTGAGCAGTTGAAAAGCCTGGGGCCAGCTGTCCAGGGTTACCTTTGGTAGGATAGTTTGCCTGGCCAATTGTTGACTGAAAGTTTCAAGTTGGTCTGCGTTGCAAAGATCTGTGCGAGGAGCCAAGCCTTCAAATTCCAAAAACACAGGGGCGCTCTGTCCAAACTCTCGAATCAGTCTACTTTTCCCAATCCTTCGTCGGCCACGGCAGGTTACTAATGATGAACTCTGTTTTCTCATGAGTTGCTTGAGATCTTGAATATGACGCTTTCTTCCGACAAACATTGTGAACTCCCGAATGGCAATAAATGAGTGTTGCCTAATTCGTAAAAATCAAACAGGTAACTGCAGAGCGCTGATTTCGTGCCCAAAACCTCAACGGAGGCATGGGCACCAATTTAACATGGCGACAATATGGTGTCCATTCTGTTGTGTATATTTCGGGCACAAAAGGGAAGATAAATATTGTTCGAGGCGGCGTTCTCAGACAATAGTTCCCTTTTCCGTCCCACGCGTGGAGCCAAGTTTTTAGGTAGGAATTTTTTAAGGTTTTTTTGGCAGGTTTTGATGACCTGCTTTTTTTGTGCCTATAACCCGTTGGAAACAAATGGTTAGCGGTGTGCCTGTTGAAAAGTCCATCAGCCAACTTCAGACAAGAAAATCCTCCAACAGGGATCGTAATTCTCATCCCAAACTTTTCAAAAAAACACCCCCGTGGGGTGGAATTTGACATCGGAATTTCGATTGAGCCCTTTCGCACAAGCTGAACGTGAAGATCTCCCATGACCTGTCACCTACAGGGACAAGTTGCCCGAAAATTGTAAACCAGCGGGTATTGCTTCACCCTGACCAGGACCACCTCCCAATGTCTTCGGACTTGTGGGGGAAGTTGTGCCCTGCCCGATTATTGAGATAGGCTCACGTCCATCAAGTGCCAGAGTGTATCGACCCCGCCGTCCAGCTAAAACCCTGCTCCATCAAATCACACGAGAGAACCTCGAAACCTATCTGTCGGATCTTGATCAAGGGGAGGACTTTTCAGCCCAGGTTCCACTGCACGTGGAAGCAGCCTTTCGTGAATATCTGAAGTGTGGCCTTCTTTGCCATGGTTTTGCCAGGGCTTACTGCGCTGGATGCGGCCATGACTTTTTGGTGGCCTTTTCATGCAAAGGCAGGGACATTTGCCCATCCTGCTCAACCCGCCGCATGGTGGAGACAGCCGCTCACATGGTTGATGATGTTTTGCCTCGTGTTCAGTTTCGCCAATGGGTTTTGTCGGTGCCGAAGCGGGTCCGGTGGCATATGGCTCATAAACCGGAAGTTGTCAGTGGCCTTCTTGGGGTTTTCCTGCGGGCAGTGGAAACAACAATTCGGCAAAACAGTCCGGATGCCCCTACTGGTTCCAGGTTTGAATCGCTGCGCGATCCCGCAAGGCGATGAGGGGCAGTTGTTTTTGTTCATCGGTTTGGCAGTTATCTCAACACTCACATCCATTACCATGTTCTAATCACTGATGGCGTTTTTTCCGCTGGCCAGGATGGTCAGGCCGAGTTTCATCCTGCACTTGATCTTGATGATGAGGATTTTCTGGCAGTTCAAATGAAGATGCGCAAACGAGGTCTGCGCTGGTTGCATCGCCATGGCCATCTTGATGACATGGCTGTTCACACCATGGACAGTGCCGACCATGCCGGTGGTTGGTCGGTCAATGCTTCGGTGACCATTCCGGATTGGGATCGCCATGGTCTGGAGCGGCTGGTTCGGTATTGCGCCCGGCCGCCTTTGAGTCAAGAGCGGCTTGGTAGGTTGAATGCTGAGACTCTGGTTTATTCGCTTCGAAAACCCACCATTGATGGTCGGACTGAACTTTTCATGACACCGTTGGAACTGCTGGATCAATTATCATCATCGCTTTAGCGGGAT
>JADGDU010000005.1 GCA_016744705.1 Candidatus Krumholzibacteriia bacterium
GGCATTGAGGGTGTTACTGATGATTGTTGACCCTTGCAACGAAGGGAGCGGTGGGGAGGAGACGGTAGTGGGAGTGGGGAAGCCAATGCCTTCGAGCATCTCGCCACAAAAGTCCACTGTGTAGCCGGGTGTGTCCGAAGCATAAACACCAGCGACCATGAGGGAGCGAGTTTGCCAGTCGTTGCCGGCCGTGGAGGGGTGCCGCTCGTAGTTGATGATCTTATTGATCAGTGTCTGGGCCTCGGTGGGGTTTTCCACGGGAAGGCGCCCGATCATGGCATCCAGCAGGAAATCGTCGCCGTCCAGCTGCACATAGTTCTGATCTGAAGGATTGCCATGGAAATTATAAGTGGGAATTTCGTCAACATCACCCACCAAAAGGACATACTCAGGAGGGAATTCCCAGGTGTCGTATGCATTCTGGATGTAATCTTTGATGCCCGACGTGGAAGCTCCGGTCACCGCGGTGGACACTGTGGCCACCTGATAACCTTTGAGGGTTTTCCAATCTACCAGAGGCACAATGTTACTGGTGAATGCCGGGGCATAAATCACCAGAAAAGAGCCTGCGCCAGCAGCGGTGGTCTGGACTGGAAGCGTGGCGCCCAGAGATGCCTGCAAAGCCGGAGAGTAAAGACGATGCTGGTTGTCATCAGCCCATTGGCCATTATGCCTCACGGTGACCGTGGACAAAAGTTCATCCGTACCAGAGGTGAATACCCGCAGCACAGGCTGACCACGCATGATCATCAGGCCTTCAGGGGCGGAAATTTCCGCTTGGGAGGCGCCTTCAATTTCTAATTGGAAGCTGGTGGTTCCCCGAGGCAAAGCCACCAAATGGCTGCGATCATCAGCCTCGATGGTTTTAGATGGGTCCTCACGCAGGGCAGGAGCAATGGTCAAGCGACTTTGGCCATCAGAGATGGTGGCTTCGACAATGCGAGCCGCTTTATCCTTGCTGGGCGGGAAAGGCAATTCTTCAGCGAAAGCTGATCCGATCCCGGTTGCCAAAATGGCAACCAGGATCAGGATCGCGCGAACGGGTCGGGCGAAAATTTGGCATCGGATCATTTGATCAGACTCATCCTTCGGCTGAGGGAGTGGTCACGGGTGTCTAACCGGTACAGATAGACACCACTGGAAAGGGAGCGACCATCAAGGTCTCGGCCGTTCCATTGAAATTCGCCACGTCCCTGGGGTAAACTATCCCAGGAGCGAGCTTGCAGCAGACGGCCGGCCAGGTCATAAATGCGCAGAGAGGCCGGTCCTTCATTGGGCAAATCAAAATAAATGGTGGTGCTGGGGTTGAAGGGGTTGGGGTGGTTACCCAAAGTCAGACCTTCAATACCAGGCAAAGGAGCAGCTGTTGTGCCGCAACCAGAAGCCAAAGCACCAATCAATTCACCATCACACATTCCGCTGGGATGGTTTCCGGCAGCACAGGGGCTGGCGGATGTGAGGCGGTATTGCATTCCATCAGTACCGCAAAACAACGGATCTGCAGAAAAATTGCCACCGGCGTCGGTACCACAGAGTTCATCTCCACCAGCATTCCCAAAGATATTGGTGCAGCTGATAACGGGTGTTGATCCGGTACAGTAAAGACCCAGGCCAGCAGTGGAACCAAAAATGATGCTCTTGTCAATAGTTGGATCAGCACCCCATTGGAGGGAGATGCCGCCGCCAAATCCATTTTCACTGGTGGCGTTGTCTACAATGGTGCAGTTTTCAATTGTCGGTGAAGGAGAAAAGCTTACGTCGATGCCGCCACCTTCAGCAAAAAATCCGCTGGCCGTGTTCTCGGCGATGACCAGACGGCGCAAAACAGGATTGCTGGTGCTGGTGGAGATGCCCCCGCCCACACTATATGTATAAGCTGCATTATTTCCTTGAATGAGACAGTCTTCCATAAGACCAGCCGAACCATCAAGGAAGGCGATGCCGCCGCCACTGCCGAAAGTGGTATTGTCACGAATTTCACAACCGGTGATGGTCGGAGTGCTGCCCTGCACTGAGATGCCGCCGCCATTACCCCAGTTGGCGGTAATAGTATTATTGGAGATGATGCAATCTGTGATCACAGGAGCACAATCGTGGCGCATGAAGAGGCCAGCGCCACTGGGAGCCATGTTGTTGTCAATGGTGCATTCAATGACCGTGGGGCTGCTGAATTCTTCAATGGAGAGGCCGCCGCCCTGTTTGGCTTCGTTACCGTCCATGAGGACCCGGCGCAAGGTGGCGTGGCTGCTGTTGATACACACTACGCCGCCATCAAGGCAGGCCGTAACCCGGACATCATTGATTTCAACTGTCGAGTCAACCTCACGGATCAGAATCCCTGCCCCATAAATCTGGGCGTAGGCACTCTTGATCTGCAGGTTTTCTACCCGGCAATTGGCAACGTTTTCAATGAAGATGCCACGCCCTGTTTCCTGGGCGTCAATAATGGTCAGATCTGTTCCGGCTCCCCGCAGGGTGACACCAGATTTCATGATCACACAGGCATTGGTGGATTCGGGGCCTTCTGTGGGGTGAGTGCAGTCAGTATAAGTACCGGCTGCAACCAGGACCGTGTCGCCAGCGGCACAAGCCTGGACTGCGTCATGGATTTGGGAATAATCTCCGGGTACGTGCAGAACACCGGCAGAAGCCAGGCTGATATTTAATAGCCCAAACACCAGGGCCAGAGTGAACAATTGTTTCATAATCGATCCTTTCAATTTCCCGCCAAAACTGAATCCTGCAATGAACTCGCAGTTCAGCATGGGGCAAGCGGGATGATGCGCTCTTTTATTTAGTGTACCTATTATACTAAATTATTGAGGTCGGGATCTAGTGGTAAATAGTAACGTTTGCGTGATAAAAGCGCATGGATATTGGCTTTATGGTCCCATAGCGGGCAAATTGTTGCGAAAATGTGAAGATAAAGCACACACGCCCATACATCATATCTGTTATAATCTAAAGGTCGTAGGTAGGTTTTCGCCCGGGTTTTTGCCCGAAGTCTGCCATCTGTTAGGGAATTGGTCTCGCCCAATTCTTATTAAAACTACAAGCCGAAACCACCTTCCCTGGTGAGTTATCGGATTGGAGGACATTATGTATCAGTGGCGCAGGGTCACATTGTTATCCCTTTTTCTTCTGCTGGCCGTATCTGTGGCTCAAGCCGAAGAATTGTCCAATATCATTCCTTTAGATGCCGACCCAACCGCCAAAGAGGCTTCAGTCTCTCTGGTCGATAAATCTGCAGCTGGGATGACTCTTCAATTCATGGCACCTTATCTGGAAGTTACACCCCAGGAAAAACAGGGTGAAAATTTCCAGCTTATCAATATGCCCGGGGCAGAATTGGATGGGATTGAGGGACAACCTGCATTACCTCTGATCACCCGCCTGGTGGCCATTCCTGATGGTTACACCCTGCAAGTTAAGAATATCGAGACTCGCAGCCAGACTTTGGCTGGAGTTTACCGTCCCTGGCCTGCTCAAGGACTGAAAGATATCTCCGACAAGAGCTTGACCATGGATAACCAGCTTTATCTGGGCACCAAAAGAGTAGACGCCCAGGCCTTGGTTACGGTGGGTCAGCCTAGCCTTTTGCGTGGCGAACGTGTGGTTCCTGTACGTTTTCGCCCGGTAGTCTGGACGGCTTCCGGTGGCCGCTTGGATGCCAACTCTGAAATCAATGTCACTTTTGATTTTGTGGCCTCAAATGATGGCAATAACAGCAATGGCAGCCATTTGATTCCCGAGTCTTTTGCCAGCATGTATGAAAGTGAAATCCTTGGCTATGAACGTAATGGCCAGGTCATGGATGGTCTTGGTTCCTACCTGATCATCCATCCCAACAACGCCACCGTTTTGGCCAACCTGCAACCCTTGATCAACTGGCGCGCACGCCAGGGGTATAATGTTGTTGTGGCCAGCACCGCTGTGGCGGGAAGCAATACCACCAGCATCAAAAACTATATTCAAGGTCAATACAACAGCTTGAGTATCCCTTTGGAATTTGTGGTTCTGGTGGGGGACGCCAATGGCAGTGTCTCTATTCCCACTTACCAGGAAGGCCTTTCCGGATATCATGGTGAAGGTGATCATGAGTACACCATGCTTGAAGGCGGCGATCTGCTGGCCGATGTTCACCTGGGGCGTTTGTCCGTGACCAGCACTTCCATGCTGGCTGATGTCGTCTCCAAAATTGTGAAATACGAGAGTGAGCCTTACACCTCTGATTCGGGTTGGTTCACTAAAGCTGGTTTGGCGGGGGACCCGGGTGCTTCGGGTTATTCCTGTATCTGGATCAGCCAATGGGTGAAACACCAGCTTTTGGACCTGAACTATACCCAGGTTGATACCATCTGGAGTGGCAACTTCACCACCGCCATGATGAGCACTATCAACGCAGGTGAAAGTATCTTCACCTATCGTGGTTATTATGGCATGAGTGGCATGAACTCCAGCCATATTGGTAGTCTTAGCAATGGCGAAAAGTTGCCTTTTGCCATGATTCCCACTTGTGATACGGGTAGTTTCTCTTCGGACACCGACTGTCGCTCAGAAGCCTTTTTCCGCAACGCCAACGGTGGCGGTATCGCAGCCATCGGTACGGCCACTTCAGGAACGCACACCCGTTACAACAACTGTATGTTCCAAGGTGTGATGGAGGGTGTTCTCAACAGTGGAGATTCCCGGGTGGGCCCTGGCCTGACCCGTGGTAAGTTGCATCTGTACCGAAACTATATCGAACGTGAATCCGAAAAGGTAGAAATCTGGTCAACCTGGAATAACCTCATGGGTGATCCCGCCACCGCTCTTTGGTCCGGCGTACCTCGTTCTCCTTCAGTGGAATATCCCACAACCATCACTTCAGGAGCCAATAGCCTGCCTGTTACGGTTCGCAATGGTGGTCTGGCCTGGGTTGGTGCCCGGGTGACTGTGTACCGCTCCAATCAAATCCAGGTCAGCGCCATCACTGACGCCAACGGTCAAGTCAACTTGCCTCTTTCGGGATTAGTTGATGGGGAATATTTGGTGACCGTCACCGGTCGCAACTTGAAACCTTATCTGGGTGGAGTGAATGTTGGCGACCTGCCCGCATTCGTAAATTTCTCCGCTTTGTCTGTGGATGATGATAATAATGGCGACAGCCAGGGTAATGGCGACGGCCAAATTAACCCCGGCGAAATGCTTGAACTGGGCATTGACCTGATCAACACTGGTACCGGTGGTGTCAGCAATGTGACTGCCGAGCTGTCCAGCATGAATGACATGGTCACCGTGACCAATGGTTCAGCCACATATGGCTACATCGGCAGTGGTGGGATAAGCAGCGGCCAGGACAATTTTCTGGTGAATGTGGATCCTGCCATCCCCGGCGGGTCGGCCATTCCCATGGAATTGGAAGCCACCGATGGCTCAAGCACCTGGACCTCACTGGTTAATATGGTTGTCCAGGGGCCTGCTGCTGAAGCAGTGGCATATCGTTTGGGCAGTGTCACCATCAACCCCGGCCAGACTTCCACTCTGGAGGTCACCTTGGGCAATACCGGAAACCTGCCTGCAGGCGCTTTCCAGGCTACTTTAAGCTCTGACAGTCGTTGGGTCACCGTCACCGATGCCAGCGCCAACTTTGGCGCCATGGCTGTGGGTGCCCAGAGCACCAATACAGTTGATACTTTCGCCATCAACGCTGGTGTGGAATGTTATCCCGGTCATGTGGCCACTCTAACTTTGGACGTGGTCTTTGCCGAAGGCGGCACCGCCAGTGTGCCTGTACTTCTGACTGTGGGCAGCGCCACCAGCACTGATCCCGTGGGTCCGGACAGGCACGGCTATTATGCCTTCGACAATACCGATACCGATTATGAGTTTGCTCCCCAATATAATTGGATTGAAACGGCACCTGAAAATGGTGGCCAGGGTGTGAGCGTGGGATTGTCTGATTTCGGTCGATACGATGATGATGTGGTGATTGTTGATCTGCCTTTCGCCTTCAACTTCTACGGCCAATCATTTACAAAGATGTCCATCTGTTCCAACGGTTGGATCAGCTTTGGCGCCACCAACATCCGCAGTTATCGTAACTGGACTTTGCCCAGCGCCGGTGCTCCGGATAATATGATCGCCGCTTTCTGGGACGATCTGTATGTCCGCAGTAATAACAGTGGCATTTACTCCTGGTATGATGCAGCCAACCACCAGTTGATTCTCCAGTGGGAGAATGTGGGAACCGCCTACAGTCCTTCCGGTGATCAGGATGAAACGTTCCAGATCATTTTACAGGATCCGGCCTTCAATGCTGGTGATACTGGCGATGGCATCATCACCATCAATTACAAAGACGTGAACCTCACCGACTCTGAAACTGGCTACCACTCTGTGGGGATCCAAAATGAAGACCGGGACGATGCGGTTCTCTACAGTTATTTCAATCTTCATCCAGGCGGAGCCGCTCCTTTGGTCGACGGCCGGAGTATCACTTTCCGCACGGTCATTCCTCAGGCTCAGGGTACCCTGAGCGGCGAGGTCACCAATGCCGGCAACGGTGTTGCTGTTGATGGCGCTGTGGTCAGTGTCGTTGGCACTGGCTTGAACCTGATGAGCACCGTTGATGGTCAATACCAGACGAACCTGACCATTGGCACTTACGACGTCGCCATCCACCATCCATCATTTGCTCCCGACACCACTTTTGGCGTCGTGATCCTTGAAGATGTTGAGACTGTGGTCGATTTTGCTCTGGTTGATACCATGGGACCTGTCTTTGCTCTGCAAACCGCACCTGAAAGCACCGACAACACTGTTGGTCCTTATGATGTGGTCTTTGAAGTGAGCGATTTCAGTGGCATTGATGAGACTCATTTCTACTACACGTCCAGTAGCACAGGCGGCCCTTTTGAATTGCCGATGCAAGCCGAGGGTCCTGCTGATACCTGGCGTGTTTCCATTCCTGGCCAGGCCAGTGGAACTCTGGTCCAGTACTGGATGACCAGTTTAGATTTACTGACCTTCAGTAGCAGCGAACCAGCTGGAGCACCTTTTGATGTGCACAGCTTTACGGTTTCTGAAACGATGGTTGTTTATTCCAGTGCTATGGAAAATGCAGGGGACTGGACTGGTGGCATCAGCGGTGATGACGCTTCTTCCGGTGTCTGGGTCAACGTTGATCCCAATGCGGTTATTGAGGGCCAAATGGTCATCGTTCCTGAAGATGATCACAGTGTGCCGGGAACCATGTGCTGGATCACCGGTCAGGATCCTGTAGGCAGCGCCCAGGGAGCCAATGATATTGATGGTGGAACCACCACCCTCGAATCGCCTGTGATGGATATCAGCAGCTATGATGGCCTTGAAGTTCAGTACCACCGCTGGTACACCAATGATACGGGCTTCAGTCCCAACGAAGATTATTGGGTTGTCCAAGCCAGGAACCAGAGTGGTGCTTGGGTTAATCTGGAAAATACATCATCCAGCAACCGCTCCTGGCAACAGATGAACTTTATGCTGAACGATCACCTGACTCTGGGCAATGAGACCCAGTTCCGTTTTGTGGCTTCAGACCTGGGTGGTGGCTCTGTTATTGAAGCTGGTGTGGATGATTTCATGCTGATCAATTCAGTGGTCATCACCGATGAGGCTGCTCCTGCAGTGAGCATGGTTGTTCCCAACGGTGGGGAGAGCTTTGGTATTGGTTCAACTATGGATATTGATTGGAACCAGAGCGATGATATCGGTGTGGTTCACGTGGAAATCCTGTTGAGCACCGATGGTGGCGCCAGCTTCGATCAGGTCATCACAGAAGGAGCCTTGAATGGATCTTTCAACTGGACTGTGAACGCTTTGGCTGGTTCGACCAACCGGGTGAAGGTCATTTGCCACGATACCGCCGGCAATAGCACCGAAGCTATCTCGGCAGCCAACTTCACCATCGGTGGCGTCAGCGCTGCGGGTGATGTGCCTGCTGGCCGCGTGGTTCTGTCCCAGAACGCTCCCAACCCATTCAATCCTCGCACCGAGATCAAATTCTCAGTGCCCACGGATCAGGATGTCTCACTGCGCATCTACAACGTGGAAGGCCGTTTGGTTCGCACCCTGATTCAGGGACGCCAAATTGCCGGTGCCCACAGTATTATGTGGAGTGGACAGAATGACCAGGGTGGCATGGTTGCATCCGGTCTGTACTTCTATCGTCTGAACACCGATAGTGGCACCTTGACCCGTAAGATGACTCTGTTAAAATAAGAGTTGGTAGTATAAAGGGTCTGGACCATCAGTTAGTCTCTGATGGTCCAGACCGAACCTTTTTCCCTCAGGGAGAATTCTTTGAAATCCCGCCATCTGGTTCCTTTATTCCTGGTTGCTGCTGTTGTTTTGTTTTCCGGTTGCACCAGCGAGGAAGTACAGCAATTTGAGTCCAACCGTCTTTCCGATGAAAATTCGGCAGAGGATTTTGATGTGGAAACCACCTTGTGCCGCAAGGTGAGCCGCAAAAGTGGCCGGCGCATAGGCGTGGGGCAGGAGTTCAAAGTTTCCATCAAATCTTATGTCCGGGCTTTTGTGGATTTTGATAACGTCCAAGTGGACCGGCCCTATACCGTGCACTTGGTCTGGATTCGTCCTGACGGCAAAGAAATGTTCCGGAAATATGCCAACGTGCGCCTGGACCAAGTTCAGGATGACGAATACCGCACCATCATCTCCTGGCTCAGTGCCGAAGATCTGCACAAGGTGAAATCCGATACTCTGCTGACGGCCAAGCCCGAATTCACTTTGCAAACGCGCCTCAACATCTCGGAAAAAAAGGCCAGAGAGCCTGGTCTGCATCACTTCCGTGTCTATCTGGATCGCCGCTTCCTGTTGGAAGAGCCCTTCACTGTATTGGGTCCTCCGGTGGTCGCCGAGGCTGATTCCACCGCATAAATCTGCCTTTTTGTCAAAAAAACATGGCCTCCCCAAAGGGAGGTCTGTCATTTTGGCACCTCTGTCAGCCCTAACTCAGATATCCCATAATTTCCACGGTTTTCCCTTGCGAGCCTCGTGGGGTGGCGTATATTGCCAAACGATTAGCAATCGACAAGCGAGACTGCTAACGTGGTTTCGATTTCATAACGGCTGGGCTAAAAGTCTGGCCTGAACTAAAGGATGGAGAAATACCATGGCTCTGAAAATCAAGCCTTTGGCTGACCGGGTAATCATCGAACCCTTGGCCCAGGAAACCATGAAGGGTGGCATCATTATCCCCGATACCGCCAAAGAAAAACCCCAGCAGGGTAAAGTTGTGGCCACCGGCCCCGGCAGCATCAGTGACAATGGCGACCGGGTGAACCTGGAAGTTAAAACTGGTGACATCGTTCTCTACGGCAAATATGCCGGCACCGAAGTGGCTGTTGATGGCAACGACTACCTCATCCTGCGCGAAAGTGACGTTCTGGCCATTTTGGGCTAGTGCGAACCAACTATACTATGTCATTTCCCGGTTATCCGGGTTACATAAAGAAGGAGTCAGATCATGGCTAAACTGATTAAATTCAACGAAGATGCACGGGATCAGCTCAAAAAGGGCGTCGATGCCCTGGCTAATACCGTGAAAATCACCCTCGGTCCCCGTGGCCGCAATGTGATCCTCGACAAAAAATTCGGCGCTCCCCTGGTGACCAATGACGGCGTGACCATTGCTCGTGAGATTGAGCTCAATGATGCGTTCCAGAACATGGGCGCTCAGATGATCAAAGAAGTGGCCAGCAAGACCAACGACGTGGCCGGCGACGGTACCACCACTGCCACCATCCTGGCCCAGAGCATGATCCACGAAGGTCTGCGCAACCTGGCTGCCGGCGCCAACCCCATGTTTGTCAAAAAGGGTATTGAAGCTGCCACCGCCACCGGTGTTGCTGCCCTTAAAAAATTGGCCAAACCTGTCAAAGATGGCAAAACCATCGCCAGCGTGGCATCCATTTCCGCTAACAACGACCCTGCCATTGGCGAGCTCATTGCCGAAGCCATGGACAAAGTTGGCAAAGATGGCGTCATCACTGTTGAAGAAGCCAAAGGCACCGAGATGGAGCTGGACGTAGTCGAAGGCATGCAGTTTGACCGCGGTTACCTGAGCCCTTACTTCGTGACCAACGCCGAGCAAATGCGCGTTGAGATGGATGAGCCTTTGATCCTCATCTACGATAAAAAAATCAGCAGCATGAAAGACATGCTTCCTATCCTGGAGAAGGTTGCTCAAATGGGTCGCCCTCTGCTGATCATCTCAGAAGATGTGGACGGCGAAGCTCTGGCTACCCTGGTGGTCAACAAGCTGCGCGGCACTCTGAACATCGCTGCTGTTAAAGCACCTGGTTTCGGCGATCGCCGTAAGCAAATGCTGGAAGATATCGCCATCCTCACCGGTGGACGCGTCATGAGCGAAGATGCCGGCCTCACGCTGGAAAACACCACCACTGCCGATTTGGGTTCTTGCTCCAAGATCACCATCGACAAAGACAACAGCACCATCGTGGGTGGCAAAGGCAAAGCTGGAGACGTGAAGGCACGCATCAGCATGATCCGCGCCCAGATCGAAGATACCAGCAGTGATTACGACCGCGAAAAAATGCAGGAACGTCTGGCCAAGTTGGCCGGTGGCGTTGCTGTGATCCGTGTCGGTGCTACCACCGAAATGGAAATGAAAGAGAAAAAGCACCGTGTGGAGGACGCCCTGAGCGCCACCCGTGCGGCTGTGGAAGAGGGCATTGTTGTTGGTGGTGGCGTGGCTCTGCTGCGTGTTGCCAAAAAGATCAAAGCCCTGGACCTCACTGGCGAAGAAGCTGTGGGTCGTGACATCGTGGTGCGCGCCGTGGAAGAGCCCGTGCGCATGATCGCTGAAAACGCTGGCATCGAAGGTAGCCTTGTGGTCGCCCGCCTGCGTGGCGAGAAGAAAGCCAACATTGGCTTCAACGCTGCGACTATGGAATATGAAGACCTGATGGACAAAGGAATCATCGATCCTTGTAAGGTGACTCGCAGTGCTCTGCAGAATGCTGCATCCATTGCAGCCATGCTGCTGACCACCGAGGCCTGCGTGACAGATGAGCCTGCCGGTGATGCTCCTGCTATGCCCGACATGGGCGGCATGGGCGGCGGTATGGGTGGCATGGGTGGCATGGGCGGCATGATGTAATCATTGTCGGTCACTTGACCATTTTGATGCAAACGGCCCCTCTTTGGAGGGGCCGTTTTTTTTGGTCAGAAGGGGGGCTGGAACAGAAATAGCGCTCTGAGTGAGCACGGGAGTTGCTCCCAGATAGTTTTGGGGAGTAGAAGGTTTGGGAGTCCAGCTCTGGCAATGGCTCCTGAGTACTATCGCCGAGTAATTGTGAGCACCCTCTTTGATGGTAACTCTTTTGTTCCCAATACTTAACGTTGTGTAGGCTACATTGGGATACTGTAAATACCTTTTAAAATATTTTCACAATATTAGGGTGAGGCCATGATCGTCTCTTCTCTCTGCAGATGCGCTGCTTCTGAGCGGAACCTGAAAGTCTGAACACGCTTGCAAGCAGCGGAGTATCAGATCCAGGCTACGCAATAATAGAAGCCAAGGGTTTCAGATGGAATTATAGCGTTCGCTTGTACTAGCCCGCTAAAAAATGACCCGAAAGGCCAGAAAATGAAAAAGCTTTATTTATTAGTTCTAATCTGTCTAGTCCTTGCTGTTTCGTCTTGCTCTTCCGAGCCAAGCTTAAGTTCAAAAGAAGCCAAAACCATTGCCAAAGAAGCTTATGTCTATGGTTTGCCTATGGTTCTAAATTACAAAACGATGCACAACTATGTGGTTGATAAAAATTCACCAGAATACAAAGGTGAATTGAATCATTTGGCCTGTATGGCAAGAGTATATACACCGGAAGACAAAGCTATCGTTACCCCAAATTCAGACACCCCTTACTGTATGGCATGGGGCGATTTGAGAGCAGAACCTCTCGTACTAACTATTCCTGAAATAGAAAAAGCGCGGTTTTATGAGGTTCAGCTGATTGATCTCTTTACGCATAACTTCGCTTATGTCAGTACGGTCGCAACAGGTAATGTTCCTGGAAAATATTTGATATCCGGATCAGCCTGGGAGGGTGAGATTCCTGAGGAGATCAACGGGGTCATCCCTTGTGAAACAGACCTTCTTTTTACCATAATTCGGACGCAATTGTTTAATCCTGATGATTTGGATAATGTCGAAGCGATACAAAATGGATACCATCTTGAGCCATTGAGCTCCTATCTTGGGGTTAAAAGTCCTGCTGCGGCACCTGCACTCGATTACCCAAAATGGAATGAAGGTGAGCAGTTTACAGCCGCTGCCTTCAATTATTTGGATTTTATGCTCAATCTTGTAGATGCACCTCAAGAAGAGCAAGCCTTGATGAAGCGATTTGCAAAGATCGGATTGGGCACCGATAGTGATTTTGATTTCAATGCATTCTCTCCTGAGATACAAAAGGCTATTGAGGAGGGAGTGCAAGAAGGCTTTGCCGAGGTAGAGGCATTTCTTGCAAAGGCAAGTACCGACCCACTGTCCAGTGCGAAAATATTTGGGACCAGAGAATTTCTCAACAAGAGTTCAAAAGAGAACTATAAGTCAGATGACCTGTTTATCTTGCGTGCCGCTGCAGCACATCAGGGTCTATATGGGAATTCGGGTGATGAAGCCATCTACCCTACATATTTAGTAGATGCTCAAGGTGCTCCATTTGATGCGTCAAAAAACAACTATACCTTAACCTTTAAAAAAGGTGAGCTTCCTCCAGTAACAGCATTCTGGTCTCTCACAATGTATGATGGCAAAACACAACTGCTGATCGAAAATCCACTAAACAGGTACCTGCTCAACTCTCCTATGATGGATCAACTCGTTGTGGCAGAAGATGGTTCTTTGACCATTTACATCCAAAAAGAGTCACCGGGGAAAGAGCAGGAACCCAACTGGTTACCAGCTCCTGATGGACCTTTTTATGCTGTGCTGAGGCTTTATGGACCTGAGCAAGAAGCACTTCAAGGCAAATGGATGAGTCCACCACTTGTTAAGGCTTCATCATGAAAAACAGGTGCCTCACATCTCCACTCATCCTTGTGGTACTGCTGCTTGCCTCAGGATGCGCAACCACAGTGGAACTCTCACGCCCGGCGGAGGTCGAAGAAGTCCATCCGGGACTCCTTGCCGGATACCTAAAAGAGGGCCCTGATAGCCTGAAACTGGTGGCGCAGCCACCCACTTCCGGAAGTGCTGCTTTTGCACGCGATGAAGAAGCCAGCAAAGAAAGCTTTGCTTTACGGGGAACGGAACGCTGGAATCAAGCCATCAAGGATGCCAACCTCCATTTCCCGGCCGCCGCCGATGCCTTTACCGACGTGCTCGGCTTTTCCATATCGGAAGAAAAAACCCCGTTCCTCTATCAACTCCTGCGCCGCACCTTGACCGATGCAGGCCTTTCGACCTACACCGCGAAAAACCACTACCAACGCAAACGCCCCTTCATGACTAATGGCCAACCCATTGGTACGCCCGACGAAGAGGATGCGCTGCGTAAGGATGGTTCCTATCCCTCCGGCCATACCGCTATCGGTTGGGCATGGGCGCTCATCCTGACCGAAGTGGTTCCGGAAAAGACCGATGCCATCCTCAAGCGAGGATATGAATTTGGCCAAAGCCGTATCATCTGCAACGTTCATTGGCAGAGCGATGTAGACAGTGGGCGGCTCATGGGGTCGGCCACCGTGGCTCGGTTGCACGCCAACGCCGACTTTATCGCCGATCTCGCTCAAGCCAAGGCCGAGGTCAAAGCTATGAAAAACCCATAGCACATTGAAAACCGAGAGAACATTTACTGAAGGATTAATTATGAGGATTGCACGCACAACTTGGCCAAATTGGGCCAACCTTGGTGGCGGCGTAAACACTTCTAAGCATTTTTAAAATGCTTTGGCTTTCATAAGGAGTACAGTGATGAAGACTCTGAGGCAGAACAATTTTTTTCTTTTCCTGGCAGCTATGGTACTTCTTGGGGTGTCGGGCATGACTGTCCATTTGCACGCCACTGAATCCACTTCCACGCCATCGCGTTACATGGGGGGCCCCGTCGAACTGGTAACTGCACCAAACGGCGCGCGGGTGAATGCCGAAATTCTTGAGGTCAGCAGCAAGATCAGCTATCTCGAACCAACTACGGAGAAGGTTGCCGCCGGGGTCTGGTGTATTGGCGGTTACTCCCTGGCAAATACAACGGTGATTGAGGGTGATGACGGCTTGATCGTCTATGATACCGGTGACACAAAAGAAGAAGCCGAGCACATACGCAAGGCCATCGAAAAGATCAGCGACAAGCCGGTTAAAGTCATTATTTACAGCCACTCTCACTATGCCTTGGGCGCGGGCGCCTTGGTCGACAATCCAGAGGATGTGCTTATTATTGGCCATCCAAAAGTCAACGAAACGGTTGAAAGCAGTCTTCAGGGCGGAGGATCGCCATCCGCGATTCCGGAAGTCGGCCCGATAATGACAGCTCGCATAATGTCTCACTTCGGGTTGCTATTGCCTGACGAAGGGCCGGATGCCGGCGTGGCTCCCAAGCTTGATATGGGGAAACCCATTGCCTTTTTGCCGGCTACCAAGACCGTCGAAAACGGCGAAGAACTCGAGGTGCTCGGGATTAAGCTACAGTTTTTCACGGAATACATGTCCGATGATTACAACCTGACGGTCTGGGTGCCGGAGAAAAAGGCTGTGCTGAATAACTTCTTGTGGCCCGGCACCCCCAATCTCTATACCCTTCGTGGCGGTGTATATCGGTCTCCTTTGATATGGCGCGATGGATTGAAGGTGATGCGGGATCTGCAGCCTGAGATTCTTCTCAATACTCACGCACGTGCGGTTGTAGGCGAAGACAAAGTAACGGAAATATTAACCACCTACATGGATATGATCACCCTTACCTACGATCAAACCTTGCGAGGGATTATGCGGGGTATGGGACCTGACGAGTTGCGCCATTTTGTAAAAATTCCGTCCTCTCTTAGTGAAATACCTGAGAACTTTCAGGGATATGGGGAATCCGTTCATTTCCCGGAAGCCATCTATCAGTACGTGATTGGCTGGTTTGACTGGGACGGCACCAAGCTATTTAAAATTGCCCCTGAAGATGCGGCCTTGCGCACGGTGGAACTGATGGGCGGAAGAGAAAAGGTAATTGAGGCAACCCGGCTGGCATTCGAAAAAGAAGAATTTGCCTGGGCCGCGGAGCTTATTCAGTACGCCTACCTGTTGGACCCCATGGCTAAAGATGTGCGACAGCTAAAAGCCGATATATTGCGGCAACTGGGTTATCGTACAACCGGCTCTATTGCCAGGGGCTTTCTTTTGTCCGAAGCCCTCGCGCTTGAAGGGAAAATCGAGTCCCCGCTAACCATTATGCCCAGTCCCGAGATTGTCGCAGGCTCCCCGGCGGCCTTCGTGGATTATTATCGCATCAGGATCGATCCCGAAAAGAGCAAAGACACCGACACGGTTTTGGAGTTCGTATTTAGTGATCAGAAAGACCAATCGGTTGCCCTGCACATCAGAGGAGGCGTCGCCGAATTCGTTCCCGAACCTTCAAATTATCTGAAAAAGTCCGATTATATCCTACAACTGGATAGAACAACGTGGGCATCGGTCTATTTGGGAACCGCGGATATGGCGGAAGAAATCCAGTCGCAAAAGGTGGAAGTAACGAAAGGCGATGAAACAGAATTGGTCGCACTGTTTGAACTCTTCGATAAGTTCAACCCGGCCTCGAATTTCAAAATACTGCCGTTGGTTGAATAAGAATCGGCCTTTAAATCTGAGGCTTAGCGAATAGACGGACCGGAAGAAGTGTTTCAATACTACAAGTAGATAAATTGTTAACAAAACCTGAAGGATACCAATTGTGAAAAAACGAACTCTGCTTTACATGGCCATGATAACTTTGTTTTCCATGTCTGTCGCATATGCGGAAGATGTGCCAACACAATCCGATGCTGACCTTGCGCAGGAACTTACCAATCCCGTGGCCGATCTCGTCACGGTTCCAATCCAGATGACTATGGATCCGAAGGTTGGACTCTTGGGCGATGGCAGGAAAACACAAACCAATATTCAGCCGGTCATCCCGTTTGATCTCTCCGAGAATTGGAACATCATCACTCGTACCATTATTCCGGTTATCAATCAGAAGGATATTTTTTCCGGATCAGGCTCTCAGACGGGACTGGGAGATATCAGTATGAGCCTTTTTATTGCTCCGAAAGATTCGGGAAAATGGGTTTGGGGCGCAGGCCCTATTGTATTGATGCCGTCGGCGACAAATGAACTCCTGGGGGGCAAAAAATGGGGCGCAGGCCCCGCGGCGATTCTTCTGAGGATGCAGGGCCCATTCACGTACGGAGGGTTGACTAACCATGTCTGGTCTTTTGCCGGAGATAGTGAACGCTCCGACATCAGTAATACGTTTGTTCAACCGTTTGTAGCCTATACCACATCCAGTGCGTGGACAGCTTCTCTTCAGTCTGAAACAACCTATAACTGGGAGGCTGAGCAATGGGCTGTTCCGGTGAACCTGGCCATAGCCAAACTGGTTTATCTTGGAAAGCTCCCTGTGAGCCTGCAGGCCGGTGCTGGCTATTGGTTGACCGCGGCCGATTCGGCGGCTGAAGGTTGGCGCTTCCGATTACAGGCCAACTTTGTTTTCCCGAAATCAATGTTTACCAGTTCGTAAAATAAACAGTGGAGCAGTTATGATACATCGACCATGGGCATCTCCCCATCTCCGTACGATCCTGACTGTTTGCAGTATCGTGATTCTTGCAATTTCATCTCTCCCCGGGAGGATCCAAGCTCAGGATCCTCTCGAGTTGGAGGGGGCTACGGGGCCCGTCAATAAGGAAGACTGGGGCCTCGCTATCACGCCTTACGCCTGGTTTGCGGCCCAGGCCTCGGATGTGGACAATGCCACGCTCCGCCAGTCCTTCAACGATCTAGCTTCCATCACCAATATCGGCTTCCAGGCCCGCCTGCTCGCGCGATATAAATGGGTCACCTTCAATGCCGACTGGACCTACGCCGACCAGAGGTCCGGGGCCGGCATTGGTCGCACCAGCGTCGACATCCAACTCAACCAACACATCCTGGATATGAAGGTGGGCGGCAAGGTTCACGACTCACGCACGTCGGCCCAAGACGGAGGGGTCGGGATTTGGGTCGCAGGCGGCGCTCGCTATTGGGATAACAACGTGGACCTCACCATTACTACCCAGCCGATCATCCCGAGCAACGACCCCAGCGTGGATACCGTTCAGACCGGACAAACCTGGTGGGATCCTGTGCTGGGGCTCGCCTTCCACTGGCCGGTTACACCCAAAGTGAGCTTCGCAGTACGGGCCACAGGAGGCGGTCTCGGCATAGGCAACGCCTCGACCTATATGTGGGACGCCGAGTTTACGGCACTATTCCAGCTATCCCGGCGATTCCTGCTGAGCGCTGGGTACCGATCCTTCAAGTACGATCGTAAGGACAGTGAAGGTGAGGAAGAAGTTCGGCAGAAGGTCACGGTGATGGGCCCGACCATCGGTCTTAGTTTTGGAATCTTTTGATTTCATGTGTTGTGCCCTTGAAATTGTCGCTGGGCTCTGCCTTGCATTGGGCTGTGTATGCAGTACTCTCAAAAACTACCCAAAGGCAGGCAACCACCACACTGCCCAAATCCTACTTACTCGATGGACTGTGCAAGGGGTTTTCCGGGAGCGGATCCTTTTAACCACATAAAGTTACCGGAGCGTTGGTCCTAATTTTTATGACCGAAAGGTGGTGACACGGCCTTTGCCTAAACAAAACAGGAGCGACATTTTCCTGGGCACAACCCTCAACCTGCACCTAATTTCACCAATTTCTTTTCCGTGGCTTTCTGCTCCAGAAGCGTTTGCATCACTAGAGAAATCATGCTCTCCTGGGATAAGCGGGTCGAGTTCAACACCAGATCGTAATTGTCATCCTGGCCCGGCTCCTGGTGAAAAACCTGCCGTACGAAATCTGTCCTTTTGGCATCAGTTTTTCTCACCAGCATGCGGGCTTCGGCTTTGCTCAATTCCAATCTGCTACGAAGTCTATCAATTCGGATACGCTCCGAAGCCACCACACGTACTCTCAAGTCTGCCTTTTCTCCCAGAATGAGATTGGCGCCCCGGCCCAGAAAAACGACACCACCACGGGCAGCCAAGCTGCTGACAATTCGCACCAGATCGCCATAATATTGATCTTTCAGAAAAATCCTTTGGCTGAAAACCCCTTTCACCCAAAGGCGAGTCTGGCTGATGGTGTTTTCGTCCAGATCAGCCACCAAGCTATCTTCCAGTTGGCGGTCTTTGACAATTTTCTGCACCATGGATTGGTCATGAAGATCCAGGCTGAGTTTGTTGGCCAGATCTTCAGCCAGAAACCGGCCTCCACTGCCAGCCATGCGGGAAATTGTGATGACCGGTTGGCGGGGAGAATGGGGGGGACTGGCAGAATCGGGAATCAGATCCCGCAAACTATTCCAGTGATTAATTTGGCGCAGAATGAGTTTTTCAGTGACTGGCAGTGACATGATCCAACTCCCTGGAAATTTCTCGGAAACGTCTTGCTGGGTTTCCGATGGCATGGGCACTTGGCAGTATGTCAATAAATTAACATTGATCCAGACCTGTGACAATGATTGCTATGGGAAATCTTTTCCCGAGTTTGTTGTGCAAATATCCCCGGAAGAGTTAAACTAGTTCCATGAAAATTCTGCATATCGGCAAGTACTACCCTCCTTATCGGGGGGGAATGGAAACAGTTCTGGAGAACCTGGTGGAAGGGCTTCTGGATGCCGATGTTTGTGTGAATACTTTGGTTTCAGGGCAGGATACTCAGGACCGAATTTCTACTGTCAAAGGGCCTCAGAGTGGCAAAACAGGCCAATTGGTCAGGGTCTCTCGTGCGGGTTTGTTCCAGTCCCAGCCGCTGAACACCACCTTGCTGTCTCAACTGCGCAAACAACTTGAGTTATTCCAACCCGATCTGGCGCATCTGCATTTACCCAATCCCCTGGCGATTCTGGCCTGGTCTATCCTGGCCCGATGTTATGGTTCCCGCATGCCGGCATTGGCCGTCTGGTATCATGCAGATATCACGCGCCAGCGCCTGGGAGCCCGCCTTTTGAAGCCCCTGGTTCGCGGCCTTCTCAATGAATGCGAAGGCATTTGTGTATCCACAGAATCCCTGGCCAGGAATTCCGAAATTCTGAGTGGTTTTCCCGAAAAAATTGAAGTCATTCCTTTTGGAATATCGCCTGAACCCTGGACTAATATTGGACTCCGGCCGGGTGAGCGTTTTCTCTTTGTGGGGCGGTTGGTCCCGTATAAGGGATTGGAAGTTTTGATTGAGGCCATGGAAAAGGTACCTGGGGCCTTTCTGGATGTGGTGGGCAGCGGCCCTCTGGAAGATGCCCTTGAACATTCTATCCAGCAGAAAAATTTATCCTCCCGGATCACTTTTCATGGGTCCTGCAGCCCTGAACAATTGGCCCAACTGATGGCGTGTGCCCGGGCCCTGGTATTGCCCAGCCTGGACCAAAGTGAAACCTTTGGATTGGTGCAGTTAGAGGCCATGGCTTCCGGTGTTCCCGTCATTGCCAGCGACTTGAAATCCGGAGTATCAGATGTGGGGGTAGCCGGTGAAACCTGCTTGCTGGTGCCGCCCGGTGATCCGGTGTCCTTGGCCCATGCCTTACATAACATCCAAAATGACGAAAACCTTGCCAGTCAGTTGGGCCGTGCTTCTCGGCAGCGATTCAACCAAGCCTACACCCGAGAGATCATGGTTGGCAAAGCTCTGACCTGGTACCGGAAACTGTTGAGCCCCGGTTATCCGAAAGGCCCCTCATGAATTTTTCATTTGTCGATCCCTGGCACCTCTTTTTACCTCGTGACGGTGGGCATGTGGTAGCCCTGAGTGGCTCAGGAGGAAAGACCAGCCTGTTGCAGGTTTTTGCAGCCCAGTTGGTCAGCGAAGATGTGAAAGCCATATTCACCTGCACCACCCGGACCGAAGCCTTGCCAGGTTTTCCCGTTTACGATTTGGCGGATGTGGAAGCCTCGGACCCCGAACATTTACCCGCCCATTTTTATGTACGAGACAGCATCACAAAGGATGAAAAGTGGTTGGGTGTGGAAGCAGATGATGTGGACCGATTGTCCTCAAAATTTTCCGACCGGGTTATTGTAGTGGAAGTGGATGGTTCGGCCTGCCTGCCCCTGAAGTTTTACCAACCAGAGGAACCCGTATGGCCTCGTCTGACCTCTCTGGCCGTCGTGGTTATGGGTACTTCTGCAGTGGGTGAAGCTGCCGGTGATGTTGTTCACCGTTTTGACAGACAAGAATTTCCTCCCTTGAAAGAATTGAAAGCCCATGACGTGTGGCAGTGGGATCATTCTTATACTCTGCTGACCGCCCCAGGCGGGTATTTGGAACAAGTGCCTGCAGATATACCCGTGGTCCTGGCCATGACCAGTTTGGCCCAGCAGGATGATAGCATTGGGATGTTTGAGTTTGTGGGCAAAGTCATGGAAAATGATCGAATGCCCTTGGTGGTTTTCTGTGAAACGACCGGTGAAAATCCTTCTTTTCGAACGTCATGCCGGCGGGATGAAGATGATGAACATCCTGTGGGAACGGAAGAATGAATCCAGTGAGCAAACAGTTGGCTGTGATCATGGCCCGGGGTGCAAGCCAGCGCATGGGGCAGCCCAAAGGGTTGTGCCGGTTGCCAGATCAGGATGATTGTTTTCTCACCCAGGTCGTGCGTTTGTACCGTGGCTTGGAAATTCCCGTACTCTTGGTTTTACGCCCTGAAGATGAAGCTGCTTACAGTGAAATTGTCCGCCATGAGGATGTTGAAATACTGGCCGCCGCTGGTGGTGGGGACACAGCCCAAACCATGAAGTTGGCCCTGGAGTGGGCCCAGGCCAAGGGGCTGACGCCGGATATATATTGGGCTCATCCGGTGGATATGCCTTTGGTGAGCGCCCAATCAATTTCCCTGCTGTTGGCAACTGCTGCCAAAAACGATATGGCAGCCTGGCGGCCTGAATTCCACCAGCAGCCTGGACATCCGGTTCTGTTTCCAGGGCCCCTGTTGGCTTTGGTTCTGACCGATGAAAATATTGAAACGTCCATGTCCAGAATTTGGAAAAAGGCCATGGCTCAATCTCTCGTTTTACCGATAAATTTATTGAAGGTGGCCGATCCCGGTGTTATTGCCGATTTTGATACACCTGATCAATTGCGTTTGACCTCCGAAAAGAAAGCCCCAGAATCATGAGCCAGAAAAAACAACCCATCACCGATCGTGACATCTACGAAACCCTGGCCCGGATGACCGCAGCCAATGAAGAGGGTGTTCTGGTCACGGTGGTGCACACGCGCCTGTCCACGCCTCGTCATGAAGGCAGTAAAATGGTGGTTCATGCCAATGGCAGCATCACTGGTAGCGTGGGCGGAGGGCGTAGTGAAGCCAAAGTCATCGAAGAGGCCGCTAAAGTTTTTGGCGACCGGCAATGCCGCACACTTGAATTGGACCTGGCTAAAGGTTTGGGTGTTTGTGGTGGCAATATGAAAGTATTTCTGGAGCCGGTTCTGCGTTCGGCACCCTTCATTATTATTGGTGCTGGGCATGTGGGCCGGGCCGTGGTTGAAGTGGGCCAAACCTTGCCTTTCCATTTTATTCTGGTGGATGACCGTCCCGAATTTCTCGAACCCTGGCAGGATAATCCTGGGGTTAAAACCATTTTGGCCGGCCCGGCAGACATTTGCGAAAAATTATCCGTGCCCGGCCATGGGGCCTTACTTTTGGCCAGCCGGAACCATAAATTGGATCGGGCCTACCTTGAGGCGTCCTTGAGAGCCGAAATGGAATCAGGCAAAACCTTTCCCTTTTTAGGTGTGTTGGGCAGCCAATCCAAAGCCGAGATCATCTACAATGAAATCTGCGCCAAGGGAGATGATTTTGCCCAACGAATGACTACTGTGCAAATGCCGGTAGGGTTGGATGTGGGGGCAGAAACCCCTGCAGAAATAGCCCTGAGTGTCTTCGCCGAAGCCCAGGCGGTGCTGCGGGGGGTAGAGCTTTTGCGCAACGAAGAGGGCACCATTGTGGGCGTCCCCTTGCACCGAACCCGTAAACCAAAATTGAGTTAAGAAACAAAGGCGAAAGAGATGAGAAATTCTGGAGTGATTTGGATCCAGGGTGCCGGTGAACTGGCCTCGGGTGTGGGAATGCGACTGGCCCGATGTGGGTATTGCATTGTGATGGCTGAAATAGAAAACCCTGTGGCTGTGAGGCGTCTGGTTGCGTTCAGTGAAGCGGTTTATACGGGCACAGCTAATGTTGAAGGTGTGCCGGGAGTTCTGGTGGATAAACTGGATTTCCAGTTGCATCATGGCAAGGTTCAGGTCCTTGTGGATCCGCAGGGTGAGCATTTGAAAGCTGCCGGGGCTGCGGCAGTCATTGACGGCCGCATGACCAAGAAAGCACCGCAACCATTGCCATTCTCCGGCGAACTCTCCATAGGCCTGGGGCCTGGTTTCCAGTGTGGGAGGGACGCCGATATAATCATCGAAACCCACCGTGGGGCTCGCCTGGGTGAAGTCATCCGTCAGGGTGAAGCGGCCTCCAACACCGGTACTCCAGGGGTTGTAGGTGGCCAATCGGCCAAGCGAGTGGTTTATGCTACTGCCGCCGGAAAACTGGTTTCAGAACTGAGCATTGGCGATTTGGTGGAAGAGGGCCAAATGCTAGGATCAGTGGGCGGCGAGGCTATTTACGCCCGCTTGACAGGTAAAGTGCGCGGTCTGGTCCATCCACAAGCGGAACTTTCAGACGGGGAAAAGGTTGGAGATATCGATCCCCGTGGTGCGCAGGTCAATCCCGCCCTGGTCACGGACAAAGCTCTGGCCATTGGTGGTGGCATTTTGGAGGCTTTGCTGGGATCGGGAGTTCTTCCGGTTTCCGACTGATGATATCAGCCCTTCATTGACAAACATGGGGGGAAGCGGTTACTCTTAGTGAAGTCCCACCCGCTTTGGGACATTTCTGTGTAAAAAACAGGGGATCACCCCCTGAATTAAGGCTTACGGCCTTTTTAATCCCCTTGGGAGGTCCAATTCGTGTTGCGAATCAAGCTTAATACTGGTGTATCCACTCTGTTCGTCCTGTTGCTCTTTATGGGATGTTTGGTGCCCATGGGATCTGCCCAGGCTGTTTGCCAGCCCGGTCAAATGAGTGAAGCCAATCTGGCTTATCAATCGGCTGCCCAATTCCTCTCCGCCCAGCAGTGGGATCAGGCCATCAGCCGTCTGAATTCCATCGTCAAGGTGTGTCCTGAGCATGTGGACGCCACCCGTGGCCTGGGAACGGCCTTTGCCGGAAAAGCTGATTACGCCCAGGCTATTGGCTGGTTTAATAAAGTCGTGGCCCTGCGTGGGGACGAAGTCCAGGCTGGTGATTTTGCCAACTTGGGAAAATCTTACGCCAAACTAAAAAAATACAAAGAGGCTCGGGCAGAGTATATGAAAGCTCAGAATCTGGAGCCTGATGATTGTGGTGTGCTTTTCAACCTCGGTGTGATGCATTACGCGTCCAAGTACAACACCCAGTCCGTTGAAGTGCTGCAGCATGCTCTGGAAGTTTGCCCTCAGTACCGGGATAACATTCTCAAACAACTGAGCGTATCGGCCACCGCGGCAGCCAAACAACAAACCCAAAATGGTAATAACGAAAAGGCTGCATATTACACCAATCTGATGAACCAGTATGGTGGCCAAGCCGGTGGAGCCACCACCTACGACATGGTCAAAAAGAAGATGGCCTCCAAAAAATACAACGAAGCTGTTGTGCTGTTGAATCAGATGCTGGCCAAAAATCCCAACCAACCGGGCGCTGCGCTGACTTGGGCCCGGGCCTACGATGGAGCTGGTGATAAGGCCGGCAGCATTGGCGCCTATGAGAAGTATTTCCAACTCAAGCCTAATGATGTCAAAACTTATGGCACCTATGTTCAGGTTTTGGTTGAAGCAGGACAGTGCAGCAATGCCGCAGCAAAAGCGGCTGCCGGTAGCAAGGGCTTTGCTTCCCAGGGCCGCAGCGCCTTGGCTGGCGTGCACTACTCATGGGGTTTGGCACTGGAATGTCAGGAAGATTTTGCTGGGGCCAAGGTTCAATTTCAGAAGGCCGCGTCCAGTGGCAACAGCAAATATTCGGGCCCTGCAAAAACCCAGGTTGCCCGCATGGACGACTTCATGAAGATGAACGATGCCCAGCGGAAGAAAGCCGCTCAAAACAAGTGATCATCTAACTTCTAGATGATCCTTCTTTGATGTGTCATATTATGCCCGCGGATCCTTGCTGGATCTGCGGGTTTTTTTTGAACAGGCGAAAATCGCCCAGTGAAAGGTATTGCCTTGGGACGTTTAGATAAATTGCCACCATATTTGTTCTCCGCCATCGATCAGGCCAAGGCCGCAGCTCTGGCCAAAGGGGTCGATGTGGTGGATTTGGGTATTGGAGATCCGGACCGCCCAACACCCGCCTCCCTGGTGGAAGTCATGGCTGCTGCTGTGGCCGATCCCGCTTTTCATCGGTACCCGGCCCAGCGCGGCACACCTCGCCTGCGTCAGGCTATCGCCGCTTGGTTAAAGAGGCGGCATCACACTGTAGTGGACCCCAATACCCAGGTTTTGGTTCTCATTGGCAGCAAGGAAGGCCTTGGCCATTTGCCCACCACCTGCGTGGAAGAGGGCGATAATGTTCTCGTACCGGATTTGGGTTATCCCGTGTATGGCCAGGCTACATTGTTAGCCGGTGGCGAGCCCAGAGTTTTCTCTCTGGCTGCGGAGCGGGGTTTTCTGCCGGATTTTGCGGAACTGGAAAAATTGGCTGATGAAAAAACGCGAATGATTTTTCTCAACTATCCCAACAACCCCACCGGGGCTGTGGCGGATGAAGAGTTTTGGAAGCGGATGATTGCCTTTACGACCAAGCATAACATTCGCCTGGTTAATGACGCCGCCTACCTGGAAGTGGTGCCTGGTGGAGAGGCGGCCTTGAGCCTGCTGCAGGTTGCCAGCCCCAGCAAAGATCGGGTCATCGAATTGCACAGTCTTTCCAAGATGTTCAATATGACGGGCTGGCGCATTGCCTTTGCCGTGGGGCATCCTGAATTGGTGGGCGATCTGGGCCGTGTCAAAGAAAGCATGGACAGTGGTGTCTTCAATGCAGTCCAAGAAACAGCAACCTACGCTTTGGGAGAGGCTTTTGAGGGATTGCTGGCCGAGGTGATGGATGTATACCCTAAGCGCCGCCAGGTGATCAATGCTGCTTTGGCCAAAATGGGAGTTGAGGTTTTCCCTTCGCCGGCCACCTTCTATGTTTGGGCCAAAGTTCCCACAGAAGAATCATCCATTGAATTTTGTGGAAGGGCCCTGGAAGAAATTGGCACCGTCATCACGCCGGGGCTGGGTTTTGGCACCGGGGGCGATGGTTGGTTCCGTATCAGTCTGACGGCAAGTGATGAATCAATCGCCGAAGGGGCACGCCGCTTGGAGGGTTGGAAATGAATGATTGCATCGATTTGCGGGGGATACAAATTTATGCCTATCACGGAGTTCTGGATGCTGAAAAAAAGCTGGGCCAGCGCTTTGTTGTGGATGTCACTCTTTTTGGTGATTTTTCCCAGGCAGCCCGCACCGATGACTTGAAATATGCCATGGATTATTCCCAGGTTCACACCCTGGTTTGTGATGCCATGACCCAGAAAAACTTTGATTTGATTGAAGCTGCTGCGGGCCATTTGTGCACTGTGTTGCTGGACAAAACCATGGCTGAAAAGGTGGAAGTGGTTGTGGAAAAAACCACACCACCCATTCCCGGTTTCACAGGGCAGGCCCTGGTGAGACTGGTGAGGGATCGGCAATGGCTGAAGAGTTGAGAGTCCATAACATTTGGTTGGGATTGGGCAGCAATCAGGGGGACAGGCTGGCTCATCTGACCCGTGCGGTTACCTTTATCAGTCAGCATCCGCACATGCGGCTGGTGGGTTGCAGCGGTGTGTATGAAACAGACTACGTGGGGCCTGGACAGCAGGATCCCTACCTCAATGCTTGCCTGGAGGTTCATTCAGCCATGAGTCTTCTGGCCATGCTGGATGAGTTCCAGTCTCTGGAGAAGGATCTGGGCAGAGCTGCTGACGGGCACATGAAACCCCGACCTCTGGATGTGGATTTTCTTTTGGTGGATGAATTGGAAATGGTTCACGAGCGGTTGGTGGTGCCTCATCCTCGGCTTTCGGAACGTCTTTTTGTTTTGGAACCCCTGAACGAGTTGGCTCCAGGGAAAAAAATCCCAAATTCAGGGAAGACAGTGGCTGAGTTATGTGCGAAAATAAGGCGTAAAGACGGGCCGGCGGTGCTGCTGCGTCCCGATCTTATCTTGGTATCGGTGAAATCTGGCAGGAATTTGGAGGAATGAAGTGCTTCCCTGGCGATACATTGTGGTTGAAGGTGTCATTGGAGTGGGTAAAACCAGCCTGAGCAAACTTTTGTCCACCCGGACTGAAGGCCGCTTGAATCTGGAAGTGGTGGAAGAGAATCCTTTTCTTTCCAACTTCTATCTGGACCGGTCCACTTTTGCTTTTCAAACCCAAATTTTCTTTCTCCTGAGCCGTTTTCGCCAGCAACAGGAGTTATTTCAGAACGAGTTGTTCAGCAATACCCTGATCTCCGATTACCTCTTTGCCAAAGACAGAATTTTTGCCAATTTGAATCTCGGTGATGACGAATTGGCCCTGTATAACCAACTGGCCACCATCCTCGAACAGAGGGTGCGTAAACCTGATCTGGTCATCTATCTGCAGGCCCGAACAGATGTCTTGCTGCAACGCATCAACTGGCGTGGTCGCAGCTATGAGCAGAACATGGATGCCTCTTATTTAGATGCGCTCAATGGCGCTTACAGTTATTTTTTCCATCACTACAAAGATGCGCCATTGCTGGTGGTCAACACTGACAATTTAGACTTTGTGAATGTGCCCCAGGATTTTGATCTCTTGTTTGACCAAATCCGTGAAGAATTCACCGGCACCCACTACTTTGCACCGGATTCCCGCGGCGGGTTATAAGAGCTCCGGTTTTCCAGGAATAGAAAGGCCCTCTTATGCAGAGGTCAGACAAACCCCTGACACTTCGTGTCTTTGGCCGAAACAAACGACATGGCAAAAAGCTGGCCGTGGTGACCGCCTATGACCTGACCAGTGCTCTGATTGTCTCCTCCGGTGGTGCCGATGCCATTCTGGTGGGAGATTCTCTGGGTATGGTTGTACTGGGCCATGAGAATACTTTGCCGGTGACCATGGAAGATATGCTTCATCATTGCAAGGCCGTGGTCCGGGCCAAACCCGATATTCCCGTCATTGCCGATCTGCCCTATGGCAGTTTCCACATCTCAGCTGAAGACACTGTTGGCAATGCTCTGCGCCTGGTTAAGGAAGCCGGAGTGAATGCCGTCAAAGTGGAAGGTGGCCGCCAGCGACTGGAAATTATTGAGGCGCTGGTCAAAGCAGAAATCCCGGTGATGGGACATCTGGGTTTGACTCCCCAGTCTGTCAATGCACTGGGGGGCTACCGTGTTCAGGGCCGGAGTAAAAAAGCGGCTGCCCGCATTATGGATGAAGCCAAGCTATTGGCCGATGCTGGATGTTTTGCCATTGTCCTGGAATGTGTTCCTTCTGAACTGGCTTCAGCCATCAGCGAATCTCTTTCCATTCCCACCATCGGCATCGGTGCTGGTCCTGGCTGCGATGGCCAAGTATTGGTTTTTCATGACATGCTGGGCCTCTTCGACAAGCTGAGCCCCAAATTTGTTAAGCAGTTTGCCAATTTGGGAGAACAGGCTTGCCAGGGTATTGCCCGTTATGTAGAAGAGGTGCGCCAGGGAGATTTCCCAAGCGCCGAACACAGTTATGATGCGGAGCCCCAGAGCCCGGACCGAAAATCTGAAATAGACTCAGGCAGTGGCTATTTGGCCGGCGTGGAAAACGGGAAAGGCTAACTCTTGGAATTGTGGCATACAAGGAACGATCTGAAGGCCATGGCGCCTTTGAAACAAGATGGTCCCTTGGTCTTGGTTCCGACCATGGGAGCGCTTCACGAAGGCCATCTGGACCTGGTGAGGTTGGGCTCCCAATTAGGCCAAGTGGTGGTCACTGTATTTGTCAATCCCACCCAATTTGGACCCAACGAAGATTTTGGATCGTACCCGCGCACTTTGGAACGAGATCTGGAACTGCTTTCCCAGTTGCCTGTGGCCGGAGTTTTTTCCCCGGACACATCAGAGATTTATGGGGCCGGTCTTGAAGTGACGGTTCAGCCCGGCCACCGTGGTCTGGGATTGTGCGGTGGCGATCGTCCCGGACATTTTGCCGGTGTCTTGACGGTGGTGGCTAAGCTTTTTGGCTTGATCCAACCCGACATTGCCATTTTTGGGCGCAAAGATGCCCAGCAGTGCCTGGTCATTGGTCAAATGGTGGAAGATCTCAAGATGCCCATCCAGCTGGTGGATGCGTCCACCCGACGCGAGCCCGATGGTTTGGCCATGTCTTCTCGGAATCGCTACCTCTCAGAAAGCCAACGACGCCAGGCTCTGTGTCTCTCGAAAGCGCTCCAAGCTGGGAAAGAAGCCATCGTTGATGGTTGCCGCAGCCGGTCCGAAATTCAAAACACCATGTTGGATCTGCTACAGGAAGCTGACTTGGTGGAATACGCAGAAGTGCGCCAGGTGCCTGGTCTGGGTGATGATGAAATCATTTCCGGACGCACGCTGCTGGCTGTGGCCGCCAAAGTGGGGCCCGCCCGTTTGATTGATAATTTCGTTTTGGAAATCAACCCTGAAAATATGGTGACCGATAGCTATTTGCTGGGCACCGGGAGAGAATCATGAGCAGGACTATCGATGCTGTTATTTTAGCGGCCGGCAAAGGCACCCGAATGAAATCAGACTTGCCCAAGGTGCTGCATGAATTGGAGGGACGCCCCCTTCTGGATCATGTGATGGATACCTCTGCAGCAGCGGGCATCGATCGGATGGTTGTTGTGGTGGGACATAAGTCTGCTCTGGTGGAAGAGACCTGCGGGCGACCAGGAATTGAATTTGTTCTGCAGGAACCCCAGTTGGGCACCGGTCATGCTGTGCAAATGGCGGTGCCTGCTCTGCGCTCTGGTGGATACTGCGTCGTTCTGGCGGGTGATGTGCCTTTACTGCGAACCGAAACGTTGCAACGCCTGGTGGAAGGAACCATTTCTTCCGGGGCTTCTGCTGTGGTGCTGACTTGTGTGGTGGATGACGCGGCTGCTTATGGCCGGATCATCAAAGACGACCAGGGACAGGTTCTGAAAATTGTGGAAGCAGTTGATGCCACACCGGCCGAACTGGCCGTGGGGGAATACAACACTGGTGTTTTTTGTTTCAAAACTGAAAAGCTTATCGAAGCTTTGGGCAATTTGAAAACCGACAACAAACAGGGCGAGTATTATCTGACCGATACGGTGGCCTGGCTGGTGGAGCAGGGACAACCTGTGGAAGCGGTCATCACCGAGGACCCCGATGAAGTCATCGGAATCAACACCGTGGACGAATTGGCTGGCGCCGCCACTCTGCTGGCCCGGCGCAACAGCTGAAAAAGGATGAGGTGATGGCATGGACCGGCTCTGCACTCCCTGGAGGTTTGATTACGTGACTGGTAAGGACAAAGAAGAGGGATGCGTTTTCTGCAACCGTCTGGACTGTGATCCCAGGGAGCATTATGTGCTTCATCGGGGAAAATACTGGTATATGATGATGAACCTCTATCCTTATAACAGTGGTCATCTCCTTTTGATCAGCAACCGCCACCAGCCTATGCTGGGCAATTGCACCAGCGAAGAGTTGGCTGAATTGGGCCCGCTCTTGAAAGTGATGGAAAAAACCCTCACTGAAGTTTTCCAACCAGACGGTATTAACAGTGGATATAATGGTGGTAAAAGTGCGGGGGCTGGCATTCCAGAACACCTTCACTTGCACATGTTGCCCCGCTGGGCTGGGGATACCAATTTCATGAGCACCATTGGCGAAACCAGAGTGATGCCTCAAACCCTGGACCAGAGTTATGAAAAACTTCTGCCAGTGGTGACGCGTTTGGCGGCAGAATTGAAATGATGAGGTCGTTGAATTTTTGGCTCTTCATGATGGTTGTTGTGTGTGGCATTTCGTTGGTGTTTGCTTCCGGGGTCACGTTACCAAAAATGGGGGAGCTACCGAAGGCATCGGTGCCAGAGGTGCAGAATTGGCAGACCGACCCTCAAGAGCAACCCGTTCACTTGATGATTCTGAATGGAACGGAGCACAATGGATTGGCTCGGCAATTCAGCCTATTGACCTCAGGTCATGGTTGTGTGGTGGAGACCATTGGCAATGCACCAGGCATCTGGTCGAAAAGTCTTCTCGTCAATCGCCATCTGGACCACGACGCCGCCAAGGATCTGGCCCGAATGATGGGGCAGTTGCCCATGATAAAGCAATGGGATGAACGCCAGACTGAAGATGCCGTTTTGATTCTGGGTGAAGATTTTGCAAAAGTGAAGGCTGCTCTGGCTCCCTGAGGTCTTGCTGAACGGTCAAAGTTCCAGTTTGTTGGCATATTCTGAACAAAAGGTTGGTTCCGAGAGCGCTGGCTGGCTATAATACGAACAAGAATTAACCAGTTTGAAGACCGAATTCGGAAAGTTGCTTGATTCATGAAAAAGTCCATGGGCACGGTGGTGCTCACGTTGGTTTTGGGAGTGTTGATCGGAGCCACGGTCAGCGAGGTCATTGGATTGTTCCTCAATGAGGGAACAGTCGCTGAGCAACTCTTTGTCCGGTATATTTCCTTTGGACCGGATGTTGTGCATTTGAATCTGGTGATTATCGACCTGACTTTCGGTTTCCAGATTCACTTCAACCTGATGAGCGTCATCGGTGTATTTGTGGCTTCGCAAATGCTCCGTTGGTATCGCTAAGTATTGTGGAGGTTTTCATGAGTCCGTTCTTGGCTTTTGGTGTCGGCGGTTTCGGCTGGCAGGAAATGATTGTGCTGTTGGTTTTGGTCCTTATTTTTTTCGGACCCAAGCGGTTGCCTGAGTTGGCAGAAGCGTTGGGCAAATCCCTCAACAAATTCAAGTCTGCAACACGTGAAGCTTCTGATGAAGTCAAACGTGAACTCGATGATGTTAAACGGGATGTTGAGGAAGATCCTAACGGAAAGTGATGGCCCCGCTTTCCGGCAATTTGGCTTCAACCATGAGCCCGGGAGGCACTCTTGAATCTGGCCCAACTTCTACAACAGTTAAAAACTGAAGAGAAATTCACAAGGCATGTGACCCGTTGGCAAACGCTTCCTCCCGAGCCGGCCATCTCTGCTGCGTACCCCGAAAGCCTGGACCAGAGGCTGGTGGATGTGATGCGCGGCCGGGGTATCGAAGAACTTTACAGCCATCAGGCTGAAGCGGTTCAGTTGGCTGCAGGCGGACACTCTTTTGTGGTTCCTACACCCACCGCCAGTGGTAAAACCCTCTGCTATAATCTCCCGGTTCTGAACACCATCCTGAACGATCCCCAGGCTCGGGCCTTATACCTTTTCCCCACCAAAGCCCTGAGCCAGGATCAGATGCATGAAGTGCACGGCATCGTCGGCGATCTGGGTGTGGATATCAAAACGTTCACCTTCGATGGCGACACTCCCGAAACGGCCCGCCGAGCCATCCGCAGCAGTGGGCATATCGTGGTGACAAATCCAGATATGTTACACCAGGGAATCCTGCCCCATCATACTTTATGGGTGAAACTTTTTGAGAACCTCAAGTACGTGGTGGTGGATGAGGTGCATCAGTACCGGGGTGTTTTTGGTAGCCACGTGTCTAATGTGCTGCGGCGTTTGCGCCGGGTGGCTCAATTCTATGGTGCGGACCCCCAATTTATCTGCTGCTCCGCCACCATTGCCAACCCCAAGGAATTGGCCGGCCGCCTGACGGGCTTACCCATGGAGGAAATTTCCCGCAATGGTGCGCCCAGAGGTGAAAAACACTTCATCTTTTACAACCCGCCTGTGGTCAATCAGGAATTGGGAATTCGGCAATCGGTGATCAAAACCACACGCCGTATTTCTGAGCGTTTCATGTCCAGCGGCACCCAATTGATTGTTTTTGCCCGCAGCCGCATGCGAGTGGAGCTGTTGCTCACCTACCTGGAAAAAGCCGGCCGTCGTGTGGGCATTAAAAGCGGCGAAGTTCGAGGTTACCGTGGAGGGTATTTGCCGGGTGAGCGCAGGGCCATTGAACAGGGTTTGCGGGACGGTACTGTTTCCACCGTGGTCTCTACCAACGCCCTGGAGTTGGGTATTGATATCGGGCGGCTGGATGTGTGCGTCATGGCCGGTTACGCCGGCACCGTGGCCAGCACCTGGAAGCAGGCCGGTCGGGCCGGTCGGCGGCAAAATCTCAGTGCCGTGGTTCTGGTGGCATCCAGTAGTCCTGCCGATCAATATATCATCAACAACCCAGACTATTTTTTCGGCCGCTCCCCAGAACACGCCACCCTTGATCCGGACAACCTTATCATTCTCATCAGCCATCTCAAATGTGCTGCTTTTGAATTGCCTTTCACCACGGATGAAAGGTATGGCGATCAAAAAATTGAGGAGATCCTCGATTACCTGACAGAACAGGGTGTGCTGCACCGTAGTGGGGGGCGGTACCACTGGATGGCCGACACTTACCCCGCCGAGGAAGTTAGCTTGCGTAGCGCCGCTCCTGATAATGTGGTGATCATCGATCAAAGCGTTCCCGGTGGCCGAATCATTGGTGAGATGGATCTTTTCAGCGCCCAGGAAATGCTCCATGACGATGCCGTCTACATGCACGGGGCCCAGCAATACCATGTCGATCGTTTGGACTGGGACCGGCGGGAAGCCCATGTGCAGCCGGTGCAGGTTGACTACTACACCGACGCCCAGCGCAAATCTGAACTCAAAACTCTGACGGCTGAAGAAACTTTACCCTTCACCATGGGCCAATTATTGGTGGGCGAAGTGGGGTTGGTGGCCAAGGTCACTGTTTATAAGAAAATCAAACTGGGGACCCACGAAAATGTGGGAGCAGGGCGGGTGCATTTGCCGGAAATGGAAATGCACACCGTTAGTTTCTGGTGGGAATTGCCCGAGAATGTGGCCGAAGATCTCACCGCTGAAGGGTTTGATCTGGGTGACGGGTTGAAAGGTTTGTCCCACTTGCTGGGCAGAGTGGCTCCGGTTTTCATCATGGCCGATCCTTCAGACTTGCATGCCCTGGCCATGGTGCGCTCGCCTTTCACCGGGAGTCCTACCCTGTATATCTACGATGCTTTCCCCGGTGGGGTTGGGTATGCCCGGCGCATCCATCAGCAGTTTGCAGAAATCTGCCAATCGGCTCAGGACCATTTGCATGCCTGCCCCTGTGAAAGGGGTTGTCCTTCCTGTGTTGGCCCCGCCACCGAAAGCGGAGATACGGCCCGCCAGGCCGCTGCCTGGATATTAGCCAGAGCGTGTAGCCCATCTGCCGAGGGTTGAGATGGATTTAAAAAAAAGACTGGCCAACATGGACCGTCTCTCCCGCCAGAATGTTGCGCCATCTGCAGGGTCTCGACCTCAGCAGAAAGCCAATGCAACCACCTTAAAAAAATCTTTAAATTGCTTGCAGCTTATAAGCTCACAGGGTCAAGAGGAAGAAATTTGGACCAGAGATTATACTGATGATTTTTCTTTGAGTATCACAGAATTACCCTCTTTGGTTGGCTTTTTCACACGGGCGCATGAAGCTTCACCCGGTTTGGAAGATATTCTTTTCCTGGACACGGAAACCACGGGACTGTCCGGGGGAACCGGTACCATTGCTTTTCTGGTGGGGGTGGGCTGGGTCCGGAATAATATATTCCACAGTCGGCAATACTTTCTGCCTGATTTTCATCATGAACACGCCATGTTGAATGAACTGGCCTCTCTGGCTCAGAAATTTGAAGTGGTGATGACCTTCAATGGCGCCTCTTTTGATTTGCCTCTTTTGCGCACGCGGGCTTTGATGAACAGGCTGAAAGATCCCTGCGCGGACTTGGTCAGTTGGGATTTGCTTGTGCCGGGACGCCGCTTGTGGGGACGCATTTTTCCCAATTGCAAACAGCAAACCCTTGAAAAAGGACTGCTACAAATGAGCCGCGATTCCCGGGATATTGAGGGTGCCCTGATTCCCCAGACCTGGTTCGACTTCCTGCAAACAGCAGAGCCGGATTTGATGGGAAGAGTTTTGCATCATAACCAGCGCGACTTGCTGGGGATGGCGGGGATTTTTGCACAGGTTCTGGACAAGGCCCAGTGTCTGCATGATAATATACCACAGGAAACGCCCTGGAAAGAGGCCTGGTCCCTGGGGCGTATTGCCGAAATTGCCCGGATCCAGGAGCAAGCAGCCACCTGGATACAATGTGCGGCTCTGGCCAACGGAAAAGACTCTGAATGTCGGTTTCTGGAAGCCCGTTTTGTGGCCGATGCAATCCGACTTTTGAAACGACAGGGCCATTGGGATGATGTGGAAATGATCATCAAAAAAGCATTGGTGGCGGGTCAGGATGAGCCGTGGTTACACCGGGAAGCGGCGATTCTTTATGAACACAGAAGAGCCCATTTATCTAAAGCCCTGCTTCATGCCCGTCAGTGCCAGGAGCCTGGGCGTATTTTGCGTCTGGAAAAGAAAATCCTAAAAATTCAAGAGGTTAAAAATGGCCCTACCGACACGCACTGAAGCCCATTTGATTGTGGCGGCCATCCGCGTGCTTGAGAATCGATTGAAGAAATTGCCTGTACCTGTGGAAATTGCCGACTTGCTGGAGATGAGTGAAAGCGCTGTACGTCTGCAATTGAACCATTTGTCAGACCTGGGCATTGTGGTTGTGGTGGAAAGTGCTTTTGAAACCCATGTGGAAATCAAACAGTATCTTTTGATAGAAGAGTTAGCTGCTGAGACGGGGCCGGAAATTGCTGATGATTTGGCTGCCTTCGACTTGAAGCAAGAGGAAGAGGCCCAAAAAATGGCCAACCTTTTTGATTCTGGGGAACACGAGCAGAAGCGGCAGGATCGCATGGACAAAATGGATGAGGAACTTCAGAGTTTCAAAGGACGAAAGCCCAGGAATCCCTTTGGGGATGATTGATCCTGCCCAAAATTTAAAAGCCCGGAATCCCATTCAGGATCCCGGGCTTTTTTTGTGCTTTCTCTAGGCCTCCGCCAAAGGTTTAGCGGTAGTCCTGAATGTCCGCCTCGTCCATGGCGTTCTGGAAGAATTCTTCCACCTTTACATTCTGGGCACGGCTCAGCAGGATACCCTGGATGCCATCCTTGCGGCCGTCAAAATCAGCCTGATCGAAGGGGGAAATCCAAAGAGGAACCATGGCGAAAAGGCCGCGCAGAGTTTCCACTTCAGAAACCATTTCACCAACCTGGCCTTCGATGGCCTGCTTGTTGAAGTCGGTACCAAATCCTACGTCTGCCACATTGCCATTGTAAGTGAAGGTATCAGTGACGGCGTGTTTGAGACCGGAACCCTCAGCGACTTCCGTCATTGTGCGTCCCATTTGCACTTCACCTACAGCAGGACTGAGTTGGGCACTGGCCAATGTTTTGTTGTTCTCTTTTTTAAGAGCCAGAATGACCTGGCTTTTGACTTCTTCCAGGTCGGCGGTTCCAGCAGGGCTTTTATGAACCAAATTGACCACGTAGAAATAATCACGATTTTCAAAAACCGGGCTCACATCATTTTCGTTGGCGCGATGGGCCCAGAGGCTACCGCCCATGGAGATGGGCAGGCCAGGAATGTCGCGGCCTTTGATGAAGCCAACAGGAGAAAGGAGGTCACGGGCTTCAGCTTCGGCAGTGCTGACGAAATTGCTTCCGTCCACACGACTGGCAAAATCTTTGGCGCCATCGTTGAGTAGGGCCAAGGTGCTGTTTCCGGCCACTACTTTCAGCAGGATGTGGCGGGCTGTGACCTGGAAAAGTTCCTGGGTTTCATCATCCATGTGTTGTTCGGTCACTTCAATGAGGTGATAACCGAATTTGGTTTTGACAGGTTGGCTGAGCTCGCCCACGGGCAGGTTGAAGGATGCTTCGGTAAATTCGGGCACCATGCGAGTGCGATCAAAAGTACCAAGATCGCCACCATTGGCGGCGCTGCCATCTTCACTGTAGCGGGCGGCGGCATTAACAAATGTGATGCTGCCACTTTCGATTTCAGCTCGGATTTCATTGATTTCCTGAAGGGCGGCATTCCAGTCATCTTCACCGGCGTCTTTGGCAAAGCGGACAACCTTGCATTCCACTTTTTCCTGCCGTTGGTAATCATCAGAATGGCTTTGGAAATAAGTGTTGATGGCATCGTCGGTGGGTGCGTAATCAGACTCCAGGTCCGCATACAGGACACCGAGGTATTCGGCCACGGCACTGCCATTTTGCGTGAGATACTCCTTACGCACTTCTTCATCGCTGACGGCCACGTCACTGGCGAGAATGGCGCGAAGTTTTTCCTCTTGGATCACTTGCCGCACGTATGCTTCCGGGCCGGCCCAGTCATTGTCAGGATTTTGCAGCTCGGCATAGTACAGTTCCATGTTTACAACGCCGGTATTTGGGTCCCGGAAGTTGGCCAGCAGTGCTGGGGGAGGGTTCTGCTCAAAGCGAAGCTTGAGTTCGGTATCGGTGACTTCGATATCATGATCTTCGATAGCCTGGGTCAGGAGTGACTGGCGGACCAACTGGTTCCAGGCCTGTTCACGGGCGCCGGCGTACTGGTTGGCATTCATTTCCCGGTTCTGGTTCTGACCTTTGGTATAAGAAAGAATTTGGCTATACATGTTTTCATACTGGGCAGCAGTCACAGCGGTTCCGTTGATTTCTCCCACCAAACCGTACTGGTCATTGGCTCCGGGTCCACTATCGTTGCAGCCGGTGTAGGAATTCCCGTAGGAGAAAACCACCCCGAAGAGGATGAAACTGGCTGCAATGACCCAGTAAAAGATTTTTGCCTTGGAACGAAGCATATTGAACATGAGAATCCCCTTGGGTGGGAGGCGAACATAACAAAAGGACACGCCGGCAGTCCGGCGTTTCCCACAAATAGAAAGCACTGCAATAAAATGGTATGTGAGGGCTCATTTCACAAGTTACAGGTTTGAAGATAGCTGGAAAATTGTTACAGTGGCATTGAGACAATTCACTTAAAAACTGCAAGGAAGTCTTTTTTATGATCAACCCCGGGGTTTTGGCCCTGCTGAGTGGCCTGTCTGCTCAGGCCTTCAAAGTTGTGTTGGAGCTCATAATCAGAAGGCGGTGGCGGCCTTCTCTCTTTATTTCCAATGGTGGTATGCCCAGTTCGCATTCTGCTACCGTGACCACTCTGACTTTAAAAATCGGCCAATTGGAAGGTTTCCATTCCTCCCTTTTCAGCCTGGTTTTGGTATTTGGCTTGTATGTGATCATGGAAGCCACAGGTCTGAGACAGGAAATTGGCCAACAGGCGCAATTGCTAAATGAAATGATGGATAATGCACTCCATGGTGAAAAGGTAGATGGGAAGAGATTGCGGGAATTGGTTGGTCATACCTGGGCCGAGGTTTTTGGCGGGATACTTTTTGGAGTCCTTTTTTTCTGGTTGGTGTGAAAGGGTAAAGTAATCCTTAAAAAACTGTTGACACATGGTTTCCGGCGGGTATGATTTGCAAAACAGTGAGGATGGCCCGCAGTGGGAGTACACACTTTCGCCTGAGATTCAGCGACAGTTAGACGGAATAAGGAGTATTCCAGATATAGGCGCCACCGGGACTTTTGGTCGAAAGGAATCGAGATGAGAGTCATAGCTCTGGCCAATCAAAAAGGCGGCTGTGGGAAAACCACTACAGCGACAAATTTGGCTGCCACCCTCTCCAGCATGGGTAAAAAGGTCCTACTCATTGATAATGATCCCCAGGGGCATGCCACTTTGGCTTTTGGTTTTCGGGAAAGAGATTTCACCCTCAGCACTTACGATCTTTATCTCACTTCAGATATTTTGATTGAAGATGCTTTCCTGGACATTAGTTCCAATTTGCACCTGGTACCTGCTGGCATTGAATTGAGCGCCGTGGAGCAAACTCTTGCTCGGGAGTCAGAAAAAGAGTACCGACTCCGCAATAATTTGCGCCGCTCTGCCATGCCCTATGACTATGTCCTTATCGATTGTCCTCCCAGTGTTAGCATCCTCACTTTTAACGCTTTGCTGGCTTCCAGTGAAATTCTTATTCCCGTGGACCCCAGTTATTACAGCTTGCAGGCTGTCAAGAAAATGCGCGAAACTCTGTCTGTTCTGCGGGAGAAAAAGGGCCATGATATTATCCCGCATGTGCTCATGTCGGATTTTGATACGCGGCCCCGTTTTGTGCGGAAACTGATGGCGGAACTGGACGACCTTTATGAAGGCGAACTCCTCGACACAGTGATCCATCATACGGTGCGCTTTAAGGAAGCCGCTGGCATGGGGGTGCCCATCATCCAGCACGATCCCAATTCTCGAGGAGCCCACGACTTCAGGGGGCTGGCCAGGGAATTATCGGAGCAGGAAGTGCAAGTCAGTGTGGCCGCTCTGGACCATTGGGTGGCTTTGCTACACGGACCACAGGTGAGCCAGGCCGGTGTTGTTTTTGAAGCAGATTTCCCAAGGGCCAAAACCGTTCGCATCACCGGTTCATTCTGTAGTTGGTCTGCCAAAGGGCTACCTTTGAAATGCCGGGAAGATGGAATATGGGAATGCCATCTGGCTCTGGAAGAAGGGGATCACGAGTACCGCTTCATTGTGGACGGCTCCTGGTTGCCTGATCCCCACAACACAGAAACTACAGCCAATGAATTTGGGGGAGCCAACTCCCTGGTGGTGGTTCCCTGATGGAGGCCCGTCCCAGCCAGCATATTTCTTCCATTGCTCACTTGTTCTTTGACAACAGCACCGGTAAAGAACACTCCCCAGAAACCGCTTCTTCCAAGCAGGTGTTGGTTGTGGGTACGGGCCGGGATACCTGCGCTCCGTACACGGCCGTAGGGTTGGGACAGCATTTCCTTGATCAGTCCATAACCGTGGGCGAAAGAGGGAACACGGAGTCCACCGTTCCCATCCGGCAGGTCTTTTTTGCGGAACCATCTCCTGTTTGTTTTTCTGGCGTTTCTCATTTGCCAAAGGGTAGTTATCGTTCCCCTGTTTCCGGTGAAACCACTCCCTGGGCAGTGCGACACGGGTCTTCGGCACCGGTGTTAAGGATTTATCCCGGCCAGGTGCCCAGTGAAGATGTATCTGGTGGAATGGTGGCAGGACGCTTTTATATCCGGCACCTGGACCTCCCGAGAGAGGCCGAACTGGGAGCCTTGGAAACGGTGGCCTCTTTAGGACAGAGCACTGATCTTGACCTGGGAGAAAACGGTTCTCTGCTGTGGTGTGTTTCTATCCGTTCTGCTGTGAGTTTGTCCCTGGTGGGGCGTTTGGGCCGATTGCTGAAGGTTGTAAGCCCCAGTTCCATCCATGTGTTGGTTTACTCTGATCGGGGGCGTATTAAGAAAGACAGCTTGCCGGGGGCCAAAGATGATTTGTTGCGACGCTGTGCCCGACTAGTCGAATATGTCGCCAATGGTACTCCGGTTCATCCTCTCTTGATGGGGGATTCTGCACAACAACAGAACATTCAGCTGGCGTCTTTATCCCGCCAAATATCTCTTTGATTAATTTTCGGTGGACCCACATCCCCTCATGCCTATAGTTTGGGATTCCATTTGGTCTCCGGGAGGAGTCCCGGCTCTATGGACTTGAATCCCAAAAGGCGAGGCCCCATGCCCTTTAGAATATTGATGTTCTTGATGCTGACCACTTTCTCTGCACTGGTTGCCGCTCCGGCGTGGACCCAGGAGCCACTTCAGGAAGAACGATTCAGCTTGAACCAACCAGGTATTTTGATCATCACCGCTGCCAGCGACACCACCGCTGGTTTCCAATGGCGCCCGGGACCTGGTGAAGGCCGAATCTCTCTGATTTGGGAGGGAGGGGTGCTCAGTATTCCCGATACACTAGCTATGGATGGGTTTCCTAATAATAATCTGGGTGTGCCTTTGCAGCCGGGGTTTTCCGGTAATGGCAATGAAGGTCCCCTTTTGTTGGATGACGGACTCTACTCCGTCAACGAAAACCTGATGATGGGCGATGGCGTGATCCAACTCATGGTCTCTGATGGTGAGTTGGAAATTTTTGGGCCCCGCTTTAAGTACACCCGCCCTCAGATTGCTGAAGTTAACGATTCCACTAAAGCCAACTTTCTCCTCATCTGTGGTTTACTCATCTTGATAGCCGTGCTTTTGCGCCGGGCCCGTAAAATTTTGCGCAAGGGATAGACACAATGAGGCTGAGATTTTCCACTGTAATGTTTCTGGGCTGCCTGCTGACTTTGCCCTGGGTTGGAGTGGGGCTGATTCATCTTCTCTCGGGCCGCGATGTTGGTGGGGGATTGCAGCCATCGTGGTCTTTTTTGGCCTTGGCTATCTTCTTCCTTTTCGGTGAAAAACTCAGGTCTGGACAATTAAAATCTTCATTCACCAACATTTTCAACCGACCGAGTCCTTTGCTTCTTATTTCAGGGGCCAGCCTTCTTGCCGTTGTACTCTCTGGAGTGGGGCTCTACCTGGTGCCCTCGGTGGAATCGATGGCCACAGGTCTTGGGCGATGGACACGGCAAATCATCCAATTGATAGTCATGTTCTCTTTTGTTTGGTGGGCTGCCCTTTGGGTCCGAGGCACCCGGCGTTGGCAGCTGACCATGGACTTTCTCTTTCTGGGAGTCATCGTTCAAGTTTTGTACAGCTTTGCTCAGGGGATTGACTTTTACTTTCCCAGTGTCTGGTTTTCATGGGCTGAAGGGGTGTTCACGTCAAATCCCAGCATTCTCTCGGGGTCCGAAAAACTGTATCTTAATAATGTCCTACAGGAAATTCCGCGCTTAAGAGGTACCGTCTGTGAACCGTTGTACCTGGGAAATTTCATTCTCATGGTGTGGCCTTTTTTGATGGTTTGGCGGCGACCGGCGGCTCTTCGTCTGGCTCTCGGTTTCCTCCTGTTTTTACTTCTGGTGCTGACCTGGTCCCGAGGAGCATGGTTGGGTTTCTTAGCGCAACTGTTTTTGCTGGCCCTGGTATTTGTGATTATGAGAAGTGGTAGACAGGCCCTCTCCCCAAATCCCTCTCATGGTAAAAGACTCAAATATCTGCCCTGGCTGTTTTTCGGCTTCTTGGTGGTAGTTAGTTTGGTGGATAGGGTCACTGGTGGCTGGATTCTGCAGCGTCTTATGGCCACCTTCAACAATCAGGATTGGTCTAACCTTACCAGGCTCTATAGCATGAAGGCGGCTTGGCTCGGCTTTTTACAAAGCCCGATTGTGGGGCTTGGTTGGGGGCAGTTCGCGTTTCATTTCCCTCTTCTGGTTGATCCCATGGGCTTGCAAAGCCAGTTTTCCTGGCCTGTGGTCAATAATTTCCCCCTAAAAGTTTTGTGCGAAACTGGTTTAGTGGGGTTTGGTGGCCTGATGGCCACTGGATTATATCTTATCCGTAGAGTCTGGCTGGTTCAGGTCCAACAATCCCATTTTCTTTCTTCTCAAAACATGGTACTTCCTGCGGCTGTGGGAGTTTGGGGAGTATGGACACAATTATTTAGCTTTTCCCAATACAATTTGCCCCACATTTGGTTAGGGATTGGTCTCTTGCTGGGTGCTCTGGCCCAAGCCCAAAGCTTTCCTGAAAAGGGAAATAAGGAAATTTCATGAATCGGAAGAATCCTCATATTGTGCTGGATGCCCTGTTGGTGAACCAGCACCCCACTGGGGTGGGGCGTTCCATTTTGGAGTTGACCCGGGCTCTGGCAAGCGAAGACCGGTCCATGAAATTTACTGTGTTGGCCACTGATGGTGATTTGTTTTCCTGGTTGGATGGAAAACCGGGGTGGGATGTGGTGGAATGTTCAGGTGCCAAAGGCGGAACTTTACGCAAAGCCCTTTTCACCCAACTTAAAATTCCGAAACTATGCCTAAGCCTGAAGGCTGATCTTTTTCATAGTCTTCAATTTGTGGCTCCTATGAAGCTATCGCTGCCCAACGTGGTGACGGTTCACGATCTGGCCTGGTTGCGCTTTCCACACACAGTGGAAGAGCCCCGCCGCACCTATTATCGGTTGATGGTTCCCCGAACTCTGAAAAGAGCAGCTGCAGTGGTGACCAACAGTGCGGCGACAGCAGCCGATGTGCAGCAATATTATCCTCACTGCCAGAATATTAAAGTGACACCCTTTGGCACTCCCTCATGGGTGTGGGAGGGGGATACGCCAAACCTCGCAGACCCTCGTAAACGTCCTTTCTTTCTCTTTGTGGGCACTTTAGAGCCTCGCAAAAACTTGGAAAGAATTGTTGAGGCCTTCAGCAGACTGCAGGATAGGCCTCTTGAGGGGACAACAGATTGTTGGCCGTCTTTGGTTTTGGTGGGGGGCAAGGGCTGGAAGGATTCCAATCTGCGCCTTCTCATGGATCCTTTGGTGGCCTCCGGTGATCTGGAGGTTCTGGATTATTGTGATATCGGAAAATTACGGGATCTGTATAGGGAGGCACAGGCATTGCTATTTCCTTCTCTGCATGAAGGCTTTGGGTTTCCTATTCTGGAAGCCATGGCTTTCGAATTGCCTGTGATTACTTCGGGGCAGGGCGCGATGGCTGAGGTGGCCGGGCAGGACGCCCTGCTGGTGGACCCACTCAGCATTGATGAATTGTGTGATGCCATGAGCAAGCTGGCGAGCTCCGAAAAATTGCGGTCGCTTTTATCTTTTGGCGGTCCAGCCAGAGCACGCCACTGGTCTTGGGATAAAACGGCAGCCGAAACCGTGGCTGTTTATACTGACGTTCTCAATAAATAAGTGGCTCACGCGGACTTTGGGGCGGAACTCAATTGAGAATGAGAAGAAATAACAATTGCTCAACTAGAGGCATTGGAGTAAGTTCTTTTTCTATCATACTGTAGACGGGATTTCAAAGGTACTGAGTTTCAGGGAGGAACCATGGACCTGGGAATTATAGCTGTGCTGAGTTTTGCCGTGGCATTTCTAATGTCATGGCTTGTCCAGCCCCATTTTAGAAACCTGGGTTTTCTCACTGATATAGTGGATCACCCTGGGCATCGCCGTCCCCACCGGGAAACAGTGCCCCGTACCGGGGGCATGGCTATTTTTATCTCTTTTTTCTGTGCTCTCTTTTTCCTTGAAAAAGTATTACTGCGTACCGAATTGCCGTGGTCTTGGCTGGGCATCCTTATTGGGGCTGGTTTGGCCATCTTGGCTTTGGGTGTGGGCGATGACCGGTTTGATATTCATGCGGAGAAAAAGCTTTACGGACAATTGGCTGTGATTCTTTTGCTCATGGTTTTTGGCCAAAGACTTGATTTTGTCGTTTTGCCCCTTGTTGGAAAGATTGGCCTGGGGGGATGGGCTTGGCCTTTCACACTCTTTTGGTACCTGGGTTTTATCAACTCCATGAATCTCATTGACGGGTTGGATGGCCTGGCCAGTGGCATCAGTATCCTGGCATCCTTAACCTTGGTCATCATTGCCATGGTGGTGGGAGAAATCTACAGCATGCTGTTTGCGGCCACCCTGTGTGGCGCCACAGTGGCTTTCTTCTACTGGAACCTGAGCAGTCGCAAAATTTTCCTGGGCGATTCGGGAAGCATGTGGATGGGCCTGGTTTTGGGTAGTTTGATCATGAATCTGGGGCAAAAGGCTGGCTTGAGCCTGCCGCTGATGTTGGCCCCCATGGTGGTCCCCATTTGGGATACTGGCACCACAATCATCCGCCGTTATCGTCGCCGCACTTCCATTTTTCAGGCTGATGATTACCATTTGCACCATAGGCTCCTGCGCCTGGGCTTTTCGCCCCGGGGAGTTGTGCTGTGCCTGCTCTTAGTGACCTCCGGCACCATCCTGTTTGCTCTCAGTGATTTCCTGGGCTTGGCCTGGCTGGGTTTACCTGCCATGGGTGCCTGGTTGTGGGTTGCCCAACTTGGTGGCATGCATCATTTGCAGAATCGGGCCCAAGGCATTGATCTTTTTTCGGAGCTTTCTTATGCTCTGGGCTTCAACGACAGCATGGACAGCCTCAACAACCAGGCTGGGACCAATGTGGCCGATATCATCGATCTGCAGAGTGAACGGCAAAAAGCGAACCGGAAACGGACCTTGGATGCAACCACGGGACGCCCTGTTTCAGAAGATGACTAAACCACTCTTTCTTTGAGTGGAGGCAGTCCCCTGGGGAGTTGATTTTTATGTCTTTCTCTCCATGGCCTGCTGAATTTGTCACTTTCCTTCAAGATCTCCAATCTCGCAAAGATCCCCGCATTCTGGACCTGGGTTCCGGCCAGGGAGATTTCTCTTTTTTGCTTAAGGATTTCAACTTGCAAATTTGGGGCTTGGATCGGTTGCCGAAAGTTGCCGGTGTGGTGGCTGATTTGCAGGCCGATGCCCTGGATCCACCCATTTTGCCTGGCAGTTTGGATTGCCTCCTGGCGGGGAACCTGGTGCGGCATTTGCTAACTCAAAATAAGAGCGGATCTTTTCTCTCTCGATGGTTGGAGCTTTTACGTCCTGGTGGGTGTTTGTTTCTGTTTGAAGACGAACCGGGGGAAAGCATCGAATCAGAGAAGAATTATTTTCTCCTTCAGGCTTTTTTGAGCCAAGTGATGCCCGCCACTAGAGGGCCTCTTTTATCCAGGAAGAAATTCTGTGATGTTGTGTCTGGGATCACGCCCCAACAAGCATGGAATACAGGTTTTGTGGAAAATACGGAGAAGCCAGATTCTGTGGCGGTAATTTCCATGCTGAAGGGTGGGGCAAATGAGATTCCAGCATCAGGTCCAGTGGGACGATTGGTTTCTGACATTGAAAATCATGGATTGAGTTACGGATCCTATTGGTGGGCCCAGGCTCGCTTTCTTTGAACCGGAGTGGTTATGACTTCTGGATTGAAAATATTTCAGGTGGTGGCAGGTCTTGCCGTTTTAGCACTGTTTTTTGGGGTCTGCTTTCTTACTACGGTGCATTCAGGAGTTATCGACTGGAGTTCTCAACGTGCCGTGGTTTTGGAAAGTGATGATTGGGGTCTAGCGGGCTTTGTCCCTTCTGCAAATGTGTGGCATGGCCATAATAGGGACGACCTGGTTCCCGGAAAATTCCCTGCGGTATATTGGGGGTCAACCCTGGAAGATTCTTTGATGGTGGCGGATTTGTGTCAGATTATGGCTTCAGCCCAAGGTGCCGATGGCTTATCTGCGGTCTTTCAGCCTAACTACGTGATGAGTTCTCTGAGTTATGAATCCAGCGAGGCCGGATGGGTTTGGCAACGTTATAATCTGCCCCATTTTCCTCCTACGTATCCACGACCGGGGATGTGGTCTGCGGTGAAACAGGGTATTGACCAGGGCTTATGGTATCCAGAATTTCATGCTACCTGGCATTATGATCCGACCATGCGGTTGCAAAAGGCGTTGGAAACAGATTTTGCACGAGGTCTTACCCAGGCCGGAGTCATGCTTTTTCCTGGCAGTGAAAAAGCAAGAGAACTGGGCTCTTGGCGCTCATTGGCCGATTTAAGTTATGAACTGCTGGAATCCCAACAAATTTTTGAACATGTTTTTCAGCGACCCGTGGGATCCGTCATTGCACCGGATTATACCTGGAATGATAAAGTGGAGGATATGTGGGAACGGCATGGCGTTAAGGTTATTCAGGGAAAGAGGGAGCAGCGGGATCCCACTCTGGGGCCTGGCAAATGGGGCCGAGGTTTGAAATATATCAAAAAGCAATGGGCCTTGGTTGGCCAAAGACAGCGCACCTATTTGGAGCGCAATTGTCGTTTGGAACCTGTTCAAGCCCCAGACCCAGATTCCATTGTGCAAACCTGTCTTCAGGACACCCGCAACGCCTGGAAGCGTAGCCAACCCGCAGTGGTGGAGACCCACCGTGTGAATTTTGTTCATGATGATCCGGCCATCGTTCAAACGGGCCAAAATTCCATGCAGAAATATTTGGATGAATTATGCAACTCACCTGATAATCTGCCTACTTTCATGGTTGATACTGAAATTGCGCAGTTGCAGAGCCGAGGCGTGAGTTGGGTTATTCGGGGTGAAAACCTCATCATGCGCAATGGTTCCCACAGTCGCCGGTTGGTGGTTGTGCAGCACCAAAATACGGAAAAATGGTTCCTTTTGGGGCCGGAATCCGTGTCCAACATTCCATGGTGATACTTTTGTGAGGGAATATTACAAAAATTTAATAAACATCATTATGGCAAAATAACATAATATTGTGATGTAGGCCAGCGTTTCTTCGAGTTAAGACGTGAATTTGAGGCATTGAACTTTTTGTATGTTTGTGGTATAGTCATCTTTCGTATCCATTAGAAATCTCTGTGGGGGCGCCAATTGGCGAAAGAGGGCTTTTCTACGTATGCTTTCCCTTGTTTGATTCACGGAATATTGGATCCGTCAGAATTCTTAAGGGTTCCTGCGTTCCGGATTCGGTCCTGGGTCTGATTTTGGGGCCATTTAGACTGTAACAAAAACCTGAAGTTCATTCATAATACAATAATATGCCAACAGTAAACCTGGATCCTTTTCGAGGTGGTTCTGTTTCCATGGAGGAATTGCATGTCCGCATTTGGAATTAGCTCACGGTTGAAGCTTCCTTTGGCTTTTTTGGTCGTTTTGTTTGTGACCAATGTCGCTGGCTTCTCTAGCGCAAGATCTGAAACAGTGATTTACGAGGGTGGTTTTGCACCTGATCTCTGGTCATGGGAGTATACCCCTGAAGGAGCCATCTACCCTTCTTTGGAGGGGCACCGACAACTTTTGGAGCCGGGGCTGCCTATGGTTCCCGTACAGGACCTTGTCCTTCTGATTCCAGCTGGGTTGGACGTGGCCGAGGCTTGGGTTGAGCCGCTGTCCACCAGAACCGAAAAATTTTCGGATACACCCGCCCTTTCCCCTCCTCATATCACCGATACAGGGGAGATGATCTCCACTAGAAGGATGCAGCCTAGCGAAGGTGCCTTCCCTGCGGTCTGGGGAGAATTTTCCGGGACCCATACCTGGCGGGGATACAATCTTTTAACCCTGAGTGTTTATCCCGCTCAAATTGAAAATCAGACGATCACGTTCCTGGACCAATACGCCGTGCAGGTCGTTTATGCTGATGGCCAACGCCAACGGTTGACCCTGGAACGCGAAAGATTTGTGGATGGGGAAGTCGCTTCCAATCAGGAAGTTCTTCGTGCTGTTGTGTCCAATACTCAGGCTCTGTCTGGCTACGCCCGTATCAATGGGGCCGTTGTTACAGAAGACAAGGGACAGTTCGTGCCTACGCGCACACCCAGCCTCAGTGGCAGTGCAGTGCAGTATCTCATCGTCACCAATGAGGACATGGCCCCTGAATTTCAGCGTCTGGCTGACTACAAAACCCGCCTCGGTATGCAAACTCTGGTGGTGACAAGGGAATACATTGCGGCCAATTTCCGTAACGGAGCCGACATTCAGGAAACCATCCGCATGTTCATCCAGGATGCTTATGCCAAGTGGGGTACTGAATATGTACTTCTGGGTGGGGATACCGATATCATTCCTCCCCGTTATGTGAACAATACTTTTTATCCAGCCACCAGTTTTACGGAAATTCCAGTGGACATGTATTTTGCCTGTCTGGATGGCAACTGGAACGCCAATGGCAATGCCCTCTTTGGTGAAGCTCTGTCCTCCACTGTGGAGGCGGATGATGTAGATTTCGCCGAAGAAGTTTATCTGGGGCGGGCCACCGTAAGTAACAGCACAGCAGCTCAGGTATTTGTGGATAAAGTGATTTCCTATGAGACGACGCCTCAAGGATCTCAATGGCCCAACCGTATTCTCTATGCGGCGGAAGTGCTCTTTCCCTCATCCTATGAAGAGGGCATGAACATCATTCTGGATGGTGCTCAGTTCTCCGACCAGATGGTCAACGATTTGGTTGAGCCATGTACGGATATGGAATATGTCCGCATGCATGAGACCGATTCCCTCTTTCCCCGGGAAGAGGGTTTGACCCGTAGCGCTTTGATCGACAGTCTGAATACTGGGCACTATGGTATTTTTAACCAGATCGGCCATGGCTTTTATTTCAATATGTCCGTGGGAAATGAAAATTTCATGAACACGGATGCTGATGCCCTTGTCAATGGCGACCACCTCTTTGTGCTGTTCTCTCTGAACTGCGCGTCCGCCGCCTTTGATTACAGTTGCCTCATGGAACGTTTTCTGCAAAACCCTAATGGGGGATCCATCCTTTCCATTGGCTCTTCCCGGGCAGCATTTCCCAACAGCTCCAACAATTACCAACAGGGCTTCTTTGAGGCTCTGTATTGCACGGATGAAAACCGCAGTGGCAAACTCGTGGCCATCAGCCGGTTGCCTTATCTTGGTAACACCGTATACAACTACGTTGATCGTTGGACCTTTGAAAATTACACACTTCTTGGTGATCCGACCTTGCCCATCTGGACAGGTGTTCCCCAGGGCCTTGGTGTGAGCTCATCGGATATGACTCTGGGACCTAACCAACTCAATTTGGTTGTTTCTGAAGGCGGCCAGCCTGCTCGCAATGCTCAGGTTTGTCTGTCACGGGATGGAGAAGATTTTGCTACTGGGCTGACTAATTTATCCGGTGCCGTCACCTTGGATTACCTGGCCAATATTGAAGGGGCCGTGGATCTGAGGGTTTCCGGAGTCAATTTGGCACAATTCCAGTCCACCGTGAATGTATTAGACGGAACATCCTATTTGGACCTGTCTTTTGTGGCCGTTACGGACAATGGATCCAGTGGCTCTGCGGGTAATGGCAACACCGAAATTGAATCCGGAGAAGTGGTTAATCTCTCACCGATATTGCGTGAAACTGGAGGGGCTGGCCTTTCCAACCTAACTGGTATCTTGAGCACGACCAACCCCTTGGTAGATGTGTCTTCCAATGCGGCAAATTTTGCAAATGTTAGCGGTGGAGGCCTCACCGGCCCTCTGACGCCTTTTGTTGTTTCAGTGGACCCGGATATGGTTGATGGAACCCCGGTGACTTTCCAATTGATGCTGACAGATTCTCATGATGAATCTTTTGATGTTCAATGGACCACGGTGGTGAAAGCTCCCATGTTGGAAGTGGTCAGAATGGATTGGGAAGACGATACCTTTGGTAATGGAGATGGCTTCCTGGGCAACGGTGAAAGGGTCGTGCTGACCGTTGAAGTTAAAAACTTCGGAGCAGGGCAAGCAGACAATGCTGATCTTCGCATGCGTTCTTACAATGCCAATGTCTCTCTTTTTGATACCGTGGGAACCGTGGGCAGTCTTGAACTCATGGAAACTTCCGGAGATGTGAGCACGTTTTCTCTGGCTTTAAATGATGCCAGCCGGAAATCCCAAAGCTTCATATCCATCATTGATAATTACGGACGCTCGAGCCAGCATGCCTTCGTTTTGCAGCGGCCCGAAACACCCATGAATATTGAAACCGACACCAGTCTTGGCTCCGATGTTATTGCCTTGAACTGGGACCCTCTGGAAGCCGACGAATTGTTTGGGTATAACATTTTCCGAAGCCTTAGTCCGGACGGGCCTTTTGAACAAGTGAATCAGGATGTTGTGTTTGGCACTTCCTATTTCCGCAATGAAGGATTGTCCCAACTCACTAAGTATTATTACCAGGTTTGCAGTGTAGGTGAATCTCTGGTTCCCAGTTCCGTCTCTGTGGTGGTGGAACAGGCGACGGCACCAGCGGAAGCCATCGGTTTCCCCGTGACCTTTATCAATGAAACCAGTGGCAGTCTGGCTGTGGGTGACGTTGATGGTGATGGCGATTATGAAGTTGTTTTGGGTAGTGATGAGCTCTATGTGTGGCATCATGATGGCACCGAATTATTTGACGGTGATAACGATAGCCAAACCCTGGGGCCTGTGACCAATAACAATAGTAATGTGAGTCCTGCGGGCATCGCATTGGCTCAATTGGACGGACTTCCCGGGTTGGAAATGATTTACTGTGACCGCAGTAATCCCGAGTTGGTCAACGTGCTGGATCAGGCGGGGAACCCTCTTCCTGGATGGCCTCAAACCACCAACGGTGGATCGGGCACCCAGTGGGTGTGGGCCAGTCCTGCGGTTGGCGATATTGATGGCGACGGAGATTTGGAAGTAATCATCAATTCTCTCAATGGTCGCACCTGGGCCTGGCACCATGACGGGACTGAAGTGCGTGACGGGGATAACAATCCTGACACTAATGGACTGTTCATGATCCGCCCCGGCGCCCATGGAGAATGGGGGCTCAGTTCCCCTGTGTTATACGATCTGGACGATGATGGCGCCGATGATATCATCTTTGGAACCGGGGCCGATGATACGGGTGGCAACAAACTTGTGGCTTACAAAGTGGATGGAACAGATGTTCCCGGCTTCCCTTACTTTTCCGATAGCCGTATCAACAACAGTGCTGCCGTCGGCGATCTCAACAACGATGGCATGGTGGAAATTGTCTTTTATGACAGCACCGGACATCTTTATGCCGTCCAGCAGGACGGCACCGATTATCCCGGATTCCCTGCGGATTACGGATTCGGTACCAGAAGTGGTGGCTTGCCCAGCGTGGCCTTGGGTGACATGGATGAAGATGGTGAATTGGAAATCATCTTTGCCGGAAATGTTGATGGTGACTTGAGTAAGTTGGTCATCGTGGACACCGATGTTAATGGCGGCACCAGTGGGCTATCTCTGAATGGTTGGCCCATTGATTTGCCCGGTAGCTCCGAAGGCAGTCCCGTGGTGGGCGACATTGATGGAGACGCTGTTCCCGATATCATCTTCGGTATTGGTGGAGGCTCCGAAGATGCTCCCAACAACCTTTATGCCTTTAAAGCCAATGGCCAATCCATTGATGGTTTTCCCATCACCTTGACTGGTCCCATCATGCCCACACCCGTGATCTGTGACCTGGATGGCGATCTGGATGTGGATATCATTCTCGGTGCCTGGGATCGTGAAGTTCATGTTTGGGATATGCCATTTGCTTTCGACCAGCGCCATTGCCCATGGCCCACGTACCAGGGCAATATGCAGCGGGACGGGGTCCTGATTTCTGTAGATCTGGTGGGCGTGGATGATGTCGCTGACCTTCCTGCGGCCACCTTCAAGGTGGAGGCTCCATACCCGAATCCATTCAACCCTTCCACCAGCATTCGGCTTCATGTGCCTGTGGTGAAGGGGGCCTCTAGTCTGGAACTAAATGTGTATGACCTGCAGGGCCGAAAGGTACGCACATTGCATAATGGTCCCATCTCTTCCGGTTGGCATACCATGATCTGGGATGGACAGGACAACTCAGGACGGAATCAATCCAGTGGCATGTATTTCATGCGGGCCCGTAGTGGAGGCAGTTCGTCCATTCACAAAATGACTCTGGTGAAATAAGAGTCCGGTGAAGGGATGATTTGACGGGATTTCCCCTCCCGGCGTATATTGAGGCGTGGTCCCATTGGGCCACGCCTTTTTTCGAGATTTAAGAATCCCACCCGATGAAATGAGATCTTGATGCTCCCTAATAATCATCCCAGTGCGAATCTTCATCGGGGCGGACTTCTCTTTGCAGTGGCGCTGTGGATTCTGGTGGCTGGTTGTGGACAGAACAATCAGTCCCAGGACGAGGCTGTCGATCAGACATTGGGGCAGCGGGAGCCGGTTTCAGGTGGCATGGCCGTCATTGCCATAGGGGGAGATCCGGACGGACTTAATCCCTTGACCAGACGCTCAGCCGTCGGAGGTCAGGTATTAGCAGAAATTCTGGAAAGTCTGACAGAAATGGAAATCGGCTTGGTTCATGAGCCCCGCATTGCCGAGAGTTGGACTCTTGGACCGGACAGTCTTTCCATCACATATCATCTTCGCCCCTGGGTATGGGAAGACGGACACGCCCTGACGGCCAGAGATGTGGCCGCATCATTTGACCTTTTCAAAGACCCCGAGGTGGCCAGTTTGCGACGTGGCTTTTTCCGTGATGTGGAAAGAGCGGAAGTGGTGGATGAAGCCACCATTCGGTACCATTTATCTCGTGTGTTGCCTGATCCACTGTCCCGAACTCAACATTCCATTCTGCCTTTACACATCATCTCTTCTTTGGACAAAGGACAGGTTAATAGCTGGCCTCTTAATCAAAAACCGGTTGCTTCAGGACCCTTTCGTTTGGTTTCCTGGGAACATTCCCATGAAATCATTTTGGCCAGAAATGAAAAATACCCTCTTGGGGCACCCCTTTTGGATCGGATCTCCTTCCGGATAATGAAAGAACCTGCTACCCGTATTTTAGGACTTGAAACCGGCGAAGTAGATTTTGTGGCAGGAGTCCCATCCCATGAAGCTAAGAGGCTGCAAAAGCGGGACGACCTTCTGGTCAAGGTCACCGAAGGCCGTCGCTTTTATTATCTGATGTGGAATTGCAGAAATCCTCGTTTCGAAGATGCTGCAACTCGGCGGGCCCTGAGCCTGGCTATTGACCGCCAGCGCATGAACCAAACCCTTTTGGATGGGTATGGCAGTTTGGCAGTTGGTCCCGTCGCCCAGGTGGTTTGGAATTTCAACAAGGACCTCAAAGCTGATCCTTATGATCCCGCAGCGGCTTCAAAGATGCTGGCTGCGGCCGGGTGGGTGGATGAAGATGGTGATGGTTTTTTGGAGCGGGATGGGCTGAGTCTGGAGTTTGAAATTCTCACTCGACAGGGAGATCCCATACGCTCCGGTGGTGTGGTCATTCTGCGAGAAAATCTTCAGGCCGTGGGGGCCAAAATCCAGGTTCGTGCCCTTGAGTTGGCATCGGGCTTGGCCTTGCTCCGATCAGGAGAATTTGATTCCTATTTTGGTGCTATGAACCCCAACCTTTTCGGAGATCCATCCAGTGCCGTGCATACCAGAGCTATTGACGAATTCAACAATGGTTTTTATTCTAATGCAGTGGTTGACTCGTTGCTGGATGTCGCCCTCAGACAACAGGATCGAGATTTGGCAAGACCTGTGTGGGATCGGTTGCAGGTAATATTGCAGGACGACCCTCCTGCCGCGTATCTGTTCTGTCCTCAGAGGTTGGATGTGGTTTCCACCCGACTCCAGGATGTCAGACCGGATATCCTGTCCCCGTTCAACAATATGGTCCAGTGGTGGATTGCCCCCGAAGACCGTAGGTATCAAACGGGAAATGGGTCACCATGAATTTGAACATAACCCGGAACGGGGTCTATTTGTGAGTATGCCCCAGGAAATGAGTCGTTTTTTGAAGTCCAGAATTTCTGTGATATGTGCGTTGGTTTTTCTGCTTTTTCTTTTCATTTTTGCGGCATGTTCCAGTTCCACTGAACCTGTTGTCTTACCAGAGGACCTTACTTTTCAATATACGCCCACCTCTGGATTGGTGACTCTTTTTCATGGTGATAGTACCGATTTCTCCGTGGCAACCAACCCTTCGGTCACCTTCGCCAAACAATGGAATCTGAATGCCAATGTGGTGGGCACAGAGCCTGCCTATCATTTTGAAGCCGTCCATATTGGTATTGATACTCTTCGTCTTGAATCCACCTATTCCGGTGTTCACTGGAATCGTACTTGGTATGTGAACATTGTGGAAAATTCCACGACCACTCCACCCGAAGTGGCTTCAGTTTCTCTGGATCACGGCAATGAGGCAGGAGATGTGGAGGTCTCCTGGCATATGATTCCTCAGTCCACTTATCCCATTGAAGAGTACCAGGTGGCCATGAGCTATGACGGGGCGATCACATCCGCTAACTGGACCGAAGCCACTTTGCTGGGATCTTATCCTCATTTGTACAACCAGGTGGGCTACAGTGTGGTATACAGCGAGGCTGAAGATGGAATGTTACCCGGTGAAGTGGCTTGGTTTGCTGTCCGGGCTCTTGATGAGGTAGGGCAGATGTCGGCACTTTCTTCATCCTACAACCACCTCATCAGTTCGCCTTGGTTTATTGAAGGTTATGTTTTTGATGATAATGGTGAGGCTTTGTCCAACGTCATCATCAGCTATGGTTGTCCTTCCTGTCGGGTCAATTCAGATTCTGAAGGCCGCTATGTTATTGGTCCTTTGCCCAATGTTAATACTTATGATTTGACCTCTCTGACGAGCAACTCCTCATGCGACGGGGAACCTTGTGATTCGTTTTACGATTTCATCGCTCATGATGTTACTTACGACCCCGAGGGGAATTATGACATCATGTTGCTGGGTCGCTATGGTCTTGATGACAGTTGTGAAAACTATGATTTGAATTTTATGACTTATTTCAGAGAAATGACCCGGACGGTCTTTCCTACTTCATTGCGGCCCACCTATGAGCTTTTTAAATGGGAATCCTATCCCGTAAAAGTATATGTTCCCCCTTTCACCAGTGTTAATGGCTTGGATTATGAATCTCTGTGCAAAGAGGTTGTGGGTTTCTGGAATGTGGCCATGGGAGAGGAGTATCTCCAGCTGGTGGACTCCCCAGAGGAAGCCATGATTGAACTCTATTTTGGTGATGAAGGCACCTTGTATGCAGGACGCACATTTCTGGCACAACCCAACGACGAGGACTTCAGACTGGGAGATGTTATACCCGAAAAAGTTCTGGTTTATGTGTGGGATCAACTGCCAAATGCCACCAATGTCCAGGAAACGACCATGCATGAGTTGGGGCACTCTTTGGGACTATTTGCCCACACCGTGTGTTCAGGTGATGGCTTTATCATGTCAGCTAATCATGCGGGGATCTTGGCCAATGGACCCGAAAATGCCGTGCATCCCGATGAGAAACGGGCTGTGCGCGCCATTAGAAATTTGCCCCAGGGCACAGATATTTCTGCCTTCGATTGGGAATAGTCGATTCCAGGATATTACCGTGTTGACAACATAATGATTTTTTTTTAGGCTTTACGAACTCGTAAATATTACCAGGCTTCCTACCGGAGGTTATTATGCCCAGCTCTCAAAAAGATTTTCTTACCAATCTCACCGCCAAAGAGATGAAAAGACTGTTGGTGGCTCGCGAGCGCATCGATGTCTTGATGGCTGAAAAAGGGAAACTGACCACCGCCCTGGATAAAATTGATGATGAATTGTCCAGGCTGATGAATGACGCCCAGGGGACGCCCGCCAAGGCTCCGGACCGTGCGGTCAAAAAGAGCAGTGGTAAGAAAAAAGTGGCGGCCAGAAAAGCTGTAAAAAAGAAGGTTGCTGCAAAAAAAGTAACAAAGAAAAAGGTTACTAAAAAAGCTAAGTCCTCCGCTGCTAAATCTGGGGGGCGGGTCAAACTTGAAGATGTTGTGGTGAGCCTTATTAAAGCCAACCGCAAACCCATGACCTATAAGGAACTGATCGGTATCATTGTGGAGAAGAAACTCTTCACATCCAAGAGCAGTAATTTCGATAATGTTTTGCGTAGAACCCTGTCCACCAGCAAACTCGTGAAACGGGTCGGGCGCGGAGTCTATTCAGTAGCCTGATGTGGGCTTTCCACTAACCCCGGCTGGATGGTCGGGGTTAGTCTTGGTTCAAGGCTCATCCGGGGGGCCAGTCCAGGGATCTTCCACCCAGGATGTGCAAGTGCAGGTGGCCTACTGTTTGGCCGCCATCCTGCCCATTGTTGATCACAAAACGATATCCGTTGGAATTCAAGCCCTCATCGGCCGCAATCTGTGTGGCGCGGGTCAGTAATTTTCCGGCCAGAAGACTGTCCTCAGTAGTAAGGTCTGAGAGGCCGGAAATGTGACGCCGCGGGATGACCAAAATGTGTGTTGGAGCCTGGGGATCAATGTCGCCGAAGGCTAGGAAATCGTCATCAGCGAAAATTTCGGTGCAGGGAATTTGGCCTGCGGCAATTTTGCAAAAAAGACAATCACTCATGCTGGAGTTTCCTTTTTTGGGGAATGGAAATGATGTCTGCAAACCTTAACACATGGCCGCCGGAGAGGAAACAGGATGATGCCTGAGTCACCGCGGATTCTGGTGATCGGATACAATGCTTTTGACATCACTGTGCCTGTGGACCGTTTTCCCGTCCCAGATTCCAAAGCCGAAGTTCCCTTTGTCAAATTGGGTGGAGGAGGCCCCGGAGCTACGGCTGCGGTGGCCATGTCCCGGTTGGGGGCCAAGGTTCAGTTGGTTACTCCGCTGACTCAGGATGCCGGTGGTTTGATCCAGCGTGATGAATTGATGGCCGCCGGTGTTGACCTCACTGGTAGTGTCGTTTTCCCCGAATATGCGTGCGCCAAGGCCGTGATTCTTGTTCAACCTGCCACCGGTGAGCGAACCATTTTCTGGTCCCGGGGGGACTTGCCTCTTCTGGATGCGGCCTCCTGGGAGTCCCAATGGTTGGACGGAGTGGACTTGCTTTATCTTGATGGGCACGAACCGGACCTCAGTATGGTGGCCGCTCGGGAGGCTCGCGCCAGAGGGGTGCCCGTGGTTCTGGATGCCGGATCGGTGCGCTCAGGGAGCGAGGAGTTGGTGGCGCTATGCACTGACGTCATCTCCTCATCGGTTTTTGCACTGCAATTGGCAGGGTCTGAAGATCCTCTGGAGGCCTTGACCGAACTCCGCAAACGGGGCCCCAAGAATGTGGCCATGACCTTTGGGGCTGAAGGGGTCTTGGCCCTGGCTGAAGAGCCTTTTGCTATTCCAGCCTTCGAGGTTGAGGTTTGTGATACCACTGGGGCGGGCGATGTTTTTCATGCCGGGTATGCCTTTTCTCTGGCCTGTGGGGGGCAGTTCGAGTATAACCTCACATTTGGTGCTGCGGTGGCTGCGCTCAAATGTGCTCACTGGGGTGGCCGGGGTGGTTTGCCTCTTTTGGCTGATGTTCAGGAAATCCTTCGGTCTGGTCAGACCCTTCCTCTTTCTGCCCGATTCCATCTTTCTTAAAATTTCTCATGATTTTGTTGTTTTTTCGCTGGACTTTCGTCTTGGTTTCGCCTAGGTTGGGCCTACTATTACCCGTTTACCTATGGGGAGGAAATCATGGGACTCACGCGCCGACAGGCTGAAATTCTTGCATACATCACTCAATTTACGGAAGTCGAGGGTTTTGCACCCACACTACAGGAAGTGGGTGAAAAGTTTGGCCTCTCATCGGTTGCCACGGTGCACAAGCACATCAGCAATCTGGTGGAGAAAGGGTATCTTCTGCGTTCCCGCCGCAATTCCAGCCGAGATTTGGAAGTGGTCAGCCAACATTCAGAAGAACCCAGCCTTGTGCGCATTCCCCTGCTGGGTACCGTCGCGGCCGGCTTGCCCGTGGAAGCCCTTGACGAGCACGAAGAGATCATTTTGCCCACGGAGTGGCTGGGGCGTGGCCGCACGTTTGCTTTGCGAGTCCGCGGCGATTCCATGATTGATGAACAGATTCGCGATGGGGATACAGTGGTGGTTGAGTCCCGAGAAATGGCTCGCAATGGAGAAACCGTCATTGCCCTGGTGGATGGGGATTCCGTCACCGTCAAACAGTACTACCGTGAAGGGCCCAGCATTCGCCTGCAACCCGCCAACCCCACTGTGCCGGTGCTTGTTTTGCCTGAAGAGCGTGTCCAGGTGCAGGGTGTTGTCATTGGCGTCCTACGACGTTTCTAGGTTTGGAGACCGGAGCAGAAAATCCGGTCCCGGGGCAGGCTGAAAATGCTTCTTGTCTGATTTTACACCTACGGCTGTGCGCTCCTGGAGGGGCGGTGCCTAATCCACAAGGTGATATCCTGCGGCGGGAATTCTATTCTCGCATCACCCCCGCCTGGGAAGTGATACCCGATGGTGTTCTCTTGGATCTGCGGGGGATGCAGCGGCTTCATGGACCGGGGGCTAATGGGGCGGAGAGCATATGCGCCTTGGCCCTAAGGGAGTTCCCCATTTGGTCTGCTGGCCTGGCTTCCTCACCTCTGGCCGCGCAGTTAGCCTCGTTGATGGGTGGGATGGGGAAAGGGCAAAAACTCTTTTCAGTACCCCGGGGGGCTGTGCCATCTTTTTTAGCTGGTTTTTCCATTAATGTATTGTCCCACCATTCCCGTGAGGTTCCCCGGTTGCATGCTTTAGGAGTCCACACCCTAGGGGATTTGCAGGTTCTACCCAAAAACTTGTTGTCGGCTGTTTTTGGTACCGTTGGGGATCAGTTGGCTCTGGATGCCTGGGGAATTCCTTCCGGAAATCTGGGCACCAACGATTCCGGACCTCAATCTTTAACTGTGGCGGCCGTTCGTTTTGCGAAGCCGCTTGTTTCCCATGGGGGAGAAAAGGCATTGCGGAGGGCCTTGGCCATGAGGGCTTTGTGCAAAGTTTCGGCTCCTGGCCGCTGGTCTCTGTCGGTCTGCTGGTCCAGCGGGGCCAGTTCCACAGTGGAGATTTCAGGCCCCAGAGGAGAATCCTGGCCGGCTTGGTTGGTCCTGTTGGACGACCTGTGGGCGAAACTTCCTGCGCACCGGCAGGGCATTCGCCAGATCCGGTTGCTTTTTCGTGGCACTGATGATTCCTTTTCGTCCCAACTGAGTCTGTTCGAAAAATCGGGGGATGCCCAGGCTTTGGGTTTGGCCATGTTCCAAATCAGCCAGAAATTTGAGTCTTCTTTGGCTCCGGCCAGTGAGGCGCTGTTGGAAAAATGGGGTGCCCGTTGGGCAAAAAATCCCTGAAAATGTAGTTATCTTTTACCGATGAGTGCCACAGGCTTGTTGACGCTTATGGCCAAGGCGGGTAGCATACTAGGATCTTGTGTATTACCGTTCAGACTGCAGCTGGGGAGAAGCGCGAATGGGAAAGAAAGCCCGGTCCGGGCAATTGGATGAAATTTTCGAAATTCTCGTTGCTTCGTATGCTCAAAAAGGCGGAGTTGTTCCCCCTGAGGGAGAGCTTTGTTGGCATCCGGCCACTGATGCGTATGAAACCAATGAGTCCTTTGTGGTCCAAATGGATCTTGCGGGGATGGACCCCAGTCGGATAGAAGTTTTGGCCGACCAGCACAGCCTGTTGGTCCGTGGCATTCGGCCAGAGGCGCCCGCTGAGGGCAAGAAGCATTACCATAAGATGGAAATTAGCATTGGTCCTTTTTCCCGACGTGTTCCCATCTCGGTGGATGTTGATCCCAACAGCGCTGTGGCTATATATCGGAACGGTTTCCTTGTGGTCACTTTTCAAAGAGGCGACACGGGCGAAGGACAGAAACGCAGCATCAGCATTAATGGCTGATTTTTACAGAGATAAATGATCCGGATCATTCCGGAATATCAATCAATCGAAGGAGCGGGGCCCCATGCCGGACAATGACCGGAACTTCATGGAAAATGATCAAGTGGAAGAGTTGTATTTGCCGGAAGAGATGCCCATTCTGCCCATCAGTGAGGCAGTCATCTTCCCGGCTATGATGGTGCCACTGGTTTTGAGCGATACCAACTTGGTACGGCTGGCGGATGATTGTCTGGCTGGCGACAAAATCCTGGGGACTTTTGCCCAAAGGGAATTGGTGTCCGACGACGAGGAAGATGTGGATGAAAAAGATCTGATCTACCACGTGGGTACTGCTGTAAAAATCCAGAAGATGTTACGTTTTCCAGATGGAAGCATCCGCCTGCTGGGGCAAGGTGTGGCCAGGTGCCGTATCAAAAAATTCATTGAGGGCGAACCTTATATGAAGGCCCAGGTGGAGTTGATTGATGAAGATGTTCAGGAAGATTCCCGCACCCTGGCCTATATGCGTGGGGTGGCCAATAATTTCCTGAAAATTATTGATACCAGTGAAACTCTTTCAGAAGAGTTGAAGGTTGTCGTCATGAACATTGACGACCCGGGCCGGTTGGCTGATCTCATCGCCACCAACCTGGACGTGGATGTGGCGGAGAAGCAATCCATGCTGGAGGAAAAATCCCCGCGCAAGCGCCTGCAAATGCTTTCCAAACTGGTCATGCGCGAATTGGACGTATTAGAGCTGGGGCAAAAACTTCAGACCACTGTGCGCAAGAGCATCGACAAAGACCAGCGTGAATATTATCTGCGCCAGCAATTGAAAGCCATCCAGCGAGAGCTGGGGGACACTGACGAGGGTTCCGTCGAATTGGACGAATTGGCCGAGCGTATCGCCGATGCCGATTTGCCCGAAAAGGTGAAGGCCGCTGCCGAACGGGAATACGACCGTCTGAGCCGGATGTCACCAGGAGCCAGCGAATACACAGTGAGCAAAACCTATGTCGATTGGCTTTTGGAGCTGCCATGGAACGTCAGCAGTGAAGACAAACTGGATCTGGACCGGGCGCAGGAGATTCTGGAACGGGACCACTTCGGCCTGGAAGATGTCAAAGAACGCATCATCGAATATCTGGCCGTGCGTAAGCTGAAAGACAACCATCGTGGTCCCATCCTTTGCCTGGCCGGGCCTCCTGGCGTGGGTAAAACCAGCCTCGGGCGCAGCATTGCTGAAGCAGTGGGAAGAAAGTTCTTCCGTTTCAGTTTGGGTGGTATGCGTGATGAAGCGGAGATCCGTGGGCATCGCCGCACCTATGTGGGCTCTATGCCTGGGCGCATCATTGCCGGGCTCAAAGAATGCGAAACCAATAATCCTCTGATCATGCTCGATGAAATTGATAAATTGGGCAATGATTTCCGAGGTGATCCGGCCAGTGCTTTGCTGGAAGTTTTGGATCCCGAGCAGAACAGTGATTTTACGGATCACTATCTGACTCTTCCGTTTGATCTTTCCAAAGTGATGTTCATCACCACGGCTAATATGTTGGACACCATCCCGCGGCCCTTGTTGGACCGCATGGAGATGATCCACCTGGCTGGTTATACCAACTTGGAAAAACTTCAAATTGCCAAACGATATCTGGCACCACGCCAGATTGAAGAGAACGGATTGACCAACAAGCATATTCGTTTCACCGATGCGGGATTGATGAGCATCATCGAAGACCACACCCGGGAGGCCGGAGTGCGGCAACTGGAACGGGAAATTGGTGGTGTGTGCCGTAAGGTTGCTACCGCGGTGGCCAAAGGCAAACGGAAGAAACAAAGTGTTGGTGCCAAAAACCTTGAAGACTACCTCGGACCGCCAAGCTATTCTGGCGACCGGTTACGCAGTCGTCTGAAGGTTGGGGTTGTCACGGGCTTGGCCTGGACCCAGGTGGGCGGCAAAATCCTTTATATTGAAGGTTTGAATCTGCCAGGGGGACGTGGGGTTTTGAAACTCACGGGCCAGGTGGGCAGTGTGATGCAAGAATCCGCCAGTGCGGCCTATAGTTATTTGCGCCATCGATTCGGGGCCCGAGAGGAATACACGGAGTTTTTCACCAAGCGGGATATTCACATCCACTTGCCAGCTGGAGCCACTCCCAAGGATGGCCCCAGTGCAGGTATTGCCATGGCCTCTGTGCTGCTTTCCCTGATGCTCAAAAAACCTCTTAGCCGGTACACAGCCATGACCGGGGAAATCACACTCACTGGAGCAGTTCTGCCCATTGGTGGATTGCTGGAAAAGGTGTTGGCGGCTCACCGTGTGGGGATCAAACAGATTATCATTCCAGCCACCAATGAGACTGACTTGGAAGAAATTCCGGAAGAAGTTCGTGAGGCCATTAAGTTTGTGCCTGTCAGCCATGTGGACGAAGTCTGGGAGACTATTTTTCCCGAAATTGCTGATGGGACTATCTGAGAAAGGCCTTCTGCGTGTCGGAACACCGATTGATTACATCCATGATGCGGCCTTTTTTCCGTAAGGGAAAGGAAGCGTCCTTTACCTTGCCAGGTGCTCTGAATGAGTCCAGTAAAATTCTCTGCATTGATTCGGGTGAGCTTTCGGAGGTTGTCTTTCACATTCCCTTACTTAAGGCCATTCGCAAAAATTACCCAGCGGCAAGAATTGATTTTCTGCTTCCTGAAAAGCACCAGGCTCTGATGGTCCCCAGTGGACTCGTCAAACAGTGCATGGTCTATAAAGACAGCCAACTCAATCCGTGGATGCCCGCTTTTAGCTCATTGCTGCGTCAATTGGGCAAAGGGAAATACGACATGGCTGTGGTCATGTCTCGGCAAGCCTCTCCACGGTTGGAATTGGCGGCTTTGGCCAGTGGAGCCCGGCTCCGGTTGGGACCTTCCCATGAGGAGTCATGGCCTGCTATCAATTTTGAAATTCGTCCCCCTTCGTCATCCTCCCAATATTATGGAGATCGCATTTTCTCCGCAGGTCCTTTTCTGGGATTACCCAACCGGGACATGAACAGCCGCTGGCCATTGCCGATGGAATTGGTCCGGCAGATGGCCCAGCAGGTCCACTTCCATAAGCCCAACCCAGACCAAATGCTCATTGGCGTGGAACCGGGAATCAGCAAAACCGGCCATCGTATGAAATTGGAGGACATCCACTTTCTGGTGCGCCAACTATCCACCCAGTTTATTTGTCGGGTGGTGCCTCTCGGAAAACCGTCGGAGGCCGACTTTCTTCAGAAATTTGAAACAAAGTTAGCAGATGTTCCCTTGGGATTGCCCCGGGAATCTTTGCTGGATATGATTTTACTTTTATCCCAATGCGACCTTTTTATTGCTGGAAATACCGATTTTTTCCATTTCTCTGTGGCTTTGGGTTTGCCCACCGTAGGGTTATTTTCAGCTAAGGACGACCAATCCTGGATACCCAAAAACCGCAAAAGAGTGCGGGTCCTGCAGCTTGATAAGGCAGGGCGTGTGGATTTGGAAACACTCATGGAAGCGGTTGAGACGGTGACCGAAGGGCGCTCCACCAAGGTGGCCCAGATTATTGGTCCATCAGACCCCAGAACTACCGACACTCCTGATAATTCAGATAATTCGGAAACCACGAATCCCCATGACTGAGAACAGGCAGCCCGGACCTGAAGTGAAGGTTCTGCTGCTGGCGCCCAACTGGCTTGGGGATGCTGTCATGTTTTCGGCCTTGGTGGAATTTCTCCACCAAAACCGAGTTTTACCCGACGGCCGCAAAACGGAAATCCAATTGGCTGTGAGATCAGCTTGGGCTCCTGTTTTTGCTGAAGACCCACGACTCAGTCAAGTGTTCATTGTGCAACGTGACGGTCGCCACAGCGGCCTCATGGGCGGCTTGAAATTAGGGCAGGACTTTCGACAATTGAACCCCCATGCCATCATTCTGGGCCCTCCTTCGCTACGAGCAGGAATTGCCGGTTGGCGCTCGGGTGCTGCCATGCGGGTTGGATATGGTGGGGATGGTCGAAATATTTTGCTGACTCACTCATTGGCCACTCCCACCCGGGGCATTTTTCACCACAGCGTTGAACTGGTGAAACTGGGAGAGTTGTTTTTGCAAGGCCTGGGGTCCCCAAATCATCACCATGAGAATGCCGAATTTTATCCCACTCTTCCAGGTTGCGACTCCATTGCTGCGGCTCTGCTCAAACCGACCACACCTTTATGGGTTCTGGCTCCCGGCGCTACCTACGGCTCTGCCAAAAGCTGGCCTCTGTCCCGATCCATGGATTTCGTGAAAACAGCGATACAGAAACATGGAAAAAGAGTGGTCCTTTTAGGTGACTCGGCAGCCTCTGCTTTTGCCAAGGGCTTAGCCGAGGGATTGGATCTTTCACTGGAACAAAAGCTGGATGGGAAACCTGGTCTGGTGGATTTTACCGGCAGAACAGACTTGCAGAAGGTGGTTTCCATTCTTAAGTCGTGCCAAGTGTTTGTGGGAAATGATAGTGGTCTGATGCATTTGGCGGCTGCCCTGGAAGTTCCCACCGTTGGGGTTTTTGGTTCTTCCAATCCCCAATGGACTAGCCCCATGGGGCCTCGCACCCAAGTGGTCCATCCTGAAGGTTTTGATTGCCGTCCATGTTACCGAAAAAGCTGCAACCAGAAGGAATTTTGCCTCGACACCATCACTGCAGAATCAGTGATGCATGCCGTCGATTTATTGATTTCATCCCACGGCTCGTAAAGGACTGCCATGCCACTTTGGAAAAGCCATCCCAGCACCACATCGCAAGAGCCCAAGGATGCACTTTTTTTGGATCGCGACGGAGTCGTGAATGCTGACCGGCATTACCTGGCAGACCCTGATCAAGTGGAACTTTTGCCAGGGGTTGCTGAAGCCATGCTCAAAGCTCGCCAGGCGGGCTTTTGGTTGATTGGAGTTTCCAACCAATCAGGACTGGGACGCGGCATTTTCACTCATGATGATTTTAAAGCTGTGATGCAGCGTTTGGAGGACCTCTTGGCTCAACAAGGTGTGTCCTTTGATGCCTTCTTTTATTGTCCCCATGCGCCCGGTGAAAGTTGTGACTGTCGGAAACCATTGCCGGGAATGTTAGACGAAGCGAAAAAAATCCTCCCTTACAAGGACAGTGGTTCCTGGGTTGTCGGCGACAAAAAAAGTGATGTGGCCTTGGGACGACAGCGGGGGTTGGGCGGAATCCTGGTGCGCACTGGCTATGGAATTTCCCAGGAAGAAGATGTTCTGCGGACCTGGCCTGGTGATCCTACGGTCAGTGTGGTCGACGGATTGCCGGAGGCTGTGGACCTGATCCTTCGCCACCGGGAAGGGGAGGCATCTTGAGTTGGCAATTGGAGGGACGCACCTTGCGTTCCATTCTCATCTCAAGACTACGTTACCTGGGGGATGTGGTCATGGCAACCCCACTGCTGGAGGTGTTGCGGCGGGGAGATCCTGATGTCCATCTGGGTTTTTTGGCAGAAAAAGGCCACGGCATGGTCCTTCAGGGGCACCCACATCTGGATCAGTTGCACCTGCTGGAAACTCAACGCAGAGGCAGCGATGCCAAGGCCAGAATCGATAATGTCCAGGCCGTTTCCCTGCCCTCATATACTCCCGGAGAAATGGTATCGCAATTACAATCATGCCAATATGATTTGGCCGTAGATTTGTTTTTCAACCCGCGCAGTGCTTGGCTGCTGCGTTTGTCGGGCATTGGAAAACGCATTTCCGGTACAGCAGGTAGCCGCAGGTTACTCTATTCACACAATATTATTCCCTCCCAAAACCCGGAACAATTTCAGGGCCTTTTCCAATTGGCCAGTGGTGGTATGGGGGAGCACCTCGCCCGTTTGCAGCCACTGATTCATGAAGAGAGTGGTTTGGGTTTTCTCCAGTGGTTTGAGTCCGAATTTGCAGATACTAACCCCAGTCCATTCCTACCACTGGATTACTGGAAGACCAAAGCTCCTGAAGATCTTCCTGGGGACTTGATAGTCATGGCACCAGGGGCCACCTGGCCAGTGAAAGAGTGGCCTTTTGAGCACTGGCAAAAATTGATTGGTTTAATTCTTTCACAAACCAAGCGTCCGGTTTTTGTTATCCAACCGCCGGGTGCGGAGAATCCCTGGGCTGAGCTGGCCAAAGAGATCCCATCCGGTAGAGGTGGAGTTCTGCCTCCCTTGGGTTTGTCTGCAGTTTTGGGTGTTATCAGTCATGCCAGTTTGATGGTCTCCGTTGATGGTGGAGTCATGCATGCTTCGGTGGGGCTCGGTATTCCCACAGTGGCCCTGTTTGGTCCCACCGATGATACTCTTTGGTTTCCGTATACCCGCTCTGGCCCTTACTGCGTCCTGACGAGCCAAGCTCCTTGTTCTCCCTGTGATCTTCATCAATGTGATGACTTCATCTGTCTGCCCCGATTATCACCCCAGCAGGTTTGGGAGAGTTGCCTTGAACTGCTCCCGGAAAGCTGAGGGAGAAGCGGTATGGACCTGGGGAGCATAGATCACAATCTGCGCCGGGTGTTGTTGATCAGGCGCAAGGCCTTGGGGGACTGCCTGGTGACATTGCCTGCGGTGAGACAATTGGCCCGGGCCTTGCCGCACGCCCAGCTGGACTTGGTCGTAGATAAACCATTTGCTGAGTTGATCTCCCTTTTGGTTCCCGAGGTGACGGTCATTCCTTGGGCTCCAGGAAAGAAGGAGCCCTGGGCTCGGTCTGTGTGGTATCGTCAGCTGCGGTCCAAAGGTTATGATATGGTCATCGATTGGTTGGGAAACCCCCGGACGGCTCTCTGGACAGCTGCCACGGGAGCCCCATTGCGTGTGGGGTACGATCTGCCACGCCGTCGGTGGGCCTACAATGTTCGGGTGCCCCAGAACCAACATGGGGACGTTCACTTGCGGGGATTTGCAGGGGAAGCTTTTCTTGACCCCTTGCGGGCCTTGGGCCTGGAGCCTGATCCTTGGGATACAAACCCCACGCCGGGTCCCGCTCTAAAGATATCAGAAGAAAAATTGAATTCCGGGTTCAGGCGGTGGCGAGATCAGTGTATAGTCAAAAGCAAAACGCCCATTGCTTTGATGATGAGTGCCACTTGGACTGCCAAGGCTTGGCCCAATAAACGAATTGTTGAGCTTTGGCAGGGGCTGAAGGCTGAAGGTCTCACGCCCATCCTCATTCCCGGCCCCGGAGACGAGGCCATGGAAAAGGTTTTACGGGAAAGTTTGCCCAGTGAGGCTTTTGCTCCCCCGACAAGCCTCCTGGAGCTGGCTGATCTCTTGCAACTTTGTGCTGCTTTTGTGGGCACCGACTGCGGAGGAAGGCATTTGGCAGCTGCGTTGGGTTTACCCACTGTCACACTTTTCGGACCCACGAATTCCGAAGGATGGAACCCAAATCACCCGTTCCATGTTTCCATAAAGATGGATCTAGACTGTTTGGGATGTGAATTTAAAACCTGCCCCTTACCCGACAGACCCTGTTTGGAAAACCTGCCTGCCTCAATAGTAAAGGCGGGACTGGAATGTGTGCTGGAAAATATGAGGAAGTAGAATTATGAGATTAAGCGTAGGGACTTCTCAATTTTTCCTTTGGGGATTTCTGCTGGCCTTGGCCCATATGCCTTTGCCGACTGAGGCCCAGGCTTCTGATTCCGAATCTCATGCGGTTGCTGTAGTATTCGGTCCCGGTGAAAAGATGGTCTTTTCCATAGGCTATGGTGTGGTGGATGCGGGGGAGGCCATTGTGGAAGTCATCGGCCTGACAGAATACCAGGGCCATTCCTGTTACCAAATTCAAAGCAAAGCCAACAGCAACCGCTTCTTCTCATCCATCTATAAAGTTCGCGATAAAATCATCAGTTATATGGATGTGGAAACCTTATACAGTCGCTACTTCTACAAACGTCTGCGCGAAGGTGATTATAAAAAGTCGGTGGAAATCAGCTTTGATCATGAAAACGAAGTGGCCAATTATGCCAACGGCAAAAATTATCCCACCACTTTTGGTGTTCAGGATGTACTCTCGGCAGGTTATTTCGTGCGGACTCTGGATTTGGAAAATGACACGGTTTTTGATGTACCGGCCCACAGCTCCCGAAAAACCTACGACCTCAAAGTTTTTGTTCGGGGGAAAGAAACAGTCTCTGTGGCCGCAGGAACTTTTGAGTGTTTTGTGGTGGAGCCAGTCATGCAGGGAGAGGGCCTTTTTAAGCATGAAGGTAAACTTACTATTTATTTATCCGATGATAAATACCGGGTGCCTGTGTTAGTCAAAACCAAAGTGCCCGTAGGATCCATTACAGTTGAATTGAAAGAATACTATCCGGGTCGTCCCTTGATTAATGCAGGGGGGCCGGCAACAGGAAGCAATGAAGGATTGAATGAAAACTAGCACTCTTGTTCCCCCGCAGGATTGGTTGCGGGAAGACGAAATTCCAGATGCTCCTTTGAGCGTCGGTTTTCTCCTGGCAAGCACCTTATTAGCTGCTGTTCTACGGTTTTATCAGTTGGATGCCCCTTCTCTTTGGGTTGATGAAATCATGACCTGGAATATGATTCGGCCCGGTCATGGCCTTGAATTGCTCCAGCAGGTTTGGGATTCCATCCAGGCGCCTCTTTATCTTTTGGTGGTTTGGCCCCTGGTGCGGATCCAGGAAAATGAATGGATGCTGCGACTTCCTGCGGCTGTCGTGGGTGTTCTGAGTGTACCGTTGTTTGGCCTTCTTCTGTCGCGTTTTCTGGACCACAGGGCCGCCCGATTGGGGACCCTGCTGTTGGCTATCAGTCCTTTTCATGTGTGGTACAGCCAGGAAGCCCGAGGCTACTCTTTCCTGATTTTCTTTGTCATTTTGATGACTTTGGCCTATTTGGAAATGGTCAGGAAAACACCCCGGCTGGGCCCAGCTTTGGCCTTGGCCCTGGCTGGCTGTGGTGCTGTTCTCAGTAATATGTCCGGCCTGTTCCTGCTTGTGGCCATGGGGTTATCCGTATTGCTATTGCACCGTCCTAGAAACGGGAGCCAATGGGGTTTGTGGATATTGGCCTTGGGTGGTGCCGTTTTGCTTTCGTCTCCCTGGATTTTAAAAGCCAGTGGTATTTGGGCTGTTGATCGCATCCTGCCCGGGGTGGATACGGGAATAGCCTTGCGAGGACAAACAACCTTTTCCCCTCTGGCTATTCCCTACTCTTTTTACACTTTTTTCTTTGGCCATAGCTTTGGCCCTTCGTTGCGCGAACTCCACCATCCAGACCGGATCATGGTTTTGAAAACTTATTGGCCATTATTGGCCTTGGGGGTCATTCCGGTGGGTGTGGGCTTATTGTCTTCCTTACGACACCTGGGAAGCCGTCGATTGTACTTGCTGCTCTTTGTGGGTGTCCCCATGGGTATTCTCGTAATGTTGGCGCTCCGCAATATAAAGCCCTGGAACCCCCGTTATGTGGCGGTGGTCTTTCCTTTTCTATTGGCCATGTTGGCTCTCGGCTTAACGCGCCTACCAGGATTCTGGAGCAGGGGTGGGGCTATCCTGATGATAGTTCTGTCTTTCTGGTCCCTGGCTGGGCATTTCTGGGCTGACAAATACGTGAAAGCTGACATACGCTCAGCTGTGCATTTTATCGAATTACAAGAGTTGGCCTCTGAAGACATTTTGGTTCCTTCGGTCACTGGTGTTTATGCCTTTTATCAAAAGGACAAGACGCCCTTGATTGATACCTTCAATTTGGCTCCTCTGGGTTCTGATCAGGGTTCTCAGAACTTTTTCCAAAACAAATTAGCGTCCCACAAAAGTTTCTGGTTTGTTTCCAGCCGGGAGTGGTATTTTGATCCTCACGGTTATTTGCCCCTGACTTTGAGCAGGAACGGGCACTTGCGTCTGGAAGGCGAATTTCCAGGCGTTAAGGTTTTTCATTGGAAACAACAGGATTCTCAGGGGCACCGGGATAAAAGTGGACCAAACCATGAGCACTGAAAACTATTACGGCAGCCTGGAAAAATTTCATGAATTTCTGGCTTCCAGTGATGAGCTTCCGGCAGTCCAAGATTCTTTTGGGTATCGCCTGGTGAAGCGAGTTTTTGATGTTGTGGCTTCCTTCGGTGGCTTAGCCATGCTCTTGCCATTATTCCCTTTCATTGTGTTGTTGATCAAATTGGAAACCAAAGGTCCTGTCTTTTTTAAGCAGGAACGGGTGGGCTTTGAAGGCAAACTATTTGGATGCTATAAATTTCGTTCCATGGCTGTTGATGCCGAAGCTCAAAAAGCAAAGCTTGTGCATTTGAACGAGGCCACTGGTGCCGCCTTTAAAATTAAAGATGATCCCCGCATTACAGGGGTGGGTAGTTTCTTGCGGCGCAGCAGCCTGGATGAGTTTCCCCAGCTATTCAACATTCTCAAAGGTGATATGAGTGTGATCGGCCCTCGGCCACAAATTCCATCTGAAGTAAATGACTACACACCTGAACAAGCCCAACGCCTTCTGGTAAGGCCCGGACTCACTTGTCTCTGGCAGGTATCAGGGCGCAGTCATCTGGACTTTTCTGAATGGATGGAATTGGATAGGCAGTACGTGCAAAAGCGTAGTCTGTGGTTCGATCTCACCATCCTGGCTCGCACCTTGCCAGCTGTGATCGAACGGAAGGGCGCCTATTGAGCATTCTAGGGTTAGGTACTGATATTGTTTCCGTGGCGCGTATTGATGATATGCTACAACGTCATGAAGTACGGTTTTTAAATCGGTGTTTCTCTGATCAGGAAATTCAGTGGGTTAATTCCCGTGGCCTGGGCCGTGCGGCCTCTTTGGCTGGACGCTGGGCTGCCAAAGAGGCCTTTCTCAAAGCCCTGGGTCGTTCGGTGACTCACATCCCTTATGGGGACATCGAAGTGGTGCGGTCTGCCCAAGGTCCAGTGAGTTTGCAATGTCATGGCCTGGCAGCTTCTGAAATGGCTTCCATGGGCGCTACCGAGTGTTTTCTCTCCATCAGCCATGAAAAAGATTTTGCCATAGCTACCGTTTTGCTGCAAAACATCTAAAAGGCTGTATTTCCCTCACCAAAGGTCTTGGTTGATAGCCTCTCTTGTGCTAAATTTAACGATCCTAAGGCAGGATTGTTTCTGCCCATGAATTTCCTTGAGCAGAGGTCTTAACCGAAAATGAACCTGGAATATCTAACCATTGATGTGTTCACCTCCGAACCTTTCGGCGGTAGTCGGTTGAACCTCTTTCCTTTGGGGAATGAAGTTCCTGAGGATCTCATGCAGAAATTGGCTCTGGAGATGGGCTGTGGAGAAACCGCCTTTGTCATACCGGGTCAAGATAGCCACGGTGATCGTTCCGGCCTGAGGATATTCACTCCTGCGGCGGAAATACCCTTTGCCGGTCATTCTGTTTTGGGTGCCACCTTTGCCATGGATTATTTAGGCAAACGGTCGGCTGGTTCTGCCAGTGGTAATTATACCTGGGACCTGGAGGCAGGGAGTTACCAGGTTAACACCCGTGAAGAATCAGGATTCCAAATTTACAGTCTCTTGCATGATGCTCCTGACTTTCTCGGGCAGTATTTTCATCGCCGCAAAGTGGCGCTGACTTTGGGATTGGCTGAAGAGGAAATTGCCATCACCGGATTGCCCTGTGAAGTGATTTCAACTGGTCTGCCCATCCACATCGTACCGGTGGCTAGTTTGGAAACGATGAGCCGTATCAATTTGCGGCGCAGAGAAGCAGATTCTATCGCCGCCGATCTTGGTTTTGGAGATCTTTTTGTCTTTACCTGCGAGACAACGAATCACGAGAGCACCGTGCATTGCCGGATGTTTGCTCCCCATTTCGGAATTCCTGAAGACCCCGCCAGCGGCGCAGCCACCGGAGCCTTGGTGGCCTATCTGGTGAAGCACCGTTTGGTGAAAGCTGCCTCGAAAATTAGAGTTATCAGTGAACAGGGCCTGGAGATGGGGCGACCCAGCAGGCTCATTGCAGAAGCCGAAGTCCAGGATGGAAAAGCTGTCCGCATCACCGTGGGCGGCAGCTGCGTCCTGGTTGGCACCGGCAATATTATCATTCCCTGAGTCCCGATCATTCAATAGACCAATAACCGGGCCTGTCCTGCAGTCGCCCTTTGCCCCACGGAAGAGGAAAAGTTCATGAATGTCCCCGCCGGATTGTCCACGGAAATGTGCGACATGGTTATTGAAACACTCAAGCAGGTTACCGCGCGGGAATTGCCAGATTCCCTCCTTTTGGATTTGGATGAAAAAGATGAATTCCCTGAGGGAGTGATCAAAAAAATGTTATCCCCCGATGTGGGACTGCATTTGATCTTCCTACCGGAAAATGTTGGTGGCCTTGGTGGCGGAGCGCGGGATATTTGCCGTGTCAGCGAGGAGATGGCCAAGTCCGACTTGGGTGTGGCCACAGCCTTTCTTGCCATTTGCCTGGGTACCGATCCTATCCTTGTTGGCGGTACCGAAGAGCAGAAGACCAAGTGGCTGGGGCGTATCGCCTCTGAAGGTCTGATTGTGGCCTACGGCGTGACTGAGCCTGCGGCCGGTAGCGATGTGGCCAGTATCCAGACCACAGCCGATCATGTGACTGATGCCGATGGTAACCTGACGGGGTACCGTTTGAATGGCACCAAGCAGTTCATCACCAATGGTGGTGTGGCTCAACTTTATACCATTTTAGCCAAGACTCCCAAGGGACTCAGTTTCTTTGTGGTCGAACGTGACACCGAAGGATTGAGTGTCGGAGTGCACGAAGACAAGCACGGTATCCGTGCCAGCAATACCACCGGTGTTATTTTGGAAGATGTGGTCGTCCCTGTCGAAAATCTGATTTGTGGTGAAGAAGGCCAAGGGCTCAAACAGGCAAATGCTGTGTTTGGTTATACCCGTCTCATGGTGGGTGCTTTTGGTCTGGGCGGTGGACAGGCTCCCTTGGAACGGGCTTTGGAGTATGCCAAAACGCGCATGCAGTTTGGTGCTCCAATTTTTGAAAAACAGGGTTACCAGTTCAAGCTGTTGGTGGATAACTGGATTGACCTGGAAGCCGGCCGGGCTTATGCAGAGCAGTCGGCTTTGACCATCGACAATGGGAATCACGACTTGGCCACCGAAGGCAGCATAGCCAAATACTGGTGTACTGAAGCAGGGCTGAAAGCTGCCAATAGTGCCATCCAGGCTCTTGGTGGGTATGGTTACACTCGGGAATATATGGTTGAAAAAATGTATCGTGATGTTCGCATCACCACCATTTACGAAGGCACCAGTGAAATCCAACAAAGCATCATTGGCATGTACCGGTGGCGTCAAACGGTCCGCTCCAAAGGTCAATTCTACGAAGATCTGGCGGGAGAAATGGATACCACTGCAGGACAATGTGCCGATGTTGGCGCCACTGTGGTGGCTGCGGCCGTGCGCGGTTTGAACGAAGTGGTGCAACACCTTCACAAATCCCGTTTGACGCGCAATCAAATTGTCATGTTTGCCATGGCTGATATGATGACCATTTGTGAAGTGGCGGCTGCATTTGCTGTCAAGGCTGCTCGCCTGGAAGCAGAGGGTCATGCCCAGGCGGCACACTTTGCTACCATGAGCCGGGTTTTTGCCCGGAAGGCCGTGGCTGAGGTTTTGAGTGGAGCTCAAGATTGTTTGGGTGGCTTCACTGCTGCTGATGATGAAGATAGTCTGGTGGCAAACCAACAGCGGTTGGCTCGTTTGCAAGAAGCCATGCCTCTTGAATTGACTTCCGGCCTCTGGCTGGACATGACCGCCGTAGGGGAAACCCTGGGCGAGATGGGCTAGGGGAACAACCGGTGAGCGCAATGGTTGAAAGAATTTCTCGCTACCGGGGGATCCTGAAAGAGGATCCCCAGTCCAGGGTATATGTGCCTTTGGCCGACCTCTTACGGCAGCACGGTGAAACGGAAGAAGCGCTTGTCCTGTTGGAAAATGGGCTTGTTCGGGATCCCAATCATAAATCGGCCATGGTTGTGTTGGGATGCACTTTACTTCAGGCCGGCAGGCAGGATCATGGGGTGAAAGTTCTACAAAGAGTGCTGGAATTGAGTCCCGATAATTTTGTAGTCTTGCGTATTTTGGCAGAACATTTTTTAACCGTAGATGGATTCACCCACGCCATTCCTTTGTTGGAGCGCTTGGTTGATTTTGAGCCTGATCAAGCCGAATGGCCGAAGTTGTTGAACGATGCTCGCGAGCGTTTGATGCAGGATCAAGTTCGGCCGGCCGGGGACAACCCACAGGAATCTTTGCCTGTGGCCAACCGCAGCCTGGCCACTATGACTCTGGTGGACATTTTGGTAGCCCAGGGATATCTGGATAAAGCCCAGGTGGCTTTGGAACGCATGCTGGAGGACGAACCTGGTCGGGAAGATGTCCAGCAGCGCTTGGCCCAACTTAAGTCTGGCGATCTGGCCCCAGGGGCGCCATCGGCTGGAAATATTGAACCTTCCCCAGAAGAGCGTTTGCGCCACCGGACGGGGCAGAAGGAACAATTTGGCGAGTGGATTGAAAACTTTAAAGCCAACCGGGATCCGGACGCATGAACAACGATGAAGTCCAACCACTGGTGATGATTCTCGGGGGGCCAAATCTGAGCCGTCTGGGGCAGCGAGAGCCGGAAATTTACGGTTCTACCACTTGGGCGGAATTGGAAATGCTGTGTGAAAAATGGGGTCAGGATTTGGGCTTACGAGTCCAGTTTAACCAGGATGATTTTGAAGGCGGGATGGTGAAAAAGGTTCACCAGGCCACTGACAAAGCTGCCGGATTGATCATCAATGCGGCGGCCTATACTCATACTTCGGTGGCTATTCGGGATGCGGTGGCTGCCATGGAGAAACCTGTCATAGAACTGCATTTGAGTAATCCCACGGCTCGGGAAGAATTCAGACAAACCAATCTTTTGACCGGGGTTGTCAACGCTGGCGTGTTTGGATTCGGAGTTAAGGGATATAAATTGGGGCTGGAGGGTATGGCCCACTTGCTGGGACTGTAAATCGGGCATTTTATCCGGCATTGCCAATTAGGGCCTGTCGTGTTATCAATAAGCGATCATTTTGTCCGGATTGATTGGAATCCGGCTTTATACAAAAGAGAGGCTGACCTTTGGCAGATACAAGTGATTTCCGCACCGGCTTTACCATGCGGTGGAAAACTACATTATGGACTATTGTCGACTTCCAGCATGTCAAACCGGGCAAGGGCCCTGCTTTCGTGCGCACCAAATTGAAAAACGTGGAAAATGGCAAGGTTGTAGAGAATACTTTCCGTGCTGGTGAAAAAGTGGAGGAAGTTCGCCTGGAACGCCGCCCCTATCAGTACCTCTATCCCGATGGCGATTTTATGGTTTTTATGAATACGGAAACCTACGAACAGATCCAATTGCATAAAGATGGTCTTGGAGATGTCATTCCTTATGTGAAGGAAAGCGACATTTGCAGTGTTCTGCTTATGGAGGAAACACCATTGACGGTTGAACCTCCGCAGACGGTTGAACTCGCTGTGGCTCAAACGGATCCAGGAGTGCGTGGAGACACTGCTCAGGGTGGCTCCAAACCGGCTACCATGGAAACAGGCCTCGTGGTTCAAGTACCGCTCTTCGTTGATGAGGGACAAGTCATTCGCATTGATTCCCGTACAGGGAAATACCTGGGTAGAGTTTAGATGAACTCACCCAAAAACAGCAAAGAGGCTGAAATGGATATCAGCAAGGTTCGCGAATTAGTAAAAATGGTCGAGGATAGCGGAATTGAAGAGTTGGAGGTCATCCACAAGGATACCACCATCCGCATCCAAAAATCGCCCACATATGCTCAGGGTGCCGCGGTGGCTCCTGCGCCAGTGATTCTTCCTGCTGCTGCTGCACCTGCTCCTGTGGCTGCTGCGCCTGCTGAGGCTCCTGTGGATGCGAGCCGTGCCAAATTCAAGGATGTACGCTCACCCATTGTGGGCACTCTGTACCGTGCTCCATCGCCGGAGAGTGATAATTTTGTCAAAGTGGGGGATCATGTGGCCGTGGGCCAAACCCTCTGCATTGTCGAAGCCATGAAGGTGATGAATGAGATCGATGCCGAGTTTGCCGGCACCATCCGCGAAATTCTGGTGGAAAATGGTTCTCCTGTGGAGGCCGAAGGCGTTTTGTTCCTGGTGGAACCAGACTGACCTTAAAACAAATCGGCAGCTGCCAAAGAGTTTTGCCCCGGGTTCCCAAAGGAATCCGGGGTTTTTTCTTTAAGGCCTGTCCCCTGATGCCGAAGATACCAAGGAGCAGAATATTCTAGAATTGTATTTTCCCTCGGTCTTATTTGGAGAACGCTGATGGACATTAAAAAAATCTTAAAAGAAATGATTAACCGTGGAGCTAGCGATCTCCACCTTAAAGTGGCCACGCCTCCGGTGTTGAGGATCAACGGAACCTTGGTTCAGGCAGAGTACACGCCCCCTTCGGTCCAGGATATGGTCTCTATGGCTCAGCAAATTTTGACCCCCGCCCAGCGCGAAATTTTTGAAAATACCAGGGAAATCGATTTTGCATTTGGGGTACCGGGTGTCGCACGTTTTCGTGCCAATTTTTATGTGCAGCGAGGCAGTGTGGCCATGGTTTTCCGCCACGTCCCGGTGGAGATTAAAAGCACCGAAGATTTGGGATTACCGCCGGTTGTAAAAACTTTGGCCATGAAACCACGGGGGCTCATCCTCGTTACGGGTACTGTGGGCAGTGGAAAAAGCACCACATTGGCATCCATCGTGGATATCATCAACCGCGATTCTGCCCGGCATGTGATCACCATTGAGGACCCCATTGAATTCCTGCACCGTGATAGGCGCAGCATCATTAGTCAGCGAGAAATCGGTTGTGACACTAGCAGTTACGCCGATGCATTAAAGCATGTACTGAGGCAGGATCCGGACGTCATCCTCATTGGAGAGATCCGTGATGCGGAGAGTATGAAAATTGCCCTGACAGCTGCCGATACCGGGCACTTGGTTTTGAGCACGATGCACACCATCGATGCCACCCAGACTATCAGCCGCATCATTTCTTTTTTCCCGCCTCACCAACACCAGGAAATCAGATTCCTGCTGGCGTCCTCATTACAGTCTGTGGTTTCCCAGCGTTTGGTTGCCGATGCTGAAGGTTTGAATCGTTTCGTGGCAGCGGAAATCCTGATTGCCACCAGCACGATCAGGGATTACATCCGGGAACCTGAAAAAACAGTGATGATTCGGCAGGCCATCCAGGAAGGGTTTGTGCAATATCAAATGCAAACCTTCGACCAGGCTCTAATGCAGCTTTATAAAGAGGGAAAAGTTTCCCTGGAAGATGCCACCCACAACAGCAGTAATCCCCATGAATTTGCTCTGCGTGTCAAAGGCATTCAAGCCAGCAGTGACACCTCCTGGGAGCGGTTTGAAGACGGTGGGGGCGTTACGGAAGAGAAATTTTCCAAGATTTGATCCTCCAAACAAATTGAGATGATAAGAAAAATGGTCGCCCAGGCGGCCATTTTCTCTTGATATTGCAGGCAAGTGAGGCCAAAATATGGCAACTCACTCTCTAAGGGTGCCATCCAGCAAATCACACGTCCAGGAATGCCTTGGCTTCCTGTGCGGTTTTACGCTTTCTGACAGGATGTCTGCATGTTTAAGAAGATTCTTATTGCCAATCGGGGCGAAATTGCCCTGCGTATTATGCGTGCCTGCCGTGAACTTGGTATTCAAAGCGTGGCCATTCACAGCCTTGCCGACGCTGACAGTCTCCATGTGAAATATGCCGATGAATCCGTATGTGTTGGAAAGAATTCCAGTGCCGACAGTTATCTGCGCATTCCCAATATCATTGCCGCTGCTGAAATCACAGGGGCCGAAGCCATTCATCCGGGATACGGATTCCTGGCTGAAAATGCCGAATTTGCCCAAATCTGTGAAGACAACGGCTTCACCTGGATTGGCCCTTCCGGCCAGGTCATCGATATGATGGGTGATAAAGCCACGGCCAAAACCAAGGCTAAGGAAGCCAATTGTCCTGTAGTGCCAGGCACTGGTCTGGTTGATACAGTTGAGGATGCTGTGCTGGCGGCAGTGGAAATTGGCTATCCGGTGATCATCAAAGCCACCGCTGGCGGCGGCGGCAAGGGCATGCGCGTGGCCTGGGATGAAGATGAAATGCGCACCAATTATGTGGCTGCCCGCACCGAAGCCGGTGCTGCTTTTGTCAGTGATGCCGTCTATATCGAAAAGTACATGGTTAATCCCCGCCACGTGGAAGTCCAGCTTATGGGCGACAATGACGGCACCGTAATCCACTTCGGCGAACGCGATTGCTCAGTGCAGCGACGCCATCAAAAACTCATTGAAGAAGCACCCTCGCCTGCGGTGGATGAAGAGCTTCGCCAGCGCATGGGGGAGGCGGCTGTGCGTTTGGCCAAAGCGGTGAATTACACCAGCGCCGGCACGGTTGAATTTCTGCTCACCGAGAGTGGAGATTTTTACTTCATGGAGATGAATACCAGAATTCAGGTGGAGCATCCCGTGACTGAAATGGTGACTGGTGTCGATCTGATGAAATGGATGATCCGGGTGGCAGCCGGTGAAAAGTTTGATTTCACCCAAGAGGATATCAAAGTTCAGGGCCATTCCATCGAATGCCGCATCAATGCGGAAAACCCTGAGCGTAATTTCATGCCCTGTCCTGGGCGTGTTTTCTATTATCACGCCCCAGGTGGACCTGGTGTGCGGGTTGATACTCATGTTTATTCCGACTATATGGTTCCCCCTTATTATGACTCCTTATTGGCAAAGATTATCACCCATGGCAAAGATCGTGAGGAAGCTGTCGCAAGGATGCGAAGGGCCCTGAGTGAGTGTGTATTTGAAGGCCTGCCCACGAGCACGCCGTTCCACCTCGAGGTGCTGGACAATCCTGTTTTCCTGAAAGGGAAGGCCACGACGAGTTTCCTGGAAGAGGAATTGTCTCATCTGCAGGAGGGCTTGCGTGTCAGGGCGAAAACCGAAGAAGCGTAATAGCAAAAAATCTCAACCCTGGTACCAGGCCGGATGGCTTAGCGGATTGCTGTTGGTGTCTATTGCCGCCTTTTTGGGCTTGTCTCTGATTGGCGGCGTGGGCTCCTGGTGGTTGTTCAGCGATGGTGAATCGGTACAGTTCTTTGATGCGAACCATCCCGGTGGCATCATCGGCTCGCCTTTAAGCGTTATTCTACATCTGGTTTTTGGTGAAATCTGGGTTTGGTTTTTTCCTCTCTTTCTGGCGGCTACCGGGGTGGCTTATCTGCTGGGGAGACCAGCGATCATCCGACCCTGGATTCTACGGGCCATTCCTTTATGGCTTGTGACGACCAGTTGGTTGGCCCAATCCGGACTAGGTCTGGCCTTGGAAACCCGCACACGCCTGGGAGGCGCTGTGGGATATTATGTGGCCTTGGGTTTCGAGCGTTTGTTTGGTGTCCTGGGCAGTATCATTTTTCTTTCACTGCTGCTTCTTCTGGCCGTTGTCTTTATTTTCAAACCTTGGCTGGGTTGGTTGCTCCCCCTGGTGGCTTCAGTTGGGCAGGCCTTGATTCAGGGGCTGCGCGGGTTGGGGCAATTGATGCTGTGGCCTGTGCACGCTATTCAGGATGTGATGGAAGACCTTGGCCAACGCCTGGAAGAGAGAAAATCAAACCGGGCACAGGAAAAAGCCCAGCGGGATGAGCAGCGAGCGGAAGCCGAAGAACAAAAGCATGCTTCTGCTGACTCCACCATTGAAGAAGAACAAACGAAATTACCCCGCCGACACCACAGCGCACCAGCTCCTGACGTTGTTGCTGAAGCTGCGCCGGTGGAGTCAGAACCTGTCACTGATGAACTGGTTCTGGCAGGAGCGTCCGGGGAATTTATGGGCGACGGCGAAGCCCCGGGGCCCAGTGGTGAATCTGATCAGGCTTCTGCGGTGACCAAGAAGAAGAAACCCAAAAAAATTAAGGGTCCCATCATTCTGCCCAGCGTGGAATTGCTGACTCCCGCAGATCCCGACAGCATCACCATCTCCACTGAGGAGATGGATGCTTCGGCGGACCTTTTGGAAAACACTCTGCGTAGTTTTGGGGTGGAAGGTCAGGTTAAGGATGTGCGCCCGGGTCCGGTGGTGACGACATTCGAATTCCAGCCCGGTCATGGTATCCGGGTCAACCAAATTGTCCAGCGCAGTGATGATCTGGCCTTGGCTATGCGTGCCCGTTCCATCCGCATGGAAGCACCCATCCCAGGCAAGGCGGCCGTGGGAATTGAAATCCCCAATAATGTGGCCAGAATGGTTCGCCTGCGGGAAGTGCTGGAGCTTCTGGGCCCCGAAAAGCGCAAACCCTTGCAGGTTGTTCTGGGGAAGGACGTGGTGGGTCGTCCGGTATCCATCGACATAGCGGCGCTGCCGCACCTTCTGGTGGCTGGTAGCACGGGCAGTGGAAAATCTGTTTGTCTCAATGCCATCATCAGCAACTTGTTGTTGACCAATGATGCCAGCACCCTGCGCATGGTCATGATTGACCCCAAAATGCTGGAGATGAATGTCTACAATGGCATTCCGCACCTGCTACTGCCCGTAGTTACAGACCCCAAAGAGAGCCTCAAAGCCCTGCAGTGGATGGTGGCGCAAATGGAATACCGCTACCGCACCATGGCCAAATATTCAGTGCGGAATATCCAGCAGTACAACGATAAAATTGCCAAGGGCGAAGTGACGGACGAAGCCGGGGAACTTGTAACCGAGCCAATGCCCTTTTTCCTGACTATTGTAGATGAGCTGGCCGATCTTATTTTGCAGCTGGGAAAAGACCTGGAAGATTTGATCACCCGTCTGGCCCAAAAAGCCAGAGCCGTGGGAATCCACCTCATTCTGGCCACCCAGCGACCCAGTGTGGATGTACTCACCGGTGTGATCAAAGCCAATATCCCTTGCCGAATCGCCTTCCGGGTGATTCAGGCCAACGATTCCCGCACCATTCTCGACACCAAGGGTGCAGAGCAACTGCTGGGTCATGGTGATATGCTTTATTTGCAACCGGGTCGTGCACTGCCTGTGCGTGTGCACGGTTCGTTTATTGATGTTGATGAGTGCGAAGCCGTGGTGGCTCACTGGCTCCAATACAGCGGCAGCACCGATGAAATCAGCCTGAATGAGAAGCCTGAAGGCGGACTCATGCACACCGGTGAAGATGATCTTTACGATTCGGCTGTGCGCATTGTGGTCCAGCATCAGAGTGGTTCCACCTCTTTGCTGCAACGCCGATTGCGCATTGGCTATACCCGTGCCGGCCGCCTGATGGATATGCTTGAAGAATCTGGAGTGGTGGGGCCCTTCACTGGCAGCAAAGCCAGGGATGTGCTGATCGGTCCGGAAGATTTACCCGATGCCCACGAAGGGGAAGGTTAACCCTGAGATGAATAAAAGGTCCGATCATAAAATCTATTGCGCCACTTTGGGGTGTGATAAAAACCTGGTAGACTCAGAAGCTTTGCTGGGACGATTCGCCCTCCAGGGTGTGAATGCCGTCAACGATTTGGATGAAGCTGATATCTGGGTGCTCAACAGCTGTGGTTTCATTGATGCTGCTCGCAGTGACAGTGAAGAAACGCTTCAATCACTCATTGATTATAAAACCACCCAAACCCTTGTGGTTTGCGGCTGTTGGTCTCAGGAGCACGGAGATGAAATCCAGGAAAAATTTCCTGGTGTAGATGTGGTGGCTGGTGTGGGACAGTTCGACAGGGTCGTGGCGGCCTGTCTTGGACTGGAAGATGAAACCAAACCCGCCCCTTCATCTGCACCCGTGGCGGCTTTTCCCATGGCTGGTCAACCCATAGTCTCGCCTCCCATGGAAGCCAATTACACGGGACTGATTGACCGCCCTTTACTGACTCCCGGGCACATGGCTTTTGTGAAAATCGGTGAAGGCTGCAACTGCAATTGCACTTTCTGCCGAATTCCCATGATTCGCGGACGCCAGATGAGCCGTCCCATCGAAGAATTGGTTCGCGAGGTCCAGGGACTGGTGGGACGAGGAGTGACAGAAATCCAGCTGGTGAGTCAGAATACCAGCGATTTTGGCCGCGATACTGGTGAGAAATTGCTGGATTTGGTGACCGCCCTTAATAAAATTGATGGATTACGGAACATCCGCCTCCTGTATTTGTATTCCGGGTTAGTCTCTACGGATGATCTTTTGCGATTGTTGGATCTGGAGAAAGTGGCACGCTATCTGGAGCTACCCATCCAGCATGCCTCACCACGGATTTTGAAAGCCATGAAAAGGCCAGGAGGAAGCAAGTCTTCTCCCGAATTTTTCAAAACTTTGCGCCGACATCACCCGGAACTTGTTTTGCGCTCAACGGCGTTGCTAGGGTTTCCCGGTGAAGAAGAGGAGGATCTGGAAATTTTGGCCGACTTCCTGGCTGAAGTGGAATTTGACCACTTGGGTACCTACCGTTATTCTCCGGAGCTGGGAACAGCCGCGGCCGACCTTCCGGACCGTGTGCCCAATGAAGTGATTTTTGATCGCGAAGCCATCATCATGGATTTGCAGGCGGATATCGCCCAGCGCCGGCAGAGTTCCCGGCTGGGTAAGATATTTGATGTGGTGGTCGATAAAATTATCGATCCTTCCCATGAGGACTCGGCCGATGATGTGGAAGTTTTACGTTCTTTGAGCGACGCCCACTGGTTGGATGCTGCCGAAAGTTCCAAGCCCTGGAATTTGGTGGAGAATGCCGGACCTGTGGCCATCGCCCGGAGTTATCATTACGGATACGACCTCGATGGCGTGGTTCTGATGCCGGGACGGAATCTGAAACCTGGACAATGGTTGCCGGCCGAATTCCGTGCAGCCACATCCTACGATACCTGGGCTCTGCCATGTAGCAGTGCTCAAAAAATTGAAGGGCCCCAATAAAGATGAGCCACCTTTTGAAGGAACAAATGGATTCCCACAGAAACCCATGGCCGGTGGTTTTTCTTATGGCCTGTGTTGTTCTTCTGGCTGGGGGGCTTTTATTACCTGAAAGCGCCACCGCCCAGGAGTCGACACTCACTCAGGCGCCCTCATCCCTTCCGGCTTCTGCCGAACCTGATACTGTGCGCAGTAATATTTGGCTCACGGAAGCTCTGATGGCTGAGATTGCCGCTTCCAGCACTCGTGTCCTTCCCGGACCCGGTTCTGCCATCCAATTGATCCAGGAACAATTTACGGTTGAGGATGACCTGTATGCCGGTGCGGTCGTTCGTGTTCTGGGTGGTATGGGATATGATGTTTATTTGGGATCGGATGATCCGGCCCAGCAGGCGGCCGTTGATTGCTTCTATTCCTATTCCGTACACGGGGTGGAATTGGCTTATCCCCAAGTAGGCCGCACTTTGGGTTTATGGCGGCGTTGGATTGACCGTGAATTACAGGTCACCGTTCAAGTTAAAGTGACCATGGCCAATTCGGGGCGTCTGTTACTGAATGACCGCATCCAGCGGAGTTTCAGTGATCGTGTTCCTGATGATGCCTTTGATCGGGTCGATTCCGACCTTTACCTTTTCTCTACCGCTGAAACATCTGAAAGTGGTTGGAAAGGGCGCATGGAAGAAATCGTTGTTCTGGGCACTTTGGCCGGGCTGGTTGCTGTCTATTTCGCCAACACAGGCGAGTAATCTCTGAAAGACCGGGATTATACCCGGGGAGGATTTCGTGAAATTTAATTCCGCACACATTCGCATCATGGTCATCACTTGGGTGGCTGCCACTTCACTTATTTCGGTCCTGGTCCTTTCGGGCTGTGGCGCTGCCAATCCTTTTCCTTCGGGGACTTTTGAACGAGGCGAATTTTATAAGGAACATGATCGGTATCCTGAGGCCGTCAGTGCTTTGGAAGCTTTTGTGCGCCACAACCCCACCGATTCCCTGGCCGCTGAAGCCCAGTTTTTAAAGGGCGAAACCTACATGGAGATGGAAGAGTATCCTCTGGCTATTGTTGAATTCCAAATTCTCGCCAAGGATTACCCTACCAGTTCCCGGGTGGAAGATGCCATGTTCCAACAGGGCATGGGTTATTACCTTCAAGTGGGCAGAGTGGAGCGGGATATCACTGGAGCCCACGAGGCCCGTTTGCATTTTCTCAAATTCAGCCAGCTGTACCCTCAATCCGAACACATGGATGAAGTAATTTCCACCATGCAGGATATCAGCGATTTGATGGTTCTCAAGCGCTTGGAACAAGCTCATGTTTTCCGCCAGTTAAAGAAACCCAATGCGGTGGTCATGATCTTGGGTGAGGTACTCGCTGATGAGGCCAACAGCCGCCTCCTGGATCGGGTGCTTTGGGAGCGGGGCCGGGCTGCAGAGAATGTCTTGAAGTACGATCTGGCCAAAGAGATGTTTGTTCGTCTGATTCGTGATTTCCCAGAAAGTGAATATCGGGACGATGCCACCGATGCTCTTGCCGAATTAGAGGAGTACTTCCCTGAGGAAGAAGGTTAGATATGGCTTTGGCTGTTTTGGGTGGGTCCTTTGATCCTGTCCACAGCGGTCATGTGGCCATGGTGCGGCACGTGCTCGACAGTGGAGTGGTTCAAAAAATCCTGGTCATCCCCGCTGCCGTGTCTCCGTTCAAATCTGGAACCAGTGCCCTGGCCGTACATCGTCTGGAAATGGCCCGTTTGGCATTTCAGTTTGGCGGCCAGGTTGAAATTGACGACCGGGAAATTCGGCGTGGAGGACCGTCCTATATGGTGGAGACTCTGGAGGAACTAAACAGAGAATACCCCGGGACTCCTTTAAACCTGATCATTGGTGCTGATAACGTACCCGATTTTTCCCTCTGGCACCGATCTGAAGATATTCTGAGCCTGGCCACTGTTTTGGTTCTGGGTCGGCATGGGCACCCGGAAAAGCTTCCAGATAGCCCTGCTTCTTCATTCGTCTACTTAAAAGGCTTTGACCAGCGGGTGTCATCCACGGTTATCCGTGCTATCTTGGCCAATGGTAGCGCTGTGGGGGATCTCATTCCTCCATCTGTATACCAGTACATTCGGGATAACGATCTCTACTCTGAAACCTGATTTCCGCATATGGGAAGGATTCACCTTGTCTTTGATTCTTGTGGACGGCTCCGCCCTTTTTTACCGCTCTCATTTTGCCTTGGCCCGCAGGCCCTTGACGGCGCCCAACGGGGAAGTCACTTCGGTGGTTTTTGGTTTCCTCAATGGTATTCTGCGTTTGATTGAAAAGTACCAGCCTGAGAATTTGGCTGTGGTTTTTGATGTGAAGGGTAAAAATTTCCGTCACGATATGTATCCCGATTACAAAGCCAATCGCAAACCAATGCCCGAGGAATTGTCCTCCCAATTGCCTCGTCTGCGTGAGGTGTTGGAAGCTTGGGGTGTGCCCATTTTGGAACAATCGGCGGTGGAAGCTGATGATGTCATGGGATCCGTGGCCAAGCAATCTGTGGGCAAGATGGATAAGGTTTGGTTCTTCACTGGCGACAAGGATTTCATGCAATTGCTGGACCCACGCATTGGCATGCTGAAGCCGGGACACAGGGGCGATGGCATCACCGTCCTGACCGATGAAGATGTGGTCAAAAAGTACACCATGCAGCCGGACAATCTGATTGAAGTCTTTGCTTTGGCTGGAGACACCGCCGATAACATTCCCGGCGCCCCGGGTATTGGAGATAAGACTGCCGTCAAGTTGATCAGGGAATATGGGACCCTGGAAAATCTTTACGAAAAGCTGGAGGGCAGCAAACTGACCCCCCGCCTGAAACGGGTCTTGGGAGAGAACAAAGAACAGGTGTTTCTTTCAAGGAACCTCTTCATCATCAAAAAAGATTTGAAACTGGACATTGATTGGGATTCCCTGCAAACCATTTTGCCCGTTGGGGAAGAGGTGACGCTCTTACTCCAGGAGTTAGGCTTGCGCAGTGTTCGTGAGTTTGCAGGAAAATTGGCTTCCCGTTTTCCTGCTTTTGTGGCAGGACAAGCTGGAGTTGAATCCATTATAGAGCCCCTTGAGGAAGTGGAACCTCCCAAAGAATTATCCTGGCTGGAAAAACGTGAAGAGCGTGGATATCAATTGCTGGATAGTGCTGAAAGCATTCACCAATGGCTGGGCCAACTGGACCCATCGGCACCTTTGGCGGTTGACACAGAAACCGACAGCCTGCGCACAGACACGGCTCGTCTGGTTGGGGTTTGCCTGGCTGGTTACGATAAAAAAGGAAAGCACGTTCCTCCTGCCTATATACCCGTACGGTGGAGAGATGAAGATTCAGGCGGCGCTGCTGGTGGGGTGGACACGCTTTTTCCCATGGGGAAAGAACATGATCAGGAAGATCTGATCCGGGAAATTTTGGCGCCAGTTTTAGCCCATAACGGAAATTTAAAAATTGCTCAAAACCTGAAATATGACCAATGGATCCTTCTGGGAGCTGGCATGCCTATGGGCGGCCCACTTTTTGATACGATGTTGGCTTCATATGTTTTGGATCCGGGACGCCGTGGTCATGGCCTGGATGATCTGGTTCATGATTTTCTCCAGCACCAGATGATGCCCTTCAAGGGACTCTTTGCTCCAGGCGACCGTCTCAAAGATATTCTGAGTGTTGATTCTGATCGCCTGGCTCTGTACGCAGCTGAAGATGCTGACTACACCCTCAAGCTCTACGAAAAGTTATTGCCGCTGTTGGAAGAGTCTGGATTGGCTGGTCTCTTTTATGATCTGGAAATGCCTGTGTCTGCGGTTCTGCTGGAAATGGAACGCAACGGCATCATGATTGACAAATCATTTCTCAGTGGTTTGAAGGATCGTTTTGAAAAAGAATTGCTGGGGCTGCAGGGGAAAATCCATGAACTGGCCGGTGAAGAGTTCAACATCCAGAGCCCTAAGCAACTGGCAGTTATTCTCTTTGAAAAAATGGGTTTCAAGCCCATCAAAAAAACAGCTACTGGCTGGAGCACTGATGTTTCAGTGCTGAATGCCCTGGCTGAGGAACACGAACTTCCTGCTCTGATTCTGGAATACCGTTCCGTGGCCAAATTGCAAAACACCTATGTGGACGTTTTACCCCAATTGGCCAATCCCGATACAGGGCTCATTCATACATCCTACAATCAGGCGGTGGCTGCCACTGGGCGGCTTTCCAGCAGCGATCCCAATCTGCAAAATATTCCCATCAGAACGGACTTGGGCCGCTTGATTCGGCAAGCCTTTGTGCCGCGCAAAGCGGGCAATGTCTTTCTCAGCGCTGACTATAGCCAAGTGGAACTTCGACTGCTGGCCCACCTGGCCCAGGACCCGGGTTTGCTGGGAGCCTTCCAGGATGGGGTGGATGTTCACCGCCGCACGGCCGCTCTCATTGAAGGGGTCAGTGAAGATGATGTCACTTCAGAAATGCGTAGCAAGGCTAAGGCTATCAATTTTGGGGTGATTTATGGCATGGGCGCCAGAGCCCTGGGCCGGCAAATCAAAGTCAGCACCAAAGAGGCCACGGCATTCATTGAAACCTATTTTGAGACCTACCCTGGTGTGCGGGCTTTCATCGATGAAACCAAAGAAAAAGCCGGTCGCGATGGTTGGGTTGAAACTCTCCTGGGGCGCCGCCGCCTGTTGCCGGATATCAACTCTGATAACCCACGCATCCGCAGTTTCCAGGAGCGCATCGCCGTCAATACACCCATCCAGGGAACGGCCGCCGATCTCATCAAGCTGGCAATGTTGCGCATCCAGAAAAAGCTGGCTGAGAGTGAAACAGAAGCTCTGCTCCTGCTGCAGGTTCATGATGAACTGGTTCTGGAACTTCCCCGGGAGAATCTGGAAGAAATTTCCGAGCTCGTGAAGCAGGGGATGGAAGGGGCGTTGGAATTGGACATTCCTTTGCTTGTGGATATGAACCATGGTGTCAACTGGTCTGAGGCTCACTGATGAAAGTCTGGGTCGTGACAGGTCCTATTGGGGCGGGGAAATCCTCTTTTACGACTATTTTAGCCCAGCGTGGGGCTGTGGTAGTGGATGCTGACCTATTGGGTCATGAAGTTTTGCAGGACCCGGCTATCATTGCGAGTATAGCCAAAGATTTTGGTTCTCAATGCATTGTGGATGGACAGGTCAATCGCCAAAATCTGGGGGCTTTGGTCTTTGCAGATGAAGTGTCCATGGACAAACTGAACGCCTTGATTCATCCTCTCTTAATCGACTTGGTGGTGAAGCGCCTGTCAGCCCTGGAAAAAGAAGGCAATCACGAGCTTGCCGTGTTGGAGGCTGCCGTGTATTTTTTGTGGCCGCCACTGGATCGGGTCGATTTGGTCATTTCCGTGGTGGCTCAGGTAGATCTCAGGCTGAACCGGTTGGTGAAAGATCGAGGCTTGAAAACAGAACAGGCGAGAAATCGTTTGCAGGCCCAGGCTGAACTGGACCACTTTTGGAATACCGCTGATGTCGTCATTGATAACAGCTTCAGTCATCATAAATTGAATGCGGCCGCCACTCAATTGCTGCTTAAACATAACCTTTGAAGCCAGGGCCGACCTGGCAGGGAGTTTGTATCGTGAAAGAAATATTGGATCGCCTTGCCTCGGCAACGCAACGTCTTGAATCCCTCAAGGAGGGTCTTTGACTATCCTTCCTTGCTGGAAAAGCTGAGTGCCCTTGAGGCTAAGCAGGCGGAACCAGAATTTTGGAGCGATCAGGATGCGGCCACTGCCGTTTTGCGCCAAGCCACAACCCTGAAGCAGTGGACTGTTCCTTTGGGAAAAGTCTCTGATCAAACGGAAGAACTGGACTTGTTGGCAGAAATGGCCCAGGAAGAAAATGATCCTGAGACCGTCACTGAAATCAAAGAAGGGCTCACCACTTTGGAGAAGAGCCTGGAAAAATTGGATTTCCAATTCCTGCTCAGTGGTGATGACGACAGCCGGGGAGCTGTGGTGGAAATCCATCCCGGGGCCGGCGGTACTGAAAGCCAGGATTGGGCTCAAATGCTCATGCGCATGTACACGCGCTATTTTGAGCGTTCGGAATTCAAATTTAAAACCCTGGATCTGCAATCCGGTGATGAAGCGGGCATTAAAAGTGTGGTCATCGAAGTGGATTCCGCTTTTGCCTACGGTTATTTGAAAAGTGAGTCCGGCGTCCATCGTCTGGTGCGGATCAGTCCTTTCGATTCTCAGAGTCGTCGGCACACGTCCTTTGCTTCGGTCTTTGTCTTTCCGTTGGTGAATGACGATGTGGAAGTGGAAATCGATATGAGCGATGTGCGGGTTGATACCTACCGGGCCCAGGGTGCCGGTGGCCAGCACGTCAACAAAACCGATAGCGCTGTGCGGCTGACTCATGAGCCCACCGGAGTGGTGGTGCAATGCCAGAGCGAGCGCAGCCAATTGCGGAACCGTGAGAGCGCTATGACCATGTTGCGGGCCAGGCTCTACATGAGAATTATGGAAGAGCGGCAGAAAGAACGCGACGCCATTGAGGCCGATAAGATGGACAACGCCTGGGGCAGCCAGATCCGCTCCTATGTGTTGCAACCCTACACCAAGGTGAAGGACCATCGCACGGATCATGAAACAGGAAATACCACTGCCGTTTTGGACGGCGACCTTGACGGATTCATAGATTCCTATTTGCGCTGGATGGGTGCCCGCTCTCGATGAGCGCCCCTCTTGAACAGATATTTAAAACCAACCGGGAGAAGAGCTGTGGCCAGCACTGAAAACACTGAAAACCAAGAGAACCAGCAAGACAGTCCTCACCGTCTCATTGAAAGCCGGTTGGAGAAAATGGAAGAGCTGGGCAAGAGCGTTGAGCTGTATCCATACAGTTTCGACCGCACCCACACCAGTGTTCAGGCCCGGGAGGCCGAGAAAGAACTCCTGGAAAGCGAAGCCAAGGTTCGTTTCCCAGGCCGGATCATGACCAAGCGGGGCACCGGAAAAACTATTTTTGTTCCCATCAGTGATGAGTGGGGAACTCTCCAGGCTTACTTCCGCAAAGATGATTTGGGTGTGGAACGTTTTGATCTGATCAAGCGGCTCATCGACATTGGCGACTGGATTGGGGTGGAAGGGAAACTCTTTCTGACTCGTACTGGTGAGCTTACAGTGCATGTGGAGAATTTCACCTTTCTCTCCAAAGCCATCCGGCCCCTGCCCGAAAAATTCCACGACATGAGTTTGGAAAACAAAAGTCGGAACCGGCACTTGGATCTGGCTATGAATGTGGAAAGCCGGGAGCGATTCAAAAAGCGCAGTGCCATGGTTTCGGCCATCCGGGCCTTCTATGCCGAAGAAGAGTTTCTGGAAGTGGAAACTCCTGTGTTGCAGCCTCTCTATGGGGGAGCCACGGCTCGTCCCTTCAAAACGCATCACAACGCTTTGGATATGACTCTGTATATGCGCATTGCCGATGAGCTGTATCTCAAACGCCTCATCGTTGGCGGCCTGGAAAGAGTGTATGAAATCGCCAAAGATTTCCGCAATGAAGGCATGGACCGCACTCATAATCCCGAGTTCACCATGCTTGAATGTTACGCGGCCTATTGGGATTATGAAGACATGATGAATCACACTGAACGCTTGATTCGCAAACTGGCCACCCAGTTTGGCGATGAAGGGAAGTTGACCTACGGCGAGCTGGAAATGGACTTCAACCAGCCCTTTGCTCGCATCCGGTTTATGGATGCCCTGCAGGAAAAAACAGGTCAGGATCTCATGAAGCTGGATGATAGCCAAGTAGCCGATCTGGCCAAAAACAAAGGCATCACGCTGAAAAAAGGCATGGGCCGGGACAAGATTCTGGATGAGCTGTTCAGCGAATTGGTGGAACCGGAATTGATCCAACCCACTTTTGTGATGGACCATCCCAAAGAGCTGTCGCCTCTGGCCAAATCTCACCGCACGGCCGAAGGTTTGGTGGAACGTTTTGAACTCTTCGTGGCTGGCTTTGAACTGGCCAACAGTTTTAGCGAATTGAATGATCCTAGGGAACAACGGCGTCGCTTTTTGGCCCAGAAGGCCTTGATCGACGCTGGTGATGATGAAGCCCAACCCATTGATGAAGATTTCCTGCAGGCCATGGAGCAGGGCATGCCTCCCACAGGTGGCATGGGCATGGGCATTGACCGGTTGATCATGCTGCTGACTGATAGCAACAACATCCGCGACGTCTTGCTCTTCCCTCATATGCGTCCCCTGAGTCCTCAAGAGGCTCAGAAATAAGATGCAATTTGCTTACTACATAGCCCGGCGGTATTTGCGCAGCCGGCACCGCAGTGGTTTTTTGAACCGGAGCAGCGTTCTGGCCATCATCGGCATCACCATTGGTGTGGCTGTGCTGCACATTGTGCTGGCGGTGATGAATGGCTTCGAAGCGGAAATGCGCCGCACCTTTGTGGAGAACATGCCCATGGTGACGGTGCATAACACCGCCCCTGAAGGCTTCACTGGTTTGGGTGCCTTGATGGACACCGTGGCTGAAGATGAAGATGTTCTGGGGGTGGCCCCTTTCATCAGGAAAGAAGCCATCGTCACGGGGGGAAGCCGCTTTGGTGATCCCCGTAACAAAGGAGCCGTCATCTGGGGTATTGAGCCCGATCTGATTGATACGGTGCAACCCCTGAGCAAATACCTTTTACCCGCTCCGGAAATCCTGGCGGGATTACATGGGGGGAAAGTGCCCCGTGTCATTCTGGGCAGCGATCTGGCTAACAATCTTTACGCAGCGGTGGGCGATACGGTGATTCTCACCACCACCAAAGGTGAGTTCAAAGCTGATCGCATTGAAGCCGAAAGCCGCAAAAGTGTGGTCATTGGTTTTTTCGAAACAGGCATGTATGAATTCGATAGCCAGTTTGCATATATGGATATTGAACAGACACGGGACTTTTTTGGGTACGGCCCTGAAGGAGCCTCTCTGTTGGGTGTCAAGGTTAAGGATATGATGCAGGCCGACCTGGTGGCCGACCGCATTGAAGAGCACTTGCCCTCCTATCATTATACCAGCAACTGGATGCGCCTGAACAAGGAACTATTCCAATGGATCAAGACTGAAAAAGCCGTCATGTTTCTTTTGTTGGGGCTAATTATTCTTATCGCCGGTTTCAATATCGTCGGCATTCTTACCATGATGGTGGGCGAACGCAGACGGGAAATTGGCATTCTCATGTCCATGGGAACCAGCCGCAGCCAAATCCTGGGCATCTTTCTATTCAACGGAATTTATTTGGGCATGATGGGTGTGGTCATTGGCAGTGGGGTAGGCTTATTGGCCATTGCTGCCTTGGATAAATTTGGTTTTCCCATTCCAGGGAATGTGTATTTCCTGGATACTATTCCCGTGCTGCTACAATGGTCTGATTTCACTTTGGTTGTGGTCCTCACTTTATTTATGTCTGTTGTGGCCGGGTTGTGGCCCAGCTATGAAGCCGGCCGTCTGAACCCTATGGAGATCATCCGCTATGAATGAGACCAGTTCCGGTACGCCCCTTTTGGAGGCCCGCGGCATTCGGAAAGTTTTTTCCCGCAGTGATGGCGAGCTGGTGGTCCTTGATTCCTGTGATTTTATCCTGGAAAGCGGGCAGGCCATTGCTGTGGTGGGAGAGTCGGGATCCGGCAAGAGCACCTTTCTCAATATTCTGGGAGCTTTGGATCACAGCACTTCCGGAATGGTGCTGCACCAAGGCAAGCGGCTTGAATTCAGGGACCGATCTGTGGTGGACCAATGGCGCCGCCAGGAGGTAGGATTCGTTTTTCAAAGCCACATGCTGCTGCCCGATTTTACGGCTCTGGAAAACTTGTTGCTACCGGCTCGCAGAATGGGCCCGGTGAATGCAGAAATACGGCAACGCGCCCATGATTTTCTGGACACCATGGGACTCAAAGCACGAGCCGATCATCTGCCTGGAGAACTCTCCGGTGGAGAGCAGCAACGCATCGCCGTGGCCAGGGCTTTTATGAACAAACCTTCCATCGTGTTGGCCGACGAACCTTTTGGAAATTTGGACCAAAAAATTGGTGGCCACCTGGGTGAGATGTTGTTTGGTTTGAGAGACAAGGAAGGCACCAGCCTGGTCATCGTAACTCACGATATGCACCTGGCGGAGCAGGCCGATAGGATCATGAAGCTGGAACACGGGAATTTGGTTTCGGTGGAGGACGTATCTACTTAGAATTGTTGAAAGGGGCCGTATGCAGTGCCAGGATTGTGGCTCGAACGATGCCTTTGTTCACCTGACTGAAATTACTGATGGGGAAGTTAACAGCATTTGGCTGTGCTCCCTGTGCTCTCTGAAACGCCAGGCCAAGCGGCAACCATCCTTCCCCAAGCCACCCATCGATGGTGACGATTCCGAAAGCCTGGCTTCTTTTTTGGGTGAAGATTTTAACCAGCCGGATCAGCCTTCTGCGCAAATTGCCGTAAAAACCTGCCCCTCCTGTGATTATAGCCTGGACCAATGGCAGAAGAACAATCTTCTGGGCTGTCCACGCTGTTATCAGGCCTTCAGCGCAGCCATGGCGCCTCATCTAACCCGCTTCCATGGTCATGCCACCCATTTTGGCAAATTCCCCCAACATCATTTGGAAGGAACCAACCAGCTGGCCTCCATTAAAAGAGTCAGGGTGGCCTTGGAAAAAGCGGTGGCCCGGGAGGACTTTGAAGAAGCAGCCCGCCAACGTGATTTGCTTAGGGTCCTTAAAACCGGGAAGGATGAAGAGTCGTGAGTCCTTTTTTCGACCAGAAATTAGAAACGTCCCAGCCTTGGCTGGATGCCTCAGGTCCGGCTGCAGATATGGTGATTAGCACCAGAGGGCGATTGGCGCGGAATCTCTCGGCTCACGATTTCCCCCATCACGCGCAAGTTGCTGAACGGGAAAAACTCAGTCTGGAATTGCTGGAATCTATAAAAGAACAATCAGGTTTTGATGGTTGCTGGCATTTGGATTTCTCTCAGTTGACGGCCAATCAAATGGTCCTCTTGCATGAAAAGCATCTCACCGGTTCCCTGGAATCCACTCCCGGTGACCATCGGCATCTTCTGGTGGCACCTGGTGGGGCCACCACGGCCCTGGTCAACGGTGAAGATCATGTGCGGCTGCATGTGTACGAATCCGGTTTTCATCCCCAGAGTGCCCTTTCTCGTTTGCAGTCTCTTGAAGAAGAATTGGAAAAGACTCTGGATTTTGCCTTCCTGGATGATTTTGGTTATCTGACCGCCAGCCCCGTCAATGCGGGGACTGGTTTGCGCCTTTCAGTCCTGGTGCATCTGCCGGGCTTGGTGATGGGTGGCGAAATTGACAAAATTCTCAACGCGTTGCGCCAGCTCCGATTTGGTGTCTGCGGTTTGGCTGGAGGAGGAGCGGCGGTCCGTGGAGCAGTCTTTCTGATTTCCAATCTCGTCACTCTTGGCCGGGATGAATCTGAAATCACCAGCGATTTTGAATTCCATCTGGGTAAAGTGCTACGGCATGAACGCACGGCGCGGCAGCAACTCTTTTCCCGAGACTCTCTGGGGCTCGAAGATATGGCCCACCGCAGTTTAGCAGTGCTGCAAAGCGCCCGCCTGATGACCTCGCAGGAAGCCGCCGACCGTTTGAGCCATCTGCGTTTGGGAGTGGGCCTGGGTATGATGCCCGGTATTGACTTCCCCCTCCTGAATGAAGCGATGATGCTCTCCCAGACTGCCCACCTGCATGCTTCCGCCGATCATGACCTGACCGTAGCTGAAAAGACTGAGGCCAGGGCCACCTTGTTGCGGGACCTATTCTTTGAAATTTAAGATTTAGGATATTGGCATTCAAGTTGGGGCCGGAAAGAGCGAAAACAAGAGGTGCAAAGAATTTCCCTGCCGCCCTTGTGGGCGGATGTGGCGCTTGGAACCTGGCTCACGTATATTTTTCTCAAGCCGGGTGTTCCGGGTGGTCGAACAGGAAAGCGACCTGATAACGCAAATGGAGGCGTGATAGAATGAATGATCGATTCACACAACGCGTGCGCAAAGTACTGTTTCTGGCTCGTGACGAAGCTGGCCGTCTGCAGCATGATTACATAGGGACAGAACATCTTCTGTTGGGGATAGTCCGCGAAGGCGAAGGAGTGGCTGCCAATGTACTGCGCCACCTTAAAATTGATTTTGACCGTATCCAAAAAGCCGTAGAAGAAAGCGTCACCGCGCCCAATGGGCCTGTTAGCATCGGTGAGATTCCCTTCACACCCCGCGCAAAAAAAGTGCTCGAGTTGAGTATTGATGAAGCTCGCCTCCACAATCATAGCTATGTGGGCACAGAACATCTTCTGCTGGCCCTGATCCGCGAAGGCGAAGGAGTGGCCGCTCGTGTGCTCAATGAATTGGGTGCCGACCATGAGCAGGTCAAACGCGAGGTCATGAAAAGCCTGGGCGGAGGCGATGAGCCTAAAATGCCTGGTCGCCGCAAGCGTAAAGAAAAGAAAGAAAACAGTGTCCTGGATCAGTTTGGTCGCAACATGACCGACATGGCCCGGGAAGGCAAACTGGACCCCACTATCGGCCGTTCTCAGGAAATTGAACGCTGCATTCAAATCCTCAGCCGCCGGAAAAAGAACAACCCTGTGCTCATTGGTGAGCCCGGTGTGGGGAAGACCGCCATTGTGGAAGGTTTTGCCTCAAAAATTGTAGAGGGCAATGTTCCAGCCCTGCTGAGGGATAAAGAAATTGTAACTTTGGATCTGGCCAGTGTTGTGGCCGGTACCAAATATCGCGGCCAGTTTGAGGAACGCCTCAAACAAATCATGGCCGAAGTTAAAGATAATCCCGAAATCATTCTCTTCATCGATGAATTGCACACCATTGTGGGTGCCGGTGGTGCCGAAGGCGCCATTGACGCTTCCAATATGCTCAAACCTGCGCTCAGTCGTGGGGAAATCCAGTGCGTGGGGGCCACCACCATGGATGAGTATCGCAAATTCATTGAAAAAGATGGTGCCCTGGAACGCCGGTTCCAGATGGTTACAGTCAATCCTCCCACAGAAGAAGAGAGTGTCGAAATCCTCTTCGGGCTGAGGGATAAATATGAAGCCCATCACCGAGTCAAATTTGATGACGATGCCATCCGGTCGGCCGTCTTCCTGAGCAACCGCTACATTTCTGCGCGAAGCCTTCCCGACAAGGCCATCGACATCATGGATGAAGCGGGTAGCCGGGCGCGGTTGTCCATGACCATTGTTCCACCAGACTTGCGGGAGCTGGAAAAACGCATCGGCGAAACCGTCACCGAAAAAGAAAGCAGCATCCAGGCTCAAGAATTTGAGAAGGCCGCTTCCTATCGGGATGAAGAAAAAGAGCTTAAAAAGCAACTTCACGATTTGAAAAAGAACTGGAATTCGGAACAGAGCGATCCCACAACCACGGTCAATGAGGCCCTGATCTGCAAAGTGATTGCCGACATCACCGGTATTCCGGTATCCCAGGTTGAAGAAGAAGAGACCGACAAATTGTTGCGCATGGAAGAGGAACTTGGCAAATGGGTTATTGGCCAGGATCCTGCCCTTAAGGCTGTTTCCAAGGCTATCCGGCGTAATCGCGCTGGATTGCGCGATCCCAGGCGTCCTATCGGATCCTTTATCTTCCTCGGACCCAGCGGTGTTGGTAAGACAGAAGTGGCTCGCCAGCTTACGGAATTCCTGTTCGGTGATCAGACTTCACTGATTCGCCTGGATATGTCCGAGTATATGGAAAAACACTCTGTGAGCCGTCTGGTGGGAGCTCCTCCCGGGTACGTCGGTTACGATGAAGGCGGTATGTTGACCGAAAAAGTTCGGCGCAAACCTTACAGTGTCATCCTGCTGGATGAGATTGAAAAGGCTCATGCCGATGTTTATAACATTCTGCTTCAGGTTCTGGATGACGGTCAATTGACTGATAGCTTTGGCCGCACTGTGGATTTCCGCAATGCCGTGCTGATCATGACCAGTAATGTTGGCAGCAGGAAAACCCATGCTGTACGCGGCGTTGGCTTTGGCAGTGAAGAAGTTGAACACAAAGACCAAAGGGTCAATTCAAACATCGATGCCGATTTGCGCAAAACCTTCAGCCCTGAATTCCTGAACCGTATTGATGAGACCATCATCTTCAATTCTCTGGGACAGGAAGATATCGACCAAATTGTCAATATCCTGTTGGCCGATGTTAGCAAACGCCTGAAGAATATGGAGATCGATTTTGTCTTCACCGATGAATGCAAAGCGTTCCTGTGTGAAGTGGGATTTGATCCTCTGATGGGGGCCCGGCCCTTGCGCAGAGCCATCCAGAAGCATTTGGAAGACCCTCTCAGTGAGCAATTGCTGCGGGGCCAGGTCAAAGCTCGCTGTTCCCTGCGTGTGGGGATGGAGGGTGGAAAGTTGACCTTTGTTTCCACTGCTAATGAAGAAGTGAAAAGCCTTAATCCTGGAAGTTGAGCTTTCTGGGATTTGGTAAATCAGAATGGGCCACCCGCCAGGGTGGCCTCTTTTTTGTTCCGCAAAGAATGTACAGAGCCCAAAGTCAGCCATAATTGCGGTATGACTTCACTAATTTTCACTCATATGCTGCTTGAGATGACGTGCTTTGGAGACAATGTAGTATAAAAGATGAAGTGAACATTCTCTGCGGAACAATATAATCTTCCCTATTTGCCCCTCATTGCCTATTTTGACTCCAGTCTAAAGTATCCATTTCCAACGGAACTTCCTGAACCTGTCGGGGTTGGAATTGCATTGCAGCGGTCTGACAAGGATGTTAGGATGCCGCGGTTTCTCAACCCATTCAACTGATCCTGGGAGCTTTTTTCTTCAAATGAAATCCATCCTGCGACTTTGTCTGGTCGTTTGCCTGCTCAGTACCGCTTTCGGTGCTGCTGCCCAAACCGCCAGCCCCCCCACTATTAAGGAGATTGAGGTAGTCGGGGCACTCACCGTTGGTGCCCGTCAGGTGCTTGCCTGGTCTGGCTTCGAAGAGGGAAAACTTCTCACCCGGGATTTGGCAGCTCAGGGAATCCGGAAGCTTTTTGAAACCAAGAAATTCTCCGATGTTTATGTTTATGCCACCGAGATGAGCGGGGGAGTGCGCATCACCATTAACCTGGTGGAATTCGCACGTATTCGCAGTATTCAATTTACTGGTAATGACAAAGTTAAAGCTAATGACCTGCGGGAAGCCTTTCCAGTCCATGTAGGACAGTTTGCCAATCCTGCCGCCATTAACAGGGACCTGCAACCCCTGAAAGACCTCTATTACGAAAAAGGCTACTACAATGTGGCCATGCATACTGATAGCACCCGGGTTGATGCCAATAACATGGAAGACCTGGTGGTGACGGTTATTGAAGGCAAAAAAGTGAAAGTGCAAACCATCACTTTTGCTGGTCAAAAAGAAATGAATGAGGATGACCTACGTGATGCCATGGAGCAGGGCACGCGAGGCTTTCTCAGAAGTGGTACCTTCAAGAAGACGGTTTTTGAGGAAGATAAGGCGCGAATTATCACGGCCTGCCGGAACAACGGTTTCCTGGATGCTGTGATCACCGATGTAGAACTCAATTTCAGTGAAGAAAAACCTTCTGAACTGGACATTGTCGTGCACGTGGATGAAGGCGAAGTTTACACTGCTGGAGATATCAGCTGGCAGGGTAATACGGTGTTTAACGATCTGATCATCACGGAACAGATGTGGATCCAGAAGGACCGGGTGTTCAAAGAAGATGAATACCTGCTGACTTTGGACAATCTGCAGCAGATTTACGCCAATGAGGGTTACATCTACATTACTGTGGAACCCAATCGGGACATTGTGGACCATACGGTTAATGTGATGTTCACATTCATCGAAGGCCAGCCAGCCACCATTCATGATATCCAGATCAGTGGCAACGTCAAAACTTACGACAAGGTTATCTTGCGGGAGATGCGAATCTTCCCCGGTGATAAATTTAGCAATAATCGAATCCAAGCCACCATCAGAGATATCTTCCAAACGGGTTTCTTTGAGGATATCCAACCGGATATTCGTCCGACCAGCGATGGCAATGTGGATATGATTCTGCAGGTAAAAGAAAAACAGACCGGCCAATTCATGTTTGGTATGGCCTACAGTGCGGAGACCAGTGCCAGTGGGTTTATCCAGGTGGCCGAAACAAACTTCCGGGGCAAAGGGCAAAACATTGGCCTGACCTGGCAGTTTGGTAGCCGGCGCCGGTATGTGGATATCAGTTTTACCGAACCTTGGTTCATGGGCACACCCACTTTGGTGGGGGCCGATATCTTTGATCGGTACCAGTACAATTATGACGATTTCTACGAGAGTCGTATCCGTGGTTTCAGCACACGATTGGGGCGCCGCATTCCCGGCACTCGTTACAGCCGGGTGGGATTGCGTTACGAATTGAGTGAAACACGTCTCTCGAATTTTGCTGCCAGTTATGTGGCCTACCTGGATGATTTGGAGCAGAGTCTGGGCACCAGCGATTTGCCCTTCCAGAGGTTGGATCGCATTGATTGGCCTCAGACCAAGAGCAGTATTCGCATCAGCTTGAATCGTAACAGTACTGACAGTCCGTTTTTCCCCACTCAGGGCTCTAAGACCAGCTACAGCTTTGAATTTGCTGGCGGCCCGCTCGGAGGGGAAATCGACTTCCAGGAACACGTTTTATCGCACAGCTATTATCAGAAGATGCCCGCCGGTTTTGCCCTGCATTTGCGTGGCTTCTTCGGTTTGCTGCATGGTCTTGACAGTGCAGACGATGTTCCCGATTGGGAGCGTTACCGCCTCGGTGGCAACCGACGCTATCCCTTGCGGGGATATCGGGATCTGGAAGTTGTGCCCCGGGGTAATCCCAGCTTTATTGGTGGACGGTTTTTCACCATTTTCAATACTGAGTTGCTTTACCCTGTGACCAATACCATCCAGTTGTTGTCCTTTGTAGACATCGGGGATGTATGGAACAGTTTCCAGGAAGCTGATTACGCACACATGCGCAAAGGCTCTGGTTTTGGAATCCGTGTCGAGGTGCCCATGATGGGGACCATCGGCTTTGATTACGGTTATGGTTTCGATAGACTGGGAGGCCCCGCCTGGGAGCCTCACTTCACCATTGGCAACATGTTCTAAAATTCTCCCCTCCTAATGAGTGGAGCATTGTAGACTGTGTCAGCTTGAACTGGCCATCTAAGGCCGGAGGATAAAATGTTGAACAGAAATAACTTAAAATTGATTCAGGGTGTGTTGGCTCTGGTTCTCGTTTCCGCTGTGTTGGTGCCGTCTCTGGCCACAGCCGCCGATGATAAGCCCCTCGGCGTCATCGATTCCCGGCGCATCATGGAAGAGTATGAAGCGGCCAAAGATGCCCAGGCTCAGTACCAGAAATTCCTGAGGGAACTGGAAATTGAAGTGACCGAAAAGGAAAAAGAAATCACCAACCTGATGGAAGAAATTGAAAGCCAAAAACTTCTGTTGGGCGAAGAAGCCCTGCGGGCCAAGTTGCAGGTTTTCGAGCAAAAGAAGGCTGAGTATTTCACTTTCCAGGAATCCATTGAACAAAGGGCAGAGGCCGAATTCAATACCAAAGTGACGCCCATCACCGATCAAATCATCACCATTGTGGAACGCTTGGGTAAAGAAAAGGGGTTTGGCTTGATCGTTGACCGGGCCACCTTGAATGTTCTGTACCTTGATGACGCTCTGGATCTGACCAATGACGTCCTGAGTGCGCTGGCCAAAGGTGAGGAATAGGGTTGGTTTTTGGTTGACAGGTGAGCTGAACCCGGCGAAATTTATCGTAATATTAGAATAACAGCATCAGCCCCTTGCCTTCAGGTGAGGGGCCTTGCTTAAGAACAGGAAATGGCATGCAGTCTTGGAAGCTGAGTGAAATAGCAAAGCTGCTGGGTGGCCAGTTTGTGGGCTCCGATGATCCAGTGATCACGGGAGCCGCCGGCCTTGACGAAGCGGTTGCGGGAGATCTCACCTTTGTGACCACTGTTCAGTTGTTAGCCCAATTGAAAAACAGTGGAGCTTCGGCGGTTCTTATAGGCCCGGATATGGAAACTCAGGTTCCCGCTGTACGCCTGGGAAACCCGTATGATGGTTTTGCTGATTTCCTGGCTTTGTTTCAGACGCCATTGGACAGGGTTTTTCCTGCCGGTGTTCATACCACTGCCGTAATTGATCCCACTGCTGACGTTTCAGCAGCTGCCTGCATCGGACCCCACTGTGTGGTTGGTCCCGGGTGCGTGGTGGGAGCGGGTAGTCGTCTGGAGTCTCACGTGACTCTGGGCCCCGATGTGTGTCTAGGTGAAGATTGCCTTATCTACGCCCAAGTGGCCATTCGTGAAGGGTGCCAATTGGGTAACCGAGTCATTCTGCATAGTGGCACATGTGTCGGCAGTGATGGTTTTGGTTTCTTACCCAGCAAACAGGGGCTTAAAAAAATCCCCCAAGTGGGTATCGTTGTTCTTGAAGATGACGTGGAAATTGGCAGTAATAGCTGTATAGACCGAGCCACCACTGGCCGTACTGTTATTGGCCAGGGATCAAAGATAGACAACTTGGTCCAAGTGGGGCACAATGTGAAAATTGGATGTCATACTGTGCTGTGTGGACAATCCGGAGTGGCCGGTAGCACCACCATTGGTAATGGAGTGGCCGTCGGAGGCTGTGCTTCCGTGGGGGACCACATTAAAGTTGGCGACGGAGCTCAGATTGCAGGGAAAGCTGGGATCATCAGTGATGTTGGCCCGGGAGAAACGCTCTTTGGGACACCGGCAATTGACATAAAGGAATCATTTCGGCTCTTTGCCTCTTTGCGCAAATTGCCGGAATTACTTCGCCGGGTGCGAAAACTGGAAGAGATCCAGAACAAACCTGTCGACTAAAGGAGGCAGCCGGTGATCTGGTTGCAGAAAACAATAAAAAGCCCAGTGACGATAGAAGGTGTGGGGTTGCATTCCGGCCAGATGGCCCGGATGACCTTTGCACCTGGTGAAATCAATAGCGGGCTTGTATTCAAAATTCCCAGTGCCCAGGAGGGTGAGGGACCGGTTGAAATCAAAGCTGTCGTAGAAAATGTGACCAACGAACAGGATTTGGTGCGGTCCACGACTCTGACTAAAGGTGATGTCAGTATTCACACGGTGGAACACGTGCTGTCTGCCTTGGCTGGTTGTGGCATCACCAATTGTGAAATCATTCTGGAAGGTGAAGAGCCACCAGTTCCTGCTTGCGGCAGTGCCTTGAGTTACGTGGAGATGATTGATGAAGCTGGCATCCAGGATCAGGGCGTGCCTTCGCTTTATTACAAAATCAAACGACCGGTCAAGATGCAGCACGGCCAGGTGGAACTATCTGCCGAACCTGCTGATAACTTCAAGATCACTTTTGAAGTGCATTATGATGATCCGATCATCGGAACTCAGAAGTATAGCTGCGATGTGAACCCAAAAGTTTTCCGCAAGGAAATTGCCGGGGCCCGAACTTTTGCCATGATGTCTGATGTGGCCAAGTTGAAAGAAATGGGACTAGGCAAAGGTGGAACTCAGGACAATGCTCTGATCTTTGATAACGGCACCATTTTAGGGGGGCACGAACTGCGCTTCCCTGATGAAATTGTCCGTCATAAAATCCTGGATCTGATCGGTGACCTGGCCTTGCTGGGAATGCCCATTCAGGGGCATATTACGGCTAAATTTTCAGGTCATGCCACCAATGTGGGTTTCACGAAAATGCTGGCAAAATCCGAACGCCGCATGGCTCGTATTTACCCGCCTCGCAATGCCGATTTTTGGGATATTGCCTCCATTATGGAGATCATGCCCCATCGTTACCCATTCCTTCTTGTGGACCGGATCATTGAACTGGTGCCAGGCGAGAAGGTCGTTGGAATAAAAAACGTTACCATAAATGAACCTTTCTTTCAGGGGCATTTCCCCAATCACCCCATCATGCCAGCGGTCTTGATCGTTGAGGCCATGGCTCAGGTGGGAGGGGTATTATTGCTCAGTAGTGTGGATGAACCCGAAGGCAAGCTGGTGTATTTCAGCGGCATCGATGCAGCTCGATTCCGTCAGCCGGTCACCCCTGGTGATCAGTTGCGGTTTGAGTTGGAATTGATCAAATTGCGGGGTCCTATCTGCAAGATGAAAGGAACGGCATGGGTGGATGGCAAATTAGTTGCCGAAGCCAATCTCATGTCGAGCGTGGTGGACAGCTAACCTGTTCTCCCAAGGAGGCTACTTTTGGAACCCATCGAAATCAACAAGGGCATCGGCCCCCGACCCGTTCGCGAACCGGACATTCACCCCACTGCGGTGGTGCATCCTTCGGCCCGCCTGGGGCATAACATCAAAGTGGGGCCCCATGCGGTCATTGGTCCAGATGTTGTCATGGGACCTGACTGTGTTGTTGGCTCTTCAGTCCTGATTGATGGTTCGACAATCATCGGCAGTGGCAATCGTTTCTTCCATGGCGCAGCCATTGGCAGCGAACCTCAGGACAAAAAATTCGCTGGTGAAAAGACCTTTGTGGAAATTGGCGACAATAATGATTTCCGCGAGTTTGTGACTGTGCATTTGGCCACCGGTGAAGGTGACCAGACACGCGTCGGCAGCAACAACCTTTTGATGGCGTATGTGCACATTGCTCACAACTGCCACTTGCACGATAACACCATTTTGGCCAATGCCGTTAATTTGGCGGGCCATGTTGAGGTGGAGGATAACGCCATCATTGGTGGCATGACCCCAGTGCACCAATTTGTGAGGGTGGGTGCTTTTTCCTTTGTTGGAGGCGGCAGCCGTTTGCCTCAGGATGTCCCACCATTTATTAAAGTGGCCGGTAATCCCATTGAAGTGGCTGGCATCAATAGCATTGGTCTAAAGCGTCAGGGCTTTGATGAGAACGAATTACTCAACTTGAAAAAGGCTTACCGCCTGCTCTATCGTTCAGGATTGAATGTGACCCAGGCTCTTGACCGTATGGCGGTGGATTGCCAGCTGTCACCTCGACTGGAAGAATTGATGGCCTTTATCAGGCGCTCAGATCGCGGCATTGTCCGCTAGTTGAGCCCGAGGTTTTGAGATTTGTGACTGATGGACCAAAACATATATTTCTCTCCTGTGGCGAAGCCAGTGGAGACCGATACGGAGCGGCCTTAACGGCCGCTCTTCGGTCTATGGCACCTGATTGTAAAATTTCCGGCATGGGCGGACCTCTTATGAAGGCCGCAGGAGTGGATCTGATTCAGGAATATGATGAAGTTTCAGTCATGGGGTTCAGTGAAGCTATTGGAGCTTTGCCAAAGATTCTGAAAATCCGGAAAAACCTTGTCCAGTTCATGGAATCAGAAAAGATTGATCTCTTTATACCAATCGATTTCCCTGGATTCAATGGGGGGCTGGCTGGTAAAGCCCATCAGGCGAAGATTCCTGTTTTTTGGCTGGTTGCACCCCAGCATTGGGCTTGGGGGAGTTGGCGCACTTCCGGATTCAAAAAAAGGATATCCCGGTTGGGGACCATTTTACCTTTCGAGGAAAAATATTTTCAATCCCGCGGCCTTGATGTTTATCCCATGGGGCATCCTTTGATGGAAGACTATGGGGGAGATTTCTCCTTTGAAAAACAAGTCAGTAACCGGGAAAAGAATCTATCCCATCGCAGCCTACCATTGACCGTTGGTATTTTTCCAGGCAGTCGCAAACAAGAGCTCCAGCATTTGCTCCCCGTTTTCAAAGTGACTTGCCAAGCTTTGATTGGGCATCTGGTAGACCGTGAAGTCAAATTCATTGTCAGTGCCGCCCCGGGTGTGGACCCTATCGAATTATCTGAAAAATTCAGTATTCCGGCAGACATTGTCCAGGCCCCGCTCCTCGATATTTTACCCAAATTAGATATGGCTCTGGTCTGTAGCGGAACCGCCAGCCTGGAAGTTGCTCTGGCCGGTGTACCCCATGAATTAGTCTACAAAACAGGCTCTTTCAACCACTGGTTGGGGAAAATGCTGCTCCAATCGGATCATATTGGCCTGAGTAACATTATCCTCAAGGATGATCTGGTTAGGGAACATCTTCAAGCTGATGCTGCGCCAATGCCCCTGGCCCGGGATCTGTTGCGCTGGATGGCGCGTCCAGCTGAGCGGGAAAAGTTTTACAAGGGGGCCAGGAAGTTGAGAAATCAATGCGGGAAGCCTGGGGTGTGGGAAAGAACGGCCCGCACGGCCTTTGAGCTGATGGGCGAAGAGAAATCCGGAGTCTGAGGTGAATTCCCAGAAGCTGAAGCTGATGTTGGCGCCCAAGGCCTGGAAGTCCCTGGAATTGACCACTCGCATTCCTGCCCTTGAAGATTTTGTATCCCTCCAGGATGGACCGTTCATCTTTGCCGGTCTACACCGTGACATGATTGCTGCGATTCTTTTTATCAAACCTGCCAGGCCAAAACTTTTGATTTCCGGTAGTGATGACGGGGCCATTCTCGTCAACGCTTTATCGGATAACGCTTATGGTTTCATCCAGGGGGCCACAGGAGAGAATGGGGGGCGCGCTCTGGTCAAACTGCGCAAAGCATTGGAGGCTGGCCACCACATCGGTCTGGCAGTGGATGGCCCCAAGGGCCCTTTTGGTGTTATCCATCCAGGTGTCTTTCTCCTGGCGCGTATGACCGGCGCAACCATTGTCCCATTGCTGCCGGCTGTCCAACCAGCCTTGGTTGCAGGCACTTGGGACCGCACTGTGGTGCCGGTCTTATTCAGTAAAATTGAAATGACTGTGGGCCCTTTGATGACTGTCCCTGCCAATACCACCTCTGAAGAAATAGAAATCTTTCGCCAACAGTTGAGTTTGTTTTTTCTACCGGAGAGCAGGAGTGTGTCTTGAAAATACTCGACTTGCGGCCCCTGCTTATCAAACGTTTTGCGCGATCCGACCAACGGCCCACCGCACCTGATTTTTGGGGAAAGCTGGCTGGTTTTGTGGCCGATCGCATTGTAAAAAGGCGTGTCAGTTCCCGGCCATCTCCCGGTGCGGGGCCGTTGTTGGTTGCTGTGGGGAACTTGGCCTTGGGGGGAACGGGAAAAACTCCCATGGTTATGGCCATCGCCAGGGATATGGCCGCACGGGGAATCACTGGAGCTGTGCTTACTAGGGGTTACGGCTCTCAGCTTACAGGGCCTTTGATTGTGCAACAGGAAAATATTGAAGCAGGGGATGAAGCCCGTATGATGGCTGGTCAATTGGACGAATTTGGGTGGGTGGTTGTGCAATCCAGAAACCGGCCCGAAGGTTTAGCGTTCCTTAACAAAGCCAAACCTCAATTACGCATGATATTGCTGGAAGATGCTTTTCAAACAAACGGATTGCCTCGGCATATCGATCTGCTCATTCTGGATTCATGGCAGGAGATTCAGCAAACTGGCAAAACTGTACTGACGCCCTCTACAGGCAATGTATTTCCTTTTGGTCCTTGGCGGGAAAGTGCCCAGGGAGCAGCCAGGGCTACGGCCTTGCTGGGTGAAGGGGGAGCCACTTTTCCCTCCTATAGTGCTGCCGGGCAACCTGCTTTTTCTTTCGGCCGAACAGTGAATATGCGTCAGGTTCATGGTCCTGTAATTAGCGAGGATATGCCAGCCATGGCCTTGGTTTCGGGTATTGCCCGGCCCGAAAAATTCGAATCCTCTGTTATGAACATTCTCGGCAAAAAGGCCGTGCTATCCATCCGTTGTCGGGATCATGAAAATTTCGGCACAAAACTGGTGGACACAATCGTTGGTCAGATGAATGAGACCGGAGCTGGGGCCATGGTCACCACCGCCAAAGATTGGGTGAAGCTTTCTCATTTTTGGGAAGATCCCCGTCCCGTCATGGTCCTGGATCTGGAATTGATGTGGCATAAAAAAGACGCGTTCAACCATTGGCTGGTTGAACGCGTCAATAAGCTGGAAACGGATCAGTCCGGGTTGACAGCACCGTAGAAGGTAACCATAAAGCCACCATCGATTTCGATGATTTCAGAGTTACCAGTTTCATGACCCCGGAACTTCAGTTCGCAAGCCGCGGTGAAACTGTGCCCAGGAATGGTGTATAATTCCCGGTACCATGGTTCTTCTTTCATCACCCGGTCAGCAATCAGGACGCTCAGAGATCCATGATCGTTGACAGGAATTCGGGCTTCGCAGAATCCGTTGGTCACGTTGTAGTCTGTCAATTCATCCGGAGCGTTGGGCCCAGGATGCCAAACAATGTCGTAATTTGTCACGTGGAACCAACTGGAGACACCATCTTCAGGCAGGACAATGGCGCTGCTGTAGGGGCGGGCGTAGAATGACACTGGCACCCAATCGATGGGGAAAGTATCATCATCGGTTCCTGCTTCCGCGTCGGCACCCACATCCAGGTAGGCCGAGAGCAAAGGTAAACCCGAATTGACGGATTCAACCTCGCAGACAAGGCGATTCCATTCGTTTTCGTCATGATTCGAACAACCGGCCAGAAGGATGGCCAATGTGGCAACAGCCATCAAAATAAGTAAATTACGGCGCTTCACGATTCAATCCTCCGGGTGGACAGATGTCCTGGATGATGGTTTCTTTGCATTGTTACTTATGTTTTCGACTGGTCACTTGGGAAACTTTAGCTGATTTTCTTGTTATTATTTTCCTGAGAGTTTGCAACTGCCTGTCAATACGTTCCATGGAGGATAATAATGTCTGCCCATTCCCATAACGAATCCTTCACTAGCCGTTGTCTTGTTGTAGGCTCGGGCATCGCTGGTTTGCAGTTTGCCCTGCTGGCCGCTGAACAGGGGACGGTTCGGGTGGTGACCAAAAAAGAGAGCCGCGAAAGCAATACCAATTACGCCCAGGGCGGCATCGCCGCTGCCGTTTCTCCTTTGGATGATTTTCATCACCATGTGCAGGATACCTTGATGGCGGGTGATGGTCTCTGCAACGAAGAGGTCGTCAGCCGCATGGTCGAAGCCGGACCTCGCCTCATAGACCGGCTGCTTTCTTATGGGATTCAATTCAGCCGGGCCGAAAATGACGAGGATAATGAGTTTGAATTGGGACGTGAGGGGGGACACTCCCGGCGCCGGGTTCTGCATTGCAAAGATTTGACAGGCCGGGAAATTGAAGAACGACTGTTGGCAGCTTGTGTTGGCCATCCCAATATAAAAGTGGATGAAAATCACATGGGGTTGGAGTTGATTTTTGGGCACCAGGCGGGACTGGAAGGTGTTGACGCCGAAAGAGTAGTGGGTTGTGTGGTTCTGGACCGACAGACGCACCGGCGAAAGGTCTTCCTGGCCGATGCTGTCGTCTTGGCCACCGGTGGTTGCGGCAAAGTTTATAGCTACACCAGCAATCCTGACATTGCCACAGGCGATGGCTTGGCCATGGCTTTCAGGGCCGGGGCTGAATTGCGAAACCTGGAATTTGTCCAGTTTCACCCCACTTGCCTTTACCATCCTCGGGCCAAAAGTTTTTTGATCAGCGAAGCGGTTCGTGGTGAAGGAGCCGTTTTGATCAACGGCCGGGAAGAACAATTCATGTCGCGGTACCATCCCATGCAGGATTTGGCACCTCGGGATGTGGTGGCCAGGAGCATCGATCGGGAATTGAAGACGAGTGGGGATCAGTGTGTCTTTTTGGACCTGAGGCATTTATCCCGGAAAAAAGTTGAAGATCGTTTCCCCAATTTGGTGAAGCAGTGTGCCCAGTTTGGCATCGACATGGCCGGTCAACCTGTGCCCGTGGTACCGGCAGCTCACTACATGTGTGGAGGCGTATCGGTAGATCTGGAGGCACGAACCAGCCTGGAGGGGTTGTATGCCATTGGCGAAACAGCATGCACCGGTGTTCATGGAGCCAACCGTTTGGCCAGCAATAGCCTTTTGGAAGCTGTTTTCTTTGCGGATCAAGCGGCTCACGCTCTGGAAAACATGCAGCCTGTGGTCTCGGGAAACGACTTGAGTGTGGATTCCTCGGTGTTGGATGCCATTCCCAATAATTCAGGTCCTGAAGTAATGGTTTTGGAACACGATTGGGATTCTGTCCGGCGCATCATGTGGGATTATGTGGGCATTGTCAGAGACCGGGAACGCCTGGACATTGCATTGGCGAGGTTGCGACAAATTAGAAAAACAGTGGAAGATCTGTTCCGGGAAAACTTGAACAACCCTGACATTGTGGAATTGCGTAACATTAGTCTTTTGGCAGAGCTGATCGTGCTTTGCGCCCGGGACCGGCAGGAAAGCCGGGGCCTTCATTTCACCCTGGATTATCCGGGAAAACTGGACCAGCCCGGCGATACCATCATTCTTCGCAATCATGCCATCGCCGGTGAAATGGCGTCGTGCAAAGAGGAGGCGCGATGTGAGTGATTCTTGGTATGAAGTGGCCTTCGGTTCTCACTATCCGGAAATATATGGCCATAGAAATGAAGCGGAAGCCAAACTCTGTTTGGAGCTTTTACCTACGCTGGCACCTCTGAGTGAAAATGGTTTGCCTGTGTTGGATTTGGGCTGTGGTGATGGCCGGCATCTGGAAAATCTACAAAATGATTCTTTTCATGGGATCGGCCTGGATCTTTCGGCACCTCTGCTTGATTTGGCCCGAAAACGTCCCGGTCCGGCCTCTCTGATCCGGGGAGACATGCGACACCTGCCTCTGGCAAATCACAGTTTGGGATCAGTGTTCTCGCTCTTTACGGCCTTTGGTTATTTTGGTCGGCTACAGGAAAATTCGGTCATGGTGCAGGAAGTGTCTCGTGTCTTGGCGCCGGGGGGACACTGGTTTTTGGATTACTTTAATTGCGACCGGGTGCGCCATGAATTGGGAAGCGGTGAAAGCTTCCAGAGAAAACGGATTGTTCAGGGGATGAGCATCGTTGAAACCCGTCGCTATATTGAAGCCCAGGGCTTGGTGGCCAAGGATGTTCAGTTGGAGAAAATCTCTGGTTCTGAAGGTGCTCTCAATTTGCCCAACGAGGGGCTGCGATATACGGAACAGGTGGCTGTCTTCTCCCTGGAAGAAATTGATGAGCTGGCCGGAACTCAGGGCTTGGTTCGGGTGGCTGCGGCTGGCAGTTATGCTGGCGCGCCATTGGCAGAAGGCGACCGTTGGATTCTTGTATATGGCCGGAAGAAAGTTTGATTATGACCTTAAATAGAATCACAACTGAAACCATTGCGGCCCTGGCCAACCTGAATTCTGAACAAAAACTTTGGTCCCATTGGCTTGATGAAAGCCCGTCGGCAGAGTCTCCCTTGCCTTTGGCGTTTCGGGCATCAGAGGGATTGGCCTCCCTTCTTAAAGATAGCCCAACCCCAAGCCACAAATCTCTTCCTGCCGCCTATGCCCAACAGTTGATCGATGACTTGGATTTCTTTGTGATGGAACCGGGAGAGCGGGATTTGCTGAGCCACAGCATTCAAAGTCTGGCCACAGGAGAAGCTCGCGCTGTAGTCACTGGACAGCAACCGGGCTTCGCCGGCGGGCCGCTCTATTCCTTTTTCAAAATTGCGACAACTGTGGCCTTGGCACGCAAACTTTCGCAGCAGGGACAGCCCACCGTACCAGTGTATTGGATGGGTGACGATGATGATGATTGGCCGGAACTTCTGGACCCCATCTTATGGGATGGACTTCAGGGACAGTTGCTGGCAAGTCATTTGAAATCCGCCTCCCGTGGCAAGCGGCAGGATATGATTGGGGATGTCCCATGTTCTGCCCTGGAGGACCGAACCAAAATTGTGATGGAAAGGTTTACTGGCGATCATTCTTTAGGTTTGCAACTGCAGGACATTTACCAACAGTCCACTGCTCAAGGTGAGAACCTTTCCTTATTGACAGAGAAATTACTGCGGTGTGTTTTTGCAGGTACAGGTTTGGTCATCGTCCGGGGCAATGACCCCCGTTTGCACGCCCAGTGTTTTCCCTTTTATGAGAAGGCCATAAAGCTGCGTCCAGAGCTGGCTCGTCTCACCCAGGAACAGGGACGCTGCATGGCTGAGGATTTTGGTGTGGAAGCCCTGAGTCCCAATAGCATCAGTCGACCTCTCTACACGGCCGAGGGTTCACAGAGAACCCCATGGGATGGAACAGTTGTTCCCAAAGATACTTCCACCTTCCGTTGCGGTGTGCTCTTGCGCTCCATGTTACAGGATTGGCTGTTGCAACCCCTGTCGGTTGTTGTGGGGCCGGGGGAGCTGGCGTATCTTTCCCAATTGGTTCCTGCATATAAGCTCATGGGACTTGAACGTAGCCCTCTCTTGCCTCGTCTTTTTGGCTGGATTTATCCTTCTGGTTTTTCCAAATCGACTTTTGTGGAATTCACCAAAGCCCGTCCTCTTGATGGGCAACGATGCCAGGAATTAGCCCTGCAGGCCGGCACAGCAGGGCAAGAGCAACTGGTTCAAATTCTCATGGATGAGTTAAATCTGGACCGCACCAGATCCCAGGAATTGGCAGCTGGCCGCACCCGCCGCTGGGTGAAAGGGGTCCAGGCTTTGCTAAAAAATGAGTCGAAAAAAGAATTCGAGAAAAATCGTCCCACCCAGCCAGCCTGGGTCTTTCCTCTGGGCAAACGCCAGGAAAGAAAGTTGGCCTGGATTCCGGTCATGGCCACTTGGGGACAGCCTTTGGTGGAAGCGGTGTTGGATGGTTGTGAGAGGCATCTTCAGAACGGATTGGAGGGGGCCTGGCAGGAGTATGGCTTTGGCGTTCCCCTACCTGAAAATTGGGATAAGGAAGGTTCTGGTTAATGAATAAAGTTTCAAATAAATGTGATGTATTAGTCATTTCGCCCCACACTGATGACGCGGAAATTGGCTTGGGAGGAACCATCGCCACTTTGGCAGCCAAAGGCCGGAAAGTATGGGCCGTCGATCTCACTCGGGGAGAAATGGGGACCAATGCCACCTGCGACCAACGGTGGCAGGAGGCGGCCGAAGCTTCTTCTATCCTGGGTCTTGCAGGGCGGTTGCAACTCTCCCTTCCCGATGGATTCATCAATGCCACGGACCGCTCGCACCTGGAAGCTGTTGTTTGGGCTTTGCGCACTTTTTGTCCCCAATTTGTAATTTCAGCCCCCGATCCGGTGCGGCACCCAGACCATGTGGCCACTCGTGAGCTGGTGCAGCGTGCAGCCTTTTTGGCCCGACTGCTGAAACTTCAGGTTTCAGCCCCGGAATATCTGCGGTGGGAAGCAGGAGCTGGCATTCCTGATACTGAAAACCAATGGATTGTGCCCACGGTTCTTTCGGTATGTCCTGATGGAGAAGAGCCATCTGTTCTTTTTGATGTTAGCGATCATTGGCACCTTAAGGAGCAGGCACTGGCCAGTTATGCCAGCCAGTTTTTGCGGGGCGCCGGACGGTTGGCCACGCACATCAACGATGGTGGCTTTCTTGAAAAGATTGAAAGGCGGGCTCTGCGTTGGGGAAATCTGGCTGGCAAAGAGAAAGCCGAGGCTTTTATCACTGACAATACCCCCGTCATTGACGACTTCGCCCCGGAATTTGGGTGGCGCTCATGAGAATGCCCATCATCGGAATCACCTGTTATCCCGACCAGGGCGGCAGCGGGGTTGTGGCTACAGAGTTGGGGCTGCATTTGGCTCGGCATGGCTGCGAGGTACATTTCATCACGAGCAGCCTTCCGTTCAGGCTGCGTTCATACGGGAAAAACATTTTCTTTCACAAAGTAGAAATGCCGGAATACCCGGTCTTTCGCAGCTCGCCCTACACCTTGAGTTTGGCCACCGCCATGCACGATGTGGCTCTGACCAACAAGCTGGATTTGCTGCACGTGCACTACGCCATTCCCCACACAGCCGCAGCTTTTTTAGCTCAGGAAATGCTTCAGCCCACCAAACTGAAAATCATCACCACCCTGCATGGCACGGACATCACCCTGGTGGGGAAAGAGCCTTCCTTTTTTCCCATGACACGCTTCCTCATCAATAAAAGTGATGCCGTCACTGCTGTGTCGAGTTTCTTAAAAGAAGAGACGCGCCAGGTTTTTGGTGTGGGTGATAACATTCAGGTGATTCCTAATTTTGTGGATTCCCGGGTTTTTAAACCGCTGGCCGATTCTTCCCTTCGGGAACGTTTTGCTCCGGGTGGGGAAAAATTGCTTATGCACGCCAGCAATTTCCGTAAAGTGAAAAACGTGCCCGCGGTGGTGGAAGTCTTTGACGTCCTACAAAAGAAACACTCGATTCGTTTGCTCCTGGTAGGTGATGGCCCGGAAATGCCTCTGATTAGAAAGATGGTTTCTGAACGCGGCCTGGATCACCTGGTTGATTTCCTGGGCCAGGAAGACCATCTGGAAAACATTCTCCCGGTGACGGATGTTTTGTTGCTGCCTTCCTTGCACGAATCTTTTGGGTTGGTGGCTTTAGAAGCCATGGCCTGCGGGGTGGTGCCCATGATCACCTCGGTGGGGGGCGCCAGCGAATTTATCAACGACGGCCACAATGGATTTTTGCGAGATCCCCATGATGTGCAAGGCATGGCCGATGCCATTGGCCCCATTCTGGAGAATGACGAGCACCGGCAAATCATCGCCGACGATGCTCGGCAGGATGCCACCATGGACTTCGGTGCCTCCTGTGTCATGCGCCAATATCTCAAACTTTACGAATCTCTTTTATGACCAGCTGTTGACAGTTTCGGCAATACCTTTAAAATGGGGGTAACATTAAGAGCCATCAACAGCCGGGGAGGGCCTATGAATAAGGCCGATGAACTGCAACTCATGATTGAGGATATTTCTGAACAGCGGGGTGTATTCAAACCCGAGGCGTACCTTTTTGCCCTCGAGGCTTTGGAACTGGCCATGCAGAAACAGGAAACACCTAAGCACATCACCGGTGAAGACCTGTTGGACGATATCCGCCAACTGGGTAGCGAACGCTATGGTCCCATGGCTCCCGATGTCTTTAATTCCTGGGGAGTGCGTAATACGCTGGATTTTGGGCGCATTGTCTTCCATCTTGTTGATAGAGATCTGCTGCGCAAACGAGATGAAGACTCTCTGACAGATTTTCTAGACAAATTCGACTTTGACGAGGCCTTCTCACTGAAGGTCTTCAAGGGCCAAGCCTGATTCCAGGTTTGCCCACGTCCCTGATTCGGGGAACTTAATTTCCTCTTCAGGGTAGATCATTTTCCGAAGGGTGCCTGCACCTTTCAACGGACCAAGGATGGTCCGGATGGATACGGTCATGATGGAGCAAGACCGAATCCCCACCTTAAAACGAACATTCAAGGAGAGCTCATGTCCTCCGTCCTGTTTTTGGCCATACTCGGACCCGGCGAGTTGGTTTCCCTTATGCTGGAATCCACCTTTTTTGGTAAGGGCATTTTGCTCATTCTGCTCTGCCTTTCGCTCATGTCCTGGGCCGTTATGGTGGACAAGGTGCGTACTTTTTCCGCCATCCGTTCCGGGCATTCCAAATTTTGGGCTCAGCTTGACCTCTGGCTGGATGGAAGCCTGAAACGCAGCCAACTGGTCCAATGGTGCCAAGAGCACCCGGAATTGCCTCTGGCCAACCTCGTAATAGAAACCCAGGATCTGGACAGTGTGCCTCATGTTCGGCGGGCCAGCGAGCGGGTGACCTACCTGGAATTGGAAAACCTGGAACGCTACCTGATCCTTCTGTCTACCGCTGTGACCATTTCCCCTTTCCTGGGCCTCCTGGGGACGGTGTGGGGGATCATGAGCTCTTTCTTTGATATGTCCGCCATGAAGAGCGCTGATCTTACTGTGGTGGCTCCTGGCATTGCTGAAGCTCTGGTAACGACCATCGCCGGCTTGGCCACAGCCATCCCTGCGGTCATCTTTTACAATATGCTGGTGCGGAAAATTGATTTGATTGGGAACGAGCTGGACCGCCTGCGCACCATTCTGGAAGAAAGCGCCGGTGGTGGCAGTGGGGCCGTGGGGCCTGCCGGACGTGACCTGTTTAATCGCCCAGATACTCATGGAAGTGAGAAAATCTGATGAGACGGCGCAGCTCATTCAGCAGTATGGCCGACATCAATATCACCTCCCTGGTGGATGTTACGCTTTGCCTTTTGATCATTTTCATGCTCACGGCTCCTTATATTCAAGGGGGAGTGGAAGTGAATCTGCCTGAAGCGGAAACTCGTTCCACCATTGTCAAAGAAGGGCCGGTCATTTCCATCACCAGCAACCGGCAGGTGTTTTTTAAAGAACAGACAGCCACTCTGAAATCGCTGCCTGGGCTATTGGCCGAGTATGCCGATCAAAAAGAATCGGTTCCAGTGTATTTGCGGTGCGATGAAGAAGTGCCTTATGGATTTGTGCTCAAAGTCATGGCTACTGTTGAAAATGAGGGATTTTTGAATCTTAGCCTGGTGGCCGACAAACCGGTGGGTGAGGACTGAGATGACCCGCGGGTTGCCTGTTTCCATTCTGATCCATGCCCTGACCATAGGGCTGGTTTTGGTGTTTGGGAACTCTGTGAACCAACGGCAGTTTGAAGTGCCCCGTACCATCGGTGTCAAGCTGGTGGAATTGCCCAAAATGGAGCAACCCAAAACTGAAAAGCTAGACCCGGTCCAGATTATCGAGCCACCCAAGCCGCAGCCTAAAATCATAGAAGATTTGCCTCCCAAAGAGGTGCCCGAGGAAAAACCGGATCCCAAACCCGAAAAGAAACCGGATCCTCCTAAGGAAGTCATTCCTCGGGAAGAACCCGTGGAGATCATTCCTGAAGCAGCGGCTCCGGAAACACCTATCGACAGTGAAATTCCGGATAGCCAATCGGCCATTTTGGCCACGGGGGCGGCGGTGGCAGGCACTGATTCCAATTTCCCTTTCGCCTGGTACCTTTCGGTGATGGAAGGGCAGGTGGCGCGCAACTGGAATCCTCGGCAAATGGGTTATAATAATTCGGGTGTGAGTTGTATTTTGCATTTCACCATCCAGCGCAGTGGGGCAGTCTCTCAAGTGACTATTACCCGCAGCAGTGGCATTGGTGTTTTTGACCGGGAAGCTCTGCGGGCCGTGCAATCCACCCGCCTACCCCAACTGCCTGGAGATTTTGGGGCCAACAGCCTCGGTGTGACCATGACCTTTAACCTGGAGTCTGCTGACCGATGAGAATTCAGAAAATTTTACTGCTTCCTATAGTAGTTTTACTTCTTTGGGGTTCCCACAGCCAAGCTGTACCCGGCCAGATTGAAGTGGGCTCTGTCATCAATAAAACGGCCTTCCTGAAAACGGATATTCTGGTCACTGAATTTGATGTGCTCTCTGGTGGCGCCACTTCTGTGGGTTCAGCCGAGTTGGTTAAAGATGTGATCAACGATGATTTGATATACAGCGGCTTGATTCGCACAGGGCTATCTGAAGATCAGAGCGATACCCTGGATTTCTTCTTCACCATCGAAGGCACGGTGGAGGGTCCATTGCGGGACGCTGAAATTACCGGCGAGGACGCACCCACCACCATCAATCTCAATTTCATGGCCTGGCCCTCCCGGCAATTGATTTTCAGCAAACGCTACCGTCCGTTGCCCAGCCAAATGAGGGCCACGGCCCATCACTTTTCCAAACAGGTGATTGAATACATCTCCCAGGCCCCGGCCATCACCATGACCAAAGTGGCCTTCTGCCGAGGAACTGATGCCCGTACGGATATGTATGTGGTGGATTACGACGGAGCGGGGGAGTTAAAACTAACGTCCAATCGCTCGTTGAATCTTTGCCCCAGTTGGTCCCCAGATGGCACCGAAATCGCCTTCACCAGTTATCGGGAAGGCACCCAGGGACTGTATAGCCTGGACACTCGCACCGGAAGTGTGCGGCCTATCCTCGAATTGGACGGTTTGAATTATGGTGCGGACTGGCATCCTGATGGACATGAGTTACTATTGTCACTGTCGAGGGGTGGAAATCCAGAGATTTACCGGATTTCTCCCGAGGGCCGGATCATCAAGCGGTTGACGGTGTCAAAAAGCATCGAAATCAGCCCCAGTTGGGCCCCCAACGGCCGGGAATTGGTTTTTACCAGTGACAGAACAGGCACTCCTCAGTTATATATCATCGATGATGAAGGTACCGGGCGTCGGCGTCGCACCTTTGAGGGACGATATAACGACTCGGCCAACTGGTCTCCCGATGGCAAAAACATTGTTTATGCCACCCGGGAAGGCAACACCACCCAGATTGTCCTGATGGCTGCCAGCGGAGAAAACCGCAGGGTTTTGACCGATGGAGCTTGGGGGAACTGTGAAGATCCCAGCTGGGCTCCCGACGGAAGGCACATTGTCTTCACCTCGGATCGCACAGGGGTTTTCAAACTTTTCGTTTACGATGTTGTTGAAGATATCTTTCGGCAACTCACGTTCGGTCCCGATCCGGACACCACACCTGCCTGGTCTCATTAGAGATCGCAGGAATAACAAGTTTTCAAGGAGTAGTCAGGCATGAACTTCCGATCGATCAACCGCAGCACCCTCTTAGCCCTGGTCACCATTCTGGCCGTGGGAATGCTTTTCGTTGGTTGCAGTAAAAACGCTGAGGTGGAAACCGACCCCGTGACCGAAGTGGTTCCCGAGGTGGAAGAGATCGTTGAAGAGGCACCCGTTGTGCCTGAAGTGCCTGCAGAAGCACTCATTGATTATGCCAACCTCGAGCCCGCCGATTTTGGCATCGAAGATGTCTACTTTGACCTTGACCAATACGACCTGGATAACGAAGCCATGAGCATTCTTTCCAGCAATGCCCGGATCATGCGCACGGCTGATGTTGTGATTATGCTCTCGGGTCACTGTGATGAGCGCGGTACTGTGGAATACAACATGGCCTTGGGTGAAAAACGGGCTTTGGTTGTTCGTGATTACCTGGTCAGCCTCGGTGTTCCCGCAAAGAACTTGCGCACTACCTCCTATGGCAAGAGCAAGCCTTTTTCTCGTGGCCATACCGAAGATTCCTGGGCCAAAAATCGACGTTCACATTTCGAACGTCCGTAAGGCTAGAGTTTCATGAAAGCTCAAACACATTTACGATTTTGCTTTCTGACCGCGGCCCTTTTGGGGGTCGCGGTGCTCAGTGGCACCGGTTGCGCTCCCCAGCTTGACCGCATTGAAGTGGCGGTTCAGGACAACCATGACGAAGTTTCCTTGATGAAGGCCGAGAACAAAAGGCAACTTCAGGAAATTCAGGCTCTGGGTGAATTGCTGCGCATGGACCGCAACGCCGGAGATGAATCCAGCGCTATGCGGCTCAGTCGTCTCTCACAGCTTTCGAGTAAAATCGACCAGCTGATGAACAAACTGGATGACAATGCCGAATACATGCGAGATTTGTCCGCCAGGGTTGACCTTCTGGCCACCCGGGCCGGCATTGCCACTCTGGGTGAATACAAGCCACCTTCAGGGGGCCCAGGGGCCAACAGTGGACTGGTGGAAGAAGGACAAGCCATTTACGATATGGCATTGCTGGACAGGAACCGCGGCAACAATGATTTGGCTCGTCAGGGTTTCCAGGAATTTCTGGAGAAGTACCCCCAAAGTGAAGTGGTGGATGATACCATTTACTGGCTGGGCGAAATGTCCTATGGTGAAGGCAAATGGGAAGAAGCCCTGGGGTATTTTGAACAACTGCTGGAGACATATCCCGCAGCCGAATTTGCTCCGGCCGCCCTGTACAAAAGCCGCACCTGTCTCTTGGAGTTGAACCGTCAGGACGAAGCCTGGGAAACCGGTGGCAAATTGATGGCTCAATTTCCCGACAGCGCTGAAGCGGCCTTGTTAAAAGAAGAAAGCGACCAATAGTTACGCAGGATTTGAAGGAGTACCACCTTGGCTAAGATGAGCACTTTGAAAATGGCCAGAGGCCTGAAGCAGGTTTTCCGACCTGTCGAACTCACAGATATTGATGATTCTTATCACGCCTTTATTGTGCGTTATAGTGGTGATTATATCGTTCACTCACACGACAGTGATGAGTTTGTGCATATTCTCGAAGGTAGCCTTGAAGTGGAGATCAACGGCCGCACAGAAGAGGTGCGCCAGGGCGAATCCATTTTGATACCTGCTGGCAGTCCTCACCGGCCCAAATGCGGCAACATGGCTTTAGGCCTGGTGGTGGAGAAAAAAGGTTTGCAGAAGCAGATGGATCCTGAAGTCTGATTTCTATTCGTTCATATAAAAAGGGCCAGGGATTTCTCCCTGGCCCTTTTTTTATAATCCGGTTTTAGCGTCAGCAATGATCTTTTCTACAAGCATGACATCACCCCGGCTACCGATATAAAGCGGTACCCTCATATGGAGATGAGTGGGGACGATGTCCATGATGTTTTGGCGGCCGTCACTGGCGTATCCACCAGCGGCTTCAGCGATCATTGCCAGGGGGGCGGCTTCACACATGAGGCGAAGTTTGCCTTCTGGTTTGCCCTTTGTGGGAGGGTAAAGGTAAACTCCGCCGTACAATAGGTTACGGTGAAAATCAGCAACTAGAGAACCGATATAACGAGATGTTTTACCTGCGCCTTCGGTGGCCTCATCGGTGCGGCTGCTTTCAGTGCCAGTGCCGTACTTCATCTGGCGAACCACTTCTTTGACGGCCGGCTCCCAGGAGGGCTCATAGGCTTCATTCACAGAGTAGATGTCGCCCAGGAAGGGGGTGGTGATATTCTCATGGCTGAGGAGGAACTCTCCAATGCTGGGGTCGAGAGTGAAACCATGGGCGCCATGTCCAGCGGTATAGACAAACATGGTGCTGGACCCGTATATGATGTATCCGGCGGCCACTTGTTCGCAACCAGCCTGCAGAAGATCGTCCATGCCAACTTTGTCCCGCCTGGACTTCCTTTTCCAAATACCAAAAATGGTTCCCACAGAGACATTGGCGTCAATGTTGGAACTGCCATCCAAAGGATCGAAAACTACAATGTAATTGCCGGTGCCACTGCTGGGTTCAATGAAAACGGGATCAGCCATTTCTTCACTGCCCATGATGCAGACCTGGTTGCGGGTTCCCAGGCATTTCATGAAAACATTGTTGCCGTAGTCATCTAATTTTTGAATCACTTCACCCTGAACATTCTCGCCACCGGCGGCACCCAGGATATCTACGAGGCCGGCCTTATTAACTTCTCGCGAAATGATTTTTGCGGCGAATGTGATATCACTCAGCAGGCCGGTGAAGTCGCCACTGGCCGAGGGGTGCATACTTTGCAAAGCCAGGATATGGGTCTCAATTGTTTGCAGGTTTTTAGGAGCCTGGGTCATATTACACACCTTGTTTTGGTCGGGTAAAACAAAGAGCCATCAGAAGGTCTATTCCTGGCTCCGATTATTTTTCAAACTACAGTTTAACAGGAAGTTCAAATTCAACAATGATCTTCTTGCCAAGGAGGCTAATCTTTGCCATCGTCCCTGAAAGCACAAGGGTGGCTTGAATTTTATTCCAGCTGCGAACGTTCCTGAAATGATCCTGCAATCTGCGGTTTGACCGCCGAGGAGCACTCATGTCCGATGCCATCTACAAAATCCCCACACCGGTGAATGAGCCCATTAAAGGCTATACACACGGTTCCCCTGAAAAAGCAGAAATGAAAGCCGCCCTGAAAAAGATGGCCGGCGAGAAAATCGAAATCCCTATGGTCATTGGTGGCGAAGAAGTGCGCACCGGAAATTTGGCCAACTGTGTGCAACCCCAAAAGCACCAACATGTGCTGGGACAGTATCACCAGGGTGGGGAAAAAGAAGTTAAAATGGCCATCAAAGCCGCCCAAAAAGCCAAAAAAGGCTGGGCAGCCACTCCTTTCCAGCACCGGGCAGCCATTATGCTGAAGGCCGCCGAACTGTTGGCCGGCCGTTATCGCCAAACGCTGAATGCCGCCACCATGCTGGGGCAGGGTAAAAACCCCATGCAGGCTGAAATTGATTCTGCTTGCGAACTCATCGATTTCTTGCGCTTCAACGTGCACTACGCCCAACAGATCATGGCCGAACAACCTCAAAGTTCGCCCGGTGTCTGGAACCAGCTGGAGCAACGTCCTCTGGATGGTTTTGTCTTCGCGGTCACGCCTTTCAACTTCACGGCTATTGCCGGCAACCTGCCTACGGCTCCTGCTCTGATGGGCAATACCGTGGTCTGGAAGCCTGCCTCCAGCTCTGTTTTCAGTGGCCACTATTTGATGCAACTTTTCCAGGAAGCTGGCATGCCTGATGGCGTGATCAACTTCATTCCTGGCAGTGGTGGACAAATTGGTAACCCCGTTTTGGCCAGCAGCGATTTGGCCGGCATCCACTTTACGGGCAGCACCGCTGTTTTCCAGAATATGTGGAAACAAATTGGTACCAACATCCACAACTACGATTGCTATCCACGCATCGTGGGGGAAACCGGTGGCAAAGATTTCATCTTCGCTCATCCCAGTGCCGATGTGACTGCTCTGGTGACGGCCATGGTCCGCGGATCTTTCGAATACCAGGGACAGAAATGCAGCGCTGCCAGCCGGGCCTACGTTCCTGCCAACTTGTGGAAACAGGTTAAAAAGGAACTGGTGGAGATGGTTTCCACCATCAAGCAGGGCGACGTGACGGACTTCCGGAACTTCATGGGCGCCGTCATTGATCAAAACGCCTTTGATAGCATCAAGGGTTATATCGATCGGGCCAAGAAAGCTAAGGGCAAGGCTACTATTTTGGCTGGCGGCGGATGCGATGATAGCAAGGGCTTCTTCATCCAACCCACAGTCATTGAAGCCAAGGATCCCCATTACGAAAGCATGGTCGAGGAAATCTTTGGCCCAGTGCTGACCGTTTATGTTTATGAAGAGAAGGATTTGCTGAAGACTCTTCGCCTGTGCGATACCAGCAGTGCATACGCCCTGACTGGCGCCATCTTTGCCCAGGACCGCATGGCCCTGATCAAGATGAAGGACGAGCTGGAGGGTGCAGCCGGTAACTTCTACATCAACGACAAGCCCACCGGCGCCGTGGTGGGACAGCAACCCTTCGGTGGCAGTCGCGCCAGTGGTACCAACGATAAAGCGGGCAGTTACCTGAACCTTATCCGCTGGACCAGTCCGCGGACGGTAAAGGAAACGTTTGACCCACCCCGGGATTATCCTTACCCCTATATGTCCGCTCGGTAGTATTTTGGAGGCGTTCAAGATCTCTACCTGAACGGGTGAACAAGGCGGGGGGCGACCATTCTGGTCGTCCCTCTTTTTTTTGAAGACTGGTTTAGGAGATTTTGTGGGTGTCCAATAAGCGGGCCATGAGTACTGGATTGCCAAAGCTCAGGGATTGGGTGATGGCCTTTTGGAAATCGTGAATTTGGTCTTGATTCAAAATGGTCCAAGGCAACCCTATGGCTGCGTTAAGGGCATTGAGTAAGAGAAAAGCCATGCGTTGGTTTCCTTGATCCCAGGGTTTGATGTGCAATATGGCCATAAAAGCCAAAATTCCCCGCTGGGATTCGTCAGGGCAGTTGGCCACCAACTCCACCCAAGTATCCATGGTCGCTCGGATCTCTGTTTCAGGAGATTCAGTAGTGCGATACCGGAGAACTTGGCGCCGAGTGATCAAGCCTGCCTCGGCGCTGGGGCTCATGAGTGCCAAGCGCCATCCTCGCATATCCTGACGTAAAACCCGTTCCAGATCTTTGCCTTCCATCAGGCGCACAATGCTGCGTTTGACCATCCTGAGTGCTTCCAGATAGCCTTGCATGGATACCATGGCCTGGGGATCGATATCACCGGGTAAAGTATCAGTCTGATCTGGAGGCGTGAGCCTTTCATCTGGATCGAGTGTTGGCCAACCATGGGCATCAGCGGCCCGCTCTGGCCCGGCCAACCATTGAATGATGGCCTCCCGGGGGATGGTGAATCCACTGAGGGACAGGTGGTGTTGGGCATCCTTGGCCAAACAATGCTCAATGGCTGAGAGGCTTTTAATGAGACTGTTGTCAGGATTCAGTATGTGGGACTGATTATTAACTAATTTTTGGGACCAAATGTCCCAAATGGTTGTGAGGTCTTTGAAATCCAATATTTGTGACTTTGTCGTTTTTACAGTGGGAAGATTGAGGCCTTCCTCTTGGAGGCATTGTTGGACAAGGTCAGATTCCGTTTTTAGCCCTAGTTCTGCCAGGCGAACCCCCAGCCTGGTGACTGATTGGTATCGCTCTTCACTCAACCATTGCCAGATGATGGGCTCCCAGTGGGCCACCGTTGGCAAAACCTGGTCCACAAGGTGGCGTTGTCTTGTCCATTGGGTGTTGGTCATGCGGCCCAAGACTGTGTCCAGAGGCATGATCCGGAACCCAATGGTTGTTTCCATTCTGGTGGGCAGTTGTTGGGTGTCCTGGTAAATGGTTAGGCGTAATCCATTCTCAAATGTATGCACGGTGGTGCTGCCAATTTCAGCCATGACCACAAGGCGTCCCGGGTTATGGTGAGGATCTGTGGCAATGATTAAGCTGCTTTCGGCCGAGAGGCACCAGCGGGCACCCAAGCGTTCTTCCAGATAAACAGGCAGGAATTCCATGATGAAGTCTGTGGTAGGGTTTGTTTCGGAAGGGGTCTTTAAACGGTACCAGCCGCGCATGATCGGGTCGAGATACCCTGCGGTGGATAAGCGTTCCCTTTGCCGGCGGGTCATCTGTTTGGAATTCAGGATTCCCTTGGGGGCTAGCTGCTGCAACTCTTTCCACGCATTTTTTAAAGTGGGGGATACGAAAGAGTCATTATTTTTGGACTGCATGGCCTCACCTTGGATCGGGAAAACTTTGAGTTGATGCCAAAGTAAAGCAAGATCAGGGCCAAGCCTGCCCAACGCAGGGCATAAGCAGGGGCGTAAAATGGAAGATAAGAAAAATGGGGGAGATAAAAATGGTACCGGAGGCGGGACTTGAACCCGCACATTCCAAGGAATACTGGATTTTGAGTCCAGCGCGTCTACCAATTCCACCACTCCGGCACCAGAGTAGCAGTCCCAATCAGGGTGGACCTGATGTGAGTCTTGTGAGGAGATTTTAATCAGAGTTGGAGCGAAAGTCAAGCCGCACCTATTAGATTAGAAATGTTTGACACCAGATGTTTTATTGCTATATTTGGCCCTCACAAATCAGGTGGGGCCATAGCTCAGCTGGGAGAGCGCATGACTGGCAGTCATGAGGTCAGGAGTTCGATCCTCCTTGGCTCCACCAAATTAATGAAGAGAATAAAGGACTTGCGTTAATCGCGAGTCCTCTCTTTTTGTGTAGAGTAATCCTCTACTTTATCTCATTCCTCTCTGAAACTCTCACCCTCCTTGCGCTCGAGCCCAAAAGAATGGTATCATTCATAATGAGTTGATAAATGGATCTGCCAATAATCTCCACCAACAGCAGGATCTTAAAATGAAAAGCGCCACCCTTTATTTAGGCATCATTTTCCTCCTAATATCATTAACACCCCCAATATCTTCCGCCAGCAATGACCTCGGATTATACTTCGACGAAGCAGCCACAGATAACTGCCACCTCGAAGGCCTGCTGGAAGTCACTTCAGTCTATCTTGTCCTGAGGCACCCCAGCAACCCCGGTGGTATCGGCGGCTGGCAAGGCACCATGTTCTGCGATGAAGGCGTCTTTATTGCCGGCTATACCCTGATGGGCCAAACCATCAACGTGGGGACTAACAATAATTTCGTCGTGGGATTGGGTAATCCCCTGCCCACTGCTGAAACCGTAACTTTGGCTGTCTTCGATGTCTTGGCCACGGTGCCTGGTGGCTTATGCTTTGATGCCCTGGAAGGCGATACATACCAGACACCCATTTATTTGGCTGGGGATGACTATAATACAATGATTCCCATGTACCTGGAGTATGGTGGCGGATCACAACCTTCTTTGAGCATTGGCCTTGAAGACTGTCCTGTAAGTAATCTCGTCGGTTCTGTCAGTACTGATTCCGGACGTTCCTGGGATGGAATCAAGGCTTTGTTTCTGGACCGGTAGTATACATCACAGTCCGTAGGACGGTAATCTGGTCCGTCTCTTAAGACGACGTAAAGGGCCAGGATTTATTCCTTGGCGCTTCCCGCCCCATATGGCACCTTCTAAGCATAAAGACCACCCCATTAACATCTAGTCCCAGGATCCCCAATGTCCTTTCTCCGCACATCCAATCCATGGCGCCTGCTGGGAGCAGTCTTTCTTCTATCAGCTATTGTGATCCTGGCTATCAACGGCCGCCAATGGTGGCCCCAAATGGAGCAACTGGTCTCCGATAACGGTTCCACTGGGTTCCTGCTCTTCATGCTCATCTTCGTCGTCCTGACCACCCTCTGTTTCCCGGTTTCCCTGCTCGGGTTCACCGCCGGTGCTCTTTATGGCCCTTGGTTCGGCCTCCTGCTAATCTACCCTTCCGGGATTGTTTCCGGCACCCTGATGTTCTTCTTGGGGCGCGGCCTGCTCAGGGGGTTTGTCCAAAACTGGGTTCAAAAAAATCCCCGACTGCAAGCCATCGAAAACATCGCCTCTGACCAGGCTGTTCGGTTGAACATTCTGACCCGGTTGTCGCCATTTAATTTCGGGCTGGCTTCCTATGCATTGGCTGTAGGAAAAAGTCATTTATCCGCTTATCTTTTGGGAATTCTGGTCATTCTGCCCAGCATGACAGCCCAGGTTTGGGTGGGTGCTCTGGCTGGAAAGGCCGGCAGTTCGGGAAAAGAAGGAGCCATGGGCAACCGTATGGAATTGATCCTGCTGTCCGTAGGAATTCTGTTTTTTGTGGTTTTGACTATCCAGGTTGGCAAAATGGTTCGGCAGGCCATGCTTCCCAGTGAAAAGGAATAGGTTAAATGTCAGGCACCATAATTTTGATTTTACTGGGAGTGGTCATTGTCACTGCAGTGGCTTTGATCATCTGCAGAAAAAGAAAACTCAAAGCCGAACTTCTAGCCATGGAACTCCAGCAGACCACTCCTGCAATGCAACGCCAGGGAATGGAAGATCGGCACCGCGACAGTATCAATGATGTTGGGGCGGCCATCTGGGAATGGAACCTCATTGAAGGTCTTTTTATTGCCTCCGATCTGGCCTTGGAAGTGACTGGATATTCCAAGGAAACGATTCCCAAAGATCCCCAATTCGTTTTTGATAATATTCATCCGGATGAGGCTCAAGAGGTTCTGCAAAAAATCGAAAAAATTATTTCAGGCCAAATTGATGAATTTACCGTCGAATCTAGGATTTTATTTGCTGATCAAAAATACCATTGGGTAAACTCAAGGGTTGTAGCCACCAGGAACGAGGCGGGAAAAGTTCTCCGCATGGTGGGTAGCTTTTCAGATGTTTCTGCTCGGATCATTGCCGAAGAAGAGCGGGATCGGTTGTTCAATCTTTCCATTGATATGCTTGCCGTTTGGGGCTTCAACGGTCTATTGCAACAGGTGAACCCAGCCTGGGTGAGGGTTTTGGGTTGGTCGCGTGATGACCTTATGGATCGTCCTTTGCTTTTCTTTGTGCACCCCGATGATCAGGAACTGACCAACGACGCCTTCGAATCCATTTTTAATGGCCAGCCCATTGAAGAATTGGATATGCGCTTTCGCTGTCGCAATGGCAGTTACCTTTGGCTCAGTTGGAGCTCTTTTCCTTACCCTGACCGGGAAGTCGTCTTTTCAGTGGTCAAAGACATCACTCATAATAAAATGGCTGAGAAAAAGCTTTTGGATTACCAGAGCCGGTTGCGTTCTCTGAGTTCCCAGCTTTCTCTGGTGGAGGACAGGCAGCGCAAAGAACTGGCCTCTGCCATTCATGATGGTTTGGCCCAGCAGCTTTTTGGTATCCGGGCCAAGGTCACCATGTTCAAGTTCCCCCAGAACGCCAAAAAGATCACCGAAATGGTGGCAGAAACTTTAACCATTATTGATGAGACAATGGGGCAAGCCCGCAGTCTAAGTTTTGAACTTTTCCCCCCGGTTCTGCATGAAGTGGGGCTGGAGGCGGCCCTCAGTTGGTTGGGGCATTCCTTTAGCGAACGCACGGGCATTGCCTGCAGTGTGTCCGTCGATGGCAGTGGCCCCGAGTTGCATGAAGATATCCGGACCATGGCTTTCCAATCTGTTCGTGAGCTATTGGCCAACATTCGCAAACACAGTGGAGCTGAAAGCTGCGCCATCGTGGTCAATCATGTGGATGGCTATCTGACTGTTTTGGTGGAGGATCCAGGCAAAGGCTTTAATGTCACGGAATCTCGTGATCGCAGTGGTCAGAACGATCCCAGCGGAGGCTTTGGGCTCTTCAGCATTCGGGAAAGAATGCGTTCTGTTCGTGGCCGAATGTTGGTTGATTCCCATCTGGGAAAAGGTTGCCGTGTCTTTCTAACCTTCCCTAATATTAGTCCAGATAATCCTTCGTTGTCATCTTTTGAGAATCCGGAGCTTTGATTTTGGGTGAATTTTTCGCGTTGGCATGTGGCCTTGTCTGGGCCTTTGCAGTGGTTCTTTTTCGAAAATCTGGAACCACGGTATCACCCCTGGCCCTGAATCTATTTCGTGTGGTGATTTCCAGTGTGATGTTTATCATCACCATGATCTTCCTCAAAATTCCTCTCTTGGGGCAGGCGCCCCTTCAGGACTATCTGATTTTGATGGCCAGCGGGGTTGTGGCCATTGCCATTGCCGATACTCTGTTCCACATGAGTTTGAACAGTGTGGGGGCGGGCATCAATGCCATTGTGGATTCATTTTATTCCCCTTCAGTCTTGATCTTTGCCTACTTCATCTTAGGAGAAAGGGTGACGCCTGTTCAATTGTTGGGCATGGGGTTGCTGGTGACCGGACTTATCATTGCCACTCGGGTCAGCCCCCCGGTTGGTACTAGCAGGCGCCAATTGGTGGTGGGTATTGCTTTGGGTGTGACGGGCATGGCATTCTTGGGCTTTGGCATTGTCTTGGCTAAGCAAGTGCTTCCTGGAGCCAATGTCATATGGGCTACTTCCGTCAGACAATTTGGCTCATTGCTGGCACTTATTCCGGTTTCTTTGATTCGCAAAGATCGCAAAAAAACATGGCAGGTCTTTATTCCCAGTCCATCTTGGAAGTATAGTCTGCCCGGTACAGTTTTAGGTTCGTATGGCGCTCTGATTTTATGGATTGCGGGGATGAAAATGATCCCGGCGGGTAAAGCAGCCATTCTGAATCAAAGTAGCACTATTTACATCCTGTTATTGGCCACTTTGCTGCTAAAAGAACCATTTGGGCCTCGAAAAGCCCTTGCCGCTATTTTTTCCATCATTGGTGTTTTGCTGGTTATTTAAAGATTATTAGAAATATTTAAATTTTTGTGGTTTGTTTTGAAACATTTGTTATATAACAGACGTTACGCATAACGAAGTAATTGGCATCTCCTAATTCTTTGGTGGTTAATGATGGCCCGAAAATCTGCATTTTCACGTGATGATATTATCCAGGCTGGTTTCCGCCTCGTTGACAAAATGGGGCGAGAGCACCTTACCGCCCGCAATGTGGCTGAAGAACTGGGTTCTTCCACTGCGCCCGTTTACAGTAATTTTAGTAACATGGAGGAACTGGAATTAGCCATTGGTGATGAAGCCATGAAGAGAGTTTTCGAAGCTACAGAATTGGTCAATTCAGCTCAGCCCTTTTTGAACATTGGCCTCGGAATCCTGGATTTTGCCTGGGATCACCCCCGATGGTATGAGGCGCTGTTTCTCGTAAAAAGCCTTCAAAATGATCATGGCTTCAAAATCATGGAATTGCTTTTGGATGAGATGAGCACCATGGAAGAATTCGCCGATTTTGAGCTCACCGAACGGATTATCGTATTGAAAAAAATGGCCATTTTTACCCACGGTCTGGCGACCGAAATCTGTATAGGCGGTGGAGCAGACCAGTCTCGCGAAGAAGGTCGAATTTTATTGGAAGAAGTCGGTGAAACCATTGTGCGTGATGCACAACAAAGAACAAACCGTAGCCCGCAGAATAAAATAGTTCTGGGCACACTATGCCATTGGAACAACTCAAAACCCACAACAAAGGAAGAAGATGGAAATGTTTGAATCCTCTCACTTTCTTCTAAAAGAAAAAACTAATTTTCTGTGTTTAATCATAGGATTTTTGCTTGTGACTCAGCCAACAATGGTTCAAGCACAAACGGACAATACACCGATCTTTACCAAGGCTGAAGAAGTAGGGCCTGTGATTCACGCCAGATCCACTTCAGATACGGTTATGGGCATTGAAGATTGTGTCCAGCAGGCGCTGCTAGCCAATGATTCCCTCCAGGCCGAACGGTTGCGCATGGGTGAACTGGAAGGCCAAATGAAGCAAGCCCTGAGCACGGGGCTGCCCACCCTGGATCTGGTAGGAGACTGGACTCGTTCCAGAAATCCTTCCATGGCCCTGGATTCCACTTTTGGTGGAAGTGATGGAGGGATGGCGCCGCCGGCTGGTTCGCCCGATTGGTTCAATGAGTGGCTCACAGGTTTTGGTTCCCTGATTCCCCCGGCCTCAGATATTGCGGCCCAAACATTTATGCGGGCCAATTTGAATCTACTGTGGAATATCAATCCCATTAAAATTGCCGGAGCAACAGGTGCAGCCAGATTGGGCCTGGAACGCCAAAATTTGAACGAAATGACCATGGAGAACAGCACCACTGAACAGACCATGGTTGCGTATTTCACCATTATAAAATCAGCGGAAAAAATCCAGGCCGTTCGTGCTCAGTTAAAGAACCAGACCGAATTGCTGGACATCATGAGGATGCGTTACGATCTGGGCATGGCCACCCGGCTGGACACTCTCCAGGCGGCTGTCTCACTGGCTAATATTCGGCCTCAATTGAACATCGCCGAAGCAGATCTCGTGAATAGAGGAGCCAGGCTGAACGCTCTTATGGGACGTTCTCCCGGATCGCCTCTTTCGGTAGCCAACGCTCAGTTGGTTGAAACGGATAATTTGGATGACAAGGTTGCTTTGGACCTGGCTCAAAAACGTCCCGAATTGGTCTCTGTGGATGTGCTGACGGACATCATGCGCAGCAATCGCAAAGCTCAGAATGCCGAAAACCTACCTTATCTAACGGTGGCCAGTTCTTATGGATTTATCGGCACCCAAGCCGATGAGATTTTTGTGGACGGCCACGATTCATGGAGCGCCGCAGTCGCCTTGAACATTCCTGTTTTCGACGGCTTGCTCAATCGGGGACTGGTGGCAGAAAGCGATGCCATGATTCGCCGCACGGAAGCTGAGCAAACTGGCAACCGGCGGCTGGTTCAGGTGGAAATGCTGGAACTTCTGGCAAACCTCCGCTTGGCGCGTGATGTTCTAACGGCCGTGGAATTGAATCAAAAACGCAGCGAAGACGTTCTGGAAGAAAGTTTGCTCATGCTGGAAATGGGTAAAATCAATTACCTTGATGTTTTGGTTTCAGAATCGAACAGAGCCGAAGCCCGCAGCAATGTTATTGACGCCCGGCATGAGGTTCTGGCCCTGTCGGCATCCATGAAACGCGCCCTTGGCTTTTCTCCCCTTTTGCCCTTTAAAGCTATTCCCGGTTTGGTGACGGAGGTTACCCCATGAAGTTCTTTGGAAAAATGATCGACTATTTGAATGCATACCGGGGACTGAGTTTGGTCATCATCGGTTTGGCTTTTGTGGTAAGCGGATGTAATGATGAACCCGAAAGTGCGCCCACGCCTGAAGTGCCTCGCAATGTCCGGGTCGTAGAGCTTTCACCCAGCCAACTGACGGAATATTTTGAAATTTCAGGGCCTGTGGCTCCCGTACGCGGAACAGTCCTTAGCGCGGAAGAGTCGGGTACAGTACTGAAATTGGCCGCCAGCAAAGGACAAACGGTGGTCCAGGGTGATGTCATCGTCCAGCTGGACCGCGCAATTCTGGCAGCCGATATGGAATCGTCCGCAGCCAATCTGGAAGCCCAGAGTTACAACGTAGACAAAGTTCGAAAATTGAACAAAGCAGGCAAAGTTAGCCGCATGGAACTGCTCAATGCTGAGAGCCTTTTCGAGCAGGCTAAATCCGCAGCCGCCATCAGCAAAGAGCGCTTTAATCGATCGGCTATCCGGGCTCCTTTTGCCGGTGTAATCGTGGAACGATATGTGGAATTAGGCCAACTGGTGACTCCTGGCCAAAGGGTAGTTCGCATCATTGATCCATCCACCTTGAAGTTGGAAGCCTACCTCACGGATCAGGAGGTGTCCTGGGTCAGGGTAGGCACCACGGCCCAACTAAAAATGGGGGGAAACAGCAGTGTGGTTTTGGGAACCGTAACCTGGGTCGGGCTGGAAGCAGATCGTATGACGGGCAAATTCAAAATGGAATTGGAAATTGCCAATGGTGAAGGAAAGCTCCGCAGTGGTGTCATCGGCCGGGCAAAAATTGCCAAGAATGTATTGGATGGAGTCCTTAGCATTCCTCGTGATGCGGTCATGCACAATGGTCGGGGAACCAGCGTTTTTGTTGTGGAGGGGGACAGAGCTTTCCAACGAATCATCAATCTGGGGGCCGATCAAGGTTCCATGGTGACTGTGGATGGCGGTCTTAAGGCAGGGGACAACCTGGTGGTCAGAGGCCACCGTTCTCTGCGCGATAGCAGCCTGGTTAAAATCACCGAAATCTCTCCCAGAAGTGACGGCATGATGGTAGAAGATTCCGCCGTGCTTTTGCAGGAGTCAGCAACCACGGAGGGTGAGGGATGAAACTTACCTCAGGTGCGATCACACGTTATCCGATGATTTTTGCTTTCATGTTCATCATTGTCGTGATCGGTGTGCAGGCGTATATCGGTTTACCCCGGGAAAGCTCTCCCGATGTGAAGATTCCTTTTGTCTCCGTGGCCGCCCCTTACGCAGGCACAAGTCCCGAAGATATGGAGAACCTTGTGACGCGTAAACTTGAGCAGCAGCTCAAGGGTGTGGAAGATCTCAAGGAAATGAAGAGCATGTCCGCTTATGGCATTTCTGTCATCAGCTTGGAATTCGATTCATCGGTGGATATCAGTGATGCCCTGCAATCGGTTCGCGACCGGGTGGAATTGGCCAAACCTGATTTGCCCACCGATCCTCGCAATGATCTTGTAGTCCAGGAAATCAGCGCCTCAGATCTGTTCCCGGTTATGCAGGTGAACTTATCCGGCGAAATCGATCTTTTCCTTTTAAAGGAATTGGGCGAGGACCTGCAGGAAGATCTGGAACAAATTCCAGGCATCCTTTCGGTTGATTTGATTGGGGGCATCGAGAATGAAGTGAAGGTGGAAGTAGATCCGGAGAAGCTGGTCTATTACAACCTGTCTCTGGTGGATGTACAAGATGCCGTGGCCTTGCAAAACATGACCATTCCCGGTGGCAAGCTGTCTTTGGGAATGTACGACTATCAGGTGCGAGTGCCCGGAGAAGTGGATGCTCCTGAGGAGATTTTAGACTTTGTGGTTAATCCGGGCATTGATCCTCCGGTGTTCCTGCGGGATGTGGCCACGGTTACTTTTGGCATGAAAGATCGTGAGACCATCAGCCGGGTTGGTGGTGTGGATGCCGTGACTTTGCTGGTTAAAAAGCGCAGTGGCGAAAACATCATCAAAATTGCTGAAAAAGTTCGCATCATCATTGAACAGGAAAAAACGAATTTTCCTGATGGCGTGAACGTTGCAATTGTGGCCGATCAATCCATACAAATTCGCAACATGGTGACAGAACTTGAAAACAATATCCTCAGTGGCTTGATGCTGGTGGTTTTGGTCCTGCTTTCTTTCTTTGGCGTGCGCAATGCCATTTTCGTGGGCGCAGCCATTCCCTTTTCCATGCTCATCACCTTCGTGGTCCTTAAGGCCATGGGGATCACCTTGAACATGGTGGTTCTCTTCAGTCTGATTCTGGCCTTGGGTATGCTGGTGGACAACGCCATCGTGATTGTGGAAAACATTTTCCGCCATCGCGGCCAGGGTAAAGGTGCCAATGAGGCGGCGGCGTACGGCACAAGCCAAGTGGCGGGAGCCGTGATTGCTTCCACATTGACCACCGTTTGCGCTTTTGGTCCTATGATCTTGTGGCCCGGCATCATGGGTGAGTTCATGAAGTATCTGCCAATCACGGTGATCATTACTTTGCTCAGCTCCCTTCTGGTGGCCTTGATTTTCAACCCGGTTCTTTGTGCCCGGTTCATGCCAGTGCCCAAATCCGGTAAAGGAAATGAATTGCTTGGTGACCGGCTCATCCGCTTCGGATTGGGCACTTACCGCCCTGTTCTTACCTGGGCCTTGAATCACCGGGTTGTAGTTTTGATTGGCATCAATATTTTGCTAATAGCCACAGGTGTGATGTTCAAATATTTCAATCACGGTGTGGAGCTTTTTCCGGAAACTGAGCCCCAAATTGCAGCTGTGAATATTGCAGCACCCAGTGGCACCCGCATTGAGGCCACCGACCACTTTGCCGAAATTGTGGAAAAAGAAGTTGGTGAAATCTCGGATCTGAAAGCTTACAACACTGTAGTTGGCGCTTCGTTTGCTGACCAATTGGGGTCTGGACACCCGCCATCTCATCAGGCCACAGTCACTATGGAATTTGTGGACCTTCTTGAACGGGGCACTTCCTCCAGTCAAACCCTGGAAGTTCTCCGGGATAAAGTGGCAGGATTGACCGGGGCTAAAATCACTGTTGAAAAACAAGAGGAAGGGCCTCCCACCGCGAAACCCATCAACATTGAAATTTCTGGTGATGATTTTGATGTGCTGGGAGAAGTGGCTGGTCTCATTCAGGAGCGCATTCGCAACCTGCAGGGTTTGGTGGATATCGATGATAATTATGATCACGACCTCCCTGAACTCAGAGTCCTATCGGATGTAGAAAAGGCGGGACGATTTGGTCTGCGCACTTTTGACATTGCCGGCACTTTACGCACCGCTTTGCATGGTGCTGAAACGGCAAAATTCCGCAAGGGAGAAGACGAATACGACATCACTGTGCGGTATGGCAAAGATTTTCGCGGAAAAGTGGAGGATCTCGAAAATGCCACGGTATTTTTCGAAGGCAGCACAATTCCCGTCTCTGCATTTGCGGAAGTGGAATATGGCACTGGGCTGGCAGCGGTGCACCGTATCGATGCCCGCCGTGTGGTGACTGTGACCGCTGACGTTGTCAGTGGACAAAACGAAAAAGCCATGCTGGCTCAGGTTCAGGAGATGTTGGCTGACTTGCCTATGCCCGCCGGCTACTCCATGACCTACACCGGAAAAAGTGAAGATGAAGAGGAGTCTGCCGCATTCCTTAGTGAAGCCTTCAGCATTGCCATTATGTTGATTTTTGTGGTTCTTGTGAGCCAGTTCAGTTCGATCACCGTGCCCCTGGTCATCATTTCCAGTGTGGTGCTTTCCCTGATGGGGGTGATGGCGGGATTGATGGTTACGGGAACACCGTTTGGCATCATTATGACCGGAGTGGGGGTTGTTTCCCTTGCCGGTATCGTGGTCAATAACGCCATTGTTTTGCTGGATTACATTATTCAGTTGCGGGCGCGGGGTATGGATAAGGTTGAGGCCATCGTGATGGCCGGGGAAAGACGATTCCGCCCGGTGATCCTCACAGCGGTGACAACCATTTTGGGATTGATACCTTTGACGACCGGAATGTCTATCGACTTTGGGGCCATTTTCCGAGCAGAATTTGGAAAAATTCTCATCGTTGGCAGCGATTCTAGTTTATACTGGGGTCCCATGGGAGTGGCTGTGATCTGGGGATTGGCTGTGGCCACTTTCCTGACCTTGGTGGTTGTACCAGTCATGTACTCGAGTCTGGAGCCCTTCAAGCGCGGAATGTATTTCATCACTCTTGGTTGGTGGAAAAAGTAGTTATGAAATTAAAACCGGGAGTGGTAAAGCCCACTCCCGGTTTTTTTTGTATGCCCTTGGAATCTTATTTCAAGGAATCCAGAATCGGGTCTTTCTTATAACCCAACTCTTTCCAATTTAAGCGTCCGCCATCACTGTGACAATCCAGACACTGCAAGGCCTGATCAGCCGGCCTCACTTCATGGTAAATGCCCATGTAGCGTTTGGTTTTGACCCATTCATAATCAGGATGATGGTTGCCATATGCAGAGGCGCTGCCTTCATTCACTGCTTTTACGATATCGCCATCCACAAAGAATTCATCCACAGCCAGAGGAATCAACCACTGTTCCTCTCTTAAAACAGGCAAGACCGCTTCATGCAATTTGAAAGCATGAAGTTTGGACTTCTTGTCCTTACGGTTTCCTTGGGGATCCATCATGGTGATGGATCCATCATCGTTGTATTCTACTTTTTCACCCATTTTCATCACTCTGGTGGTGCCGTTATACCAGGCATAAACCGGGGTGACATTTTGGCCAAAGGTGATGGTTGCCGAATATTTGTTGGCTTCTTCGTGTCGCTGAGGGGTGGACCAATCCCGTTTCATATCAGTTTTGTCAGTTTTGGCAAATTCTGTGATATGACACACGGTGCAGTAAACCTTTTCCGTATGATAATCGAGGGCCGGCACATTGTGTGGTTGTTCTTCATGACAGCTGGTGCAAAACAGAAGATTGTCTGGACTGTCGGTGCCAGCCAGATCGCTGCCCCGTCCTCGCACTCGGTGGTCGTTGCCCGCGTGGCAATCCACACACTGCATATTGTTGCCTTCGGTGGCCATGTGCACATCGAAATCAGGACTGCAATCCGCCAGTTCGTATTCGATATCTCCCCGTTTATAGTTTTGCCCACCGCCGGCTCCCGCATGGCAGCGTAAACACATTTTGCGTTTGGGCAAGCTGATGCGTTTAGAGATGGAATCCATGCCTCTTTGGTTTTTCCAAAGGATGGGTTTCCATTCCCACTGTCCATCTTCATCCTGGTAGGCATCGCGCCGGTAACCCGAGGCATGACAAATCAGGCAATCGATATTTTCCAGTTGTTCTTTACTTAAAATGGGAGAAGGCATTTTACCCAAACCCGCATGACATTTGGAACATCCCTGGGCTATGACTTTACCATCAGAATTTACGGCGTTGCCAATCCAGCTGGGACCAGGACTGGTGCAAAAATCATTCATCGTATTCAGTTTGCCCAACTTCTCGTTGTCGGCGTTGACAACTTGAGGGGCATCACCCAACCACTGATAGTGTTGGGAATGGAAGAAGGTGGTTGCCTCTTCTTCATGACAGAAAAGGCACGTTTCGGTGCCTTCGTAAGTGTCGAAATATTCCTGATGCGGATAAAAGCGACGCTTGGCCGAGGAATCCCCCGACCAAGCTGTCACGATCACCAGCGCCAACATTATGGCTGCTGATATTCTCATTAAAATCCCCTTCTAGAACCTGGCACTGAAGCCCAAAGAAATTTTGCCCGCCTTGGAGTAGGTGGGGTAACCAAGAACCGACGTTTCGGCAAGATCCTTGGGAGCACCAATATGCCAGCCGGAGCCGGAGTAATCGTAGTTGTAGTTGATGTATCCCAGTTTCAGCACAAAGTTCCTGCTCACTCGGTGGGTCACATAACCCTCAATGACGGTACCACGGGTGCTGGTTTTAGGAGCAATGAGATCATCCTGGGCAGGAGCAAAGTTGAACCAATATTCCGAACCCCTATTCCACTCAAGACCAATTTTCGTCTTGTTATTACTGAGGTTGTACCGGGCACCGATGTAATACATGGAACCATTTTGTTCTTCGGGGGAGGTGAAGGGGTCGGACATGAGACCACCGAAGGGAGTGGTCACATCTTCAGGGTTGGTCTTCATCCAGGACCCGGTCACGAACCAATCAATGGGACCATCACGACGAGCCAGCAGAATACTCGCCAAGTCGATTTCACCCAGGTTGGCCGAAGGAGAATATCGGGTCACGATAGGGCCGGGCATGGGGTTGCCGGTGACTGGATCATTGGGCATAATCACGTAGCCATTAAAGCCGTCGGTGACATTGAAAGCACGGGCGACAGTGGTTTGAATTTGCATTGATTCACTGTTGTAGGCATCGATGTTGAAACCGAAGAAGGAGGCATCTTTCAACATATCGGCCTGCATGGTGCCGTTGCCGTATTGGCTTTCGTAACCCAGGCCATAACAGGCCCGCACTGTTGTGTATTCACCAAAGCTGTAGCCCAAGGTGGCGCCATCAAATTGGAAGTCGATGACGGTCCCCATGGGAGTGCCAGAGCGCATTTCGTCATGCCGATAATGCAGTGGAGGACCACCAGTGCTGGGGCGGCGTCCAAGACTCAGATAGGTGGGGGTTCCGCCCATATTCTTCCATGTGAAATATGCGCGTTCCACCTTGAGAGTTTCATCACCGGGAACTCCAGGAGTACTGACATCCATGGCCATGGTATTGGCCTGTCCGTTGAAAACTCCTGTGCCGGTGCTTGCTCCCCAAGGTTTGTACATGCTCAAACGGCCAGTGAAACTCACATTTGAGGAAACCTTGGCATCCATGTTCAGGCGCAAACGTGTGGTGTAGAGGATGTCGTTATCGGTTTTATACCCTTCAGTGAAGGTGTAAGGAACCAAAGCTCCCATAAAACCATTCAGTTGTTCGGGGGTCATCATGCCCACCGCGCCTTTGAGCTGAGCAAAGGTCAGGTTATTTGCGAAGTACAGATAATCGGAGTAATTGGCCTGGATAAAATTGCTAATATCCACAGGGTCCATGGGGTTCATACCACTGGCGGGAAAGTCAGGGTGGCCCTGCATGAACATGGAACTGGTCATCAACTGCTGCAGTTTCATACCATCAAAATAATCAGGCACTTCGCCGGTGATGTTGTGGGCCTCAATGCGCAAATCTCCACCCCACTGGATGGCGTCTTTTTTATCGTTCACTTCCAACTTTTGCACTTTTTTGCGCAGCTCTTTAACTTTTTCTTCCGTTGTTTTGGCGAAGGCGCCACTGACGAGAGAAATCATGACCACGATGGTCAAAATAGCCAATAAAGTTCTTTTCATTTCTTTACCCTTCCAGGGGAAAATGTTCATCCGTTTCGAAGCATTCGAATCGGTTATCCGCAAGTCATGGGCTGTTCGCTATCAGCCGCGTGGTCCATGCAAAATTTCCTCACCGCTTTGAGCATTTCGTCGTTCCACATGTCGGTGACGGTTTTTTTCTCATCTTTGGGGCAAACCACTTCCTGGTGTGTTTCCACCCAAAGCTCATCAAAAAATTCTTCCCATTGTTCTTCAATCAAAGTCATGGGGGTGTATTCACCGGCGTCAGCATCAGCTGTGTGACATGTTTTACAATGGTTTTTGAAGAGATCTTTGCCATCCCATGTCTTCTCTTTGGCCACTTCTTCTTCGCCAAAAGCAAAGCTGGCAACCAAGAGGACAAGGCTCGTTAGAAAAATTGTGCGAACTAAAGGTGAACGGAACATGAAGGCCTCCTGCCGGAATCCGGCTGATTAATTGGTAATACACTTCCTCGACTATTATCTGCGTATTATCGCGACTGTCTTTACGACGATATTTGAAAAGCGAAACTAACAGACTAGGGTTGTCATAGTCAAGTCACAGAAGAGGGGGGCTGGAAGTCTGACTAAATTGACTCGAATGGTATTGATGTCTGTTCTCAAAATTACAATGATCTAATACTTAACTTGTTGGTGTACAACAATAACAAATCGAAACCATAGAGGTCTCCTAGGAAAAAAAATATTTAAAAAGAAGCGATATGGAAGGTTGATTGAATAGAGTCGACTAAAATTAACAGGCTTGGCCCTCCTGGAGAGCCAAACCGGTTAAAAGAGGGTTACTTTATAAGAGTAGCCGTTTTAGTGTACTGCAAACCTGCCGCACGAAGTTGGTACAGATAAACACCGGAGGGAAGGTTTCTCCCATTGGCGTCCTTACCATCCCATTGTACTGAGTGATCTCCGGCCCCGTGGACACCACTGGCCAACACTCTGACCAGATGCCCTCTGGCATCCAGGATAGAAAGTTCTGCTTCATCCTCAAAGGCAAGGGTGAAGTTGAAGGTGGTGGAAGGGTTGAACGGGTTGGGGAAATTTCCATTCAACTGAGCTGCCATGGGAAGGCCGCCTGTGGGCGCCGAACTCAGACTGGCCTGGTGGTTGAACAAATATGTGGCTTCAGGTTGGGTTCGCGGCATGCCTGCTGAGCGTCCACTTTCATCAGAAACTGAAATATAATACTCGCAGATGGAAGCTTCGGCAGGGGCCGGAATTTCAGCACTATATTGGCCCTGTTGATCTTCTAACAATGCCGCGGTGTACCACTGTCCCTCGTTGTGGCGGTAGTTGATTATGGCTTCAGAAATGAGGGATCCACTATGGGCCTTGATTTCTGTTTGGACTAAAGCTGGGCCTTCCTGATCATCTCGCAAAGGAATGTGTCCCACCCGTAACATTCCCTCGTCCATGATGCCTTTGGTACGGCAATGCAGAGCGTCATCGCTCAGGAAACCACTGTAATAATAACCTGATACTTCATAACCTGGAGCGGCTGTGCGATAGGTCTCGAGGGCCGCCTCGTCATAGGTGGTATTTCCAAAGAAGGGCACATAAATGTGGTTATTCAAAATGATGCTATTGGTGTAAGAGGCGGGAGAACCGCCGCTGATGGAATAACAATAGACACGGTGAACCTGATAAGGCCGGCCGGTACTGGCAGTGAGAGAAGCTAATAAAACAGCCCGCTGCTCCAGGGCCTGGTAAGTGTGATGAGAAGGCCAAACTTCCTTCACCAAAACAGTTTCTTCATCAAGGAATTTAGCCCAAGTGTCAATATGATGGATGCCACCGGATTCGATGTAATCCAGCACAGCATAATTTTCCATGCCGTAATATTCGTTCATTAAAGCATCCACTTCAGCGGAGGTCATTCCGTTGTCGTCGGCTGCTTCGTTATACACCAGTTGGGTGGATGAACTGATGTGGGCTCCGTCGGTCATGTAATTGCCACCAGTGTGGTACATGGAGTGACTATAAACAGGCAAATCCTGTTGCAATCCAAAATAGTAGGGGACCAGATTGTCGTTGGGGCGGTAAGGGCGGTTGTACGTGTGGTTGACAATGCCCAGATTATCTTCACCATTAAAAATGAACCAGGGACCATAGTCGCGTGTCCAAATGGAATCATTGCTGCGCACCAAAAATTCCACTTTATCCATGTCCACACCATTGGAAGCCAGGTTGTTTTGGGCAGTCGATTGGTAACCGCTGGAGACCACAACGTGGATGGTCACCTGGTCATCAAAGTCACGCAAAAGGCTGTAGGGAAGACCCAGGGGATAACGCACCATCACACCCGAAGTGGGTTCCCATTCAGCACAGTTCCTAACGGGACCAACGGGAGGGTTATCCCTGAGATCCAATGATGGCAAAACGTATTTTTGGTCGGCAAAACGCATCTTTTCCAGAGAACCTTCAGCCTGAGGGATTAGCACTTCCAGGTGGTCTGTGTCCCATAAGTCTTGACTTGAGGCTGGTACCACCCCTGCGATGATGATGGCAAGGGAAAGCAAGGAAATAAGGCGAACCATGGATAGCTCCTAGAATTTTAAAGGGGTTATGCTTTTCTATATTATATCAGATGCCACCCTGATGATCACCTTTTAATACCGTAAATCATGGAAAGTATATGTTTTTTGCCGAAAAGCCGGGTTTTGAGTAGAAATAACCAATATGAGTCCAACCTTCCGGTTGATTGGCCAGCTAAAAACGTTACAATACCTCTCAAGCTCTTGTTTGAGGTTCTCCCAATTGAAGGATATTCCTGTGATTCGCTCTGTTGTAATCTTTGAAGATCATTCCCTGGAAAATTTCCGGCCTTTGGCCCTCAGTGTGCCTACTTACGAGATTCGCATGGGTATGTTTAATTTGAGGGAAAGGGTAGAGCTGGCTGGCAAAAACCTTTGCAACCAGGATAAAAAAGGGACCTTACTGTGCCGCAACAGTTTGGGGTCCTTGCACACTTGTGAAGGGTGGGATATCAACCCGGAAGGTTGCCTCCAGGAACTGGACTCGCAAAACCGCTACCTCTGGCTCAATGGGCGGTGTTTACCAAAATTTTCCGAAATTATTGAACTGCTCGAAGGAGCCTCCGGAGAATCGGGTTTCATCTGTGTGGATGACCATGGCCTGGTGGCAGCAGATCTTTCGCCTGAACAATCCCAAACAATGTTAGCATCCTGGAATCTCTGGAAAGAGCAATACTCTACGATTACTCCTGACCAAGCCCCTTGGAGGGGAGTGGAAAACCTTCCCAAACTCCCTCTTCAAGAGAGAAGAGTGCAGGGCTTAGGTTATATTTGGGATATTGTTCCTGCCACCTCGGAACTCCTCGCTCAGGATATAGACTTTTTGTCCAATGGTCGCACCTATACTCGCCGTCCTTTCGGCATATTCCCGGGCACCGATAACACAGAGGCTTTCTGGCTCAAAGAATCCTCTCTTGTGCAAGGCAGCACAATACCTGCTATCCACAAGCAGTTTCCTGATAATAGCGATGATCTTTGGGTTGGTTCTGACGTCAAGTTGTCTGTTGGCACCGCCTTGGACACCACCAACGGCCCCATCATACTGGACCACGGAGTGACCGTGATGCCTCATTGCTATCTTGAAGGGCCACTTTATGTGGGCCCAGGTAGTAGAATAAAGGCAGGTGCTACCATTTATGGCGAATCCAGTTTTGGCATAGGCAACCGCCTGGCGGGTGAAATTGGGGAGAGCACTTTTTCAGATTTTGCAAACAAACAGCACGATGGTTTTATCGGCCATGCCGTATTGGGATCATGGATCAATTTGGGTGCTATGACCACTAACAGTGACTTGAAGAACAATTATGGAAATGTAAGGGTGGATCTGGGTTCAGGAGTGGTGGATACTGGGCTTCGTTTTGTGGGACTTTTGTTGGGTGATCACGCCAAAACTGCTATCGGGACGCTGTTCAATACCGGAACATGCGTGGGTTTTGCCAGTAATATTTTTGGGGGGGTGATGCCGCCCAAATTTGTGGCCAATTTTTCCTGGGGTGGATTACCCGAAAATCCCCTTTACGATGTGGACAAAGCCATGGCAACAGCAGAGGTGGTCATGTCCCGCCGTGGGTGCCGGTTATCTGAAGCAGGAAAAAAACTCATGCGAGAATTAGCTGAAAAATAGCCATGAATGACCTGTGATGGCTGACTGCTTCCAACAGTGCTTTCTGCAAGCCCACTGCGGTTTACAATTTCCATTTGCACCTTCCCTGGCTTGCGTAAAGGTAACTTTATTTCACCCTGATTCAGGTGTCCGATTTTTTAAACCCCTGTTAACAAACACTCTATGCTCTTTTTGTTTGAACTGGCCATGAGGCTTGAGCCAACATGGAATTTTGGCATATCCATTGCGAGAATCCTTGTAAATGTTCTCTGCACTGTTCGTGGTTGGTTATTAAGATTCTTACGCTCTCCGTGTTGTAAGTTTTCTTTGATAATCACACGGCAGAAGGCGGGGGACATTTTTTTCTTGGAATATTCCCTAGGTTGTGATACTAATTTAGTACCTAAGTTCATCAAATAAAACAAGGTAGCAAACGGGACTCGCTGTAAAGCGATTGAGGGTGGAAAGAGGAAAAAATGACCAAAGCAGAACTGGTCGAGATCATTTCGGAAGAAACTGGAATCAATAAAAAAGATACCGGTTTGATCGTGAATCACATCATGGAGAACATCGGCCAGGCACTAGTTGAAGGTGATAAGGTGGAACTGCGAGGATTTGGATCCTTCAAAGTGAAAACCAGAAATGCTCGTCTGGCCCGCAACCCTCGCACTGGGGCGGATGTTCAGGTCGATGCCAAACGAGTTCCTTTTTTCAAGGCATCCAACGACCTCAAGGCACGTTTGAATGAAAAAGATGCCTAATAAGGCAATTCCTTGTTGTCTATTGAGCTCTCAGTGCTTATCTTGAGCACCGTTTCACCGGTGTAGGGCCCTCTGGCTCCTTAACACCGGATTGTCTCGTTCGAGTCCTGGCTTCTTATTAGCACGGGTCGATCACCATTTTAAAGCGGAAAGGCTGGTCGTTATGCCTAACGGGCGTAAACGTAAGCGCAAGAAGATCGCTACGCACAAGCGTAAGAAGCGGTTGCGTAAGAACCGTCATAAGAAGAAATAGTAAGCCAGAGCGGCCGGCATCTCCTTGGTGCCGGCTGACGGCTTGCTCCGCACTCCATTAGAAAAGTCTCAAGGAAGAGAATCTGGCGGCCGAATATTGGTCACAGGAAAGGAGCGTCGGATATGACGGATATGAAAAATGAAAGGCGAAGGGCTGATCGACTCGATGCAAGCCTGAAGCTTGAAGTTCAATTGCCCGGAAAAGATGGTTCAAGTGATATTGCGAACTTGGAAACCATCAATATTTCTTCATCCGGGGTATATTTCAAAGCAGACCATTTTATCGAGCCTATGACCAAACTGGTTATGGAGCTCGAAGTTTGTGTGCCCGGAGATAATGCTCAGGATGGTAATAGCATGGCGTCTGTACCTTGTGAGGGCATTGTCGTTCGCACGAAACCTGAGGCAGAGACCCTGGGGTGTGACAGTTATGAAGTGGCTGTCTTTTTCACCCATATCAAACCCGAAGGCATGGCCAACCTGGAGACCCATATCACTCTTTTGATGGCAGACGTCGACTGAGTTACCTGCTTCTTATGGGGAGCTTTTGAGTATTTCTGAAAAATGCAGCTGATGATTGTAACCCGGGATAATTACCCGGGTTTTTCCTTTAGTAGCAGCAATGTTGACCGATAAGAAAAGCTAAGAACATTCATTTGTCTTAGAATACTTTGACGTTAAGAGGTTTTCCGGAATGCCCAAGGGCCTTAAACGAACAATCCTGGTGGTTGATGATTCCATTCCAACCTGCATGGTGTTCAAGCACCGGCTGGAGAAGAATGGATATCATGTGCTATTGGCCCACGATGGGGTCAGTGGTGCCAAGTCCGCCATGGAGAATCTGCCAGACCTTATCCTTCTGGATAAGGAAATGCCAGAAATGCACGGTTTCAAGGTCAGTCGCATATTACGCGACCACCACGAAACTAAAGGCATTCCCATTTTGATGATCAGTGCCGAAGATGGCACCGAAGAAAAAATCATGGGTCTTGAAATGGGGGCCGATGATTTCATCTCGAAAAAAATTGCCCCTGAAGAACTCTATTCCAAAATCAAAGCTTTTCTTCGTATCAAAGATCTCCAAGACAAATTGAAGAATGAAAGCGACAAGCTGAATCAAATTTTTCGGTACCTGCATGAACCGGTTGCCATATGCAACCAGGACGATCACATCGCTCTGGCTAGTCAGGTATTTTTGAGCCTTTTTCGTATGCCCCGGGAATTGGTGGAATTCAAAAGCATGAGCCAAATTCTGGAAGTTTTGAATATTCCTCAAAATATCATCAAAAAACTACGTGATGGGTGTACAGATGATGTGAAATTGGTCATTTCCATTGATAATGTGGAAACCCACCTTACGGCTCGAACGGCTCCCATTGCTTTAAGTGAGGGCGAAACGGCTATGGCTTATGTCTTTCGTGATGTGACTCGTGAAGTGGAAAGCCAGCAGATGAGAGCCGACTTTCACAGTATGATAGCTCACGATTTGCGTTCGCCAATGTCAGTCATCCAGGGTTATGTCTCATTGATGGCTACGGGAAAAACTGGCCCCATCAACGACACCCAAATTGAGTTCATGGAAAGCGTTAATCGAAAAATTTCTGAAATGACCTCTTTGCTCAATGATTTCCTGGATATGAGCAAAATGGACGCTGGATTTGTCAATCTCAAAACACAGGATCATTGCCTGGGCGAATTGATCCAGGAAGTGGTGTATGACCTGGAACCCTTGGCCAACAGCTCCAAGCTCAAGGTTTCTGTGAATTTGCCACCCAATGATTTGCAAGTCCACAGTGATCCCTTACGCTTGACTCAGATCCTGCGGAACCTCCTCTCCAATGCCATCAAATATAATGTTGAAAATGGCTACATTCGCGTCACGGTCATTGAACAAGAAGGCCGTGCCAGAATCTCCATCGCCGATGGGGGCATTGGCATGTCTCAGGAAGAACTGGAAGTTCTGTTTGAACCCTATACTCGTGGCAATTCACAACGCACCATCAAAGGGGTGGGATTGGGTATTGTGATTGTAAAGAAATTGGTGGAAGCCCACGGTGGAACCGTCACAGTTTCCAGTGAACAAGGCAAAGGTTCAACCTTCTCGTTTACCATTCCCTTGGCCTTGGAACTGGATTCCCAGGCGCCCTCTGTGGATGAGGTTGAAACTTCGGATTTGACCAGTAATTGACTTGATTGGGTTGAGGATACCTGAAAGCTTCCTGACAGGGGGCGGGTAATTTTCGATCATTTTTATAATTCCAAATTCCGGCTGGGAAATTATTTCCTGGCCGGAATTTTTTTCCTGTTTCCACCTTTGAAATTTGAATCCTGCCTTGTTTAGGCCCATCCACCTCCTATGAAGCCGTTTGGCAGGGGAATTTTATTCCCTTCCGCCTAGGTCCTCACCGTCTCGACCAGAAACCATCCAAGGCATGGAGATTGCGAATTGTCCGACATGTATTGTAAACCCCGCTGCCTCAGGAGGGCATGTTTTGATCAGGAGTATTAATTCAGCTGAAAATGCCATGCTGCTTCAGCAAACCAAGATTGACACATTGGCCAATAACTTGGCCAACGTCAATTCTTCAGGCTTTAGGCAAGTCCTAACACGAGTCACGGAACAAGGTTCTGAGGGTGTGGAAAACCCTGATGGTGCCATGGATGATGCCGCCGGTCTCAACAAACTGCCCAGAATTGACGGCCAGCCAGACAGTTGGGTTCAAACAAATCCATTGTCTATAAGTCATGTCACAGATACCCGGCGTGGATCGTATTCCACCACTGGTCGCGATACAGATGTGGCCATTATGGGGCGTGGCTTTTTTGCCATCCAGGCTCCCGAGGGTGAGTTGTTCACTCGGGCTGGGTCGTTCACCCTCAATTCCCAGAAACAGTTGGTGACCCCCGATGGGCTTCCTGTTGTGGGTGATGGTGGCCCCATAACCATTGATGGGGAAAGCTTTTCCATCGACAACAGTGGTTTGGTTATGGTGGACGGTGCTCAAGTTGGTCGGTTGAAAATTGTCGACTTTGCGGATGCAAGCAAATTAGAGCACAAAGGGAATAACCTTTTACAGGCACCAGAAGATCAAGCGGCCACAGCTGTACCCATTGGGGAAATTGTTGTCTCTCAAGGACAAATTGAAGGCAGCAATGTCAATGCAATTGATACACTTGTGGCCATGATTTCAGCCCAAAGGGCTTTTGAAGTCCAACAGAAAACGTTGACCACCGAAGACGAAATGCTGAGCAAAAGCGTGAATAAGTTACCCCAGGTGGGCAGCTAAGCCAAAGTGGAAGGTGAAAGAATATGATCAGAGCAATGGGGACAGCGGCTTCGGGCATGAAAGCCCAACAGTTAAACATTGATACCATTTCCAATAATTTGGCAAACGTCAATACTACGGGATACAAACGTAGTCATGCCGAGTTTCAGGATTTGCTTTATGAAAAGGTTATGCCAGGAGGGCAGATTGATGCTGATGGCCGGGCCATTCCAGCCAAGGTGGAAGTTGGTCATGGAGTCAAGCTTGTGGCTACCAATAAAAACTTCAGTCAGGGCCTGGTGGTTTCCACCAGCAATCCCTTGGATTTGATGGTTGAAGGAGACGGTTTCTTTCAACTCACAATGCCTGATGGAAGTATAAAATACACCCGCGATGGTAGTTTCAAAATGGACGCCGATCGCAATATTGTCTCTTCTCAGGGATATGTGCTCGAGCCGGCTATTACCATTCCTTCTGATGCTACAGAGGTATCCATTGGCCGCAGTGGTGTTGTGTCTGTGAGCATTGCCGGCGACGATGGAAACATTACCGAAGTGGGGCAAATTGAATTGGCCCGATTCCCCAACTCCGCTGGTCTCGACGCTCGTGGGGGAAACATATTTTCAGAATCACCGGCTTCTGGCACACCCATTCTGGGAAATCCCGGTCTTGATGGCATCGGTGAAACAGCATCCGGCTTTCTGGAAATGAGCAACGTGGAAACAGTGGATGAATTGGTGAAAATGATTTCAGCCCAACGGGCCTACGAACTCAATTCCAAAACTATTTCCATGGCCGATGAAATGCTGCAAACCATCAACCGGTTGAAGAGGTAAAGCATGAAACTCATCACCTGTCTTCTATTGGTTTTGGGAATCATGGTTTTGGCCATGCCGACCATGGGGGCCAGCTCTTGGGTTTTTGCCATGAACGACACTGTTCGTATTTCCACAGCTGGCGTTCAGATGTCCGATTTATCTTCCAGTGCCTTACCCGCTCATGTTCGAAATTTGAGTATTGGTGCATCTGGTATGCCTGGACATGTTCAGGAAATTTCGCGGAAAACAATTTTGCGTCAATTGGTGACTTCCGGGCACTCTCGTGGCGTTTCGTTCAAAGGTGCTACCTCTTGTGTAGTCATTAGAACAGGGGAAACCCTCAATCCCCATGCTTTGCGTCCTGAAATCCGCAAAGCTTTGCAGCACTTAGTTCCCGGCTCCAAACAAGGCGCTCCCGCTACTTGGTTCGAACTGGAGTTGCCTGCCAAGTTGTCCATTGTTGATGATTCCAAATTTAAAATCCGAATTTCTGAGACTGCCCTTTTAACTCCGGGCAGGAATCAAATATCGGTCATCCTGGATGGGACCAATCAGAAGCTCAATTTTCCCGTCACCGTGATTTTACATCAATTTGGAGAGTCAGCCAAAGCCATGATGAATATCAAGCGAGGCGATGTTCTGATTCCTGCATTGTTTGAATGGCAGTGGGTAGATTTGGCTGGGCAAAAGAAAATCACCGATTTTTATGGGCGTAGCGCCCTGCGTGGTGTCAGTTGCACCCGCACCATCAAGGCCGGTGCTTACCTGCGCCAAAGTGACTTGAAACTAACCCCCGTAGTTCTTTCAGGAGATAGGGTTGAGTTGCAAATGCAACGAGGTACAGTGTCCGTTTCCGTCAACGCCACAGCCCGCCAAGAGGGAAGCATCGGCCAAACCATTCCTGTACGAAATGAATTAACCAAGCAACTGGTGAACGCCCGCGTGGTAGCACCAGGCTTGGTGAAATGGAGAAATTGAAATGCGTGATATTAAAAATATTCTGAGCCAGAGTTGCAGGGTTCGGGTGGTCCTGGTCTTGGGTGTCGCGTGCACTTTGGGCATGATTTTCCCCGCTAGATCCCATGCGCGCACTCCCTTGATTGATTTCGAAACAGGGGAGTCTCTTGTAACGAATCTCAAAGCTCATCGCATTGGTGACCTCATCACCATCATCATCACGGAACAATCCAGTGCTGATGCAGAAAGCAAAACCAAAACCAGTAACGCCACGGATCATTCGGGCGGTCCTGGTTTGGGCTTTTTGGATTTTGTCCAGCCCTGGGACATGACAGTGGAAAATGATTACAAAGGTGACGGCAAAACCGAACGCAGTGGAAACCTGCGGGCTGAAATCACCGCACGCATCACCGAAGTTCTTCATAATGGAGATTTCCGTTTGGAAGGCACCCGCATGGTGAACGTCAACGGTGAGAAAACTCTCATCGAAATTACGGGCGTTTGTCGCTCCAAAGATATTGATCCCGATAATACGATCATGAGCACCTACATCTCAGACGCCATGATTGCCTACAACGGTTCCGGATTGGTGAACGATGCAGCGGAGCCTGGTGTGGTCACAAAAGTTCTCAACTGGTTGTTTTAGAGAGGTTTGGAAATGTTGAGCTTCAACTTGAATTCAAAAATGATCAAAGTTCTAGGTTCGGTTCTGCTCATGTGTTCAATAATGAATGCGAGCGTAGCCTTGGGTGTGGGTGAATCCCGAATTAAAGATTTGGCAAAACTTCAGGGCACAACCAGAGAGCCTTTGTCTGGAGTGGGCTTGGTCATTGGTTTGAATGGTTCGGGTGATTCTGCTGGCAGTGATCTTGTGCATAATAACATTGCTGCTCTATTGGAAAAACACGGCGTGACGGTCCCGCCTTCCATTTCCACTAAAAATGTAGCGGCTGTGATGGTCAGTGCCATGTTGGATCCCAATGCACCTTTGGGTAGCACAGTGGATGTCAAAGTCAGCAGTTATCTGGAAGCTTCAAGCCTTGAAGGTGGCACGCTGATTATGACTCCTTTGATGGATCATAAAGGTCGGCTGTCAGTTCTGGCTGAAGGCTCTGTGTCCATCGGTGGTTTTAATATTAAAAGTGGCGCCAACAATTCCTTCCGGAAAAACCACGCCCAGGTGGGCACCATCCCCAATGGGGGCATTGTAAAAGTGGAATTGGGTGGAACCTTTGCCAAAAACAACTCAATCACCTGGCTGCTTGTCCAACCTGATTTTTCTACTGCCGATCAAATGGCCCAAACCATTAATAATCGTTATGGGATGGAATTGGCTCGGGCCAACAGTTCGGCGGCCGTGCAAGTAAAAATTCCTGAAGGATTCCAAGGAAACCCCGTTTCATTTGTGGCCGACATGGGAAAATTGAACACCAGTTATGACATGCCTGCCAAGGTTGTGGTTAACGAGCGTACGGGAACGATCATCGTTGGCAAAAATGTCAAATTGAGAGAAGCAGCTGTAGCCCATGGCACGCTGAAAGTTGTGGTCAGCACATATTACGATGTATCCCAACCCAGAGCTTTTTCACGATCGGGAGAAACCGTAGTGACTCCTGATGTGAATACTGATGTGCAGGATAAAGAGGCTCGGGTGTTGCGTGTGCCTGATACCAGTACGGTGGCCGATGTGGTGGGGGTACTGAATGACATCGGAGCCAGCCCCCGGGATATCATTGCCATTTTGGAAGCACTGAAACGTGTGGGTAGCCTGCAAGCCGACTTGGAGATTATGTAACCTATCATGAATATTTTGGGACCACAGAACGCAGGCAATATGCTGCAACAGGCCCAGGGCCAGGCAACGGAAGCCAAGCTGCAAAAGCTTTCTGATCAGGCTTCGAGCCCATCAGACCTCGGAGGGTTGGCGCAAGCGGCCAAAGAGTTTGAGGCCGTATTCATGAACAGCCTGATGAAAGCCATGCGCCGCACCGTTCCCGATAATAAGATGTTCAACAGTTCTGGGCCCACCAAGTTCTACCAACAAATGCAAGATGCCGAAATGGCCAAGACGATGGCCTCTGGCCATAACAAATTGGGCATCGCCGATATGATTATCCGGCAATTTCAAAATAATGTTGAAGGTAGCGATGTCGACAAGGTGGTTCCTCATCACCCTGCCGTTGGCTCACCGGCTCCAGAGGCTCTGAACCGTTACCGAAGTATGGGACAGGCTTCAGGCGAGATAGCCGACATGGTACGTCTGCGGGGACAAGCCCAAAGTCAGGGCTCCGCCGTGGCTGATACTTTGCAACGGTTTGAAACGGAGATCACACAGTCCGCCAGACAAAATGGCTTGGACCCAGCGTTGATCCTGGCTGTTGTCATGGAAGAAAGTGGTGGAGACCCCATGGCGACCAGTCCCAAAGGGGCCCAGGGTTTGATGCAGTTGATGCCGGCCACAGCCAAGGAATTGGGCGTCAGTGATGCCTCCAGTCCCACTCAAAACCTGGCTGGCGGATCCTTGTATTTGGCGAAGATGCTAAAACGATACGACGGAAATTTGGAACTGGCCTTGGCTGCTTATAATGCCGGGCCGGGTAATGTGGATCGAGCTGGCGGCCAGGTCCCCAACTTCAAAGAGACCCAATCCTACGTTCAAAAGGTCCAGGAACGCTTCAAATCCCTTGGTGGCACAATAATGGCGAACCAAAACCAGAGCCGGCCAATTGAAACCAGTTCCGGAGAGTTAAAATGATACGTGAAAACAGCCTAAATATTGACTTAAACGAGGATTGCCGCCTTTTAGCGTCACTTCTGGAAATTGAGAATCATCAGTACAGGCGTCTCTTACGTTTGGCCTGGCGACAAAATTCTTACATGAAGCGGCAAGATGTGGACCGCCTTGACTCAAATGCCGCGGAGTGGTCCAAATACCTCCCCATGGCCGATGAAGCCCGGATTGCCCGGGAGAGGTTCATCCAGGAGTTAGCGCAACAAAAGAACATCTCCAGAAGTCCCGCCCTTATGGATGAGATTTTAAAAGAGGCTACGGAAGAGACCCGGTCCATTGTCAAAACGGCCGTCAATAACTTGCGCGCTGTCAGTGTACGTCTGGAACGGCAGAATGAATTGAATCGCCAGTTGGCTGAATTCTGTTTGGATCTGGCCCGAGAAGAAGCAGAAATTTTCCGCAGTTCGGTTCTTTCGGACCCAACGGGTTGTTACGGTAAAGATGCACAAAATGCCTCCAGAGGCCCCGGCGGGGTCCTGGTCAGGCAGGCTTAGGAGAGTAGTATGCCAGGATTAAATTCAGTCATGGACACAAGTCTTTCGGCATTGTATGCCGCCCAGGCGGGTCTGGCTACCACCGGGCACAACATAGCCAATGCCAACACTCCGGGATTCAACCGCCAGAGCGTCAGTTATGCTGCTCGGCGACCGGACATCCTCTCTTATGGTGCATTGGGTAGAGGTGTTGAAATAGAAGGCATTCGTCGTGTCCAGGATGAATTTTTGTTGGACAATATCCGCGTTCAAAAATCCCGCATGGAATCTTATGCCGCCGTGGATTCAGCCTTATATGATGTGGAAGCCATTTTAGGCTCAGTGGACAATGATCACCTGGGCAACGCCATGAATAACTTTTTCAACAGCTGGAATGCCTTGGCCCAACCGCCTATCAATTCAGCCTTGAAACAGGATGTTGTCAGTAATGCCACCAGCCTCATCACCGACTTCCACTCCATCAATGCTTCATTGGATGATCTTGAAGCCAACATCGAAGTGAACATCCTATCCGAAATTAGCACCCTCAACCTCCTGCTGGACGGTGTGGGCGAAATGAATGTGCAAATCATGGCCGCTGAAGCCAATGGAGAACCAGCCAACGATTTGCGGGATCAACGGGATTATCTGATCACACAGGTTTCTGAAATTGCCGAAATTTCTGTTTTGGAACGTGATGACGGCACCAAGGATCTCATTCTGGCTGGCCGGACCATGGTGGCCCGAGATATGGTCACTCACTTTGAAGGTGCCTATGTGGAAACTGATGATGGGTTTGAAATGACCATCGTGACGGCAAACCATCACAAACCGGTCAATCTATCTAATGGTAAACTGGAAGGCCTGATCAACAGTAGAGACGTTCATGTGCAAGATGTGAGAGATCGCTTGGATTCGGTGGCCAACAGTATCATCGAACAAGTGAACAGTTTGCACACTCAAGGACGCACAGCCAACAGCAGTGGACAGAATTTCTTTATCGGCGATTCCATGCAATCCATCGATTTGAATCCTTCTATCTTAGCCAATCCCAGCATGGTGGCCACTGGTGTCACTTCTAACGATGGAGACAACTCCATTGCCCTGGCCATCGCCGATTTGGCAAATTTTGGCGTGGGGGGCGAAGACGAACAATCTGTTGGAGACGAATATCGTTCCATGCTGACAGTCCTGGCATCCAAACGAAACAGCTACGATTTCATGTTGGAAAACCAAACAAATGTAGTAAACACACTGGAAATTAAAATGGCCAGTATCAGCGGTGTCAGTCTCGATGAAGAAGGCGCCAATATGGTGAAGTACCAAAACAGTTACAACGCAGCAGCCAAAATCATCAGCACCGTACAGCAAATGTACGACACTCTGATGAACATGGTTTAAGGAGTTGAGCGTACATGTCGTTTCGTGTCACTGATAGTTATATGTCTAACATTTTGGTGGGTGATCTTAACAGTAGCCTCAGCCGGCTTCTGACCCAACAGCGTATGGCTGGAAATATGCGTCGAGTCAACTCCTTTGCAGATGACCCGCGTTCAGTGAGCACGATCCAGCGTTACAACTCTTTGATAGCCAACAATGACGAGTACATGAAAAATGTAACTCGAAGCCGCATTATGGTGGATGGTACCGACGTGGCTTTGCAGAATATCAGTGAAGTTCTGGCTGATGTGCGTGTCATTTCTCTTCGTGAATCTTCTGCTATTTCCACTGAACAGAGCCAGGAAACTTCGGTAATCGAAGTTGAAAACCTGGTCAACCAGTTGATGGACGTACTCAATAGCAGTATCGAGGGCAACTATCTGTTCGCTGGTCAACAAGTCAACACCCCTCCTTTTGAGCTCAGTGGAGATACCGTGGTGTACCAGGGGGACACCAACGATATATACAGCCGGACGGGACCCAATAGCACTATGGCTGTTAATATCCCGGGCGACATTTTTCTGGGTACCCAAAGTTCCGCTTTGGGCGGCCAAGTTGATATGTCACCCCGCCTCGATGGAACCACCAACCTTTCCGATATCAATCTTGGGGATGGTTGGACCCCAGGTTCCATTTCAATTAGTGATGGAACTGGCGCCACCTATCAAGTGGACCTGAGTGCGGCCCTCACAGTGGATGATGTCATCAGCACCGTGAATACCGCTACAGGGGGAGCCATCACCGCGGGAATCAATTCCCAGGAAACTGGTTTTGAATTTAGCGGAATTGGGCCTCTGGTAGTGGGCGAAGTTAATGGGGGGGAGACGGCCTCTTCCCTGGGAATTAACAGCTCCAGCACCGCAAGCTTACTAACGGGGCGGGATATCCGAATATCTGCAGATGCCACCACGCTTTTAGCAGACATTGATAGTATCAGCGGAAGTTTGCCACTGGGAAACATGAATGTTTCATGGCAAGGCACAGACTATGTGGTGGACTTGAGCGCAGCCACAACCTTAGGGGATATCCAATCCATTTTTAATGGCGCTGTTCCCGGTATGGAAATGCAAATACAGAACAGTACGCTGACATTGGTTGGCGGAAGCCCGGAAATCTTCGCCATCAGCAATGGTGATGCCACCAACACCTCATCAGTTCTGGGGTTGGCGGGCACAGGTTCTCCCGTGCGATTGTTTGGAATGCTGGAAGATCTGAAAGCAGCCTTGGAGTCTGGCGACAAAGAGGGAATCCGAGCTGGAATGTCCGAAATGAGTGCCATCGAAGATACAGTTTATCAGTTGTTGATGAAAAATGGAGGGCGTCAAAATGACCTGGATTGGTCTGAGGGCATTCTCTTGCAAAGGGATGAAAGGCTAAGGGCCAACTTGTCTCTGGAATACGATGCTGATGTGGCCCAAGTGGCCAGTGATTTGAGTCAAGCCGAAGCCAGTTATCAGGCCAGTCTCCTGGTGACCAGCAAATTATATTCAGCCAATCTGATGCAATACTTGAGATAACCAGGATCCCAGTGGGCCTAGGAACCCCCTGGAAACCGACAACAAGGAGCTTGTGATGCCAAAGTTCAAGACCGTAAGATTTGGGGAATTTGAATACCGTGAAGAAGACGTCATTCATCTGGCCGAAGGCCTGGTGGGGATGCCGGATTTACAAAAATGGATTATCCTGGAAATGGGTGATGATGTGCCCATGAAATGGTTCCAATCTTTGGAACGGGGCGATTTTGGTTTCCCCGTGGCCCAGCCATTTCTTTTCCATGATGACTATGAGATCAAGGTCGGCAAGGACCTCAAGTCAAAATTGAGCACCCAGGACGATGATGACCTGGCCACCTTAATTATCACCACTGTTCATCCAGGTGGGTCCAAGGTAACTGGTAACATGTTGGCTCCCTTAGTGATAGACACTGAAAGCCGTCTTGGCACCCAGTTGACTATTGATGACGCCAAATTCAGTATGCGACAGGAAATCAATTACTTCAAATTTGGGCTTGCCGTAGAATCAGAAGCGTCGGACAATGAGGTTGACGCCAATACTGAGGAATCCGCCCAGGCCGAAGCTGCCGCCTGCTCATCTGAGTATGTCGGTGAGCCAGCCGGGGTCTAGTTAATTCTCTGGGGTTATTTTCATAATCCTGAGGCCGGACAGGGAGGTCCCGTGCTTATACTCAGTCGCAAACGCAATGAAAAGATCATGATTGGCGATAATATCTCCATCATGATTGTCGATATCAGGGGTGACCAGGTGCAGATTGGCATCGACGCACCACGCAGCATCCCTGTGCATCGGCATGAGATATATGAAGAAATCAAAAGCACTACGCTGGGAGCAGCTGCCAGTAGCGAGCTGGACTTGAGTGCGATCCGGGACAAGCTAAAGAATTCCGATAAAGGCAAATAGCTGGTCCCAATTGAATAAAAAATGGCCGGAGCACCAAAAGGTTGCTCCGGCCGTTTTTTTTAAAGTTGGGTTATGCTTTTCGGTCGACGCAGGCGGGGCTTTCGGTGGTGTTATATGCTGTAGCCGTGGTCCCGGATCGGGATGACAGTGATTTCCGGAAATCTACAGCGCTCACTTCAAGTACTGCCTGGTATTGAGATTGCAGAGCCCTATCCACTGAGATTAACTCCTCAATCAACCCTTTGCAGCTTGCTTTCTCCTGAGATGAACTGGCCCGGTGGGTTGTTTCATAATCCTTCATGGCATAACCACGGATTTCCAGCAAGTCTTGGCAAAGGTCAATATTATCATCCTCAAGGGCCGCTTTCATGCGGCCCGTGAGGTCCATAGCATTTAAAATAGATTTTTCGAGAGTCATTTTTACGCCGATACAGATAAAATACTGGTTCTTTTCCCAGCTGCTTCGTTAACCTGTTCGCTCACAGGTTCCACTGGGCTTGAGGGAGCCACTGCAGGTTTCGAGCCAGTTGTGGACTTGGCATTCTCTCTGGCCGCATTTTCTGCAGTTCCGGGAGGAATCTGACGCCAGGCCTTGATGAGCGGATCAATCACACGGAGGCAATTGATGAGATGCACTTCGTCCAAATCAACCAAAACTTCCAGGTGTTGGTGGAACATGAAATCATAGAGGTTGTCCAGATTCTGAGCAACTTCGCCGCCTATGGAATGATCCAAAGCTCCACGCAATTCAGATACGATGCGTTGGCTATGGTTAACCTTTTTGGTCATTTCAACCCGGTTTTCTTCTCGCAAGGCTTTTTGGGCCAACAGAAGATCCGACTGCATCTTTTCATAAAGCAGCACGATCATTTTCTCCTTACTCATGGAGTTTATGTCAGCTTCCCTATACCGTTGCACGCCGTGGTTGTTGTACATTCGTCCTGCCATCCTTCCAAAACCGAATTTAGTTTGAACTATAAAGAGCGCTGCCTTGGGACTGAAGCTGAGAGACCATCATTTCCATGGCCGTAAATTTCCGCTCCATGGTTAGCTGGTAAGAGGCAATGCTTCTCTCATATCGATCGATGCTCTGATCGGCGTAATCGATTTTGGTGTTGAGTGCATCGGTGGAAATTTTGAACAGTCCGTCAATGCTGTCGGTCATGTTTTCAATGGCCTGATCAAAGAGATAGGCTTTACCGAGGTTGCCTTCCCTTTGGACAAACAAATCCCGCACACCGTTGAAATCATCTTCCAAAGCTTCGGTGAATTTGTCTTCATCCCAGTCCAGTGATCGGCCATCGCCGCGGCTGATGCCCACTTGATAGAAGGAAGTGATACTGCCCAACCCACCATCAAGAGAAGAAGAGGAAATATTCTCAATGCGACTGGCCACGGAGCGAAGGGTAGGGTTTCCATACAAGTCGCCATCCTGGGCGCCTTCGGCTTCGATGTATGCGTATAGGTCATTGTAGGTGTCTACGAAAGATTTGACCTTTTCGGCAATCCCATCACCATCTACCGCCACATTCACTGTAATGACTTGATCGGCTGATGGGTCGTCTTCATCAAATTCGGTTATTTGGGCCAAGTTGATGGTCAAACCGCTGATCACTTCATCGGAGCTATTGCTACCCATGGTCACGGTTGTGCCATCAATTTCAATGGTGGCGTCACTGGCTGGCTGGGGAGTTGTGACCAGGGGGGTGCTACCGCCGCTGAGTCCACTGACGTCCATGGTGAAGGAGTTATCACTACCCTCTTCTTCACTGCTGAGGACCAGCCGGTAATTGCCACTTTCACTACCATCGTTGATGATGGTCGCTGTGATTCCGTCCACGTCGTTATTGATCTGGTTTTTGAGGCCTTCAAGGCTGGTGTAGCCAGTAAGGTTTAAGTCAGTGGTTTCTCCGTTGATGTTGAAACTGACGATGCCCGTTCCCATGGAGGCGTTGAGATCATCATAACCCTGGCTGATGGATTTCTGAGATTTTGCCAATTCTCGAATTTTGATTTGGTAACTGCCGGCTGCAGCATCACTGCCTGCGGAAACAGTCATAAAGTTTTCGTCACTGGTGGAGGCCGTAAGGGAACTGAACTCGGATGCGGAATCCAGTTCGTTCATGGCGTTCTGCATGGCCGTCAGTTTGGTCTTCATGATGGTCAAAGCAGAAATTTGGGTTTGGTAACCTTGTTTCCGGGCCTGGATGCGGTACATGGGGGCTCGGCGCAATTCCACCAACTGAGACACGATGGAGCCAGTGTCAAGTCCGGTGGCTAATCCTGAAAATGCGATGTTACTCATTAAATTCTCCCAGTCCAGTCAGTTAGTCGATCCTTCGACACTGCCAAGCTCCGTCAAATCATCTCGTCGATGACCATACCTGAGAGATCGTCCAGTTTCTGATGCAGGTTTAGCACTTTTTCCGATGGAAATTGTTTTACAACCTCACCATTGGGATCTTGTATTTGAATGACAAATTGTTCTGTAGATTCATCTTGTTGGATAGAAACCTTGTGGGGTGCGCTGGCCACTTCGTTGATTCTGTTTTGCAGCTTTTCGGCAACCTCTACAGTTTCCTCGTAAGTTGTGGTAAGGGCGGGGGTTGGTTTCTCGCTTGAGGATGCTTTAGCTGGTTCCCTGCTGGGTGGCGGAACGATTTGACGTTCTTCCCTGAGGGAGATTTGTTTGGAAGTTTCAGGAATGATGTCCGTTGTTTGCTCCACGGAATCTTTTAATGGAGCGTCCGGTATTCCTGAAATGCTACTGATGCTGGTCATGATATTACTCCTAAGATTGGAGGCCGGGGCCCCGCCGCAGCGGAGCCCCGTTTCAAAACTAGCCCATCAGAGCCATGGCCAGGTTACTGCTCATGTTGGCCTGGGACAGCATGGACACACCAGCCTGTTGCAGAATCTGATTACTGGTCATTTTTGAAGTTTCCTTCGCAATGTCCACGTCACGGATCCGGCTGTTTGCGGCTGAAAGGTTTTCACTGGTCATACTGATGGTTCGGATGGAGCTTTCCAGACGATTCTGGACTGCACCAAAGTCAGCACGGGCAGTGGTTACGGATTCAATAGCGGCGTCGATTTCACCCATAGCGGTTCCGGCGTCACTTGCGGAGTCGATACCGGCTGAGATGCCAATGCCAGCGGCATTCATATTAGTACTCAAAGCCACGGAAACCTGATCAGCGGTTCCGGTGCCAATACCAACCTGGATGTCAACATCGAGGGTACCGTTCAAGAGGCTAACACCGTTAAATTCGGTGCCTGCGGCAATACGATCAACTTCTGAAGAGAGAGCGGTGAATTCCGAATCCAGGAAACCACGATCGGTATCACTAAGTGTACCATTCATGGATTGTTCGGATAATTCTTTCATACGCAAAAGAATACTGGAGACCTCATCGAGAGCCCCTTCACCAGTCTGTACCAAACTGATACCATCGGCTGCGTTTCGGCCCGCTTGATCCAGAGACCGGATGTCAGCTTTCAAGCCTTCACTAATGGCCAAACCGGCAGCATCATCACCAGCGCGATTGATTCGCAAACCGGAACTCAGCTTTTCCATGGATTTGGTATAAGCGTTCGAAGTGTTAGAAAGGTGACGTTGAGTGTTCAGTGAACTGACGTTTGTATTGATGCGGATTCCCATGACATTCCTCCTTGAAATGATTGTAGGGACTTTTAAGCCTTCAGCCGGATTTCCTATCCGGACCAGAATTGGTTTTACTGAGAGGCTCCTTTCTTTGCCCTAAAGCTAGATTTTTAGGGCCGATATATGATTGATCGGCATTAAAGGTCAAAACCTTTAGCTCTTTTAATCAAAAAATACCTTTTTTATGAATTTCGTGATCAAGGGAATTGATCTAAAGGGGGAATTAAAGCGATTAGGCGGGAAAACAGCACAACAACAAACACCTTGCAATGAGTGCCCGTTGGTCATCATATCAATAAAAAGGGCGAGCCGAAGCTCGCCCCATGGTATCCTAAAGTGAACCCTTTCGGGCACCACTCACCATTTTAAAACCCTAACCAAGTAATGACATGGCCAGTCCGGTGGTCATGTTGGCCTGGGCCAGCATGGACACACCTGCCTGTTGCAAAATCTGGAACGAGGTCATTTTGGAGCTCTCATGAGCCACGTCCACGTCCCTGATCCGGCTATTGGCAGCGGAAAGGTTTTCCGATGTCATGTTGATGTTCCGGATAGAAGTCTCCAGGCGGTTTTGCAGTGCACCAAAGCTACCACGTGCGGTGACAACCGATTCAATGGCTGTATCGATTTCGGCCATAGCTGTGGCCGCGTCACTGGCATTGCCAATACCCGTGGTGGTACCGATACCGGCTGCGTCCATGTCGTCTGACAACGCAACGACCACTCGGTCAGAGGTGCTGGTTCCAATACCGACCTGGATGTTTACATCCAAGGTACCATCAAGTAGTGAAACAGCGTTAAATTCAGTACCTTCCGCAATGCGGTCGATTTCTGAAGTCAGCGCCGTGTACTCACTGTTGAGGTATCCACGGTCCGTGTTGGATAAGGTTCCGTTCATGCTTTGTTCTGTCAATTCCTTCATCCTCAAGAGAATGGAGGAGACCTCGTCCAGCGCACCTTCAGCAGTCTGGATCATACTGATGCCATCAGCACCATTACGACCAGCCTGGTCCAGAGCCCGGATATCAGCTTTCAATCCCTCGCTGATGGCCAGGCCGGCAGCATCATCACCGGCGCGATTAATGCGCAGACCGGAGCTGAGCTTTTCCATGCTCTTACCAAAAGAGTTGGTCGAATTCTGAAGATGACGACGAGTGTTGATTGAAGAGACGTTGGTGTTGATACGGATTCCCATGACTATTCCTCCTTGAACAGATTTGGGTTGCAAGCATCCATGCTCACAATTTGGGACAAATGCCCCTATGGCGGGGCGGGGGTCATAATTGACCCCGCCCTCCTAAGGCCATTGCTAACCAAGCAATGACATAGCGAGTCCAGTGGTCATGTTGGCTTGGGCCAGCATGGAAACACCTGCCTGTTGCAGAATCTGGAACGAGGTCATTTTGGAGCTCTCGTGAGCTACATCCACGTCCCTAATCCGGCTGTTGGCAGCGGACAGGTTTTCAGAAGTCATGTTGATATTTCGGATGGAAGTTTCGAGGCGGTTTTGCAACGCACCAAAAGTTCCACGCGCTGTCACAACAGACTCAATGGCTGAATCGATCTCGGCCATGGCGGTGCTGGCGTCGCTGGCATTACCAATACCAGTGGTAGTGCCAATACCAGTAGAGTTCATGTTGTCACTCAAGGCGACAGCCACACGATCGGTGCTGCTTGTGCCAATACCGACCTGGATATTTACATCCAGCGAGCCGTCCAAAAGAGATACTGAGTTGAATTCAGTACCTTCGGAAATACGGTCGATTTCAGAAGTGAGAGCAGTGTACTCACTATCCAGGTATCCCCGGTCTGTATCAGACAAGGTGCCATTCATGCTTTGTTCTGTCAGTTCCTTCATCCTCAAGAGAATGGAGGATACCTCATCCAATGCGCCTTCTGCAGTCTGGATCATACTGATGCCATCGGCACCGTTACGACCAGCCTGGTCCAGAGCCCGGATATCAGATTTCAAACCTTCACTGATGGCCAGGCCAGCAGCATCATCACCGGCACGATTGATACGCAAACCGGAGCTAAGCTTTTCCATGCTCTTTCCAAAAGAGTTGGTCGAGTTTTGCAGGTGCCGGCGAGTGTTGATCGATGAAACGTTTGTATTAATGCGGATTCCCATGTCTATTCCTCCATGAACAGGTCGGGTTTAGAGCTTCCTTGCCCTAAGCAGAGATTAAGTTCTCTGTAGTTTGACGGGAGTCAGAATTGATCCCGCCCCTTGTTTCTTGTCGGTGCTTAACCAAGCAACGACATAGCGAGTCCAGTGGTCATGTTGGCCTGGGCCAGCATGGACACACCTGCCTGTTGCAGAATCTGGAACGAGGTCATTTTGGAGCTCTCATGAGCCACATCCACGTCCCTGATCCGGCTGTTGGCAGCGGACAGGTTTTCAGAAGTCATGTTGATGTTTCGGATGGAGGTTTCCAGCCGATTTTGCAATGCACCAAAGGTGCCTCGCGCTGTGACAACAGATTCAATGGCTGAATCGATCTCGGCCATGGCGGTGCCGGCGTCGCTGGCATTGCCAATACCAGTGGAAGTGCCGATACCAGCAGAGTTCATGTTGTCGCCCAATACTACAGCCACCCGATCGGTGCTGGATGTTCCAATACCGACCTGGATATTCACATCCAGCGAACCGTCCAAAAGGGCCACTGAGTTGAATTCAGTGCCCTCTGAAATACGATCGATTTCTGACGTGAGGGCAGTATACTCACTGTTCAGATAACCACGGTCTGTGTCAGACAAAGTGCCGTTCATGCTTTGCTCTGTCAGTTCCTTCATTCTCAAGAGAATGGAGGAGACCTCATCCAGGGCGCCTTCAGCAGTCTGAATCATGCTGATGCCATCGGCACCGTTACGACCAGCCTGATCCAGTGCCCTAATATCAGCTTTCAATCCTTCACTGATGGCCAGTCCGGCAGCATCATCACCGGCGCGATTGATACGCAGACCCGAGCTAAGCTTTTCCATGCTCTTTCCAAAAGAGTTGGTGGAGTTTTGCAGATGCCGCCGTGTATTGATCGATGATACATTTGTATTGATGCGGATTCCCATGATATTCCTCCTTGAATATTTGGGTGCGGGCCGAGGGGCCCTGCTTAAATTTGATTAATTCATTTTCCGAAGGGCCTCAAACCCAACTTATTCTTTGCTCTCGGTATTATCCGCTGAGTAAAGACATGGCCAAACCAGTGGTCATGTTAGCCTGGGCCAGCATGGAGACACCCGCCTGTTGCAGAATCTGGAACGAAGTCATTTTGGAGCTTTCATAAGCCACATCTACGTCCCTGATCCGGCTATTTGCCGCGGATAGGTTTTCAGAGGTCATGTTGGTGTTACGGATGGAAGTTTCGAGGCGATTCTGAATGGCACCAAAGTTTCCCCGCGCGGTAACAACAGCTTCAATGGCGGAATCGATTTCACCCATGGCCGTACCGGCGTCACTGGCATTATTGATACCTGTCAGAGTGCCAATGCCCGTGGAGTCCATGTTCGTGGTCAAAACTACAGCCACTTGATCCACGGAAGTGGTTCCAATACCAACTTGGATACTAACATCCAAAGTTCCGTCCAGAAGGCCCACTGAGTTGAATTCGGTGCCTTCGGCAATGCGGTCGATTTCATTGTTGAGAGCAGTATATTCGCTGTTCAGATAACCGCGGTCGGTGTTGGACAGGGTGCCGTTCATGGATTGTTCCGTCAGCTCTTTCATGCGCAAAAGAATGGAAGAGATTTCGTCCATGGCGCCTTCACCAGTTTGAATCATACTGATGCCGTCGGCAGCGTTCCGTGCCGCTTGGTCCAGGGCACGGATGTCAGATTTCAACCCTTCGCTGATAGCAAGACCAGCGGCGTCATCACCGGCGCGGTTAATGCGCAAACCGGAACTGAGCTTCTCCATGCTTTTACCAAAAGCATTGGTTGAGTTGGCAAGATGGCGTTGGGTGTTAATCGAAGAGACATTGGTATTGATGCGGATTCCCATTTTGTTTTCCTCCTTGAAAACATTTAGGACAAAGGCCACTAGTTGTGGCGATTTTAATGATGTCTGCCGACTCCAGCTTCGAGAGCAAATCCTTTTGCCCTGTGGCCTTCTGCGTCCGGCGATTTAGTTATCGGGGGGAGTAAAGAGAGCTTTAGTAAAATTTCAAAAAAAAATAACCGGCCTTCCCAAAAATAGGGGAAGACCGGCTTGGGCTCTGCTGAGAGAATTGAGGTTAAGGCACTCAAAATCCGTTTTGAAATCCCTTAAGTCCCAGGACCTTAACCACCTAGCAGCTTCAGTGCTAATTGGGAAGTCATGTTGGACTGGGAGAGGATCGACACACCGGCCTGCTGCAGGATTTGCAGACTGGTCATGTTCGAAGTCTCCAAAGCCACATCCACGTCGCGAATACGACTGTTGGCGGCGGCCAAGTTTTCTGCGGTCATTCCGATATTTCTGATACTGGTTTCGAGACGATTTTGAGCGGCACCAAAGCCGGCACGAACACTGGAAACCAATCCGGTTGCAGCTTCGACAAGGCCAATAGCCACACGAGCGGCATCACCGTCAGTGCCTTCGATACTGAGGGCTGCACCGTCTACTGTAAGATTCAAATCGACGGAACTGATGACCTGAGTAAGGTCAATGGGCACCGCGCTGGTGGCGGCGTTGGTTCCAATACCAACTTGAACATCCAGTTGACCCTGGCTACCATCAAGAAGCTTGATGCCGTTAAATTCGGCCGTGGTGCTGATGCGATTGATTTCATCCAGCAGTTCCTGGAATTCACTATTCAGGTATACACGTTCGTCTTCGCCAAGGGTCTCCGTGGCAGACTGCTCTGCCAATTCGCGCAAACGCAGGAGGATATTGTTAACCTCATCAAGTGAGCCTTCAGCCACCTGAACCAAACTCACGCCATCTGCAGCGTTACGGGAGGCCTGTTGCAGGGCCCGAATGTCTGATTTGAGGCTTTCACTAATAGCCAAACCGGCAGCATCATCACCCGAACGGTTGATGCGCATACCAGAGCTGAGACGTTCCATGGATTTCTGAAAGCCCATGGTTGTATTGTATAGGTGACGCTGAGCGTTCAGCGAGCCTACGTTTGTATTGATGCGGATACCCATTCTCTGATCCTCCATGAAGTGGCAAATTTTTAACCCTGTTTCCTGCGGGGTCTTTGAGAATTTGCCTTCCAGCTGTTATTGCAGCTTGCCCAAATGACCGGCTGGTCCATAATGTGAAGGTCAGTTTTTCATGGGCCCATTTTTTAGGGAGCCAACATGTCCATTGTTACCGTCACTGCGGCGGACCGTGCCGAGTTTCTCAATCTGGTGGATGCAGAGATCAGGCCAGATCGTGCATTAACCAATGCCTGGGATGATTTTCCTGTGATATTAGGGGCCTCAAATGGCCAATGGCAGCTACTTTATAAGGCTGAAGATGGTACCATTGCAGGGTGCATCGCCTGTTTAATTCGTTATTTTGAAACAAGTTGTGGGCCTGTCCCCGTGGCTGGCATTGGCTCTGTGGTGACCCATCCTCAATATCGTAATCAAGGCATCAGCAAGGCATTGCAAATTGAATTGCTCCATCGCTTGAGGGGGAAAAATATTCCCCTTGGGGTTCTTTGGACCGACCAACCGGAAATATATGCCGGTCGGGGTTTTGAAGCAGCTGGCTGGGAAATACACGTCTCTGTCGCTGAATTGGCCATATCTGAGCCATTAGAATCAGATTTTACCATTCGTTCTTTTGAGAAAAATGATTCTGAAGAAGTGCAGCAACTCTACCACTTGCATCCTCTGCGAACTCTCAGAGAAGAAGAAGATGCGTTGGCTTATTACAATATGCCTGGAACGGAAGGTTTCGTCGTCACCAACGGCCAAAAGGAAATCCTAGCGGCGACTTTCTGTGGCAAGGGAGCCGACTTTCCCGATTACATTACGGAATTTTCTGGAGACTCGCGTTTCCTGCCTCACCTGTTCCAGCACGTGAGGGATTTGAATCTGGCACATCAGGTGCTTTTGCCACCCGGTTCTGAAGACCTTGTGAATACTTTGGTGGACCTTGGTTGCAGTTGGATGACCACATCCTCGGGGCAATGGGTGGTCCTGGAGCCTAACATCTTGGAAAAAATTGTGAAGGAAGCCGGGGCTGAAGCTCCGGAAAACACCACCAGTGCAGCGGCCTGGTTAGGTTCAGTCGACGATGACGGCCAACCACTGGTGGGTCCATTGACATGTGCCGTATGGGGTTTTGATAGCGTATGAAACTACTTTCTCTCATCATGATAGTGCGCGACGAGGCTTCACAGTTGGTGGACTTTTTGGAGCACCACCGGGGGCTCTTTGACGAAATGATCATCGTCGACACGGGATCTGTAGATGATAGCAGGGCTTTGATAAAGGAAGCCGGCGCCACCCTGCTCGAACATGTTTGGGACGATGATTTCTCCAAGGCCCGCAATGTGGGGGTCAAGGAAGCTCAGGGGAGGTGGTTGCTCCTGTTGGATGCCGATGAACGCATCGCCCAAAAGGATTTCATCATCTTACGTGAATTTTTGGCTCAAGCGCCTGAGGCTGTTTATCTCCAAAATACCATCAACTATTTCCAGGGAACCCATTTGGAATGGCAGCCCTTGACGGGACGTTACCCCCAGGAAGAGAAAAACCAAAAAGGATTTTTTGCAGCCCAACGTCCCGGCTTGTTCCCCCAAGGCCATGGACTTGAATTCCGGGGCAGAGTCCATGAATCCATTTTGCCATCAAGCCTTGAGGTGGGATTGAAAACTTACAGTCTGGACATTCCGGTGCATCATTTTGGCTATGTTCTGGACCCCGCTGCGAACCAGAGGCGGCAGGTACGGTACCGAAAACTGGTGACCCTCAAGCTCAATGATGACCCTAATGATTGGGGTGCACTTCTGGAAATGGCCTCCATTCAATTGGAAGATGGCCAGGTTGATCAGGCAGAAAATCTTTTGGAAAAGCTATCCGTAGGCCCCGTTGAGCATCCGGCCGTCTCTCGTGGACTGTTTCTTTTGGGAAAATTGAACAGGGAAAAAGGTCAAATAGATACGGCAAGACAATTGCTTCTGAAGGCCAGGCAGGCCAATGCCCATTTCCTCTTTGCCTGGTTGGAATCCATAAGGTTGGAGGCGGGGCAGAAAGCCTGGATGACTGTTTCTCAACTTCTGGAGGAGGCCAGGGAGCATTTCCCTGATCAGGAACCTCTTTTGAAGCGAGAGAAATTGATGCTTTTAGTGCAAACGGGGCAATTGGCTGAAGCCACGGTGGTGGCCGGCCAGCTGGCTGAAATCTGCCCTGGGTGGCAGGATATCAAAGCCCTGGCACAGAAACTGGATCAATGGCAGGTTTCTCAAAACAAACCTGATCTTCATTGAAGGATGAATATGCATAGAGATCCCCGACTCACTCTGGCGGTTATTGTCAAAGATGAAGCAGACCTCCTTTCAGGTTTGCTACGTCATCATCGCGACCTCTACGATGAAGTCGTGGTAGTGGATACGGGCAGCCGTGATAGAAGTCGGGCGGTAGCCGTGGCCAGTGGCGCTAAAGTCTTGGATTTTCCTTGGATTGATGATTTTGCGGCCGCCAGAAATCATGGTTTAGAACAAGCCAAGTGTCCTTGGGTGCTGCATATGGATTGCGATGAAAGAATCTCTCCCGCAGATTTTTCGGGAATCCGGGCCATTGTGGAACAAAAGGCCGGCCGATGTTATGAGCTCCCCATTAATAACTATGCTTCACATCCCCAGGGAGGGGAATGGAGTGAAGTGGAGCCTTCAGATCTGGCGTTTGCCATGGGCGCTCCCGGATTTATGCGGACTCAACCTGTCCGTCTTTTTCCCAATTTGCCCGGCTTGCGTTTCCATGGGGTCATCCATGAAAACCTTCGGCCCGACATTATTGCTTTAGGCTTACCTGTGGAACGAGGCAGCCAGGTTATTCATCATACGGGATTGCTGGAAAACCAGGGGTTGCAGCGGAGAGAAGTTCTCTATGCCCGTCTCCTGGAAAAGAAAGCCTCTCTTGATCCGCAAAATTTGGATGGCCTGACCGAATATGCCAAAGTATTGGTCTCTCAGGGAAACCTTCTGAAAGCTGAAGAATTGCTGTCGCGAGGATTGGCCCAGGAAAAAACAATGGGGGAGCATGCCCTGGCCAATTTGTTTATGGTGGAAATTCATGCCAGGCAAGAAAAATTGCCCCAGGCTTTGGAACGATTGACTCTCACCATACACAAACACCCCAACCATTTGCTTTGTTGGGTTCAGGCTGCCGCTCTGCATTTGGCTCAAGGGCAAGAGGATATTGCCAGGATTTACTTGACTCAAGGCCGAAAATTGTTTCCCTCTTCCGCGATTCTGAAAAAACTGGAGGCTAAAGTTTGAACGACTTCCAGCCGATACCTCTTAACAGTGACAGGATATTGTACAGTCCCCAGGGGGAGCATTCTGTTCATGCGGTAGGGGAAGGATCTCCAAATGGCTGCACGAAGAATGTGAAACATCCCGTCAGATACCTCTCAGGGAACGGATTCCCCCAAAACACTATTAAATACTTTTCCTGTCGCCCAGGCCTTGAGCTTAGGCATCAGGATTGCTAAAATAAATAAAACGGCCTTTGCCGCGAATCTTGTAGAACTGAAAGAGGCAGGTTTCTTATGTCCATGGACAAAATCAACGGATCACCCTTAATGCGCTCGGGCTTGCTGGATCGTTTTAAGGTCGATAATAAGGAAAAAGAAGGTTCCGAAAAGGCCTCTTCCTTAAATACTGATGATCGTCCCAGCGTCATACCCGCTGATAGAGCTGAAATATCGGATACCGCTCATCAATTGATGGACTTACGCGCTGCTGTAGATGTGGGACGTTCCACTCTTGAATCTTTGCCTGATGTCAGGGAAGATAAGGTTGCCGAAGCTAAAAAGCGCATGGAACAGGGGTATTACAATTCTCAAGTTGTTAAAGATGAATTGGCTGGGGCTTTGGCCAAAGTTTTCGGGAAGATGGATGAACTTTAGAACCAATATTTGATTATTTCCACGGGGTGCGCTATGCGTACCCCGTTTTTTTGTGTTGCTTTTACTGGTAAAAAATTTTACACTCCAGCTCTGTTGACCAAGGAAGGTCACCCATTCTCTCTTCTTAGGTAAGGATTTATGATGGAAGAGGCTCTTTTTAGTTTGCCAAATCCACTTCCGCAAGGTGCCATTCTGGTAGGGCCACAACCTTGGCCAGATCACGCATTACTGGCTTCCCGGGAGGGTCGGCACTTTCTTCTACCTCAGGAGGCCATGGACTGGATCCGTGACCTCCATTCTTCTCCTGAAAACAGCACTTCCCGTTTGATTTTCCTACACCAAGACGCTTTCGCCGGGGAAGAAGGCCAAAATCAGCTTTGCCACTGGCTGGAAGATTTGGCCGCCCTGCATTTGCCCTTTCTGCCTATTCTACTCCACGCCGATCTTTCCGCTGAACATTTAGTCTGTTTTTTTCGCAGTGGGCTCTTCGATGCCTTGGCTGTGCCCCTGAGGCGTTCTTCCTGGATCAACATGTTAATCAGGGCAGAAAAAAGCCTCGAAGTACGCCACCAGAGCCGCCTCATTTTGGAAAACACAGGGGAAACAAGAGAGAAACTGCTCTTCCTGAAACGTCAAATTGATGACCGCAATGTGCGCGCCACCAGCGAATTACTCCACAGTCAGGAAAGTCTGCAGGCTGCCCATACACAGTTAGCCTCGGCCATGGAAGAATTGTCACTGTTGTATCAGTTTGGCCGCAAATTGAGCACTGCCCGCAATTGGGACCTTGTGCTGAGGGAGTTGCTCAGCAGCCTTGGCGATTTTGTCGGATCTGGAGGCGCAGCATTGATTTTGCGCTCGGCCCAGGGTGGCTCCTACTCACCTCGACAGACTTGGCAATGGGATGAATCCAGCTGGGATAAGGTTCTGGTGGATTTGCAGGACCAAGTCAACGACGCCATGACCGAAAGCATGATGTCCCCTGGCGTTTTTAACATTGCACCCGATTCCGCTTCCCTCGGTGGAGGTGGTCCCCGGATCATCGCCCTGCCGCTTGAACATCAGGAAATTCGCCTGGGTTTTCTGCTCCTTCTCTTTGCCACTCCTGCGGAAAGAGATCAGGCCTCTCAACGGTTTTTGCCTTTTCTACAAACTATCCAGGTTATGATGGCAGAAGAAATCGCCAATGCCCAGATGCTGGATCGCATTCGATATATCGGTAAGTTTAATGCCCGGGTTCTGGAAACGGTGAAAAGTTCTATTTGGGTTATTGATGAAGAAGGCCGCACCATCTACTGCAATCGGTCTGGGCAGGAAATCCTTACCGGTCAAACGGGAGCCTCCTCCACCAACGAAGATTTCTTATTCCAAATTGGACGGGGAAGGCTTGACCAAAACGAAGATTTTAATGGTGATGACCTACCTGAACTTTTTCTGGATGCTCGGCTGCAGTTGAATGATGTGGATGGCTTGCTCTTACCAATTCTGCGCAATACCTCGGATGGGACTTTCCATGGAGAAGGCACTGTGCGCAGTTCAGATGGCAGTCGCATTCCTGTGCTGACCCAGACTTCCCTGATGGCCGGACGGAGTCGCGGGGTTCAGTGGTTGGTTGTCGTCTGTGAAGATTTACGCGATTCCCGAAAGCTGGAAGTGGAACGGCTGAGGGCTGATCGGTTGGAGGGCCTGGTGGAGATGTCAGCCACCCTGGCCCATGAAATCAGAAATCCGCTGATGGGATTGAGTGCCCAGGCAGAACTGCTTGCAGACCAGCTACCCAAAGAAGACCGCCGGTCTCGTTATATTGAAGTGATCACCGGCGAAGTCGACCGTATTAATGAAACAATCACCCGCATGTTGAATTTTGTCCGGCCTTATGAACCCAGTCGGAAAATTGTTTCCCTGGCCCGCTTGGCCTTGGACTCTGTGGATCTGGTGAGACCTCGGGCCGAAGAAGTGGACGTGGGGTTAGTACTGGATTTTGATGGAGCGGGAACATCGGGTCCCCAGCCCGGTGTGTGGGATTTTGATATTGACGGGGGGCAGATAAAGCAAGTCCTCTTAAATCTGTTGATCAACGCCATCGATGCTTCACCACCTAAAACCGTTGTTTCACTCAGTGTGCGCCGCACAAATGAGCTCTATTTGGTGGATTCCATCAGTGGGGTTCAGAGAAATCACCCAGGCCTCATGATTTCCGTTTCTGATTTTGGTCCGGGTTTTAAAGACGGTGCCTTGAAGAAGATATTCCGCCCGTTTTACACCACCAAAAGTTCAGGCACTGGTTTGGGTCTGAGTATTTGCCAGAAAATAGTCACCGCTCATGGTGGTGAAATCAGGGCCCAACGGCTGCAAAGCCAAACAGTTTTTCAAGTGTTATTGCCTCAGGTTTTTCCTGACGGTGATTTGATTGCCAAAGCCAATAAGGAGCAAGCATGATTTCCAGGATTTTAATAGTGGATGATGAAGCCACCATCCGGGCCTCGCTGGTGGAATCCCTGACACGTGAGGGATACGACATCATTTCGGCTGAAACCGGGGAAGAGGCTTTGGCCAAATGCCATTCTCATAAGTTTGACCTGGTCATTACTGACCTCAAACTTCCTGGAGTTTCCGGCATTGAAATTCTCCAGGCTTTGCGAAATCAGGGCAACAGCACGCCTGTGATCATGATGACTGCGTATGGGGATGTTGACACCGCCGTAAGTGCCATGCGCTTGGGAGCCTATGACTTTATTCCCAAGCCTTTCAAATTGGGGACCATGAAAGCTCAGGTTCGGGCCGCCTTAAAAGCCACCAATTTTGTGGAAACAAAAGAACCTGCTACAGATGAGAAAATTGAGGCACCGGTAAAAAAAGCCCCCAAAGCACCCCTCAATACAGATTTTGAAGGCCAATACATGGGCATGATCAAGGCTTGCCCTGGATTAAGCCATATCGCCAATATTTTGGAGAAAGTGGGTGGCAGCCGCAGCGGCAACGATACCACCATTCTCATCCAAGGCGAATCTGGCAGTGGTAAGGAAATTGTAGCCCGAGCCATCCATGAAATCAGTCGAGGTAGCCAGGAACGGTTCATGGAAATCAATTGCAGTGCTTTGCCGGAAACCCTTCTGGAAAGTGAACTCTTTGGCCATGAAAAAGGTTCTTTCACCGACGCTAAAAACCGCAAAGAGGGTTTGTTCGAATTGGCAGGAGGAGGATCCATCTTCCTGGATGAAATTGGAGAGATGGGCATCCTGCTTCAGGCTCGCCTATTGCGAGTGCTGGAAAGCCGCCGTTATCGCCGGGTGGGGGGGAAAGACGACCTAGAGGTGAGTGCCCGCGTCGTCGCGGCCACCAACCAGAAACTGGCTGAAGCCATTGAGAGCGGCAATTTCCGAAATGACCTGTATTATCGCCTGCAGGTGGTGGAGATTGAAGTTCCGCCTCTGCGTGAAAGGCCCCAGGATTTGGAAATTCTTATCAACCATTTTCTGCGGGGTTTTAATGAAGAAATGCGCCTGGATACTTTGCCTGTGGATGCTAAGTTGCTGGAAATGCTTCAAAAATACCCTTGGCCTGGAAATGTCCGTGAATTGAGAAACATCCTCAAACGCATCATGATTCTGGAAGAACCCCAACGGCTCCAGGCCGAACACTTTCCCCCTCATGTGTTGGCCGGGCACAATCCCCGGCATACATCCCAGCATCATGCCTTGGGACAAGCCACTGGTTTGATGCCTCTGGGTGAAGTGGAGCGGTTGCAAATTCTCTACACATTGGAAATGACCGAAAACAATAAAAGCAAGGCTGCCCGTATTCTCGGAATCAGCCGTCAAACACTACGTGAGAAGTTACGGCTCTACGAATTGAAAACCCAAGATGATGGAGATCTGCTGGCCGATTCTGCAGAATCTTGACCACCTCTATTTTCTGACAAAGAAACCGGAATTCTCAATTTGAGGGTTCCGGTTTTTTCTGACCAACACAAATTCAGCTGACAACAAAATAGCCAGTACCCAAGAAAACTTACCTTTGAATTTTTTGGGCATGGGGTCGGAACAGACGATATATTTTTCCTTAATTTATTCCCCAACAACAAGATAAACCAAGCAAGGCCTTTGGTGGCAACAACTTAAGTGACACCGGCAGGAACTCCCCGTCCCCTAGGAAAGATTTTCCGCAGCATTGAGCGAAGCTGTAGTTGAGGAACGCCTTTTGCGTTCTTTCTCAAAAACATTGTGGCTTCCGTTCAAGGAAATAAGGGACATGATCAAAAATCAGGTAAAACATTCTATAAAATTTACCCTTGCGCTTTGGAGTCTTGCTTGGGTTTTGAGTATGCCTTTGTCGGCCGTAGCTGTGGGGTTGAACAATTCCGAAAGCGATGGATACCTGCAATGGTTGCACAGCCTGGAAAAAGTCATGGAAAACCGATCTGAAACCGGATTGGAAGAAGGCAACCTGCTTTATCCATTTGATCTGCCGGGATGGAAGGGTGAAGAAAGCCGAGCATATCGCCATCTTTCCATCAGTAAGGCCGTCACTGAATTGGAAAAAGAATGGTTGTTAAGGGGAGAACAAGATACGGATTCTCCATTGGTGGCCTTGGCTAACGCCCGCAATTATGTGAATTTGAGTGAATTTGACAGCGCTCTGGTTTGGTTTGATGCCGCTTCTAAGTTGGATAAAGACCAAAATTTTTCCAGAGAAATCAGCCGGGAGCGTTTGGCTGCTGCCGCTGCCAATGGCGACTCACTGTCCATGTTGACATTTATAACCAACACGGTTGGAACACATAATATTACTGGCCATGAGTCTGAATATATTTTGGCTTTGCGCTGGTTATTGATCCACCAAAATTCTGAAACAATTGACCTTGTTGTTCAAAAAATTGAATCCGAGGGTGAAGTTCTTCCGGACCGGTTGCGTTTTTGGGTGGCTTACAGTTTATCCTGGCGCCAAAAAAGAACTGAATCGCTCAAACATTTGCGAGTTCTAATTGGCAGCGGAGGATTGAGCCGGGATTTGACGGAAAGACAACGGTCATGGGTTTTGTTTGCTATCCCCGATTTTTTCTTTCTGGATGGAGACAGTGTTTCAGCTCTGGCCCTCTACGACATCCTCAAGAATTCCAAAGTTCCCGAGTTGTCCACCTGGGGGCGTTACCAAATAGCTAACATGGACTTCCTCGGTGGTCGCTATCTAAGGGCCAGTGAAGGTTTCAAGCGAGTTTGCGATGCCAAAAGGCTGGGCTCATGGCAAGACCAAGCCTGTGAAATGGCGAATGTTGCCCAGGAAATCGAACGCATCAAATCAGAAGGTGAGCCCTATGGCGCTGGTTCTTTCTACACCCCCTGAGCCCCAGAGGGCAGAGCAGGATCTTTTCAAACGGCTGACAGGGCTGTACGAAGAGCAACGACAAATTTACTCCCAGGTTCTGGACCTGTCCCAACAACAGGGCGATCTGGTGCGCAATGGGCACTCCCTCACGGAAATTCGCCAGTTGCTTCAAAAGAAAAACGTTTGTCTCGAGATCATCAAAAGGCTCGAATTGACTGAACGCAAAACAAAGTCTGAATGGGAACAAGGAAAGCACCAGTGGTCCGCCGAAAGTCAGGCCAACTTGAATTCCACACTGCAGAGGGTCAGTAGTCTCATTGAGGACATCCTTCTTTGTGAAGAAAAAAATGACCTGGAATTCATCCAACAGATGAGGACCATGCAATGACCGCAACGCAGATGGAAAGAGCCACAACTTCAAAAACGATCCAGGGCCCAGACCCTTTGGCTCAAAAGCTCCTGCGTGGTTATTTACACAAAACCAGCAATAGTCTTTGCGGTATCAAGGGTTATGCGGGACTCATCCTTGCCAATGAAGATTCCACCGAAAACGCAAACCGCTGGGCCCGTAAAATTCTTCGTGAAATAGATCGTATGGAGGAAGTCTTTCGTTCTGTGGGAGATCTGACCCACGGTGCTTCAGCCTTTCGTTCCGGTTGTGATATTCCTGGGGTTCTGGCCCGTTCCATGGCCGCGGCTCTGGATTCAAATCCTGGAATGCAAATTAATCTAACAGATTTACCCGAGGGGCAACTCCTTCTGCCGGAGGCAGATCTCCAACTTGTATTAAAGGAAATTCTCAACAACAGCGCCGAAGCTCAAAAGCTTTCGCAAGTCTCTATTTCAGGCCAAGTGGAAATCACCGGCCGTGTCGTTTTGCGAATTTCAGACAACGGTCCGGGCATGGGACCAGCGTTGTTGGAACAAGCCACTGATCCTTTTGTGACGACTCGGGACGGGCACCACGGCGTGGGGCTGACCAGAGTGGAAACCATTTTAGATATGCACGGCCTGGCCTGGTCCCTGATCAGCCATCCTGGTCATGGAACTTCCATCACTTTGGAAGTGGCTGAATCCTTAATATTGAATCCTGATCATTGTCTGACACGGAAGAAAGGCAAATAATGTCCACCAAGCTGAACATCCTGATTGTCGATGACGAACACAGCATGCGTGACTTTTTGGAGTCATCTCTCGCTTCCAGATTTCGAGTCTTTACGGCCAAGGATGGCTTTGAGGGACTGGAAATTTTGAAAAGGGAAAAGATTGACCTCATGCTTTCTGATGTTCAAATGCCAGTCAGGGGAGGACTTGACCTCCTGGCTGATATCAAAAGCCAGTTGGATTATTCTCCGGTCGTGATCATGATGACGGCCTTTGGAACCATCGAAGGTGCAGTGGAAGCCACTCGCAATGGTGCCTCCGATTATTTAACCAAACCTTTTGGTCTGGACCAACTCAACCATGTGCTCAACAAATGTCTGGAGCATGAAAAACTGGTCACAGAAAACCAAAGCTTACGCCAGAACATCAGCACTAAGAGTGAAAAGAATGGATTGCTGGGCAATAACCACCTCATGGTTAAGCTGAGAGAGAAAATTGCCATGGTGGCCGACAGCAAAGGCACTGTGATGCTGCAGGGGGAAAGCGGAACAGGAAAAGAAGTGGTGGCCCAGGCTATCCATTACAGTGGTCCCCGGCGAAACCAACCCTTTATCCGCCTCAATTGCGCAGCCATCCCCGAATCATTGCTTGAATCGGAACTCTTTGGCTACGAACGGGGAGCATTCACCGGTGCTTTGGCTACCACCAAAGGCAAGTTTGAACTGGCCGATGGCGGAACCCTGCTGTTGGATGAAATCAGTGAGATGCCATTTGCCATGCAGGCAAAACTCTTGCGTGTTCTTCAGGAAAAAGAGTTCATGCGGTTGGGCTCAAAAGACACCACCAAAGCCGATGTGCGGATTATTGCCACCACAAACCGCAATCTTCAGGAAGAGATTAAAGTTCGTAACTTCCGTGAAGATCTGTACTTCCGCTTAAATGTCATACCCATCAATGTGATTCCTTTAAGGCAGCGAAAAGACGATGTCCCGCTTTTGGCTAACCATTTTTGTCAAATTTTCTGCGCCGAGAATAACAAAAATCTACTGACCATCAATGAAAATGCTATGCGCCAACTGGTGGCTATGGACTGGCCCGGCAATGTGCGCCAACTGATGAATGTCATCGAAAGAGCAGTCATCCTTTGCCATGGCTCAGAAATCACCGCCGAAAGTTTCGGTCTTTCAGATGAAATGGACGGCACAGCAGAAGTGAGCCAACTGGATTCCGATATGACTCTGCGTGATATGGAACGGGAATTGATTCTCCGAAAACTGACCAGAACCCAGGGCAATCGTACTCTGGCAGCAAATGAACTTGGTATCAGTGTCCGCACTTTGCGCAACAAATTGAACCTCTACACCGATCAGGGTGTGGAAATCCCAGGATAGTATCATGATTAAGACTGGATTATTCGACAACAACCACCTCAGCTCTTTAAAGAAGGCTGTAGGTGTGTATGGCAAACGTCATCAGGTCACGGCTCAGAATATCAGCAACGTGCAAACCAGTGGGTACCGCACCCAGAAGCTGAATTTTGAAGACATGATCAATGGGTCAAACCACCGTCTCCAAGGCCAAAAAACTCATGAAGGCCATCTCAGTTTGGGTAAACGGGATATTGGTTCGGCCCAAGAGGAATTGGTGGAATCCAAATCCAACTACGACAACGGTGTCAACAATGTGGATATCGATCATGAAATGACCGAATTGGCCACCACGGACCTTAGTTATCGGTTGGCCACCCGTCTATTAAGCATGAAATATTCAGGACTCAAAAAGGCCATCACCGGCCGTGTGGCATAACGTGAAAAAGGAGCAGGATCATGAGTAGCGGATTGTTTGGAGCCATCAGAACCAGCGCTTCTGGCTTGCGGGGCCAAAGGGCCAAAATGGACGTTGTGGCGAGAAACCTGGCCAATGCCGAAACAACCCGCACGGCGGACGGCACTCCGTATCGCCGTCAACGGGCCATTTTTGAGCAGGTTTTGGGGGATAAGGTCAGCCAGAACCATATGAAACTCTCATCATCTGGAGGCGGCCAGGGGCTATCCACAACGCAAAGTGGACACATGTCCGGTTTGCGATCAAGAGTTCAGAATGAAAGCAGCGGGGGCATCTCCAGCGATGTTGGCCTGGCTGAGGATGCATCGGAATTCCGAGTCATTTATGACCCCGGCCACCCCGATGCTGATGGCGAAGGCTACGTCCTGATGCCCAACGTCAACCCGATTTCCGAAATGGTTGATATGATCAGCGCCAGTCGGGCTTATGAAGCCAACATCAGTTCTGTACAGACCGCCAAGGAAATGTTCAACCAGGCATTGAAAATCTGACAGGCTTTTAGCCAGGAGATGGAAGAATAATGAGTATCGGAAGCATAAAATCTCTAGGATCTGTTGACCCACGTAGTGCTTACGGGGTTGGACAGGCCACGGGAACAGCTGCTCCCAACTTCGCGAAACAACTTCAGAATGCCATTCAAGAAGTTGACAACATGAAAGCAAATGCCGGAGAGATGGTCGAAGGTATGGTTTCAGGTGAAGTCACCGAAGTGCATGATGTGATGATCGCTGCCAAAGAAGCCTCGTTGGCCTTCGATTTGCTATTGGAAGTCAGAAATAAGCTTTTGGAGAGCTATCAGGAAATCATGCGGATGCAGATGTAGGTGAACGGGTAAACAACTGAAGAAGGATCTGAGGTAACGGCGTGGACGGAATCAAACATATGATCGACAACCTGAAGGGCCGCCTTGGCGCTCTCTCCTTCAATCAGAAAGTCATGCTTGGAGCGGTGACCACCGCCAGCATCATTTCTATGGTTGTCTTTTCCACCTGGCTTCAAAAAGACGAAATGGTCATTCTCTTCACCAACCTCTCCAACGGCGATGCCGGAGCTTCCATCCAGCAATTGGACAAATTGAATGTTAAATACGAACTGACAGATGGCGGCACCACAATCAAGGTCCCTGAAAACGAGATGCTGAAACTGCGCATCGACTTGCACAATAAAGGCGTGATCACCAACAGCACCGTGGGCTTGGATATTTTTGATGGCAAACAATATGGTCTGACCGAGTTTCTGCAGAACGTGCAATTCAAAAGGGCTGTCGAAGGCGAACTGACCCGCACTATTGAAGTCATCAATGGTGTGCAGTCGGCTCGGGTTCATCTGGTGATGCCCAAACCTTCAATCTTCAACAAAGGCACATCCGGCGCTACCGCCAGTGTGGTTCTCACCATGAGTCGCGGTGTTCAGTTTGATAGTAACCAAGTGGCGGGCATCCAAAGCCTGATCGCCTTCAGTGTCGAGAACCTCTCACCCCAGAACGTCCGTGTCCACGATACCAGCGGACGAGATCTCACTCCTGAGGCCAATGATGACGATGTGGGGCGCTCCGGTTCCCAACTGGCTTTGCGCCATGAGGTGGAAAATGAACTGAAGGGCAAAGCCGAAGGCATGCTCAACAAAGTTCTCGGATATGGGAAATCCATCGTTGAGGTCAATGCCACTTTAAATTTTGAAAAAATCGAATCGGAACGGGAAATCTTTGATCCTCAGGGTGTGGTTGTGCGTAGCGAAGAGCGTACCGAAAGCAACAACCCTGAATCGGGCGGCACCCAGGAGAACAGCCTGACCAATAATGAAATCAACCGCACAGTGGAACATGTGATCAGTGAAATGGGTGGCGTGACTCAGTTGATCGTATCGGTCACTGTCGATGGTCATTATGAACCCGGTGAGGATGGGGCAGATCCCACTTACGTTCCCTTGACTGAAAACGAGATTGGCCAATTGCGCCGCATTGTTTCGGCAGCCGTAGGACTGAACACCATCCGTGGTGATCAGATTGAATTCGTAAATATGCCATTTAATGTGAAAGACGACTTTGGTGGGCAGGCCATGGCCCCTGACTGGATTGGCCTGGTGACACAATACGGTGGCAAATTAATCTTGATCATCCTCTTTGGTGTGCTGGCCCTGACTCTCAAGAAGAATTTAGGAAATGTCCTTACTACGGCTATGCAGCCTGCTGGAATGAGCACAGCCACAGGTAAGGATACCACCGGAGAAGATCAAGAATCGTTCGACGGCATTCCCGAAATCGACGATCAGATCATGGACGACATTCAAGACTACGCTTCCGAAAACCCTGAACGGGTTGCCGAAGTTATTCAGTCCTGGATCAATGAAATCAACCTGGGGCCAGCAGTTGGCGCCAAAGCAGGAGAATAGTCTTGTCCGAAAAATCAACCCGCAAAGCTGCTGTGTTTTTGATGGCGCTTGGTTCGGAAGCCGCCGGCCAGGTTATGTCCAAATTGCCTGATGATATGGTGGAAACGATCACTTCGACCATCAGTAGTATTGGTCATGTGACCTATGCTGAAAAACGGGAAATTCTTAAAGACTTTATCTCCATCAGCAGCCAAATCTCTGGGCTGGCTTTCGGTGGCAAGGAAACAGCTAAGCATATTTTGGAAGCTGGTTTTGGGACTCGCATGGCCAATTCCCTTTTAGAACGGGCCACGGCTTTCAGTGAAATCAAAAGCTTTGAACATCTGAAATCCGTCGACCCCATTACCATTTCCAACTATATCAAAAATGAACATCCCCAAACCATTGCCGTTGTTTTGGCCCATATGGACCCACGAAACAGTGGCCCTATTTTGGAATTATTACCCGCTGAATTGCAGGGTAATGTGGCTCATCGTATGGCTGTACTGGAAACACCAAACCAGGAAACCCTGCGGGCTGTAGAGGAAGTATTGGCTCGCCAACTCCAGTCTGAAGTTTCGGCTAAAGACACTCAATACGGCGGCAAGAAACAGGTGGCCCAGATCCTCAATGAAATTGAGCGAGAAACCTGGCAGGAAATTTTGGACGAGATGCGCGAAATTGACGATGAAATCGCCAACGATGTCAACAATCTCATGTTCGTCTTCGAAGACATTGTCATGATGAACGACAGCAATATCCAGGAAATCCTTAAAGAAATTGATGGTAAGGAATTGACCATGGCCCTGAAGGGTGCCACCGAAGAAATCAATATCAAAATTTTGGGCAACATGTCCAAAAGAGCTGCTGAGGGCATCCGTGAGGATATGGAATACATGGGGCCTGTGAAATTGTCTGAAGTTGAAGAAGCCCAGCAGCGAGTGGTGGAAGTAATCCGCAGCCTTGAAGAAGCGGGAACCATCACGATTGGAAAGGGTGGCAAGGATGCAGAAATGGTTACCTGATTCTTTTGAAAGCCCTGGCGCTTCGGCTACGGCCGTGCTTCATACTGATGATTCCTTATTTGAGAGTAACAGTGATTCAATACCTTCTCCGAAACCGGAGGAGAGTAGGTTGTTCCTGAGCGAATCCGGGTTTTCTGGCCCTGAAGCCATTATGGGTCATTTGACCAGTGAAGAGCGAACTCAGGTCTTTGATCTGGTGGAACAGGATGTGACTGCAGTTTTCGAAGAACGGGAATCGGAATTACGAGCCAAACTGGAAGCAGAAATAAGTCAGGCTAGGCAGGATTTTGATACCGCTTTGAATTCTTGGTCTGCACAATTGAATCAAGCCATGTCCACTCACATAAAAGAAACCGCCGATGCTTCAGCCCGTCTGGCCATCCAGATTGCCGAAAAAGTGGTGCGAAAAGAAATCCACCTGGATCAGGACATTTTAATCCGCACTTTGGAAACAACCCTTTTCAAAATCGACAACACCAAATCTTTAACGGTGAACTTGAATCCAGTGCAGGCGCAGTGGTTGGAATCCCAACCCCAAGTCATGGAGAAATTGGGTGTCGAGAAAATTGTTGCTGATCGTCGTGTGGAACCTGGTGGATGTATGATCAAAACAGAAAAGCAGGAATGGGACGCCACAATACACGGACAATTGGAATGCCTGACGGAATTAGTTGAAGAAATGATCACCACCGCGGACGAACCGGATTTAACCGGAGAGGATGGCAAGGATGCCAAACCCGGCATGGACTGATCTGGATGACAAGATTCAGGGCTCGGACCCTGTACGGGGAATCGGTCAAGTAACCCGCATGGTCGGGATGATCATTGAAATTGCCGGCCTGTCCGGACCTCTTGGTTCACTTTGCCGCATTGAAGTAGGCCGGAATCAGCCCCCCGTATTGAGCGAAGTGGTGGGCTTCAAAGACAACGCCTTGCTGGTCATGCCTTACCTCGATTCAGTCGGCGTGGCGCCAGGTGCCAAAGCGATCATTGTATCCCGGGCCCTCACTGTGCCCACTGGTCCCAGTTTATTAGGACGCGTCATTGACGGCTTAGGTCGTCCCTTGGATGGCGGGCCCCCTTTGCAAAAATTACCCCAGGCAAAACTCAATGGGCGACCACCTTCAGCACTGTCGCGGAAGCGTAACACGGAAGTCTTGTCAACAGGCATCCGGTCCATCGACAGCATGATCACCACCGCCCGGGGGCAGAGATTAGGAATTTTTGCGGGTAGTGGCGTGGGGAAATCAGTTCTTATGGGCATGTTGGCTAGGCAAGCCACCGTGGATATCAATGTACTGGCCCTAATAGGTGAACGTGGTCGTGAAGTGCGCGAATTCATCGAAAGGGACTTGGGACCTGAAGGTTTGGCGCGCAGCGTGGTGGTGGTTGTCACTTCCGACGAAAGCGCTGTCATGAGAGCCAAGGGTGCCGAGACGGCCATGACCATTGCAGAATCTTTCAGAGACGCGGACAACGAGGTCCTTTTCATGATGGACTCAGCCACTCGTTACGCCATGGCCTTGCGGGAAATTGGCCTTGCCGCGGGAGAACCACCCACAACAAAGGGTTATCCGCCATCAGTGTTTGCGGCGTTGCCAAAACTCTGCGAACGAGCCGGATGCTCCGATGTCAATGCCATGACAGCCTTTTTTACTGTCCTCATTGAAGGGGATGATATTCAGGATCCTGTGGGCGACTCCATGAGGTCCATCCTTGATGGTCACATCATGTTGAGTCGAGACTTGGCCCGCCAGCATCATTACCCGGCCGTGGATGTGCTGGGCAGTGTCAGCCGATTGCGCAATGACATTGTCAGCGATCAAGACATTCAAGCCGGAGCCAAACTAATGCGCTGGATGAAAACTCTCGAAGACAATCGAGATCTGGTCAACATTGGAGCTTATGTGGCCGGAGCCGACCCTCTGCTGGATGAAGCCCTCTCCAAAGAAAATGAAGTGCGGCAGTATCTGACGCAGGGCATTAATGAGACTTCAGAACTGAAGTCGACACTGGTGAAATTGCGTGAACTGACCGGAGTGGCCTAGTCATGGCTTTTAAATTTCGTTTGGAAAAAGTTATGCGTTTTCGCCACCGGATCATGGAGAAGCACACACGGGATGTGGCCGCCGCCGGTCGTGTGGTTTCCGGTATCCAGGAAAACCTGGATCATGCCACCGCTGAAGTCGACCGCCTCTTGAATGATAACAACATGGAATTGCAGACCACCCTGGATGTCAAGGCCATGATGGCCCGAGGCCACTGGCTCGACCACCTGGGAGATTTGCAGGAAGAGATTTCAAAAGAGCTGGAACAGGCCAACGTGGAATTGACCAACCAGCGTGCCCTGCTAGCCCAGGCGTGGCAGGATTTGGACGTGCTTGAAAAACTCCGGGAAAAGCAAAAAAAACTGTGGTTTGAAGAGCAAAGAAAACTAGAAAATAAGGAAATGGATGAGATCGGCCAGATCAGGGCCGAGCGCAACCAACGGGAAATTGTTTCCGGCCATTAGGAACATATTTCCTGATCGGAAGATTTTTGGCCAGGGGAAGAATCCTGACCACAGCTTGTAACGTTTTGACCTTTAAAGGCTTACGGTCCAAGCGGCAATGCCGGATATCTTTTCCGGGTTGGCATTATGGTTGCGAGAGATCCACTGACCCATTGTAGGCATCGGCTTTGTAATAGCCAGCTTTAGGAGAAAATCGATGAAGAGCGTCATTATAATTTCAGTGGTCACATTCATCCTCATTTTTGGAGGAGTGTTGGTCATGAGCGGGCAGCTGAACAAGGCAGCCATGGGAGCAGGCGCTCCCAATATGGGACCCGAAGATTATGAAGCCGCAGAACGAGTCTTTCGCGACATGGCCATTGAACGGGATCGCATCCAGCAGGACAAAGAAGAGCTGCTGGCCCTGGGGCAAACCGTGGCCGTACAGGAACAAGTCCTGAATCTGAGCCGGGAACAACTGCTGATGGTGATTAAGAAAATGGAAACCAAGCAACAGGAATATATCGAAGAGCGGGAACGTTCCGCTGTAAAGCTTGCCAAAATGTATGAAGCCATGAAGCCGGCCCAGGCCGCTCCCATCATGCAAGCTTTGGATATGGAAATTATCCTCGACATCATGGGACGCATGAAAGAACGGCAAGCCGCAAAAATCCTGGCTAAGATGGATGCAGGGTTGGCTGCTCAGGTCAGCACCCGCATGAGTTTGAAAGGCGGAATGTGATGGATTTGATGAGCCAATTGCCCGTTCTCAAAACACAGGCACCCAGTGGCACGGCCAAACAATCGAAAGCCGAACCTGATGAAGTTGAGGCGGCTGAAGTCGTGTCTTTTCCCACTCTTTTACAGGACAGCAAAAATGAATTAGAGGCTGTGGGAAAGAAACCATCATCCACTAAACACGGCACTCAGGATACTCCGCCTAAAACACAACCTCATGCTTCAGCTGGATTACTGAATCCCGGCGCTGTGTTTGAAGGACTTTCTCCTTTGTTGTCCAGTGTTGGGGCTAATTTTGCAGCCATTTCCAATAGCCCAGTTGAAGGAACGGTTGAAGGTGCCATTGAACTTGCCCTTGAAAGTGTTGTTGAAGGTGCGAGTGAAGTGAAGTTGGAAGCCCCTATTGCTGCTGAAATCCTGAACAGTGAAATCTCATCACCTGATAAATCAGAAGCATCTCCCGTTTCAATCACATCTCAAGATCTGCCTGAAATTCAAACAATGACTGCGGCTGAAATCAGCAATGTTATCGAAAAAGAGATCGCCTCCCTGACGGAAAACCCTTTGAAAGTTTCCGCTCCTGGAGAACAAACAGTGGCAGTTCCAGTTTCATCACCATCTGAAGAGCAATTGAGCCCGGACGTGAAACCTCTTTCTCCTGAATTGAAGACAATTGAGGGAAAAGGACAGAATGCTAATCTAAACAATGATGCCCTTGCCCTGGGTGATAAGGAAATCCCGAAAACAAAACCACAAGAGACACAACAAGCTTTGCCTGAACTTGAAACCATGAAAGTGGAAGTGGTCAAGGAAGCTGCCACGCCAGAACAAAACAGCTCGCCGGTGGTGGAGAACCCCATCTTGGCGCGACAAACTTCGGCAGAGCTGGACATGCTTTCGGTCCAGGCCAATGCTCAAAAGAATTACGAACAAGCACCAGTGACGGCAGACCCCCAAACGGTAGCCCAAGCTACCCTGGCTGATTTGGATCTTGAATCCGGAACATCGGGATCCAAAGAACAAACGGAACAGGGTCTTTCCAAAATTCTGTCTTCCCTGGCAGAGAAAACATCTCCTGTTAAGCAGAAGATTCAAAGCCAGGTCCTCAGCAGAGTGGTGGAGCATCTTCAAGAGGAAATGGGAAAAGAAAAGCTTACCATTCGACTTAATCCGGAAAAACTAGGTCAAATCGAAGTCATGTTCCAGGCTCAGGGTGATCAGTTGAATATCACCATGACCAGTAATACCAAAGAAGCGGAACATGCTATTCAGGAGGGCACAAAAGAGCTCTCTGATAGTATTGCCGATCGTTCACAACGCTGGAATTTTGTGGAAATCCGGGTAGAAAACCGCAGTTCAGATCAACAAAACAAACAGGATGCACGTCAGGACGAACGACGCGAAAAGCAAAATAAAGGTGAGCACCAACAGCAAGAAGGTCATCGTAGCCACGGTGACCATAATCAGGAAACGGGAGCCAGTGAATGGGCTGCCTTCCATCTCGGAGGATAAGATATGCCTATCCAGGGAATTAACGACGGCACCGGTGTAGTCATCGGCCAACCCGCCAGAGATACTTCGGAAATCAGCAAGCTTGATTTCATGACTTTATTGGTGGCTCAGATCCAAAATCAGGATCCCACGAGCCCCATGGACAATGCTGAGTTCACCTCTCAAATCACGGAATTTACCATGCTGGATGAAATGACAGCCGTGAATACGAACCTTGAAGAGAGCATTATGGTGAGCCAGTCGGTAAACAATACCGCCATGCTGGCCCTTGTGGGCAAGGATGTCACGGTGGCCGGAGATTCGGTGAACCTCTCCAGTGGCGTGACCAGTGAAAATGTTGTGAATACAGAGGGTCCTGGCACGGCATCGGTGGATGTCCTGGATGAGAACGGAATCGTTGTTGATCACTACGAAGTGAGCGTTTCCGGTGGCTTGAGTGACATCAACTGGGACGGTCTTGACGACAACGGTGAAGCTTTCGCCGACGGCAAATACACTTTGGATGTGAGCATCAATAATAGTGGAATCGATGTTCCTTTCGAACTCCTAAAAACGGGTGGAGTCGATAGCCTCAGGTACGAAAACAACGTAGCAGTCGTGTCGGTTGACGGCAGTGAATACTACGTATCGGAAATTTATAAAGTTAGTTAAAACGGCCAGTGGTGGGGATGCTCCGCCACATTGACGACAATCCAGGAGGATTAAAATGTTCAAGTCTCTGTACTCTGGTGTTTCCGGACTGACTGCGAATCTGACTAGTCTTGATGTTATTGGGAATAATATCGCCAACAGCAACACCGTGGGTTTCAAATCTGGCCGGGTCACTTTCACCGAAATGCTCACCCAAACCATCCGATCAGCCAGCCGGCCCATCAGTGGCGGACTCGGTGGAACCAATCCTCAACAAATTGGTCTTGGTACCCGCGTTGGTAGCATCGACACGAACTTTAATCAGGGAAACTTCCAGACCACGGGTAAAAAGACCGATCTGGCTATTCAAGGTTCCGGGTTTTTTATCCTCAGTGATGGAACAAGTAATGTCTTCACTAGAGCCGGCATTTTCGGGCTCGACAGTGAAAACACTCTGGTCAATCCATCCACAGGCCACCGAGTTCAAGGGGTGATGGCCGACGCTGAAGGTGTCTTGGGCACTGGTCCCATGACAGATATATTCATTGATCCCTCTCTGGTGGTCCCCGCCTCGGCAACGACCTCCATTCAGATGATGGGCAATCTGGACAGTGCCAGTGACGCCCAGGGAACCATCATGCAAAGCGCGTCCTTCATGGTCGCCGGTGCTGGCACTCATGAACTGATGGACTTGCCTTTGGGCATGAGTGATGGCGACGTGATCTCCATTGGTGGACAGGACGATGGTGGCGCAGCTTTATCAGCCGACACCATGACTGTTACTTCCACAACCACTCTTGAAGATGTTAGAAGTTTCCTTGAAACAGCACTCACAACAGCAGGTAATCCGGCCACAGTGGGAATCACTGACGGAGTTTTCACCGTAGATAACACCTCTGGTGGAGATTTCAGCGGCCTGTCACTCCTGTCCGGCTCTGAATTCAACAGCATGTTTAATTTCGGAGATATCAACATCGGGGCCAGTGGCGCCGGTGGCCAGGTATTGGCCTATGCTGATGCCAGTTCTTTGGCTACTGATCTGTATTCGGCCAGTGGAGAGGCCATGAATTTGACAGCTGGGGATATCCTGGACCTTGGTGGCACTGTGGGAGATGATCAAGCATCAACCATCAATATGGGTGTCACGGCCACCAGCACTCTGGCAGACATCATGGCCCAGATTCATTTCAGCCTGGGAGTCACCAGTTCCGCTGGCGAAATCAGCAGCCAGGGTCAAATGGTTATCACTGGCGAACCCGGAACAGATTACGCCATCAGCAATATTTCCGTCACCCAGCAGGGTGTTGAAAATGCAGCCTTGAGCGATGGGTTTGATTTTGACCCCACCCAAGACGCTATAGACGAGCAAACTTTCACCATGACCACTGTGGCTTATGACAGTCTGGGAAACCAGCACAACATTAGCTTTGAGTTTGAAAAAGAACCGGGCCTAAACGAGTGGACCTGGAATGCATCCATGGATGGCGGAGAAACACTCACCGCCGGAGACAGTGGAACGGTGAGTTTCAATACCAACGGCTCCATTTCCAACTTCACTTATGATAGCGGCGCCACGGGCATCACTTTCGATCCCAATGTCGGTGGGACCCAAGGTGCTGATCCCGTGACCATGACGGTGGATTACGGTGAAGTGGGAGAGTTGACTGGACTGACTCAGTTTGCCGGTACAGGCAATATCCAGGGAATCGCTGATGGCTTCGGCACCGGTAGTCTGGTGGATTTCAACATTGACCAGAGCGGAACCATCACGGGAATTTTCAGCAACGACACCATGCGCAACATTGCTCAAATTGGCATGGCCACCTTCAGCAATGCTGATGGTTTGACCCGTGAAGCCAACAATACATACCGCCGTAGCGGAAACTCAGGCACTCCCGTGGAATCTTTTGCGGGTACAGGTGACGGAACAACCCTGGTTCCCGGGGCCCTCGAAACAAGCAACGTAGATCTGGCCAGTGAGTTTACCAACCTGGTGGTGGCCCAACGTGCTTTCCAGGCCAATAGCCGGGTTGTGACCACTGCTGATACAATCATGCAGGAACTTGTCAATCTCGTAAGGTAGCTTGGCTCTGGTTGATTTTCATGCCGGTCCTGAAACATGGGCCGGCAAGATCCCACTGAAAATGGGATAGGAGCTAAAGTTTATGATTAAGGTAACGAAACTAAATGGTAGAGAGTTGGTCGTGAACGCCGATTTGATCGAGTTCATCGAAGCCATTCCTGACACTTTGATCAGCCTGACAACCGGGCGCAAAATCATGGTCCTGGAAGAGATGGATGATGTGATTCAAATGGCCATCAGCTACCGCTCTTTGGCGAAAATTTACCCGATTCCTTCCGGGGGACCCGGTTCAGTTTATGAAGGTTAAAATGAGACGTTCATTCGTGAAATTACTAAGCATGGGAAGCCAGGGGACTTAGTGTGGATATTGCAACAATAGTCGGTCTAGTGGTAGCATTTGGTTTGATCGTTTGGTCTATCCTTTTGGGTGGTAGCCTGAGCGGTTTCATTGACATGCCGTCTGTTGCTGTAGTGATTGGTGGCACCATGGGTGCCTTGATGATCAACTTCCCTCTGAAAAAGTTTTTAGCCCTGGGGAAAGTCATCGGCAAGACGTTCATGTTTGCCCTTGATGACCCTTCCATCGTCATTGATAAAATGGTCGGATATGCAGAGCGGGCCCGGCGTGAAGGTATGTTGGCTCTGGAAGAAGACAGTGAAAACGAAACAGACCCCTTCTTACGCAAGGGCCTTCGTTTGGCTGTGGATGGCACCGACCCACAACTCCTTGAAAAAATCCTCGAAACCGATGTGGAAATGATTGAGAACCGGCATGGCGATGGCGCCAAATTGTTGGGCATGGGCGGAACTTTTGCTCCGGCTTATGGCATGATCGGAACTCTCATTGGTTTGGTGAATATGCTTTCTTCCCTGGATGATCCCACCCAGATTGGTGCCGGTATGGCCACCGCTCTTATCACCACCTTTTATGGTGCGGTGATGGCCAATGCCGTTTTCATTCCCTTGCAAGGGAAATTGGAGATCCGATCCAAAGAGGAATTGGTCATCAAAGGCATGATCATCGAAGGCATCATGGCGATTCAAAGCGGCGATTCACCCAGAATCGTTGAAGAGAAACTCAAATCCTTCCTCTCCCCGGTTGAGCGTGCTGCCGCCGAGGCCGAAAAGGAAAAAGCTGCCTGATCTCATGAGCTGATTCATCCCGGGTCATGAGCCCGACAGGCTGGCCCCGGGAGGCCCACTGTGGCTAAGAAATGCAAGAATATCATCATCAAACAGGGACTCGACGATTGGGTCATGACCTACGGGGACATGATGAGCCTTTTGCTGACTTTCTTTGTACTCATTGTTTCATTTTCTTCCATGCAAGAGACAAAATTCAACCAGGCAGCCGCCTCTCTGGCCGATGCTTTTGGGGTCATGAGTAGCCCCGAATCGGTGATTGAATTTAATACCCCCATTGTTCCCAATCATGCACCTCAGGAAGACGCAGAAGTCTTGTACGAGGTGCGCAGCGTGGAAAAGATGATTCTGGATGAGGGCTTGGAAAATGAAGTCACAGTAAAAGTCACTGATGACGGGGTTCTATTCAGCATTAACGCCCCATTCATGTTCACCAGTGGTGGGGCTGACCTCAAGAATGAACCTAAAGAAATTTTGGACAAACTGGCCGGATTCTTCACGAAATACCCCTATAAGGTCAAAATTCAAGGTCATACTGACAGCGTTCCCATGAATTCAAACAAATACCCCTCCAACTGGGAACTGTCTGCCAGCCGGGCCGTCTCGGTGGCACGATACTTCCAAGGGAAAGGTATCCCCCCGGAGCAGATCGAGGCCACGGGGTTTGGCGAACACAGACCAGTGGCCAACAACGCCACGGCTGAAGGTCGCTCAAAGAACCGCAGGGTGGAGATATTCCTGCAATTGGAGAAAAAGGACCTTCCCAAAGGGGAGAAGCTTCCTTTCCAGAAAATGGATCTAGGTAAGCAAGAGATGCAACAGAGCAAACCGGCTGCGAAAGATAATGTTCCGGTGCGACCAATTATCAACCCCGTCACGGGAAAATTGGGAGCCTTTACCGGCCAAAAACAGCCCTGACAAGGAGATTTGATTCATGGCTGACAAAGAAGAAACTGCAGAAGGAACAGAAGCCACGGCTAAGGGCGGCATTTTCGAAAACAAAGCCATTGTCCTGGGCATCATTGTGGTGGTTCAGGCCTTATTGGCTATTGGGCTGACGCATTTCCTCATTGTTCCCAAGCTGGGAGTGCAGGACGCGGCCATGGACAGCGCAGAAATGGCGGACCCTGTGGCTGAAATGCCGGAGATGGGAGTTCTGGTCAATCTGGAAGACATTGTCGTGACCTTGGCCGGGAACACTGCCAAACCCCGGTACCTCCGCATCAATATCAATGTGGAAGTCCCTAATGCTATCGTCGCAGAAGTGGTTTCTTCGAGGCTTCCTCAATTGCGAGATCTGGTCATTATGACTCTTTCCGACAAAACAGCGGTGGAACTGACCACGCCCGAAGGCAAACAGGGCCTGCGCGATGAAGTCTTCCGCCGGATTGACGAAAAAATGCCTGAAGGCACCTTGATGAACGTTTATTTCTCCGACCTGGTCGTACAGTAAAGCACCCGAAGGGTATTTCGTGGCAACAGATAACAACAACGACCTTCTTGACGATCTGGATTTGGATGCAGCCATTGGTGCAGCCGAAGACATGGTTGGTGATGTGGAAGATGGCATGGGGATGGACCTCGATGATGTCCTGAATGCCGATTCGTCTGATGAAGACATTCTCTCTGGTGGCGGCAAACGATATGATTTTAACCGCCCTAACAGCATCTCCCGAACTTTTGAAAAAAACCTGAATGCGGTGGGCGAATCTTACGCCAAAACGGGCACCATCGATTTCACCAATCTGTTCCGCATGACCACCACGGTAGAATTTCAAGGTCTTCGCCAAAGCACATATTCTGAATATCTGGAAGAACTTCCCAATCCCACATGCGCGGCATTTGTCACTCTGGCCCCATTGAAGGGGTACTCCATGGTTCATGTGGATTTGGGGTTGTCCTTCATCTTTCTCAAAAAATTAATGGGCGGCACCGTGGATCCCGAAGAAAACGTTCGGGAATTCACCGAAATTGAACGGGGAATCAACGCGGGTTTGGTTTCTAGATTCACAGAAATTTTCCGCAAAGGCACTTCCAAATGGCTGGAAATCACCCCTCATTTTGTAAGTTTGGAAAATAACCCAAATTATCTGACGGGGGTGGCTGAAGGCACAGCCATGATCATCATGAAGTTCATGGTCAAGCTGGACACCGTTGAGGGAGTGGTGGAACTGGGCTTTCCTCATGCTGCTTTTGGCCCGGTGCGAGCCATTTTTGATCCCGAAACCGGGGTTGAAATGCGTACTCAAGTGGAAAAAAAGGACGACCGTAAGCGCATTTTGGACATGATTCAGGGCACAGGTACCGAAATGACCGTACAGATGGGACAAATCCAATCATCCTTACAGGATGTTATGAATATGGCCCTTGGCGATATATTGCATCTTCCCCAAAGCAAGGATGCACCCTTGCTTGTGAACATTGAAGGACAAGCCAGTTGGTTGGGCGAAGCCGGCCGCATTGGACAAAATCGTGCCGTCAAACTGATTCAGCAACTGGACAAGGAGTAGAGCATGACCACCGATGATTTGAATGAGAATGTGGCCACGGAAGAAAACCTGGGTGATAACGCAGAATCCGAATCTTTGATCAACGATTTGATTCAGGATGTTCCCGATGCGGCTAATCTGGACATGTTGCTGGATGTGAATCTCCAGATCACTGTAGAGTTGGGCCGCACCCGCATGAAGTTCCGGGATGTCTTGAACCTGTCCAATGGTTCAGTGGTGGAGCTTTCACGCCAAGTCAGTGAACCGGTCGATATTTTGGTCAATGGCACGCTGCTGGCTTCAGGTGAAGTGGTGGTGGTTGACGATCACTTTGCTGTCCGCATCACTAAGCTTCTCAATCGTGTGGAAAGGCTGAAGAGGGTTCTATAATGCTCTATCATTTTCTCGGCACAACGGCGCTTGATACCAGTAATATGGGATTTAACTCTCAGGGATCAATCTGGCAGGCCATCGGGGGTATGGCGGTTGTATTCGGGTTGTTGCTGCTCTTTCTCAAGCTTTTGGGGAAATTGAACCGCAAAGGTGGCACAGAGGATACATCAGTGGTGGCTGTGTGGCATTTAGGCCCCAAAAGGGAAATCCAGGTTCTAAGACTGGGAGAAATGGTTCACTACATCTATCGCCACGAAGGCTCCATGGTGGTGCTCAAAGAAGAATCTTACTTGGAATTTCAGGCCACCAAAGGCCCGAGCACCAGTGATGGCCAAACCCTGGTCCCATGGAAGAAACTATTTGGCGATAAAGTGCCTTTTCTAAAGGCCCAACCCAGTGCCTGATGGGTGGAGGATTTCTGACCACCCAAGCGGTCAATGGCGAGCCTCAGATTTATCCAACATATATCACATGCCTTTTTCGATTGCCCGAATAACCCTCTAACATGCCGTATTCCTGAAGTATTAAGTTGTTATTACAACTTTCCCTACCTGCTCGTAATGGCACACGCATTGCCTTCTTTCCCATAACAATCTGAATTTTCCTCCATTCCGAGAGTGGCTCATGCTTCTTCCGCTGAAAAAACCAATCTTCGCTCTGGCCCTGGTGCTTGCTTTTGCTATGTCCATGGGATCGGTCCAACCAGCATGGGCCCAGATTGATGATATTCCCATGTCGGAAATTGGCACCGAAGAAGCTGACAATCCTTCGCTATCCCTCTCTCTCAATGGAATCGAAACTCCTCAGGGCATGGATTCCGCCCTGAAAATTGTTTTGATGATGACTGTCCTGTCCATGGCGCCTGCCTTTTTGGTGCTTTTGACCAGTTTCACGCGCATTGTAATCGTCTTGGGCTTTCTCCGGCAAGCTATGGGGGCCAACCAGGCTCCCAACAATCAAATTCTCATTAGCTTGGCCTTCTTTCTCACCATTGTGGTGATGTCTCCGGTGCTCAATGAAATGAATACTACGGCCGTTCAGCCTCTACTAAACGAAGAAATCAGCCAAGAAGAAGCATTGACCCGAATCCAGGTCCCTCTCAAGGAATTCATGTTGGGTCAGGTCAGAGAAAAGGATATTGCCCTATTTTTGGAACTGACAAACACCGAAACCCCCGCATCACCCCAGGAATTGCCCATGATGGTGGTGGTTCCTTCTTTTGTTTTAAGTGAGCTAAAAACAGCATTCACCATGGGTTTTGTGCTCTTTATTCCCTTCCTGATCATCGATATGGTTGTAGCATCGGTCCTCATGTCCATGGGTATGATGATGTTGCCGCCGGTTCTGATCAGTTTGCCTTTCAAACTTTTACTCTTTGTCCTGGTCGATGGCTGGTTCCTGGTGGTCCAGTCCCTTGTCCAGTCCTTCCAGTAGCTCAGGAGAAGTGTATTTATGACACCCGAAGCCGTCATCGAAATCGGACAAGAAGCCATGAAAACCGTCATTTTCGTGGCGGGGCCCATGCTAATCAGCGGGATGATTGTGGGACTGACCATTTCCATTTTTCAGGCCGCCACTCAAATCAATGAAATGACCATGACCTTCGTCCCCAAAATCCTTACGGTTTTTGCCGTGCTGATTTTAACTCTACCATGGGCCATCAGCCAATTAACCGGATTTGCCACCCAAATGTTCAACCGAATAGCCAACATGTGACATGATTTTCAATATGGACATCACCTTGTTGGCCGTCACCGCTGCTCTGACGCTGCGGTTCAGTATTTTGGCTGCCACCATGCCCCTGATGGACGTGAAAACCGTTCCTCCTCTTTGGAGAATGGCCCTGGCTTTTAGTTTTTCGGCAGCCCTGGCTCCGGGTATTGTCTCCGTCCTGCCTGAAGGGGCGGTGGATTTGTCCTGGCAAAATCTTGTTTTTGAAGCCATGAGTTCTCTTCTCATCGGGGCCATGTTGGGGTTCACCATAAATTTAACTTTCACTGCCGTGAAATATGCTGGCTCCGTAGCTGGCATGCAGATCGGTTTTGCCATTGTGAACGCCTTTGATCCCATGACACAGTCCCAAGTCTCTGTCATATCACAGCTCTATTATATCATGGCAGTATTGTTGTTTTTTGTGACGGGCGCCCATCAAATCTTGGTGGGAGCCATGTTCCAAAGTTGTTTGGCCGTACCGCCTTTTGCCGGATTCGACCCATCAGGTGGAGCTTGGTTTCTCCTGAAAGAATTTGGAACAATCTTCACTCTCGGCCTGCGTATTGCCGGCCCTATCATCATTGTCCTTCTGCTGGTGAGCGCTTCCATGGGGGTCATCGTGAAAACGGTCCCCCAAATCAATATTTTGGCCGTGGGTTTTCCCATCAAAATCGCCGTTGGCCTTATCACCTTTGGTGTCTCCCTGGTCTTTTTCAAAGACATGGTCATCGGATTGATGGGTGGCATGCAAAACCAATTGAGCGATTTGCTGACGAGTTTCCAGGTAATGTATTAATGACCCAGTCGTACTGCGGCGAAGCATAAGGAGGTGAGGAAATGGCTGACGATTCTGGTGGCGAAAAAACAGAAACGGCGACGGGTAAAAAGCGTGAAGAAGCGAGAGATCAAGGACAAGTAGCCAAAAGTCAGGAAGTCAGCGGCGCGATATTGCTCATTGTGGGCATGTCCATTCTCTTACTTTCTTCGGGCCATTTTGTGCGTGTGCTGGGTGGAAATGCCTCATATCTGTTTTCCCAGGGGCATATGCTCAGACCAGACAATGCTTTTGGTATGCAGGAAATGTTTTCAGCCAATTTGCAGGTCCTTGTTTCTGCTCTGGGCCCCCTTCTTTTGGGAGTCCTCGTGGCCGGTATCGGTGCCAATGTGATGCAGGTAGGCCTTAAATGGTCCTCAAAGTCCGTACAATTCAAATTGGAAAAATTGAACCCCATGAGTGGGTTCCAAAAGTATTTCAAAAAAGACATGTATGTTGATTTGTTGAAGAACCTCTTCAAAGTCACCATCATCGGAATTTTGGCCTTTTTTGCCATCAAGCGCATGCTCGGTGAATTGAACTCTTCTGCTCTTTTAACTCTTCCGGCTATCGTGGCCTTGGGTAAAATTTCCTTTATCAAACTGATGGCCCAATTGCTCGCATTTACGGTCTTCTTAGCCGTGATCGATTGGTTTTGGACCAAGTACCGATACGAAGAGCAAATCAAAATGAGCAAGCATGATATTAAGCAGGAAAGCAAGGACATGGAGGGTGATCCCCAGATCAAAGCCAGGATCAAAGCCCAACAATTTGAAATGTCTCGCAAGAGGATGTTGGCCGATGTACCCACTGCCGACGTTGTGGTCACCAATCCAACTCACTTTGCTGTGGCACTGAAATACATGCCAGGATCTCCTGCGCCCATGGTTGTGGCCAAAGGTCAGGACAACATTGCGCAGATCATTAAGAAGACAGCAAGGAAGGCCAGAGTTCCCATCATTGAGAACAAACCTCTGGCACGTTCCTTGTATCGTCAATGTGAAGTGGGGCAGCAGATTCCCGAATCTTTGTTCCAAGCCGTGGCCGAAGTACTGGCCTATGTGTTCCGCCTGAAAAAGAGTTAATCCAACGCTGGAGAGTAAGTTTTGGCCGAGTCAAGCGTCATTGATAGAGATCTGGTCCTAGCCAATAGCAACATATTAAGTGCTGTTGCCGTTATGGTCATTTTGGGCCTATTGGTCATTCCAGTGCCTCCTGTCATGCTTGACATGATGTTGACTTTTAGCATCAGTTTCTCCATCACCGTTCTCCTGGTTGCCCTGTACCTTAAAGAACCTCTTCAGTTTAATAGCTTCCCTAGCCTATTGCTTATCCTGACTTTGATGCGACTATCGCTCAATGTAGCCTCCACGAGGCTCATTCTGAGCACAGGCAATGCTGGTCAGGTTATTGACAGCTTTGGCGATTTCGTTGTCGGTGGTAACTATATCATTGGGGTGATCATCTTCATTATCCTGGTGATCATCAACTTCATGGTCATCACCAAAGGTAGTGGGCGTATCGCTGAAGTGGCCGCACGCTTCACCTTGGACGCCATGCCCGGCAAGCAGATGGCCATCGACGCCGATCTCAATGCAGGGTTGATCAACGAATCCCAAGCTAAAAAGCGCCGCGCTGCCATTGCCCAGGAAGCTGAATTTTTTGGTGCCATGGATGGTGCCAGCAAGTTTGTTAAGGGTGATGCCATGGCGGGTATCCTGATCACCGTTGTGAATATTGTGGCCGGTTTTATCATCGGCATGGTTCAAATGGGGATGCCGGCCTCTGAGGCTCTCAGTCGCTTCACCATGCTCACCGTGGGTGATGGCCTTGTGAGCCAGATTCCATCTTTGTTGGTCTCCACAGCAGCCGGTTTGGTGGTCACCCGGTCCAGCAGTTCTCTTAATTTGGGCCAAACCATTACTCTGCAAATTTTCCGTCAGAAAAAAGCTCTCTTCTTGGCTAGCGGAGCCATGACCATTATGGCTGTCATTCCCGGGCTACCCACTGTGCCGTTTCTGGTTTTTGCTGCCTCAACAGCTCTTGGTGGACACTTCATGGGGCAACGTGTCCATGAATATGATGAGAAAGAAAATCAAGAATTAGAGCAACAGGCGGAAGCCGCAGAAGCTGAAGAAGAACCTCAAGGCCTCAATGGCGAAGAGCTCTTTATTCTGGATCGGTTGGAATTGGAAATCGGTTATGGACTGATCCCACTGGTGGACGACAAACGTGGAGGAGATCTGCTCAGCCGGATCAGCAACATTCGCAAACAAGTTGGTGGAGAGTTGGGAATCTTTATCCATCCTATCCGCGTGCGTGACAATCTTCAACTGGGAGCCCACGACTATATCATCAAGTTGAAGGGTGTTGAAATTGCCAGATCCCAGCTATTCCCTGCCAGATTGCTGGCCATGAGTACTCGCCCCGACACAGGAGAAGTGGAAGGCACGCCAACCACAGAACCTGCCTTTAATTTACCAGCTCTTTGGATTGACACCGAACGCAAGACCGAAGCTGAAGTGGAAGGTTACACAGTTGTGGAACCGGCGGCTGTTTTGGCCACCCATATTTCAGAAGTCATCCGAACCCACTGCGATGAACTTCTCAGCCGGCAGGACATCAAGGACATGTGCGAATCCATTCGCCAATTTGCCCCTGCCGTGGTTGAAGATTTGATTCCCGACAAGGTTTCCATCAACACCTTGCACAATGTGCTGCAGGCTTTGCTCCATGAACGGGTGCCGGTGAAAGACATCATCACCATTCTGGAAACATTGGCAAATTATTCAGGCAGCGGCATGGGCAACGATTTCCTGCTGGGAAAAGTCAGAGAAGCTTTGAGTCGTTCCATCACTGCACTGTACAGTGAAGCAGACAATCGTCTCTACGTAGTTTCCCTGCACCCTGAAACAGAACAGATTTTGGTCCAGGCCAGCCGAGACAGTGAAACTGCAGGCGGGGTCATGTTGGATCCATCCTTTGCACAACTCTTCCTGGGCAAACTGGAGGCCGTTCTGCGAACAGCCTACACCAGTGGCCCACCACCAGTACTTCTGGTGCCAACACCCATTAGAATTTTTGTCAAAAGGCTCATTGAGCCAACATATCCCAACTTGGCTGTCATGGGCTATACCGAGGTTGCATCCTTGGCACAAGTCCAGTCGGCTGGAACGGTGGTGACCAGTGGTTTCGCGCAACAGAAACAGGCAACAGGTTGATAGCCAACCGGCAGTGATTTCTGCTCCAACGCTCAAAGGTGCCTACAAATTGGTGAAGCAACAATTTGGGGAAAATGCCGTCATTTTGGGTAGCAGAAGTGTTACAAAACGGCAGCCTCTGGGGTTGGGCCATGAAAAGATGGTTGAGGTCATGGTGCAATCGCCTGGTACTTCTTCAAGCCGGCAGTCTTCAACCAGCGATGCGTCCACGATCCCTTCAACCGGGGCTGCAACCCAATTGGATATGGTCTCTGAGGTGGAGCGCATTGAAGAGTTGGTGGCATCCATTGCCCAACAATATGACAAGCTGGATCTGGGAGCGTCCATCACACGGAACAACCCTTTGGCCGAATCACTTCTCAGTGGTGGAGCATCCACTGAAACCATCCAAAAACTTCTGACCCGTTTCACCAGCGAAACAGGTCAGGAAGCCAATAACCGAGTGGCGGCCTTGTCCTGGCTGGGAGAAAATCTCAAAGCCAGTAACTGCGCCTGGGATGGCTTCTATGGTTGCCATGCTTTTATGGGCCCCATGGGTATTGGGCAAACTTCTATGATACTATCAGCCGCCGCTCAGTTGCAAAAATTAGGTCGCCGCACTCTGGTGCTAAACGTTCTGCCCGAAGACAGCAGTCAGATCAAACAATTGCAGGTGGAAGCTTCCCGGCTTGGTTTTGATGCTGCGGTAATCCAAAAGCCTGGACAATTAATGCGCAGTGAAGATCACCTCAACCGATACGATGTGGTCCTGGTTGATATGCCTCACTTGGGGCACCCGGAAATGAAAACCGGTGGAGCCTTGCATGGTTGGTTATCTGGCAATACAACCTTTCATCGTCACATGTTGATTCCATCCACCCAAGACCCCAGAGATATGGTGGCCACGACCCAATCGGCTCGCAGTTGGAATTGCGACTGGATGGGGTTCACCCGAATGGAACAAACAGGCTGCCCGGCCAAGCTTTTAGATTTTACGGACAAAATTCCTTTGCCAATCTCTCTGGTTCAAAACATGGGGGCCGTGGACATCGCCACCAGTGGACAACTTCTGGATTTCATTCTCGGCCAACCCATCAATTTGAATGACCCAGCGAAAGGCTGATGAATGCACCGTTTTGTCAACATCATCGCACTTACGGCATTGGTCGTCACTTTGGGCACTGGCTTGTGGCAAGACTGGGGACTGTTCACAACCATGAAACGAATGATCCTTTCTTACCTGGGGTTTTTCTTCCTCGGGGGAATTCTCACCTTGGCTGTACTCTCGGTTCCTCTGTTCGAAAATGATGCGCCTGAGATTTCTAAAAAGAAAACAAAGACTGGCTGAAAACGGACCTGGGTCCTTTTCAAGAGAAAGAATAAATGGCATGGAAACTGCAACTTACTTTTTGAACAACTTTTCAGAAAGGTCTGACAATGTCGGATAAAGCTCAAATAGCTCATTACGAGGTCTGGGAAAAACTCCCAACCGAAAAGCGTCAGGAAGCGCGCCGCGAACTGGTTGATATTTATGCTCGTATTGTCAAATACGTAGCCGGTCGCATGGCCATTGGCTTGCCGCACTATGTCGAGTTTAATGACTTGATCAGTGCCGGACTTTTAGGCCTGATTCAGGCTGTGGATAATTTTGACCACAAGCGCGGAATCAAATTTGAAACTTACGCCATCCCTCGCATTCGCGGGTCAATCCTGGATGAATTGCGTAGCCAGGACTGGTTCCCGCGCAGCTTGCGCCGTAAAGCCAAGCAGCTGGAGGAGGCTTACAGCACCTTGGAAGTGCGCCTTGGTCGGCACGCCACGGATGCGGAAGTGGCCCAGTATTTGGACATCGACCTGGGTGATTTGGATTCCATGGTCGGCGAAGTTTCCATTGCCACCATCATGTCCCTGGATGCAGACACCGGTAGTGATGATTCAGAGCAAAGTTCTTCTTTGGGCGAGTTTCTGGCTGACCCCCGTACTGAGGATGTTGAACAAGTTCTGGCGCTGCAGGAAATGAAAGAACTCATCGGCAAGCGCATGAATGAACTTCCCGAAAAAGAACAACTGGTTCTGGTTCTTTATTACTACGAAGAACTGACATTGAAAGAAATTGGCGAAATTCTGGATGTGACTGAAAGCCGTGTGTGCCAAATTCACACCAAGGCCATCTTCCGTTTGAAGGGTAAAATTGAACGTCACGAAGGCAAAAGTTCAATCGGACAGATTACACAGCAGATTCAAAGCAAACAGGAAAAAACCACTGTTCCAGCTAACCAAATGGCCTCAGTTACCAAAAAATCCAAAAAGCTGGATCCGGTAAATGTCATGGCTTGTTTCACCATTTTCCAACTCAGTTCCTATCTTGGCTGGTTGGCTGAAAATGGCCAATGGCCCATGATGGGTGGATAAATTTTACCCAGAGTCTCCAAGTAAGGGAGAGGAGTTAATATGGCGGGCGACGGAGTATCAATGCCAACTAATTTGGCACAGTTGGGAAGTGTTGCCAAAACACAGGCTCAAGCCCAACAAGCTGCTCAACCAGCCACTTCAGTTTCTGAAGAATTGGCTAAGAAGGATTCCCTTAAGGCCCAAAGGGTCAAGGAAATTCAAAAGTCGGATAAAGGTCACATCAATCCCGATGAAGACCGCCGGCAAAAGAGAAAGAAAAGGCGCCTGGAAAAAAGTTTAAATCGGGATTTGGCCGACGGGGAAAACCAAGAGGTTGCATCCCTGAGTGAAGAAGAAGAAGAAGCTGAAGAAGAGTTGGGATTGTTAGTGGATTTGCGGGCCTGATAAACAACCGGAAAGAGGTGCCCCATGGCGAGCTTGGGAAACTTATTCAATAATTTGCAGACCATGGGACTTGTTTTCTGGGTTGGTGCTGGTGCCATGGCCCTGGGAGCGACCATTTTGGTTGTTTCCCTTGCTACGATGATGCGCCGGATTAAAATCAGTCGGCCCACCATGACCAATCCCATTAAAAATATGCGCCTCAGTAAAACTAAAACTTCTTCAGCGCACAGTATTTCTGTACCTACAGCCACGGCTCGCAAAACTGACTCCGGTTATGAGCCTAGCACCTTTCCCTTGCAAAACAGAGAGATTCCAGCTGTGGCATCCACTTCCATTTCTTTCGAACTTACGGACCGTTTGCATCGGGCAGCCAATACTCTTGAAGAAATCATTGATGGATTGCATAACGAAAACCACTCTCGTGGGTTTTCTCCGCTAAAGGATGAAGCGGAAAGTGTCGAATATTTATTCAAGACAACCGTCAGCTGAAACCGATTGATATGGGGGATTGATAGCCCACCTTCAAATGGAAGGATTGCGCATTTAATCCAGGAGCTTGAATGAGCACGTCATTGGCAAATCCACCTGAATCCCAAATACTGGAATCAGAGGATAGCAAAACACAACTCCAAAAAATCATCATGTCCACCCGGGATCTGCCGGCCATGCCTCAGGTTGCCAGCAAGGTTCTAGAGCTTTCTTCGGACCCCAATACTTCCGCAGCCCAACTTCAGCAAGTGATTTCCGATGATCAGGCCATGACTGCTCGCATCCTAAAAATTGCCAACAGCGCCATGTATTCCTGCAGTAGAAAAATCAAAACTCTCACCGAAGCTATTGTCATGTTGGGGTTCAACTCCATTCGCAGCCTGGTGGTCACCAGTGCCGCCAGGAACCTTTACAACACTCGCAAAAGCCGGAGCGGTCTTAAAGAACGACTTTTGTGGGAACATAGCATTGGATCGGGTTTCGCTTGCCGGCTTTTGGCCCAGAAACACGCTCCGGCCCTTACCGAAGAAGCCTTTTTAGCAGGCTTGATGCACGACATTGGCAAATTAGTTTTAAATATCAGAGTCCCCGAACGTTTTGATGAAATCGTCCAGGTGGTGTACAACGAAAACCGTTCTTTCCATGTTACGGAACAAGATCACTTCGGGTTTACCCATGCCGAGGTTGGCTCTTTGTTAGTTAACAAATGGAAACTCTCGCCTGTTTTGGAAAATGTGATTCGGAACCACCACAACCCTGAATCCATTTCTCCGGAAAATCCCCTTTTGCTGTATTTGGATCTTTCTAACCAAATCTGTCACAAACTGGGCATTGGCTTTTCAGATGAGCCGGACTTGAATCTCCTAGATTCCCCAGCCAACCAGATCCTTGGTCTCAGTCAGGACATTTTTGATGACGCCATTTCCCAGCTTCAGGAAACACTGGAAACTGAGATGGAAATTTTCATTTAAGGAGCCTTTTCATGTCCAGTTCTAATGCTACCATCAACCCTCCTACAAGTCTCAAACTTGAGGATTTGTTGAACAGTATTGAGAACCTGCCCAGCATTCCCGAAACTCTCATTGAAATTCTCAAAGTTCTGGATGATCCCAACAGTGGAGCCATTGACTTAGCGGAGGTGGTCAGACTCGACGCCCCTCTCATGGCAAAAGTTCTGCGGTTGGCCAATTCTCCTTACTATTCCAACAAGGGTGGTTTGTCGGATATCAATCGTTGTGTTGCCGTCCTGGGTTATAGAACCGTCCGACAAGTGGCCATCTGCATCACCGTTGCCTCTACGGTGATAAATGCTGTTTCCCACAGTAATGGACAATTGGATTATCGCGAGATATGGAAACATTCGGTAGTTACTGGAGCCATCGCCAAACATTTGGCTACCATGGTAGGATATCCAGATCCGGAAGAAATTTTCACCGGTGGACTATTGCATGATATGGGTAAATTTGTCCTGGAACTTCATTCCCCCCTTGAATATGGCTTGGTAATCGAAAAACGAGCCCAATCCGGTGATCTCCTGATGGAAGAAGAAATAAAATTCTTCGGCCATAGTCACGCCAGCCTGGGACAAGCCTTTGGCGAATCCTGGCGGTTCCCTGAATTGTTGGTCTCATGCTTTGGAAATCATCATAACGAAATGGTGGGGAGTCCGACGAGCAAAGTGGATCACGCAGTGGCCCTGGTCAGTTTGGCCGATTACCTGGCCAATACAATGGAGCCCACGCGCTGTGATCTGGGATTTGATCCAAAATTGGTTAATCCCGTGCAATTGCACACAAATGCTGACATCGAAGTTCGTTTTGTAGAAGAGAACCTGGATCAAATAAGAGAATCCGTGAAGTTGGCATCCGCCTACCTCGAAATAAAATAGTTTTCCCCGTTAAGGATCAATCTGCCAAGGAAAACCCTTTGATTTAGAAGGGTTTCCTTGTATTGTGACACAATGGCAGACAATGACAAAACCCATACCTTCCTTGAAAGGCCGGTTTGTATTGAGATCAGTGGTTCTTCTCAGCCGGAACACCCGGTTGTATGGTGCGGCTTCCCGCTGGGATTTGCCCGGGGTTGAGCTCTTTTTGTTTGATTCCCCCTCGGAAGCTTTGGCAAAAATAGACCAGGGAAAAACTTCGGTTTTCTTGTTTGATACCCGTGATTACCCTCGTTTTCGGCATGTTGAACGAAAATTCTTTTCCATGAAAACTGATGCCGATCTGGTATTGCTTGGCCAGGAAGAAGAAGTCGTTCCTCATAATGACGAGAACAATGAAGCTGCAGTCCGGGTCCTTCCGGCTGATACCTCTACAGAAGAAATCATGGTGATGGTTGTACGGCTTCTGCAGTTGCGTCAGGTCCGGGAAAATAGTGGTATTTCAGGACGCAGCCGCTCCATTGCCGAAATGTTAAGCATGATTGCGCACACGGCTCCACTGGATATAAATGTTTTGGTGCTGGGCGAAAGCGGAACCGGAAAAGAATTGGTGGCCAGAGCCATTCACGAAAATTCGACCCGGCGGGATGAACCATTCATCAGCCTCAATTGCGGAGCCATGAGTGAAGGTGTTCTGGAAAGCGAACTTTTCGGCCACGTGAAAGGTTCCTTCACAGGCGCCGTCAATGATCATGCTGGCGTTTTTAAAAGAGCGAACCGAGGAACACTCTTTCTGGACGAAGTGGGAGAAATGCCCCTCAGTATGCAGACCCGATTTCTCCGAACTTTGGAGACGGGGGAGTTTACTCCTGTCGGTGGTCGCAATCTCGAAAACAGTGACATCCGTCTGGTGGCGGCCACCCATCAGGACCTTGGGGCCAGGGTTTCCAAAGGTCTATTTCGACAAGATCTTTTTTATCGACTGAAAGTTGTGGTCATTAATACACCGGCCCTGCGTGATCATCCTGAAGATATTCCCATTCTGGCCGATAAATTTTTACAGGAAGAGAATGTGCGGCATCAGCTGCATGTGAAAGGGTTCACTCGTGCCACAATGCAGGCACTGGTTGATAACCCATGGCCCGGAAATGTGCGTGAACTCCGCAATACAGTGAGTTCCATGGTGGTTTTCAAACAAAGAGGAATGATCGATCTGCCTGACTTACCAGCGGGTTTTGGCGCGGCCGAACGAATGAATGAAGAATCATATTTGCCGGTTCCGTTTGATCTTCATTCTGCGGCCAGCACCCTTGATCCTGGCTTACTGGCCACGACCCTTTTGGAAATTCGCCAAGAGTTGAGAGAATTGAAGGCGTTAATTTTAGCCAGAGACACGGGTGTTGAACCCAACATGTCCTGGCCAGCTGAATCCAATAGAAGAGTAGTTGAAACTTTTTCAGCCGATAGTGGTTTCAGTCCACTGGCCGAAGAACAGGGTGGAGATCTGCAAACTGCCGAACGTAGCCTTATTGAAGATGCCCTTGCTTACACCCACGGGAACCGCCGGGTGGCCGCCGATCGTTTGGGTATTAGCGAGCGTACTCTTTACAGAAAGATCAAAGCCTATGGCCTGTCTTGAGAAAATGTCCTATAATGCAAAAGTACGGAGAAAACTCACTTCACTAACCTTACCCCTGGCTAGCGAGGCAATGATGTATTGGAAACGGGTTCTGCCTGTTCTTGGTTTATGTGTAACCATGTCTATCAGCTTTTTGGCACCTGAAGCAGCGTATGCCACAAAATACGCCGGATCATTTATGGAAAATGGAGCAGGAGCGCGGGCTCTGGCCATGGGAGGCGCCTTCACGGCTGTGGCCGATGACCCGAGTGCAACTTTCTGGAATCCAGCTGGCCTGGCAAGTGCTGAGAATAAAGAATTGATGCTGATGCACTCTGAACGATTTGGTGATCTCATTGATCGTGATTTTGCGGCCTACACGCAACCGGTAGATTGGAGCATTTTAGGGGATGGTCCAGCCGGAATCGGCATTTCCCTCATTAGGCTGGGTGTGGACGATATTCCTTTCACTGATCACCTCCAAGAAGAGCTGGACACTGACGGCAATGGCATCATTTCCGATGAGGAAGCTCTGGGATTGCTGGATCGGCAGGATGAAATCAGGTACAAGAGTGACCAGGAATTTGCGCTCATGTTCAGCTATGGTGAACAATTGGGGTCCTGGCATTTGGGCACTTCTTTGAAGTTTATCCGCCAGAGCATTGGCGAATACTCCAGTCTTGGCGTAGGCGCCGACATTGGGCTGATGCGGCCCAAAATCTGGAAAAACCTGGATTTTGGATTCAAGCTGCAGGATATCACTACTACATACTTGAGTTGGAGCACAAGCCAGACAGAACTCATCACCCCGGCTCTGGTGCCTGGACTGGCCTGGAGGCAGCCTCTGCCCAAATGGAATATGGACCTCATAGTTGCTGGCTCTATGGAAACCCGTTTCGACAACCGACAAACGGCTGATCAGTACCACTCAGGAAGCATGAGCGCCAATGTTCACGCCGGTATGGAACTGGCCTTTTCGCGTAAGGTTTTTCTGCGCATGGGGTATGACAGCGGATGGGGATCAGAAAATCTCACCGCTGGGGCTGGATTTATGATCTCGCCTCTGACCATTGATTATGCATATGCCGGAGATTCTCTGGATATTGACGAAGTCACTCATCGCATCAGTGTTTCGGTCAGGTTCTAGGGACGTCGTTCTGGTATTCTGCCTTTCTACCACCCGCTTTGCCTGCCCAATGGAGGGCTATACGGCAAAGCGGGTTTTTTGGGATCTACGGCCTTCCCATCACGGGCGGTAGGCGTAGATTTTCTGACCGGGGTGAATCAGGTTTGTTTTATAAAGCCCATTGACCTTCCGCAGATGCTTCACACTCACGCCCAGCT
>JADGDU010000060.1 GCA_016744705.1 Candidatus Krumholzibacteriia bacterium
TTTCGGGCAACGGATAGTCTAGGGAATACGGTATTCGAATCGGGGAATTGGGACGAGCTAGGTGAAGTTGCCGGCTTGGACCCTGGTTACGAGCCCCATCACGATGTCATCATGGAACCAGGCCAGGTTCCCATCTATGAAACAATCATGGACGACGCCCACGGCAACCTTACCTGGACCCTTTTGAGCGCAGCCAGCTACAGAAAGGACAACCGACTTCCCCCTATTGGATTCCTCTCCAGTGCCGCCGTCTATGACAGTGTCCGGATTGAAGGTTTGGCACTTCAGGACCCCGATTTCAATGTGGATGCCGCTGGTGAGGGTTCCGGTGCGGACATTGTCCACTACCGCTTTCCAATGCCTGGGGAAGGCCAAGTGACGGTCTTGGTGGAAGTTTGCTATCAAACCCTCCCTCCCCGCGTCTTTACCCATCTGGCATCTCATGACACTCCCGAAGTTCACCTTTTCTCTCAGATGTACAATGATGCCGACAAAACACCGACGGTCTTGGCCTCCCTAAGCTTCTCTTTCGACGGGACACCAAGCTCGGTTACCAACCAAATTGCGACGCCAGTGCGCCTGAATCAGAATGTACCAAACCCATTCAATCCTTCAACCTTGATCAGCTACGAATTGGACCAGGGCGGCACCGTCAGGATATCGGTTCATGATGTAGGGGGAAAACTCGTCCGGACGCTTATTGCAGAATTCCAGGAGCCCGGTGCTCACGCAACTGTGTGGGACGGCACTGATGACCGAGGCGTTTCCGTGGCCTCCGGAATCTATCTGTATACCCTTCAGACAGAGGCGAACAGGATTAGCAGGAGAATGATGTTGGTGAGGTAACCCGCATTTCTCAAATTCCCATGTAACGGATGGGCATTAATGGCGTCTCACTGACATGAGCCCAAACAAAGCAGGAATCATGGATTCTGACATGAAAATCATTCAGCGTGTTCTGGCAGGCGATACAGAATCCTATCGGACCCTTGTCGACCTTCATAGAGACAAGCTGTTTGGTGTTTTGATGAGAATTCTGGCGGACCCCCAGTTGGCGGACGAAGTGTCTCAGGACACTTTCGTGAAAGCGTATACCCGGCTCTCAGGCTTCAGGGGAAAATCGGCCTTCAGCACCTGGGTCATTCAGATAGGGGTACATCTGGCTCGTGATCATCACCGTCGTCGCAAGCGCATTGAAGGTGCCGGCATCGTTTCGCTGGAGGAACTTCGGCAAAAAAACCCCGATGGATGGGAGCCGGTCGATATACACCAGAATTCTAACCCCCTTGCCAACATGGAAAGCCAGGAGAAGTGGGTCGCGTTTGAAAGTGAACTTGTAGATATCCCTACCGCCTTTAGAGAGATCTTCACACTGCGCCACCTTGAAAACATGGAATATGAAGAAATCTCTGACATTACCGGCGATTCAATAGGCACACTCAAGGTTCGTGCCCATAGGGCCCGGGCATTACTCAAAACAAAAATGGAAGCAAGAGGCTTCATCATGGGCTCATCGTCAGCAGCTTCATCCACCGGTTTCGCCCGCAAACAGGAAGGATCATGATGGATTACCTAATCCAAAAATATCTGGACGGCGAATTGACAGAGGAGGAATCCCGTCAATTCCTGGACATCCTGGCATCCGACAATGAAATCAATCGTGAGGTCCGGGCTCTGGAGGAGATTGTGGATATTGGTTCACAGTTGGAGCCCCCCTTCCCCTCCAGCGGCTTCACCGACCGTGTCATGAATGAAGTCCGATTGCTTGAACACCCCAAGGGCATTCCAGCCAAATCTTCATTCGGCTCGGTTTTCCGCCGGCAAAGCCTCCTTCCCTTGGCCGCCTCGTGGATTATCGCCCTCGGCCTAGGTTACTTTCTCTCTCAGGGTTTGCCAGGCCAAGTAAGCAACACCCTTGAACTCGATCTGTCTGGCCAATCAACATTAGCCGCCGCCACCCCTGCCACAATTTCTGCGGCCGGACTCAAGGTTGTGCGGCTGGTCTATCTGCCTCCACAGCCCGATGCTTCCCGCGTTCGGGTTGCCGGGTCGTTCAACAACTGGGACCCGGACAAAAACCCCATGCACCTGGAAGATGGTCGCTGGGTTACTTCGCTCATTCTCCCCCCAGACAACTACGAATATATGTTCGTGGTTGACGAGGATACCTGGGTCACCGACCCCCTTGCCCTAACCACCCGTGATGATGGGTTCGGGAGTCGGAATGCCGTCCTTGCACTCGGTATTTAATAAAACACTACCTCTCTGCCTGCTCTGCTTACTCTCTATCCTTTTCACCCCAGGGTTGGGGTTTGCACAATCCCAAGACGATGGATACTCATGGTTATGGCAACCTTGGGTGGGGACCGCAGGTGGGTACGAAAGTGATCTGATCCTAGACCCTGACTTCACTCGACAGGTCGTTCCGGGCGGCGCCTTCTTGGAATTGTCTCCCGGATTCAGGCTTTCCAGGCCTTTGTCCTCAAAAACTTCCTTCAGACTGTTGAACAGGAATACCGTGGAGCGGTTCTTCAATTCCGAAAATCGCACATTGTTCGCCAGTTCCTTGTTTGGGGATTTCCGCTTCAAAGGGCAATCAGCTTTCCGGGCTCGGGCCATCCTCAATGGCGATTATTTCAATGACTCGGGCAGCTCAACTTTTCGGCGTTGGAGTGGCGGAGTAGATATTGGAATTGGTGCTCAATTCAAGCGTTGGGGATTCGAAATTTCCGGGTACCTGCAGGGCCGCCGTTATCCCAATGTACAGGTCCTCACGGAGAGCCTGGAAACCGAGACTTATACCGAAGGCCATCGCGGGTTGGGCAGTTATCTGGTTTGGAACCCCCTCCGCCAACTGGTCCTTCGGGGGGTGTACAACCGTCGGAATACCGATTCTGTGGACCCGGCATACGTATCCACATCCTACACCGCATCCGGAAATCTGGAGTTCCTGATTGCCAGGAGCACCTGGTTGACGACCAACGTCACCAGACAATCCCGGGAATTCTCAAATCGATTGCCAAGTGAAGATGAAGACTCCTACGTTCAGTTTGGTGTGGGTGTAAACCGAGAGATCAACCCGAATGTCAATTTGTCCCTCCGGTACTCCCAGGCAATATACACATACACTCTCGGGGCCGAGCAGACAACCAACCGATTTGCTGCTGGCATCACCTGGCAGTTCGGAAAGAATTCCCCACCCATTCGGCGACAGGCCACTGAGCCATTCCCGTCCAATCGCGGAGTGATCATCGAGGGAAGTCCAGTTCCCTTCCGAATCTACGCCCCGGATGCAAAATCAGTGGCCGTCGTGGGTTCCTTCAATAATTGGAATCCCGCCGCCACCACCCTTCTGCTGTCTGATACCGGCTGGTGGGAATCGGGGGTGGCCCTAGAACCCGGGGCCTATGAATACCTATATATGGTTGACGGGGAATGGGTTGTCCCTCTCGAAGCAGAACGGACAACGGACGACGGCTTTGGCGGACTCAACGGTATTCTGGAAATTGTTCCTGCCCAACGGTAACGGGAAGGCGGTCGGGGCGTCTCAACAATAACGACAAATCGCCTGACCTTTTCCGCAGAAAAAAAGGAGATTCTACTATGAGGAAGCAACACACAATCGTCCAGTTGGCACGGCTTACAATCCTGATGTTAACCATGAGTACCATTACAGGGATAGCGTGGTCCCAGAACGATTCAACTCCGGCCTCACAGGACCCGGATCAAATTCGCCACCAGGTCTCTGAACAGATTGATGCGCACCCGGAAATGGATGGACTCCAGCGGGAGCAAATGCGGAACAACCTGGACAACTGCCTTGGCCATGGCATGAACGGTGAAGAGATCCATGCCCTCTTTCCCCTTGAGGGGAGCCATGGTCACGGGAATGCGGGTCAGATGTTGGCTATGCAGGACCAAGTCCTGGGTCTTGTGGATTTGGATCTTCCAAGGGAACCCATGCTGACGAAGATCATGGAGGGCCGGATGAAAAACGTCCCCGCCGACCGCCTTGAACACGTCCTGGAGCAGACCGGGAACAACATCCGTCACTCACACCATATGTTGGTGAGCGCTATTGAGG
>JADGDU010000061.1 GCA_016744705.1 Candidatus Krumholzibacteriia bacterium
GTGGTAAGGGGTCCATCGGTACCATGGGCATTGAAGGCATGAAAACCGTTGAAATTGTTGAGGCAATTTACCGGGCAGCTGGCCGGAAATAATAATCCCGCTGCCAAGGGTTGGTTCGTTTTACTGGAATTTTGAAATGGAGTACTGGCTCATGGCTGAACCCAAATTACTGAAAGTTGGCATCAAGGATGTCGATTTTGGTGAGAATGTTACGGTGGTCGAGCCGGCGAATCTGTATGAATGTACCATCGGCGACGATTCCTTTGTGGGGCCTTTTGTTGAAATTCAAAGAGGGGCTGTTATTGGCCAGAATTGCCGCATCCAATCCCATGTTTTTATATGCGACTTGGTGGAAATTGGTGACGATTGCTTTATCTCTCACGGCGCGATGTTCATCAACGACCTTTTCAAAGGTGGTGGACCAGCCAGGGGAAATACTGATCATTACCGGGGTACTGTACTCGGACGAAATGTAAGCATTGGCACCAACGCGACCGTTTTGCCCGTCAAAATTTGTGACAATGTGGTAGTCGGTGCTGGCTCTGTAGTAACGAAGGATATCACCCAACCGGGGATCTATGCGGGTAATCCGGCAGTGTTGATCAGGTCTTTGGGTATATGAAGCGTTCGCGGACTTTCAAAACTATTCTGCTATCTTCAGGTCAGATCGTGGCAACCCTGGCCACGGTGTTGATCTTTTCAATTCTCTCTCGTGTGTTGTCCGTGCATGACTATGGCACCTACATGCAGGCGATGCTGGTCTACTCAACAGCTCTTCCCCTGATGACCCTGGGACTTCCCGAAGCACCCTATTATTTTCTGGCACGCCGGAAGGATAGAACCCGGGCGACTATATATGAGAATCTGCTTTTACTGACTTTTCTCGGGTGTATTTTTTCTATTGGTATTCTGGCAGGGGGAAATAAATTAATCGCAACTCTGTTTGAAAATCCCGATTTGGAAAAAGCTCTTCTGTTCATTGCTCCTTATCCTATTTTTATGTTACCGGTGATGTCTCTGCCCGCTTGTTTGATGGCGCAGGATCGTGTGCTGCCCATACCTGTTTTTAGCGTGGTGACAAAAATTCTCATGTTGGCCCTGGTTTTTGGGGCCAGCATGATTTGGGGTACGGTGTGGGCAGCCCTGATGGCCCTGGTGGTGAGTGCCGCGGTGGTTTTCATACCCGGGCTGACTTTGATGATACAGTCATGTTCGAGCAAAATTCGGCGCCCTAGTTGGAGCGGTGCAAAGGAGCAATTGCTCTATAGTATTCCCTTGGGCGCTGCCGGTTTGGTGGGAATTCTCAGTTTAAAATTAAATCAAATCGTGGTGTCGTCCATATGCACCACCGAAGAGTTTGCCATTTATGTCAACGGCGCTATTGAAATTCCCATTGTCGGTGTGATTATGGCAAGTGTGCGCAGCGTTTTGCTGGCCGATTTTGTCAAAATGTATGATGAAGGAGAGACAAAGAGTATCAATGATCTTTGGCGCCGTGCAACCATCAGTGCCTCGGCCATCCTGATTCCGGTCATGGTGTTCAGTGAGGTGTTGGCCCCGGAGGCCATTCGCTTATTGTTTTCGGCCAAATATGTTTCTGCAGTGACGCCTTTCCGTATTTTACTACTTTTGCTGGTGATGCGCTCAATCAGCCTCAACTCCGTTTTTCTGGCCACTGGAAACAGTAAACTTGTGCTGCAGCGAGGGGCTGTCTCACTGACTCTGAATGTGGTTTTGAGCTTGATTTTAGTACACTACTTTGGATACATCGGCGCATCTATCGGCCTGGTTGCTGTCATGTATTTTTGGGCCACCCCGTATACCTTCTTCAAAACGGCTCGCATTTTGGGAGTTCCTCTGCGTGAAGTTTATCCCCTGCATTCGGTTTTAAAAATTCTTATGGTGTCTGTTTTGGCCTCTCTCGTATTGGTTTCGAAAAACTGGATGGGCCATTGGCCAGATTATATCGTGCTGGGCCTGAGTATTGGTTTGTATTTTCCGCTAGTTTTTGTAATGTATCGAGTGATGAATATTTCCGGTGTTCCTGACGTGCGGAATGTTTTCAGGGGAAAAGTGCTGAAACGCAGTTGAGCGAATAATCTTTTCGATGCCCCATTCAGGTTCGTAATACCAACAGTAGTTACTCGGGAGGATGGTTTTTTCATGGGCCAGGACGCGCATAAATTTGGCAGATTTTTGGACGATTTTGCGGTTGGGGATGTGTTCAAGCATCAACTTGGCAAAACAATTCAGGAATCAGATAACAATCTCTTTTGCCTTCTGACCATGAATCATCACCCGGTGCATTTGGATCAAGTTTATGCCGAATCGGCCCAGCATGGCCAGATTCTGGTAGTGGGAACTCTGGTTTTTTCCCTAGTGGTGGGGATGACGGTCAACGACATCAGTGGACGGGCCATCGCCAATCTGGAATACCATGAAGTCAAACATCTGGGGCCGGTTCATGTGGGTGATACCATTTACGCTGAAACCACTGTCCTGGAAGTCACTCCCTCCCGATCCAAAACAGACCGCGGGACAGTGAAGGTCAGCACATTGGCTTACAACCAGAACAGAAAAGCCGTCCTTCAATTCTCACGCACACTTCTGGTGCCCAAACAGAATGGAACTGAAAATGTCTAAGCAATACCCAGGTCCCTGGATACTTCGTTCCATGCTTTTCACTTCCGGCCATAACCGGAAGTTTATCAACAAGGCTTTTAATTCCCGGGCCGACTGTATTGTGTTGGATCTTGAGGATGCGGTTCCTGTAGGTAGTAAAGCAGATGCCCGTGTGGTGACCCGGGAAATTCTGGAATCGGACTTACCTGACAAGCGTCCCGTTTTTGTGCGGATCAATCCCATGGAAACAGGCCTTACTTTGATCGATTTGGATGGGGTGGCCTGTCGGGAGTTGGCGGGGTTTGTGTATCCCAAAGCTTATAGCGCCAGGGATGTTGAAGCCTTCAGTGCCCAGTTGGCCTTAATCGAAATGCACTTGGGGCTGGAGAAGGGCCATTTTGATATTATCGTATTGATGGAAACCCCTCAGGCCATTCTCAATGCCCTTGAGATAGCCAACTCTTCTCCTCGGGTCATTGGGTTGCTTTTTGGGTGCGAAGACTATCTGACGGACATGAGAGGGGCACACGGCCCTGGTGGACGCTCTCTGCAAGTGCCTCGACACATGGTTTCCATGGCGGCCCGAGCTGCAGGGATTGTTCCCATTGATACGCCCTTTGTGGATGTTCACGATGCTGAAGGGCTTCAAGAGCATATTTCACAAGCCAAAGAACTTGGTTTTGAGGGTATGTTGGTCATGTCTCCGCGGCAGAATGAAGTTGCCAATTTGCGCTATTCTGTTTCTGACCAGGAGAGGCAGGAAGCGACAGATATCATCGCTGCCGCCAATGATTCTTCCCGAGGTATTTCCGTGAAGAAAAACCTCTTTGTTTCTCCGCCAACTCACCGTCGTGCTAAAGATTTATTAGCTCGATGTGCCAGCTTGGAGGCTTTTGAGAGAAATGTTTCTTCATCTTAGATCTAGTCGGAATGTCATTTGCAATTTAAAGGGATCACATTGGTAGCACCGGAAAATACAGGGGACAATACGCGGAAGGGTGCGATCAGTCGCAGCCAGCTTGTGGATGATTTGCGCCTGCTGGGCATCAAAAGCGGTGATTTACTGCATGCCAAAATTTCACTTCGCTCTGTAGGATGGATTGAAGGTGGGGCAGGCACTTTACTGGATGCCATACTGGAGGTTCTGGGTCCTGAAGGAACTCTGGTTTCTGATGCATTCATACCCATGTATCCTCTGCCCCTTTCAAAGGACAATGCAGGGATCATAGCCACGGATCAATCAGCCACGTATGCAGGTGCTTTTTGCCGGGCCATGGTTGAACATCCGTCCATGGTGCGCAGCCAGCATCCCGTGCCTTTGGCACCCATTCCCTTGCCACCGCCTGCGGTACACAGAAAAACGCCAATTGCGCCTGGGAGAAATCAAATCCCGTGAGGGAAGCGACTTTCAAGCGCCCCTCACCATAATCC
>JADGDU010000062.1 GCA_016744705.1 Candidatus Krumholzibacteriia bacterium
CTGCTAACGGGACCGAAACTGGGGGGAGTAAAAACACCTTTGTCTAGTTGAAAAAAATCATCACCAAAGAATGGAATTTGAGTCGAATCCGAAGCAGTCACATCCATCAAGTCACCCAGAAGAGAGTCAGCAGGCAGGCCTTGGCTCCAGGGTAGGATAATTTCTGTCGAGGTATCCACAAAACGTTGCTCGAGTTCCATGGGCAGAGAATCATCAATTCCGTCCAAATTTCTACGGCCGGGGATTTGCGAGTTGGAGGCACCCATCTGTTCATCCGGTTGCGCAGTCTTTTTTTGTTCGTAGCGGCGCAACAATTCCTGCTCACTTAAACCAGTCTCCTGGGAAGCGGCTTTCAGCATTTCAGGAGTAAACTCCTGAGCAAAGACAACAGGAATTGGCAGAAAAAGGCTCATCACAAGACAGACAGAAAGGACTGCCAATGGCCCGATGTATATAGCTCGTAAATTGAAGACAGACTGCATAACAAGGCCCTCCCTGGCCCAAAAACAGAACTCGAAGGAATTCTTTAGCGAATTATTCATCAAAGCATACGTACAGTCAAGAACCGTCCCAAAGTTTTCTGTTAATATAGCTTCCCACAGGCCACCTGATTACGCTAATTTCCCATTCATGATTCAATCTATCGTTTTCTCCCCTTTCAAAAACAAAAGAACCAGCCGCATGGCTGTTCTTTTTGGCGTGCTGCTCACACTCTGGGGAGTGCTCATGCCTATGTATGCTCAGGCTCAATTTCAATACCTGCAGGCCGATGCCAGAACCGTGCCCTGGTCTAGTATCAACCGACTGGCCCTTGAAGGTGGACTCTTCCCACCAGCCTACCGTCCCGTCAGTGAAGGGGAGATTGCGCAACTCCTGGAACAAATTCAAACTCACGCATGGGAATCCTCATCTTCCGCCCTGAATGATGATCAGGAATTTGGCCGGCTTAATTTCCTTTTGAACCGCTACCAACATGGTGATGAGGGTTTTCTTTTCCATGGCTGCCCATGTAAGGAGCATCCTCCCCACCTTCGCTTGTCCGGTCGCCTGGTTGGAGGGTATTCGGAACTTGGCAACCCTCTCCCCTTGGAGGCTGGACTCAGTTTTGCACCTGGCTATAACCTTTTTATTGAGCCAGCCATGGATTTCGCCGTCGGATCTTTCTGGTCTACCCTGAATTTCAGGATGGGTGGAAAAGTGGCCACAGGAGGTGTGGATTTTGGTTGGGATGAAGGCCACTTAGACCCTTTAACCTGGCCCCGATGGCCAATCCCCTCCGGCAAACAAGAGGTACGTGAGGCCCGGTTGAAAGGAGGAGCCTGGAATGGTCAAATCACCAGAGCCCTGGTGGGGATGCAATGGGGAAACTGGTCACTGAGTGCAGGTTGGGATCAACGTCGCAGTGGTTCAGGCCTCACCGGAAACTTGAATTTGGACTACCAGGGCCGCCCTTTTCCCGCCATCACAGCTCGCCGCACCAGCCCGTTCCAATTCCGTGGATTCATGACTCATCTAGCCCCTGACCAGCTGCTTATCAGAACTGGACTTCTTTCTGAACGCACCATCCAATGGAACGATACCTATGGTAGGCACACCAAAGTGGCCAATCCCTACTTCTTCCAATGGCTCCTCGGCTGGAACATCACGTCCTGGTTTCGCACCCAATTCACCCATACGGTCATGGCCACTGGCCGTGATGCCAGTCTTTGGCCAGATCTGCTGCAAATCAATTTCCCAGTCATTGGGACCACCTGGCGAGAAACCGACAGTGGTCCTATCACCGATCGTATTTTTGCCGCACAATTCGAATTTCGCTGGCGTAAGGCGCCGTGGCCCCTGCTGCCATCCCATGCTGGTCGGTTGTTTTGGGATTACGGAGGGACCGATTTTTTACCGTCCGGTCCCGGTGGTCTGATACCCCAGATATCCATCCCCGCCAGCATTGTTGGCATAGAATTATTCAGCCCTCGGTGGGATATTGGATTGGAATATGCAGAGCTTCAGCACACAAAAGTGCTGTGGTACACCAACAGCGGGTATTCAGAGGGCTATTCACAGGAACAGACCTTGATGGGCCATCCCCTGGGTGGATCTGGTGAATCCATCACTGGCCTGGTGCGAATTCGCCCCCCGGTCTGGGACATACAAGGGAAACTTCAGGGACGAATGGCCAACTGGGGCATGGTCGGCTTCACTCCTGGTACTGGTGAGCTTCAAACTCTCAGTTTGAGTTTTAGCCGAATCCCCAAAAGATTTAGTCATACAGATAACAACATCCCTTCAAAATTCTTGTGGGAAATCACAACAGAATGGACCCGTGAATCTGCCAACCCCATGGGGCTCTTGAATAACGCTGGCAATGATTCTGAAGTTCAAAGGGATTGGTGGCGTTTAATTTTTAAAATGGGAATTTGAACATAGTCCTGAAAAAATTAGGACTCCCCTATTTCAGCATTCCCGGCCCCTGCTCGCTGCCCCAAAGCCGCTCCCAAGAAGGCCAGATAGATCAGCATGGTCTCTGCATCTCCAAAATACCATTCAGTGAATCCGGCCAGCATGAATCCCATCCACAAACCACTGGCAGCCAGAACCCAACCAACCAAATATGGGGATGGCTCTGTTTCTCTGGCCAATTCCAGCCAATTACGCACGATCAGAACAATGGGTTGGATCATAAAAAACAATCCCAGAAGAAGTCCAGGAATGCCCCATATCACGGCCATATGCACAAAATTACTGTGTAAATGACCAAAATAGAGAGTCTCTGAGTCACCGTAATATTGAGGCGCAATGCTTTCCAGACTGCGGTCCCCAACTCCCGTTAATGGATGGCTTTTAATCATTTCCCAACCACCCTGCCACATTTCCAAACGGGCAGTGGTATTGGTTCCTGTGAGCAGGTAATCAAAACTCAGACGTTTGTAAACCAGAGGAGGTAAAAAGGAATCGCCCATAGTGACCACCAAAACCAAAGCCACTGCTAAAACCGTCAGGAATATCAAAAACCAGCGTCGATGGGACAGCAGAACCATCACCCCAACTCCACCGAGTAACCCCAGCAAAGCGCTGCGAGTCAGGGTCAACACCACCCCCAAAAAGAGAGGCACCATCAGAGTGCTGAGGGCTATTCGAAAACGCCACTGATGCCCCCGTGAGAGAATAAAGCCTAACCCCACCACCAACATCATCATCAAAAGAGAACCACTGGTCATGGGGTTGCTCATGGCCGCGAATCGCCGGCCAAAGAGGGAACCATTTTGGACCACCAGTAGAATTTCCCCATACAGAGCAATGCCCAATGCACCCATCACACTGAACACCAAAAGAAGTAGCCGGCGACGTTCGGTGGTGATCACTGCAGCCACAACCCAGATGGCAGAAAACAAAAAGAAGCGGCGGTAAAAAATTAGTGAGGTTTGCCAGTCGGTGGAAAAGAAAATATTCACCAAGGCCCACACGGCCAACAGAGCAGCGCTCATTTCCAGTCCCGTATGGGGCGGCTTAATCCCCCGCACCCACCAACGGTAGAGCAACAGGGTCAGTGAGGCTCCCAGAC
>JADGDU010000063.1 GCA_016744705.1 Candidatus Krumholzibacteriia bacterium
CTGGTACTCCACGTGAGCGGTGGCGATGGTGATACCGCGTTCGCGCTCTTCGGGAGCTTTGTCAATCTGGTCGAAAGGCGTGTACTCAGCCAGACCAACCTTGGCCAGAATTTCGGTGATGGCAGCAGTAAGGGTAGTTTTGCCGTGATCAACGTGACCAATGGTACCAACGTTGACGTGATCCTTATTTCTTTCAAATTTTTCGCGTGCCATCAGAGGCTTCCTCCTGTGGAAGATTCATGATCCAATTGCGCCGAGATTCCCTACCCCGAAGCGCGCTTCAGTCCCAGACATAGGTAAACCCGAAGCCCGGATTATCCAAAAGGGACAGAAAAGTGGAGCCCACGAGCAGATTTGAACTGCTGACCGCTTGCTTACCATGCAAGTGCTCTACCGACTGAGCTACGTGGGCTCCAAACTTGTCTAAACAATATTGCGTTTTATTCAGTCGACCACAAGGCTAACCCCGGGCCTTTCTGGTCTATCTCGCAGAGAGCCAAGCTGGAGCGGGAAACGAGGTTCGAACTCGCGACCCTCAGCTTGGAAGGCTGATGCTCTACCAACTGAGCTATTCCCGCTCCATTGTCTCTGCGTTCACCTGATTAAAGGTGGTGGGGGGGGGAGGATTTGAACCTCCGTAGGCTATTGCCGACAGATTTACAGTCTGTTCCCTTTGACCACTCGGGAACCCCCCCACGCTATAATCAGACTTTTCTGATATCCAGCCTGGGACTGGAGCTGGCGAGAGGACTTGAACCCCCAACCATCTCATTACAAGTGAGAAGCTCTACCAGTTGAGCTACGCCAGCTCTCAGAAGCATTTCTCGTAATATCTCGTCTATTTCGCTACCGTAAAAACGGACCTTACCACAAAAGGCAAGGACCGCTTAGGTTGGGAGAATATATAACTCCCCTGAAAAGGATGTCAAGATTTTCGCCGGATTTATTTCCGTAATCTTATGGGCCCTCCGAGTTAGCTCAGAGCCGCCCGGCAAAGGTCCTCCACCAATGCAGGAAAACTGATGCCCACGGCCGCGGCTGACTTGGGGACCAGGCTGTGCTCTGTCATGCCCGGAATGGTGTTGATTTCGAGGCAATAGTAGTCATTTCCATCCAAGCGGAAATCCACTCTAGCCACTCCCCTACAACCAATTAGCTCAAATAAGCGTAAGGCATCAGCGGAAATTTGTTCGTAAACCGGAGAGTTGACCGGTGCAGGGACAAGATAGTCGCTGGCCCCAGCCGTGTATTTGTTCTCGTAGTCGTAAAAACCCTCTTGGGGCCGGATTTCCAGTAGAGGGAGGCGTCGACCCAACAGAATAGTGGCTGTCAATTCCCGGCCGGGGATAAATTTTTCAATAATCAGGTCGATTTGAGGGATGTCCGAGGCTTCCACCACCCTGGTGAAAGCAACCTCGAAATCGTCGGGTTTATGAACAATGGCCACCCCAACAGAGCTGCCGGCGCCGTTGAGCTTGATGACCAAGGGGTAACCGAGTTCCTGGAGGGCTCTGTCGGAAATGCGCTGCAGAGTCAGTCCCTCCACTTCACTACTGCTGAAAAGGGTGCCGGACTGGTTGTTGTTGCGGTCCCAGAAAACCTGGAGCCAGTCAGCGGTGGGAATCCCCGCGGCCCGCATGACACGCTTTGAAGAGGATTTGTCCATGGCCAGGGCACTGGCGGCGTGGCCCGATAGGGCGTATGGAATCTCAAGAAGGTCAAGGAGAGCCTGGACATGACCGTCTTCGCCCTCGCCCCCGTGGAGGGCGGGAAAGACAACGTCGGTGTTTTTTAAATCGGGGAGAGCCAGAATTGAAGCAACTGACTCGATATCAATGGCTTCCACCTGGTGGCCCGTTTCCAGGAGCGCTTTTTCTATGGCCGCGCCGGTTAAGAGGGAAATTTCCCTTTCAGGACTGTTGCCACCTTTTAGGACTGTGATCTTCATTTAGGGGTTCCTGTTTCTAAGAGAACGATGGCCATGGCAGTGATGCATTCTCCCCTACCCTCCGGGCCTAAACCCTCGCCACGAGTGGCCTTGATGGAGATGGCATCGGGGTCTACATGGAGAATGTAGGATAGTTTTTCTCTCATCGCCCGGGAGGCCGGGGCTATTTTTGGTTGTTCGGCGATTATTGTGCAGTCGGCGTTGATTAAGGTGAAGCCTTTTTTTTGGATTTTTTTGTAGGCGGTGGCCAGGAGATCCAGAGAGTTGGCGCCGGCGTATTGGGGATCGGTGTCGGGGAAGAGTTGGCCGATATCGCCTAATGCGGCTGCGCCGAGGAGGGCGTCAATTAGGGCGTGGGTCAGGACGTCGCCGTCGGAGTGCGCGACTGGGCCTACGGGGGAAGAAGGGAAGAGGACGCCGCCGAGGATGCAGGGGATACCCGGAGTTAAGGGGTGGCGGTCCCAGCCTTGGCCTATGCGGGGGGTCATGGGGTGTCCTTTGGGGTGCGGTTGGTGAGGAGTTGCCAGGCTATGTGGGTGGTGAGGCCGAAGAAGGCGACAAAATGTCTAACTGAGAGAATTAGCCTGCGTGGCTTGGTCGGCGGGGCGCCAAAATCATGCTCATAATAGAAATAGTCTTGTGACCTGGGTACAAGATAGTGCCAGATTTCGTGAATTGCAGCATCTCTGGTCGGCAAACAAAGCCAATCTGTCAGTTTATTGTGCAGGGTTTGTTTCTTCCCTTTTTGTTGTAAACATGCCAGAGGTAAATCATTTAGCTTAAATACTTTTTCCACGAAACCCGATGGCCTGATGCTTTCATTCAATTTTTGGGGGATCACAGTCCCTGTGAGTTCTTGAACTAAGAACAGCACTGCCCATAGGCCAGTGGCGAGGTTTTGCTCCCGGGCTTCAGCAGCCAGCTTGTCATGATCTTCGATTAATGGAAGTATCAGAGCAGCATCGATGATTCTTCGCAAACCTGAAAACCCATCGGCAATATTTTGAAAAACGCAATGCAATAACTGGTCAGACCAACCAGGGACCCGAATCGGTCCGTTTACGGTGTCAATGC
>JADGDU010000064.1 GCA_016744705.1 Candidatus Krumholzibacteriia bacterium
GCATAAAAGGGCCCAGAAGGCTCGTTCGCGGTCCCTGAACCTTGGCCTTTTGACTTGCCGTTGCAGTACCAGGATTTGCTGACGCAGGGCAAGGTTTTCGAGCAGCAGGTCGTGCTTAGGACGCAAAAGGTCCCGGAGGTAATTGATACTGAGGTTTAGCATGGTGTTGTTATCGGTTGAATACAGAGAGTGGAAGTTTGGTTCGTAAGATGACTTTGCTTAAATAAGGACAGCCCAAGGGTTTATTTGAGGAATAACCTGGGCCGAAATTTTGCACCATGATCTTCATATGCCGCGGTCGTTATTGGGCCGCAATTGTGCTATATTTGCCCATTAGCTGCCATAATAGGAATATGGCTGACTAGGTTGATGGTATGCAAAACTTAGCTTTTGGGGGCAAAGATGAAGAGCTTGAAGGTCTGCACCAGTTTGGTTTTCAGCCTTTTTGTGGGGCTTTTGGTCGCCTTCTTCCCTGCGGGTAACTCCTTAGCTGAATGTATCGACTACCAAGATTACATGCACTGGGTTAGAACTGTCGAAACACCCAGCACCTTCCACAAAATGATTGTGGCCGGGTCAAAGGCCTTCACTGTTAGTGAGCAAACTGGCTTGCAGATTTTTGATATCACCCAGCCGGATCATCCGGTTGCTCTTGGCTCTTTGGATGTGCCCAGCCAATCCAAAGGGATCGCGGTATCCGGGCAGTATGTTTATTACGGGCACCACCCACTTTACTCAGGCATCACCGATTTTCTCATCATTGATGCCGCCGATCCGGCATCGCCAACCCTCGTTTCGACATTGGAGTTGCCAGGCATTCCCAAAGGGATTGCCATTTCCGGATCGCACGCTTTTGTGGCGGCAAATAATGAGGGGCTGTTGGTGATCGATATTTCTGACCCACTGGAACCTGAGATGGTGGGGCAAATGGATGATGGAGAGAATTATTATACGGTGACGGTTCGCGACATCCTGGCCTTCGTTTTGAATTCGGGCGGCCTCCAGATCCTTGATGTTTCGGTTCCAACAAACCCTCAGCTTTTGGGCAACTGTGATCCCAATGAATATTTCCAGGCCATGTTGGTTTTTGAAAACTATGTCTATGTGACAACTCTCAATGAATTGATGATTTTTGACATCACGAATTTGGCAGACCCCCAAGTGGTTTCCAGTCTTACTTTTCCCTACAATGATTGGACCACCATGCCCGGGGAATTAGTCCTTGAGGGTCAGGTGCTTTTTGTGGGAACCCGGAATGCCGGTCTGCAAACCGTCGATGTTTCCAACCCTTCTGACCCAACCATCGTGGGTAGCTTTCCTCTGGCCGAACAAGTCACGGGGATTGCTCTCCATGAAAACCATGCCTACCTGGGATATTTGTCCGCATGGACTCCTGGGTTCCAGGTTGTTGATATTACCAACCACCTGAATCCAGAAATGATTGGGGTGACAGGTGGCGTGTACGAGCCCAGAGATATGGTTGTATCCGGTGATTTGGCCTGCATTGCCTCTCATTATGATGGCTTGAAAATAGTCGATATTTCCAATGCCGAGGCCCCACAAGTCATTGGGGGAATTAGCACTCCGGAATTTGTCCTTTCCCTGGATGTTTCCGGGTCCTTTGCCTTCGTCGGAGAACAAGATGGGGGATTGCAGATTATCGATCTTTCCGATCCAACGAATCCGGAAATTGTTGGCTCCACGCCCGCCACTGGCGATGTGGGTGGAGTCCTTGTCCAAGGGGACCAGCTATTCATTACCACTTCTGATTCAGGCACCCAGAGAATGCTCATTTACGACATTTCTTCTCCCACTTCTCCGTGGTATCGAGGAATGGTTACTTTTTCAACTGAGTATCCTTACCCCGTGGGCATGGATGTGGAAGGAGATATCGTGTGTGCAATCCAGGACAACTGGCTGTTTGTGGTCGATATTTCCAATCCTGTAAATCCGTACATTGTCTCCACTACGAATGTGCCGGGAGGGATGGGGGATGTGGTTATGTCTGGGACCCGCGCCTTCATTTTGGGTGGTAACAGTGAATTGTTGGTAGTGGATATTTCAGACATCGCGAATCCTGTTATTGAAAACAGTGTGAGTCTTCCGTCTTCTGCAGGTGACATTTCAATTTTTGGCGAACAAATTTGTATTGTGGACAGAGTGTCCGGAGTTCTGGTTTTGGATATTTCTGAGCCCCAAACTCCTCATTTGGTGGGGTCGTTTCCAAGGCCAAGTGGTCAAGGGTTCAGTGCAGCCACGGAGAATCATTTATTCATTACAGGTTGGGACCATGAATTGGCTGTATTTCCTGCCCAATGCAGTTCTGTTTCAAGTATTTCCATGACCCCAGTGGAACCACGGTCTCCCATGTTGGATGCTAACTTTCCCAATCCGTTTAATCCCCAGACAAGTATTGGATTCCGGCTTCCAGAAGCAGCCGTCGTATCGCTGGGAGTCTATGATCTGGCGGGACGGTTGATTCGTTCCATCGTAAAGGATGAAGTAACTCAGGAAGGGTTCCACACGGTGGTGTGGGATGGGCGGGATGCGGGGGGATTGCCTGCGGCATCAGGTGTGTATTTTTATCGTCTGGATGTTGGGGAGTTCAGCGAGACTAAGAGAATGGTTTTGATAAAGTAGATGTCCGTGGGGTCATAAACCGATGAAGGCTGACTTCCGAAACATTTCAGAACAACTCTGCACTGACCCCTGAGACACAGAGACGACTCCAAACCCAGAAAGTAGTTTTGTACTCAAGTTCATTTTACTCAACATCTTACCCTCGCCCGGGCGCCACCTCAGATGGATTTGGATTTTGACCAGGTTACCCAATTTGACCAGGGGGACGATTGGCCGGACATGGATCAATCGACCGAGGCAACGGACGAAACCTGGAATTGAATCGCTACGCGATCCCGCAGGGCGATGAGAATCACACCAGAGCAGAGAAATGTCAGCAGTGATTTCCGGATGGCATTGAAACCGGTTGAGGCCGGAGTGTGTCTGGAATTCAGC
>JADGDU010000065.1 GCA_016744705.1 Candidatus Krumholzibacteriia bacterium
GGCGTCGCGTGTTCCTGTAAGAGAACACCCTGAAATTCGGGGCGGTGAAATATGGGGACGAGACTACACCGAAGTCGAAGCCATTGTTTTCGGGCTGCTTCTGATTCGGGATATAGTGGCCTACCATCAAGGAGGCCTGAACACCGAATTCGATCACCTCTGTGTGAATGGGTTGGAAGCCGCGTATAAGGTCAATGACTTTGGACCGGCCAAACTCAAAAAAACCATTAAACCGATCAAGGAATGGGTTCTCGATGATATGACCGAGGATAACAAACGGGACATGTCGTGGGCTCTTGTGGTAGCCGACCTCATCGAGAAATCTCCAACCAAGTAGATACCGATAAGTGATGATTCTTTTTTTATTTGAAATAATTCACTTTACAAATTACCGACACTCATATCCCGACCAAACTATATAGCCTGGTCGGGATTCTTTTCCCCCCAAATAGAACCCTTAATTCCAGCCCAAAAAAACACATTTTCTCCCTGCACCTTCCTTGAAACGTCCACTTTCTGTTTGCCGTTTACCCGATAGTTTCTGCCCTTCCCCGATTATTTGATTGCCTGAGGCCTTAATTCATCTATTGTCTATGACATGGACGCAGAATTCACTGGTCGTACCGGCCCCCAAATCCTGCTGTCGGCAGGGTGTCTTTTCCATCTCCCGCTGAAGCTCATCGCGCGCATTGGCCGGGACGCTGGTTTTGTGGGCATGGAGTTAATCATGAATTCCCCCAAACTCACACCCGAGGCCGGACTGGAAAAAATTGATGAAATACTGCCCATACGAAGTTTGCACGCACCGTTCCGCGATTGGTCAGCCTGGGGCGGGCACCTCAATTCATGGAAAGCGACGACAGCCTTGGCCAACTCGCTTCCTCAAGCCGACCACATAACCATGCACCCCCCTGGCTCCAAGCTCGCTAACATGATCCAGAACCGCTGGTTCGAAAAGGCGTATGATTTACCATTGTTGCTTGATGCCAAAGGGCGTATTCAATTTTCACTAGAAAACATGCCGTGGGTCGAAGGATCTCCTTTCGCCAGAGACCCACTCGAAAAACTCATGGACCAATGCCGAGACAAAAATGTCGGCCTTACCTTCGATGTGTGTCACATGGGTGTCTCTGGACGCGATGTACTCCATGCCATAGACAAAGTACCTGACGAACTGTTGTACAATGTGCATTACTCTGATGCAGTTGGGTACACCGAACACCTGACGCCCGGCGTAGGGAACCTGCCACTGGAAGACTTTCTCCACCGACTTGGCAAACGCGGCTATGACCGTTACATAACTCTTGAATTGGAGCCGGCTGCATTCCCGGATGATGTTGAGGGGACCATTAGAATTCTCTCCGACTTACGGGAAACCATACAAGCGCAATTGGAACAAGGAAAGAGAGACACCAAATATGCCGCACGCATACCTTGAACAAGTTCGCCAAAAAGACCAAACCATCAATCCACTCCTTGCCTTCCTTGGCATTGAAGTTGATGAAATCAAACCGGACAACGCCGTTCTCAGACTGCCAGCCAAACCGGAACTCCTTCAAGGCGCGGGGGTTGTCGCCGGTGGCATACTGGCGACCCTGTTGGATGAAACCATGGCCCATGCCGTACTGGGCGGGAATCCGCAAGGTAAACGTACCGCCACTGTAGACATGAATGCCAGCTACCTTCGTCCGGTACAACCTAATACAGATCTCGTTTGCAAAGCCCGAGTGGTCAAACGAGGCAGCCGCATAATTTTCGCTGAAGCCAGCGTACTGGGCGAAGGACGTGAAGTTGCCCGAGCCACCGCATCTTTCCTGCCAATATGACACATTCCCTTGCCCTTGATTTTTCCATGATTACATCCTGAATTGGAGGACATACCCATGACGACTGACACCAAACTCATTGTCTGCCCCGCCTGCCGCGCTCTCAACCGTGTTCACACAGGCCGTGAAGCCGAAGCTGTGTGCGGCAAATGCAAAACCAAGGTCTTCGAAGCAACACCTCTGGAACTGGTCGGCCCCACTTTTGATCGCCATATTACCAAAAACGACGTCCCCGTGCTGGTGGATTTCTATTCTCCCACCTGCGGGCCATGTCTAATGATGGGGCCACAGTTTGACGATGCGGCCAAACGGCTTCACCCCAAAGCGCGCCTAGCTAAACTGGATACGACGGCGGACCAAGCCATTGCAGCTCGCTTCAATGTCATGGCCGTTCCCACGTTGATCCTTTTCAAGGAAGGTCGTGAAATCGCACGCCAGCAAGGTGCCATGAATACGCAGGATATTGAGAACTGGGTCAACAGCTCCATAGGCTAATTTCCTAAACCCCCTTGACGTAAAGTGGTACAGAGGCGAGAACTATCTATGCTCTCCCTCGACGTACCCTTTGTCCCGGATGGGGACTATCCTGATTTCCTGGCCCGACATGCAGCATCGCTGACCTCGGTTCATTTCTCTTTATATGATCAACGACTGGCAGATAGTCGGCACCGCATGGAAAGCCCGGGACTGGACAAAATCATCTCGGGCCTTTCTGCCCTTGTGGATGTGGATAAATATGTGCTCATGAACGCACGTCTTCATGCACCAGGACGGTATTTCGGTAAAACCGGACTGGACGAGACTGCACGACGCCTTGAACACATTCTTGAAAAAACAGATATTTCAGGTGTCATCTTTGCCGATCCGTATTTTCTTCAGGCACTTTCCGACACCCATCCTGATCTGGCAGGATCGCTGGAAGCCATCCCAAGCGTCAATTGCATGCTGGATTCACCCGAACGACTTTTTGCCATGATTGCCATGATTGACGGGACCATGTTCAAGCCACCGTCCCGCATCGTCCCCGACCGGGCGCTGAATAGAAATCCTTCACGGCTACAAGAAATGGTGAACGCAGTACGC
>JADGDU010000066.1 GCA_016744705.1 Candidatus Krumholzibacteriia bacterium
GATGGACCCCTTACCACTTAGCACTTCCACCAAATTTTGGTAAACCATGTCATGATTTGACATTGAACCCACATAAGTACCGTACTGATTGGGAGGGTTACCTTCGGGAAGATCAGAAATTTCAAAATCATCGATCATTTGGTATTCGAGTTCATTGAGATACTGCCCACCAATTTTGACGGTTCCTTTTTCTCCAAATAAAGTAAGGGAACCTTCCATATTTTTCTGGAAAGCATTAATGGTAAAGTTAATGGTCCCCAAGACACCGTTGGCAAAACGAAGAATGGCTGTACCCTCGTCCTCGAATTCAATCAAACCTTTATGGGCAACATTATCCACATAAGCATCCACATCCCGAATATCACCCACAAGCCAATAGAGCAAATCAATGAAATGACTGAATTGGGTAAAAAGCGTTCCCCCATCCAAATCAAGAGTGCCCTTCCAGCTATTTTCAAAATAAGCCGGATTACGATTCCAGAAACAATTCAATTGCACACTGAACAATCGTCCCAGCTTTCCTTCTTCAATCAGTTTCCGCAAGGCCATAACCGGCGGGTTGTACCGATTCTGCTTCACGATAAACAGCCGGCGGTTATGTGATTCAGCAGCTTTAATCATTTCAATGCAATCGCTCACTCTGATGGCCATTGGCTTTTCGCACAGTACATGTTTTTTGGCTTTGAGAGATAAGATTGTGTGTTCTGCATGGAGGCCATTGGGAGTGCATACCGCCACCACATCCAGTCCTTTTTCTCCAGTGAGCATGGCACCAATGTCCGTGTAAGACGCGCAGCCCTTTTGGGACGCAAGCTCGGTGGCTTTCTCTGGAACAATGTCACACACTGCTACCAGCTTGCCAACATTGGCTGCATATTCAGCATGACGGAGGCCAATGCGCCCACAGCCTACGATTCCGATGTTCAATTCACCCATGATGACCTTTCAAGTCCAGACAGATTTATTTTGTGTTTTCAATAACCAGCCAAACCATAGCAAGGCTGGCAGCAATTCCGGTAATATCACGCACTGTTTCAATCCAGGTTTTGCCCTCGGGTGGAGGCTCCAAAGGCACAAGAATCGTAGACCCGGCCACCACTTTATTTCCCCCCTTATTGGGAAGAGACATTCCGTTTGGATAGACAACACGAGTTTTGCCTTTATCCGCTTTCTCTAAATATCCACCAGCACGCCCCACATAATAATCAATGCTTTTTCCATCTTCAAAAATCATACTGGTGGGAAAACCGACTTCTCCAACTACCTTCACTGTGAACATCAGGTCGGGGATAATAATTTCATCACCTTCCTGGAGAACAATGTCATACTGGGAACCTGGCTCAGCCAATGCTCTTTCCAAATCGAGAGCAATATTTCCCACATCATCCTGCTTTCGCAGCACCCGGGCCCCCACAAGGTAGGCTGCCGGCTGCAAACCGCCTGCTCTTCGGATGATCGAACTGATGCGATCATCATTGCGCTCCAGACTGAACACTCCAGGATAAAAAACCTCACCGCGGACAGTCACCGTTTCCTGCATCTCCCACCAGGGAAGGCGCCGAATGGAAACTCTGTCATGAGGCTGGAGAAGCAGACCATTATCTTCAGTAAGGAACCCAGGTCCCAATTCAACTTTTAATATTTGAGTTGTTTGTTGAGGCTGTGATTGGGTGTCCGGATTTCTCAAGGCCGCCATTTGCAACCTCGCCACATCTGCTCGCATCCAGTCGGCTTCCTCTTTCAATCCGCCCGCCTTTAAGACGAGGTCGACCAAAGTCATGCCCTGGCGATAATCAATGCTGATGGGATTAAAAACTTCACCTGTAATATGGACCTGGGGTCGGGATTGAATTTCCCAACGGGAAAAGACATGCAATACATCCATGGGCTCCAAAACCACTGGCTCCACTGCCCCGGATTCAATCCTTCCCAGAGGCACTGAAATCGAGAAATAATCTTTGGCCTCGCTGGTCCGGTCGATGACCGCCCTTTCAGTAAGCGCATCCGGCCAGAGGCCATGGGCAATTCTCACCAAATCTGAGGCAGTCATGCCTTCATGGAACTCATATTTTCCCGGCCGTTTAACACTACCCACCACTTCCACAAAATTTTCCAGGCGTTCTCCAATAGTATCAATAAGCACCATATCTCCATCAAATAATGGGACATTGGATCCATCAGCTGCTTTTAAGTGCAGGGCATCGAAGGGAACATCCAACAACACTTGATCTGGCTGCCCGGACTGGCGCATTGCAATGGGTAATATTCGTTGGATATGAACGACCTCCGGGGCTCCCGAAGAGCTGAAACCACCGGCAAAGGTAATCAAGTCGGCAAGGGTTTCTCCTGACTTCATTTCATAGAATAATGCCCGGCGCACACCACCCGAGATTTGTACACTGGTCTTTCGATCCCCAATGAAGACAGTATCGCCTTCCTGAAGAATGATATCCTGAGCCCTGCTTCCCCCCAACAGGTAGGAATACAAATCGAAAACGCCCACGATTTTTCCGGCTCTAACCACTTCCACTGAACGGTACGTGCCATTTTCGCTAGGCCCGCCTGCAGCATACAAAGCCGTCAACACAGTTGAGACGGAATTTAATTCGTAGGACCCAGGGTGAACGGCCTGCCCCACCACAAAGACTCGTATGGCACGCAAGTACCCCAGAGTCACCTCAACAAAAGTATCACCATTCTGGTTCTCACCATCACCACCCAAAGAGATACTACTATGATTTTGAGCCAACCGTTGGCGGATCGCCTCGTCAACATCATTCAAAGTGCGGCCGGAACAGGATATTTTCCCTACGCGGGGCAGAATGATCGAACCATCACGATCCACCACCCTGGTCAGCTGCAGGTCGACGCCTCCCCAAACATTGACCACGATTTCATCG
>JADGDU010000067.1 GCA_016744705.1 Candidatus Krumholzibacteriia bacterium
CAATGACCGGGCTGGAGCGGTGGAAGTGTCAACTAATTTACTGTGAAGATGAGGGACATGTTTTAATGGACGCTACATACTCACACATTAATATATGAAAATGCTCCCTGTCTTCCTGGTTGTTCAATTTCGTACACTGTGCACGGTGGGAATTCTGCCTTGACAGTGAAATCTTCTGGGCTCGTTATTGGGCGGTTTCCTAAATTTTGTCCTGTATCCATTGGAAATTAGGAGGAATGAAAATGATTAAATTGTTGAAAAATAGACTTGGCAAGTTGTTGCCCATTGGAATTTTTGTGTTTGCCTTATTTTTCATCATGAGTGAAGTGCAAGCATATGAGGTACAAGGTATTTATGGATTGGTGAGTGATGAGGAGGGAGGGTATTTTGCAGTAAAAATTCAAATACCAGAAAACCAAGCATTGAGTGGAATTTTGTGGTATAATAATGACCAGGAGATAGTCTTTCCTTCGGTAAAAGTTGGAACGGGGTATCCTCATTCACCCGGGCTGGTTGAAGATTTTTTTATTGTAGCCCAAGGAATTCAAGGTGAGAACTCAGCTTGGAGTGAGGTTGCTTTTTCAGAGCCGATTGCTGCAAGCCTTGGTTCTTTGTACTTGGCAATCGAACTTCCTCCCTTGAACAATTTGACCTCAACAGGTTTTGGCGGAGGGGCGGGAATCGGGTATCTGAACTCAAACGAAGGGTGTCCCGGCTGGTTAAGTGGTGAAGGTGAGGTTTGGGGTCGGTTGCATCAGGATTACTCCTTTGCGGTCCAGCCAATATTTGTCCCTCAAGAAGAGGGAATGGCAATTAAAAGTTTAGGAGGCGAGGGGACTGAGGTTCCTGATCCGGTGATTGCCAACTATCTCAAAGCATTCCCGAACCCGTTCAACCCGGTGACCCATTTTTCTTATGGTTTAACTGATCCGGGTTCTGTGACCGTGGATGTGTATGATGTCCGAGGAAGACATGTTGTTGAGTTAGTGGATGGATTTTTTATTGCCGGACGTCATTCTGTTGAGTGGTACGGTTTGGATTCTGCGGGACAACGAGTTTCGAGTGGAGTTTATTTCGCCCACCTTAAAGCCGAAGGTTTCGAATTGAAGCAAAAGGTTTTGTTAGTGAAATAGGATGGATAGCATGAAGTCAACATTGTGGATTTTGATATTGGTTTGTAGTGTCGGTTTGGGACTGCCTGCTTCAGCAGAAACCATTCATGTTGAAAAGGATGGGTCGGGTGATTTCACTGTTATTCAGGCGGCTGTAGATGCTGCCTCAGATGGCGACATAATCATGATAGGGCCCGGTCGGTTTGATGACTACGAAACAGACCCTCAATGGGGGGATTTTCGGGTTTGGGTTCGTGATGACAAGAGCCTTACCTTCCAAGGTGCGGGACCTGAAGAAACCATCATTGGGCCAAGTGAATACCCCGGTGATTTTCGAGGATGGGGAATTTATTCCTCTTCAAGTATGATGACAATTCAGATTAAAGGGATTCGCTTTGAAAATTTAGACCGATTGGCGGTTGGTCTTAATTCCCAGGATGCAGTAGTTGAAAACTGTAAGTTTTTTAATTGTTATGCTCCACTTGAATTTTTGGGCACAAATTCAGTAATTATTTCGGGTTGTCAGTTTAATGATTCAATGGAACCAGTTACTCGTGCGATTTTTTGCAGAACTCAGAGCGTGCGAATTTTCGATGTGGAGATATTGGGTTGTCGTTTAGGAATCATGTGCGATGGTGGCACCAATGACATAGGTGTTTCAAATTGTGTTATTGATGGAGAGGGTGTTGGTAGGATTGGTGTTTATTTTGATAACTGCGGGGGCTCCATTTCTGGTTGCGAGTTTAAGAACTTAGTGGTTGAAGGATTTGAAGTGACAGCAGGTAAGGATATTGTAATTTCTGACAGTACTTTCGAAAATATTCCGGGCACTGAAAATTCACTTGGAAGAGCCCTTGGGCTTTATGGTGGAGATAGTTTTGTCCTTGTTGGGAATGAATTTTCTTCATCGGAAACGTGTGTATTTCTTTCCAGCCCTTTTGATCAATTCTCCGCCCATGGAAACCACTTCTTTCGTGATGAAGGAAACAATGGTTACTTTATTAAGACGAATGACAGTTGGACCCATTGGGAAGAACACTGGGATTTTTCCAACAATTATTGGGGAACTACCGATATTGAAGAAATATCACAATGGATCTTTGATGGGAATGATTCGAACGAAACGACCATGTTCGTCGATTTTCTTCCTTTGGCGGATGGTCCCGTAGCAACTGAAAAAACTACTCTGGACGATTTGAAGGCCCTTTACCGTTGAACAAAATCTCTCTCAAAATAAGTTCCCTTTTCCGTCCCACGTGGGGAGAGTGCTATAACCCGACTCGTCGATCAAAGGCAGTCTTGAAGAAAAACAGGAATTGCCCCAAGCTACCGAGTTGAAGGTCTTCAAGTCTTTAGCCCGAGTAACGAGGAGGCAATTCCCATGTCCATTAAAGCGAATCGCTACGGCCCAATCAAGTCAGATATTATTGTTGTCGGGATTGACGTTGCCAAGCAACGTCATTTTGCCGCGATCCGTATGCCTGGTGGTGACATTGTCCGCCCGTTTGGATTTCAGAATAATCGACAAGGTTTTGAACAACTTATCAAGAGCGTTGAATCGGCCTTGGTTGAAGGTGATGTTGGCGAAGCTCGTTTTGCACTTGAGGCCACTTGTCACTATGGACATGCACTTCAGTAC
>JADGDU010000068.1:0-1150 GCA_016744705.1 Candidatus Krumholzibacteriia bacterium
TAGCCACTGTCATCAGACAGGGGCGAATTCTCCTGCTTCCAGCTTCAATGGTCGCTTTGCGGATGGCTGCAACTGTCCTGGGCTTGTTCTTCTGGAACGTCTGATCGAGATATGTTCCCATGATGACACCGTCATCTGTGGCAATCCCGAACAGCGCGAGGAACCCCACCCAAACAGCCACGCTCAAGTTCAGAGGGTGAACCTGGAAGAGCTGCTGCATGGATGTCCCAAAGATACTGAAATCGAGAAACCACGGCTGACCATAAAGCCAGATCATGACAAAACCGCCACCCCAGGCCACTGCTATGCCAGAGAAGATGATTGCCGTGGTGATAACGGAATTGAACTGGAAATACAGGATGAGAAAGATGACAGCCAGTGCGAGGGGGAGAATGACAGCCAACTTTTTCTGGGCCCGAATCTGGTTCTCGTAGCTTCCTGCAAATGAGTAGCTGACACCTGCAGGAACTACCAGATCACCCGAAGATATTTTTAGGTCCAGGAAATCACTTGCCTGTTCGACGACATCCACCTCGGCAAAACCAGCCTTCTTGTCGAAAAGGACATACCCGAGGAGGAATGTATCCTCACTCTTGATGGCCTGCGGTCCTCGCAAGTATCGGATTTCTGCAAGCTGGCCCAGGGGGACCTGCGTCCCGTCTGGAGCAGCCACCAGGATACGAGTCAGGGCCTCCATGGTGTCGCGAAGCTCTCGCATGTATCGAACCCGGACGGGGTACCGCTCACGCCCCTCCACTGTGCGGGTGATTGGTTTTCCTCCAACTGCAACTTCAATTACATTTTGGACGCGGCCTAGATGAATTCCATAGCGTCCGATCGCTTCTCGGTCGATATGGATTTCAAGGTAGGGTTTGCCAACAATTCGATCCGCAAACACGGTATTGGCCTGGACAGATGGGATCTCTTTGAGTAAGCGCTCCAGTTCCAGACCAAAAGCCTCGATAGTTTCCAGATCGGGCCCCTTGACTTTGATACCCATGGGCGCGCGCATGCCGCTTTGAAGCATTACAATGCGCGCAGCAATTGGCTGGAGTTTGGGTGCACTCGTAGTCCCTGGAATGGTTGTGGCGTCAATGATGGCGTCCCAGATGTCATCCGGCTTCTGAACGCCTTCCCACGCAGACCGATT
>JADGDU010000068.1:1160-2743 GCA_016744705.1 Candidatus Krumholzibacteriia bacterium
TCAGGGATTAGAGAACCAGCTTCATCTCTAATAAATGATCCACGGACTGTGTATGGCTCTCCGTCGGGAGCATGGACAGGGTTTCCGTCACCATCACGGAAAAGGTCATTCTCTTTTGGGTTGAATTTGAATCGGAGACGGTGCCCGGAATCATCGAGGAGATATTCGGGATAGTAGTTGATGACCGTCTCAATCATCGATAAGGGGGCAGGGTCGAGGGGGGATTCCACACGCCCAATTTTCCCCACAGCAGATTTAACTTCTGGAATGGCCTGCACTGCCATGTCCTGCTTTTTGACCACGTCATATGCTTCACCTATTGATGCATGCGGCATTGTCGTAGGCATGAAGAGGTAAGAACCTTCGTCAAGAGGAGGCATGAATTCTCGACCAAGCCCCGGAAGTGCATGGGCGACTGCGGAGACGGGCTGGAACGTTCGGACGGGTTGGGGGAGCCAGCCAAAGAAGGCATCAAAACCCAACCAGACCATCCCGCCAATTACGGCGATAAGGGCAGGAACGGTCAAGGCAAGGAGTTTGTGGCCAAGCGCCCAGGCGAGAATGCGACTGTAGGAGCGAAGGAAGAAATACAAGGCAAAGAGAAGTCCGCCGATGAGCGCTGTTACGAATACCGTATTCCTGAAGAACCCCTTGTCCGGGCCGAGGGGAAGCCAATGGGAAGCCAGATAGAGAAGTACCCCTACAATGGCAATCCAGTTGATTGATCGACCCAGTTGATGTCTCCGGTGCTCAGGGAGACGAGCTTCAAGGAGATGGTAGCTACCGATGAATGCAATAATCCCACCGGCCCACCAACTCAAGCTTAACGCTGTTACAAGACCAAGAAGGACAAGTGAAGAGTTTAAACCGATGCGGAGTAGCCGACTTCTAACCTTGCCTGTAAAAAGAATTTGAGCAAGTGGGGGGATCACCAGGAGAGCGACCACGACGGAAGCGACCAAGGCGAAGGTCTTGGTGAACGCCAGGGGCCTGAAGAGTTTCCCTTCGGCTCCAGTCATGGTGAACACCGGCAGAAAACTGACAACCGTGGTTGCGACAGCTGTAAGAACAGCGCTTCCGACTTCACTTGCAGCACGGAAAATGACCCTTATTGGTGGTTCGTCAGGGTCAGCCTGGTCCAGATGTTTTAGAATGTTTTCAATAATTACAATTCCCATATCTACCATTGTGCCGATTGCTATTGCAATTCCGGACAGGGCAACAATGTTCGCGTCGATTCGGAATACACGCATGGCGATAAAGGTCAAGAGGACAGCAATAGGGAGTAGCCCGGCAATAAGGATTGAACTTCGGAGATGCATCACCATGAAAAGAACAACAATGATGGTGACAAGAATCTCTTCGGTAAGGGCCGTCTTTAAGGTTCCCAGGGTTTCCTGGATGAGCTCAGACCTGTCGTAGAAGGGGACAATGGTTATTTGGCTAATAGTTCCGTCAGGTAAGGTCTTGGAGGGGAGCCCAGGGGCGATTTCGGCGATTTTATCTTTGACCGCTTTGATGGCGGCCAAGGGATTATCCCCATATCGTACAACAGCGACGCCCCCAACAGCCTCGGTACCTGC
>JADGDU010000069.1 GCA_016744705.1 Candidatus Krumholzibacteriia bacterium
TGCCAAGGGAGATATGTAACAATTCGTAGTTTGGCAAATCTGGTAAATCGGCATCCCAAGACACTCCAGGATCATTATTTGAAGAAACTGGTTCGGGAACGAAGACTTCAAATGGCTTTCCCTACGACACCGACACACGAACGGCAAGCATACGCGACCACACCCGTTCCCCCATTGGCCCAAGAAATGCCACCAGGAAAATAGTGATGAAATTCACCGAATCCCAACTCGAAGCAGCCATTATTGAACTCCTCGGCACAATGGGCTATCCCCATGTCTTCGGAGAAACCATCGACCGGCAGCCGGAAGAGGTGCTGATCAAGGATGATCTGCGGGATTTCTTGACCCGCCAGTATGCAGCGGACGACATCACGCTCGGTGAAATCGAGTCGGTGATTCGGCAACTGGAGGCCTACTCATCAGCGGATCTTTACGAGAGCAACAAGGCGATCATGAAGCTGGTGTCTGATGGCTTCTTACTCAAGCGGGAAGACCGGGACCAAAAAGATCTATATGTGCAGCTGATCGACTATTCCGCCTTGATTGCATTTCGAAAGCCCAGGGCGGGCGAGGTTCCCCAGATCGTAGCGGAGGAGCAAGCAGCGTATGGCACGGACAGCGGGGCCAACATCTTCAAAATGGTAAATCAGCTGGAGATCACCGGGCATGAAAAGCGGATACCGGACGGGATTCTCTACATCAACGGGCTGCCCCTGGTGGTGTTTGAGTTCAAGAGCGCCATCCGGGAAGAGGCCACCATTCACGATGCCTTCATTCAATTGACGGTGCGCTACCAGCGCGACATTCCGGAGCTTTTCAAATACAATGCCTTCTGCGTCATCAGCGACGGCGTGAACAACAAGGCCGGGTCATTTTTTGCCGTATATGAATTTTTCTATGCATGGCGCAAGACTGACGGGAGCGACCTCATCGAGAAAGACGGTATCGACTCCCTCTACTCAATGATTCACGGTCTGTTCCACCCCGCCCGCCTCTGTGATGTGATCCGCAACTTTATCTTTCTGCCGGACACCTCCCGGAGAGAAGAGAAGATTCTTTGCCGCTATCCCCAATACTACGCCGCCACCAAGCTCTATCAAAACATTCTGGGGCACATCAGGCCCAATGGCGACGGCAAGGGCGGAACCTACTTCGGGGCCACAGGTTGCGGTAAAAGTTTTACCATGCTTTTTTTGACGCGCCTCTTGATGAAGAGTGTGGCTCTGTCCAGCCCCACCATTGTGCTGATCACCGATCGTACCGATCTCGATGATCAGCTTTCAGGGCTCTTTACCGGCGCCAAAGGCTATATCGGAGATGAGACCGTGATCAGCGTGGAGAGCCGGGACCATCTGCGGGAGTTGCTCAAAGGGCGCAACAGCGGCGGGGTGTTTCTCACCACCATTCACAAATTTACCGAGAGCATTTCGCTTTTGACCGAGCGAAGTAACGTTATCTGCATTTCAGACGAAGCCCACCGCAGCCAGGTCAATCTTGATCAAAAGGTGAGGATCACGGAACAAGGGGTAAAGCGCACCTTCGGGTTTGCCAAGTACCTCCACGACGCCCTGCCCAATGCCTCCTATGTGGGGTTCACCGGAACGCCCGTGGATGCCACACTGGATGTCTTTGGCGAGGTGGTGGATGCCTACACCATGACCGAATCGGTGGCAGATGAGATCACGGTGCGCATTGTCTACGAGGGACGGGCAGCCAAAGTGGTGCTGGATAACAGCAAACTGGAAGAGATTGAAGCCTATTACGCCCAGTGTGGGGAAGAGGGCGCTGGCGACTACGCCATTGATGCCAGCAAGCGGGCCAACCTCCACATGGACGCCATTCTGGGAGATCCCGACCGCCTGAAATCATTGGCAGCCGATTTTGTGGCGCACTATGAGGCCCGGATTGAAGAGGGTTCAACCGTTGCCGGAAAGGCCATGTTTGTCTGCAAAAACCGTCTCATTGCCTATGCCTTATACAAAGAAGTGATCGCCCTTCGTCCGGAGTGGGCTCAGGAGAAGGTGTGCGCCCATGGAGAAACCCTGACCCAAAGAGAGCAAAAAGAGATCATGCCCATGGCGCGCATCAAACTGGTGATGACCCGTGGAAAAGATGACGACCCCGACCTCTACAAGATGCTGGGAACCAAAGCAGACAGAAAAGAGCTGGATCGGCAGTTCAAAAACGCCAAGTCCAATTTCAAAATCGCTATGGTGGTGGATATGTGGCTCACCGGCTTTGATGTTCCCTTCCTGGACACCATGTATATCGACAAACCGGTTCAGCGCCACAGCCTGATTCAGACGATCTCCCGGGTGAACCGAAAATACCTTCACAAAGAAAAGGGGCTGATTGTCGACTATATCGGCATCAAGAAACAGATGAACCTGGCCCTGGCCCACTATTCCAACACAGACACCACCAATTTCGAAGACATCAAGCAGTCCGTTGGCGTGGTAAAGGATCATCTCGATTTGATGCAAGCGATTTTTTATAAGTTCGATACCACACCCTATTTCTCCGGCGAGCCCACCCAGCAACTCCACTGCCTCAATATGGCGGCGGAATTGATCCAGCAGACCGACAAGCTGGAAAAGCGTTTTATGGCCCTATCCAAACGAATG
>JADGDU010000006.1:0-20108 GCA_016744705.1 Candidatus Krumholzibacteriia bacterium
AGAGAAACCATTGCCTTTTCCAAACGCCGGCAAGCTGGAATTTACCGGGCCGCCGTGTTCTCAACATATATGAATTTCATGATGGATAGACGGCAACGAGGGAGTAAAGACTATACTTCTGCCATGGCTCGGGGAGTTGTGGATCGGAAATTAAGCTATTCGGACATTTTTGAGTGCCGTCTTTTTGTGTCTCATCTCGATTTACCGCGAAGATGGCGTCAGTACTATTTCGGTGTGACCCGAACTAGGGCTCTTCTGAGAAACAAAGGTCACACATTGAAATATGCTGCTTGATATTGTGAGCTTTGTGTACTGCGAAATGAAAAAAATGACGTGAACATTCTCTGCGGAACAATAAAGCTAATAAAAACCCGCTTTGCCAAGTGTTTGGCAAAGCGGGTTGGAGCGAGACACAATTTCGAAGGCACAACCTACCTGAACGAGGCTTTTAGGGAGCCCCAGCTGCTGGGGGTTGAGGCGACGGTGCCAGTGATCATAGCCGACCCAGTAGGAAATGTATCAGCAACCTGGTTACCAATCATATTGCTACCATTGAGGCCATCCACAGGAATCATCCCGGCCAAAGGCTTGAACATGAAAGGTCCGGCACCATTATCAGGCACGGGTTCGATGCTGATGACGGCTGCAAAGTCGCCAGTGTCCAGGTCCATTTCAGTATCACACTGGTAAGCTACGAAATCCTGGCCAGGAAAAGGAGGTCCACCAGCCATGCAACCGGCTGCATCGGAATCGAATCCTGCGCCTGAGGTGAATGTTCCGGTGCTATAAGGCATGGGGGAGCTACCACTGACATCCACAACCCAGCCTTCATATACCCAGTTTGGTCCGAGATCAGGCAGGTTGGTCAGGCCTTCCATGGGTCCAGGCATAGACAGGAACCAGATGCCCTGGTCGTCATTGGTGGTGTCCATGGCGTTATCACTGGGGGTGGCCAAAATGTAGCTACCGGCAGAGGTCATCAGCATATCCAACCCGGGAAGGGCTGCTTTCAGGGCGATAGTATCTCCATCGACATCTCCGGTCAGAACAATCAGTCCTGATGGGCCGGGGTCAGAATCGCCCACTGGCTCAAGGGAGATCTTGATGGCCGAAGCCGTGCCAATGTTATCGTCCACCATAAAGGAGATGGGAGCGCCGCCGCCGGGCATGACCGCGTTTCCAGATCCATCCACATTGAAGACTCCGGTGGATACCGGCGCGCCATCGATAATAGCCCAACCTTCGTATAGACCATCGGTGCTTTCATTCAAGGGCATCAGGTTATCGAAAGAAAGAGTCAGTTCAGCTGCTAAGGCTGGAATGCTCAGCAGCGAAAAAACAGCCACGGTTAAAATTGATGTTTGCAGTTTACTCATCTGGATCTCCTGTCAAATTTAATGAAACCGGTTAATCCGGCGTAATAGCGACTTGAAGCGCTTCTGTAGGGATTACGAAGTGAAAAGGGCAAACGTGACAGGAATAGTCATGTTTTTTTATTTTATTTTTTATGGCTTTCTTTTTATTCTCAGATGGGCTACAAATGATCACCAACAAACTCATCGGTCACACATCCTATTTGCATATCGTAGAATATGCAGGAGGGTCGCATGGTACCAGCAAGGTCACGGTTTCACGAAGACGAACGCCCGCTGGCGTCCGCCGTTCTGGAACGTGTGGTTTTGCGTGAACCTGAGGCAATGGATGTGTTTTTTAATTTCTTCTATGACCGTGTGTATTCCCATGTGGTGAACATGACCCGCGACTCTGTGCTCGGGCAAGACATCACTCAGGAAGTCTTTCTACGCCTGCACCGCACCGTAGCCCAGCTCGACCCCCAACGCGATCCTGCCGGTTGGGTTTTCACTGTTGCCACCAATGTCATCCGCGATCACTGGCGCTCCCGCGAACACAAACGGGGCGAGCGTGAGCTGATGGTGGAAGACCAGGAACAGTTGAAGGCCGTGCATCCTGATCCTGATGTACAAAGTGTCATGGAAAGAGATGAGGAGTTGCAGGCTGTTTGGAATGCCTTGCACTCTCTGCGCGAGGCCGACCGCGAGGTCATCCTGCTGCGTGATTATGAAGAATTGCCCACAGCGCAAATTGCTGAAATGTTGGATATAGCACCTGAAGCGGTGCGCCAGCGGCACTCACGTGCCGTTGCTCGTCTTGGTGAGGTCTTTCGAGAGCTCGATCAAAGTGGAAGTACGGAGTCATGAGCGACGACCGCCGACACAACGACCCACAACCTCCGGACCGGGATGCCGGCAGGGCTTTAGCTGTCCTGTCTCGTCTTCCTCGTTGTAGTGCTCCGGAGAGTGCAAAAGAGAGCGCCCGTTTGGCGTTCCTGCACGGGTCTGTGGATCAGGCAGAGTCATCGCCTCGTCTTGTTAAGCCTATTGCGGAACCTATTCAGAAGCCTATTCAGAAAAGCTCTTCAAGGCGTTGGGTCAGTATGCTCATGGCTGCGGCCCTCGGCATGGTGGCTGTGTTCTGGTTCGGCTCCCAGCCAGCCCAGCAATGGATCATTATGGATATCAAAGCCCCTGAGGGAATCGCCATGGCTGATGGGAAAAGTCCAGCTGTGGGCAATGTTTTGGCTTCTGGCCTCATGTCCACCGGCCCTGAAAGTGAAATGGCCATCCAACTGGGTGAAAAACTACGTTTCACTATGCTGCCGGGCACCTCTCTGGATCTGCCCAAGCCTCCGGGTCGTTGGTTCGACCGGGGCCGCCGTCTGCCCTTAACTTCGGGTGAAATTTACGGTACTACCGGCGGACAAACACTGGGATTTGATTTGGTTTTCAGCACCCAGGAACTGGAAGCTCGCCTCACAGGTACCACTTTCGCTGTTTTCCGGACCGAAGTGGCCAGCTGTGTCTGTCTCTGGGAGGGTGGCATTGCCGTCACTCCGCTGGTGGGCCAGTATGGAATCGTAAACTTGGAAGAGTTGCACCGTGTCTGGATTTACAAGGATGGGCGTGCGCCTGAGGTCAAAACTCTGGATGCCAATGAAACCATGAAGCTGCAGATGACTGAGGATGCGGGTGTGGCTGAATTGCCAGACGAGGCCCAGTAAGTCAAGAATTTGTGACCATTTTCCCCGCAAAGTGATGTTATCTGATATCAAACAACAGCTTCAGTGTTAAAAATTACTCCCTTCTACCATGCATCACTGGATTTTACTCATCACTATATGTTATAATTGCTTGTGCGAATTTGATAGCGAGATTCCGCCCAATTTCCCGATTTTTCGGAAGGACTGAAGATGATGCTGGGTTCCACTGGTTTCTGTAAACGCTCTGCCCTCTCTGTCATGAGTGTCTTGCTCCTGGCTCTCACGCTGCTGCCGGCTTTTGCCATGGCTGCAGATGATGCGGCCATCCCTACTGACGGCAAAGGCTTGCCCCTTTGGACCATCGCCGAGTGGAATGACTTCCCGGTCTTGTTGGAACTTGATCGCCACGAAGATCTGGACCGCCTGTTGCGTGAAGTGCCCATTGCTTCGTTCAACCGTGAGCAACTGACTCTTCAATTTGAGGACGAGAAAAATTATCACCTGATTTTTCGCCCTCGGGTGACTGAAGCCGAAGCTGAAGCACTCAGCCAGGCCGGTTATATTTTTGAACGGGTTGTGGATGAAGACAAAATTGCCCGTCTGGAAACTGAAGCCGCATGGGCCAAACATTACGACATGGATGGAGCGGAGCTCAGCAAGAGCATTCGTGAGTTCACATACTGGCCGACTTATTCCCAGATTGGTACTTTCCTTGATGGTCTGGCCACGGACCACCCTGAAATCTGCCGTAGGTTCACCTGGGGCCAATCCGTCCAGGGTCGCGATCTTTATGGTCTTGTTGTTTCCGCTGATCCTCATAATACCAAGGCAGAAGCGGAAGTTCGTCTGAGCAGCACCATGCACGGTGATGAAGTGCCTGGCATGGCCATGCTTCTGAATTTCGCCGAATACCTGTTGACGAACTACAACCAGGTTGGTTATGAAGATGTGACTTACTTGGTAGACAACTACGAAATCCACATCATGCCCCTGCACAACCCCGATGGCATGGTAGCCGACCAGCGCTACAACGCCAACGGCGTGGATTTGAATCGCAATTTCCTGCTGCCTGACGGAAGCCACTCCTCCGAAGAGCTGGAAAACGTCAACTTCATGACCTATGCCAACAATCATCACTTTGTGATCAGTATTAATGGCCACTCCGGTGCTTTGGTTGCCAACTATCCCTGGGATTGGACCCCTGTTCTGGCCCCGGATGACGAAGCATTGAAGTTGCTCAGCCTGGAATACAGTACTTATAATTCGCCCATGTACAACGGCAGTTTTCCTCAGGGAATCACCAATGGCTACGATTGGTATTACGCTTCAGGGTCACTGCAGGATTGGTCTTACGATCAGACTGATTGCATCGACGTGACCATGGAATTGCACAATACCAAATGGCCCAGCGCTTCGGTGCTGCCTGCCTTGTGGGAAGAGAACCGGGAAAGCCTGATGCACTACACCAAGGCTGCCGGTTATGGCGTCAACGGTGTGGTTACCGGATCAGACACCGGCCTGCCTCTGAATGCCACTGTGACGGTGACCGGTATCGACAAAAATACCCATACCGATCCTGAACATGGTGATTATTACAAACTGCTGGAAACTGGCACCTTTGAAATCACCTTCAGCGCCTATGGTTATATCGACCAAACCATTGCCGACGTTTCCACCATCTGGGGCACGCCTACGGTTCTGGATGTTGTCCTCAACCCCGTGGCCCATGGCGACGTCAGCGGCATTGTGACCGACATGAGTGGCGCCGGCCTGGATGCCAGCGTGAACGTCTATACCCTGCCAGTGGGTGACTATGTGACTACCGTGCAGGCCATCGCTGCCAATGGTGGCGCCTACACGGCTCACCTGGTTCATGGCAACTACCGCCTTGAAGCAGTCAGCAGTGGTTATGTGACTCAGAACGCCGATGTGAACATCAGCGATACGCCTGCCAGCCAGGACTTTGCTCTTGGCGGAGCCGTAGAAATGCTTCTGTTCACAGACGATTTTGAAGCTGGTGTGAGCCAGTGGTCCGGTGAGTGGGGCATCACCAGTCCTGCTGAAGGATACAATTCCGAAAACAGTATGAACGACAGCCCTGGCGGCGAATATGCCGACAACGCCAACAACCCCATGACCATGGCCGCCTCGGTGGACCTGAGCGGCGCCATGAGCGGCGAAGTCAGCTTCTATGCCAAATGGGAAATCGAAGACAACTGGGATGGCTGCTTCTTTGAAGTGAGCACAAATGGTACTACTTGGGTTCCTTTGGGTACTCAATTCACCACGGTCTCAACTGGGCAGGGTGGCCAGGTCCCTGGTGGGGCTCCTGTTTTTGAAGGTAGCCGGGCCAACTGGGTCCTGAACACCGTGAATCTCAGCGCCTATCTCAACGAATCGGATCTTCTCTTCCGTTTCCGCTTGGCCAGTGATACCAGTGTCCACGAAAGTGGCTTCTTTGTGGACGATTTCCAGATTCTGGTCATTCGTGAACAGGTTGCTACTCCGGTACCCGGAGCTCAGTTGTTGGTGGCCGATGTGCAGGCATGGCCCAACCCCTTCAACCCCCAGACGACCATCAAGTTCACCAATCCTCGCAACGGTTCGGTGACGGTGGGCATTTATGATATCCATGGCCATTTGGTGCGTTCTTTGATTCAGGAAAATTTCCTGGCCGGTGAGCACAGCGCGGTTTGGAATGGCCGCACCAACAGTGGTGGCAGCGCTTCCAGTGGTGTTTATTTTGCCCGCATGATTGCTGGTGAATCCAGAGCAACTACGAAATTGATGTTGGTCAAATAGCCCATCTCTGTTTTGATTGATTGATAATATGGCCGCCAACCTTGTGAGGGTTGGCGGCCTTTTCTTTGACTGGTTGGGCTGAAAATGGGGGGGCATGAACCATTTGGTAGTCGAGGGAATTTTGGCACAGTGTATTTGTGCTACCATGACAATCCATCATTTCATTGAGTGATTTGGTTGCTTGGGTTGAAATAGCGGCGGTGAACCTTTCGACTCTGAAATAATTCATGAACTGACTGCTGCCTGACTCAAAGGGGCGGAAAAATCAAACCATATTTGAATTTGACCATGCTGTTTGTTCTTCTGTTTACTTCCGGTTCTTGCGCCGGAGTGATCCAGCCCGATGCTGATGAAAATGAATTGTAAGCCTCCACCCCAGGGTCGTTTGATGAGCTCGCCGCGCCCAAGTTGAGCGTCAGCCTCAAGCGAACCCCGCTGTCCACCGGCCTCGATAAGTGTCCGTACAGGTACGATTTTGGTCGAAGCGGGGATCGGCCTGCGCCGAGACAATGATGTAACTACTTTTAAAACAAAAAGATGAGAATGGCCGCGGGGGTTGGCGTCACTCTTGCTTTCCGCCAACCGCATAGACAAGGTGGAAGGATTCCGACTTTTTTCCGCTTGGAAATCCTGCCCTCTGCGTTTAGTTGAGTGAGTAGATACCCAAGGAATCAAACCTGTAGAAAAGGACCCTCTTATGAGTTTTCGCCACAGAATCACTCGGTCGCCCTGGGGCTTGCTGATTGGGTTGGCCTTCCTGGCACTTCAAGGTTGCAGCGAAAACAGCGCCAGTCCGGAGATCGACGAACCCGCCCAAAACAATTCAGGGGTTTCACTGACAGTCATTCCCCATACTGAAAACACCCTCATGGCCGTGGCCTCGGTCGTCAGTGATTCGGCTGGGCTTGCCGCCATCGTTTTTTCAAGCGAAGAGACAGATGAGCGCATATCGCAATGGGTGGACATTGAGGCCAATGAACCGGTGGAAATCGTGGTTGTCGGCATGAGAGCCCTGACCGAGTACAGCCTCAAAACGGTTTTGGATCGGGGCAATGGCCAGGAAGTCGAAAGTGCCTCCGTTTTGCACACCACAGGTTCTCTGCCGGACAATGCTCCCTCGGTGACCTTGAGCCAACCGGCCACTGACAACACTGAGGGCGGGATCACCCTTTTCGGTTACGGATCGGGACAGCGCCCCAATTCCACGGATCCACTGTACTTCGGGGTCGACGAAGAGGGTGAGGTTGTCTGGTATTTGCATGGAACAGACATCCAGCATGTCGATGGGGTGGCCCGAGGATTGGAAAACGGAAATTTGTTAATGTTTCTGTTTAACAGCCTGGCCGAGATAACCCCGGCAGGTGAAATGGTGTCGACCTTTGATCTGGACGGTCATGTTTTTCATCATGACGCTCGATTGCTGCCCAACGGAAACCTCCTGTTCTTGACTACCGAAACCCAGGTCATCAACAATGATGCGAGTCCGTACAATGGCGAGAATATCTCTTACGACGTGATCTACGAGATCAATCCTGAAACCGGAGCGACAGTGTGGACCTGGTCCACCGCAGACCACCTGGACACAGCCCGTTTCCCCAGTGCCCTGGCAGCACGCACCACGCCCCAGGGTGGACTCGATTGGACCCACGCCAACGCCCTGTATTATTCGCCTGCCGAAAACACCGTATTGTTGTCCTGCCGTTCTCAAAGCTGGGTCATTAAAATCGACCGCAACACGGATGAGATTGTCTGGATTTTTGGAGAAGGCGACCAGGTGGTTGACCCGGATTTCACTCCCAATTTTTTCACTCTGAACAACGGGTCTTTTCCAACAGCCCAGCATGCCCCAACCATGACTGAAAATGGTGAACTGCTGATTTTTGACAATCGCAACGACTCCGGCGGAAATAATCTCAATAGCCGAGCCGTTCGGTACTCCCTGAACGAAGAGAACTTTACCGCCAGCCAGGTGTGGGAATTTATAGCTCCCAAGTATGCCGAGCGATTGGGCGATGTCGATGAATTGGACAACGGGAATGCCCTGGTTTGCACCGGAGGCGGGAATGACCAGACCGCCTATTTGTCAGAAGTGGCTCCGGACGGTGAGCTGGTTTGGGAAATTGTGGTCGACGACGAAGTCTACCGGACCGAGAGGATTGCCTGGGGAAATTTTCGGTAGCCCCAACAAGGATCCAGAACCATGAAACAAGAACCAGATGCTATTCAACAAGGACTTAATACTATGATGGCCTTCAATAGAATATTCCGATTGTCTTCCATTTTCCTGATGTTAGTCATGTCCCTCACGGCTTGTTCCGAGGACTCAGCCAGTCCAGAAACGGAACCGGCACCTGAAATCAATTCGGGCACCTTCCCCGTGGTCGATACGGCTCAGACTCTGTCGTACGGCAACACCATGGCCATCAGCGCTCCTGCGGCCGGCGAGGCGTTTTACGGTCAGGACGCGCAATACACCATCAGTGCCCCCAGTTACCGGGACAACGGGGACGGAACGGTTTCGGATCTGGTCACGGATTTGATGTGGCAGCAGGATCCCGGGTCGAAAATCACCCTGGCCGAGGCTGAGGCCATGGTGGATGATTATGCCCTGGCCGGACATTACGACTGGCGCATCCCGACCATCAAGGAACTTTACTCCCTGATCCGTTTCGACGGGACTGATCCCAGCGGTATGATGGGTGACGATACTTCCGGCCTTACTCCATTTATCGACGATGTTTTTGCGTTCGAATATGGCGACCTGACCCAAGGCGAACGCATCATCGATTCCCAGTTTTTGACCAGCACTCTTTATGTAAGCACCACCATGAATGGCGATGAAACGGTTTTCGGCGTGAATTTTGCGGACGGCCGCATCAAGGGTTACCCGGTCCTGAATCCTCAAACACAGGCCGGAAACACCTTTTTCTCTATTTTTGTACGCGAGGGCGACAGCTATGGCCTGAACAGTTTCCAGGACAACGGGGACGGAACCATAACCGATTCGGCCACGGGCCTGATGTGGATGCAGCAGGACAGTGGGCATCTGGGTGCGGGCCAAAATGGAGGTCTGAACTGGGAAGACGCTCTGGCCTGGTCGACTGAACTCGAGTACGCCACCTACACCGATTGGCGTTTGCCCACAGCAAAGGAACTGCAGAGCATTGTGGACTATACGCGGTCGCCGGCCACCGATGGCACCGCTGCCATCGACCCGGTTTTCCTTGCTTCGCCTATTTCCGATGAAGCAGGCGGCTCGGACTATGCGTTCTACTGGTCGAGCACCACCCACGTCAACCATGTGGGTTCAGGAAATGGGGCTTATGTGGCTTTCGGGACGGGGTATGGCTTCATGGAAATTCCGTCGGGATCGGGCAATTACAGTTTATTGGATGTTCACGGCGCGGGTTGTCAGCGAAGTGATCCGAAATTCGGTGATCCGGCCAGTTATCCAAATGGTCATGGACCCCAGGGTGATGTGATTCGCATTTTCAATCATGTCCGTTGTGTAAGGAATGATTAAACCGTAAGCTCACCCAAAATTCGGATAATCTAAAAGTAGAGCTTTCTGGCATAGTGAAACCAGGAGGCTCAGATGGAGAAACCGAGAACAGCAAGCTCAAACGAATGTTCGCTGACCTGAGCCTTGAGAACGATGCACTGAAGCACTTGATGGAAAGTTCTAACACCACCAGAACGCAGAGAAGCCGTGAGGTGTCTGGTGGTGGAGAAAAAAATGGCAGACCACCGGCCACCTTTTCCTTCATCTGAGCCAATACCAAGGGCAACCAGAACCGCGCAATCAATGACACTGCCACCGTGACGAACCTTCTCGCAGCGATCGCTCAGAACAAGAGACCGGACTGAGCCGCGACTCTGTGGATATACATCTCAGCCAATGCTAATTTCAAGGTACGCTCGCTCCGATTTCCCTTTTCCAGGGATTTCTCCAACGCGGGCTTTGATTGTTTTGTCTTTAAAGCCATTGTCCAGGCCATTTTCAACAGGGTTTCCATGACTCGCTCAATCGTAGTATCATTCTCGTGGTGGGTCATGGCTTTCTTTCGTTTTTGTTAGTGAATTGGTCTTCACCAACTAGAAGAATAGAAATGGCCCGCCGTTTTCATCCTAGTTCATTCGAAACTGGATCGAAGAAGAAGAAATTACAAAAAAAGCTACCCTACCCCCTGTAAGCCCAGATTTATTTCTCACTATCCCCCCGTAGCACCCTCTTGAGGCTATGTTGTTATATGTATTGCGTTTATAGACAATCATTCACCCCAGGGAATGTTGGTGGCCTTTGGGAATATGTGGTAAGATCTATCCATCATCTGAGAATAGGAAATAATTTGCGACGAGGAGCTGGCATGAGAAACCGAACCCTGGCCTTGACCACTTTCTGGATCTTGACTCTGTCATATGCATTGGGCCTCCCTTCCCTGGCATCTGCAGATCCTGTATCCATCACCACGTTCCGCAACGAATTCATCAATTGGGCCACACCGCATGAGGGAACTTTTACCTTCCCCGAACAACAGCTTTATTCCCAGGTGTTCTGTCACATGACCATCTCGTGCCCCTCAGGCTCGGCCGATTGTGATCCCTGGGATCGGTTCGGTAACTTAAAAATCCGCAACTACATTGACGAAGAGAACTACGAAGATTTTGAAATCGCCCGGTTTATTACCCCCTATGACATCACCTTCACCGGGGGACCCCAAAATTGCAGTTGGACCATCGACGTGACCGATTACCAATTCATGCTGCATGATGAAGTTACCTTGCGGTTGTACATTGAATCCTGGATGGGCAATGACAACGGTTGGTTGATGACCGTCCAGTTCGAAATGCGTCCCGGGATACCGGAAAAAGAGCCTTTTGCCATCGTTCCTTTGTGGCGCACTGGCAACCTTATTTATGGAGACCCTGATAACCCCTCAGCAGATCATTTGACGCCTATACCAGTGACGGTCCCGGACCAGGCCAGTTGGGCCACAGTCCGCACTTATTCCACAGGCCACAGTTTCTGGAATACCGATAATGCCGCTGAGTTTTCCCACAAATGGCAACAGGTATCCGTCGACGGCAATGATACCCAACACTATTTGTGGCGGTCCGATTGCGCGACCAACCGGTGCAGTCCCCAACAAGGCACCTGGCAATACAATCGCGCCGGCTGGTGTCCCGGAGATAAGGCTGAAGCCTGGAACGTGGATATCAGTGATCTGGTCACTCCAGGCCAGGAATCGGTTTTTGGATTTGCCTTACAGCCCTATGAAAACATTTGCCGTCCCAACAATCCGGATTGCCTTGATGCCAGTGGTTGCGAATGTGCGGGGCATGCCTTTTATAAACTGGAATCACAGGTTGTCTTTTACCGGGTACCCAATACATCTTCTGGTGTTGATGGGGTTCAGATTCCCGGGAAATTACATCTTGTGGGCAATCACCCCAATCCCTTCAATCCCTCAACAACCATCCAGTACCATCTGGCTGTGCCAGGAGATGTCACCATCGCCGTGTATGATGCTCAGGGAAAAATGGTTTCCGAAAGAGATTTCACTCATTCCTCGGATGGAAGTTATACCTGGACTTGGAATGGCCGGGGCAGCGCCGGAGAATTATTACCTTCGGGCATTTATCTCTATGAGATCCGGTATGGACAAGAGCGAGTTTCGTCAAAGATGGTTCTCCTCAAATGATGGTGTTGGGCTAATCAGTCTCCCTTTTTGTGGCCCTGGGCAATTCCAATTGTCCGGGGCTTTTTTGCGGTTTTCTTTATAAACTTAAAGAAGTGATCACAAAAGCCGAAAACCAACAAGAAGCAGCAAATATGCTATTCATTCTGTTGGAGGGCTTGGAATGGTTGGAAACAAGGGACAACAACTGGTTGGAAGAAAACAACCTCTATCATGGCGACTAGGGGGGATGCAGGGGATATTCTTTCTTCTCCTCATAGTCATTTGTGGGAGTACGCTGCTGACGGTAAGGGCCCAGAGGGCTGATGGGTTGATCATCAATCTGGCCGGTAGGCAACGCATGCTGACTCAAAAATTCACTAAAGAAACATATGCCACACTGGGTGGGCAGATGGTCCCGGGAGCAAAGAACGGTAACCTGATTGCTGTGGCCACCAAGGGGCGAAATCAATCCGAAAAACTCTTCACTACCACCTTGAAAGCCCTGAGAGATGGTGGAATAACCTACCTGAATCTGGACCTCACAGGTGAAGTCCAGATTGCTCCTACCAAAGATCCGAAAATTCTGGCCCAACTTGCTGATGTCGAGAATCAGTGGACTCACCTCTTGAAGGCTGTGGACACTTTGGATGAAAGCCTAAAGGATGAACCCAATTCAGATTTTTCTGAGGGGCTGGCAACGGTCCTGGATCAAAGTGTTTCGGTTCTGAAAAGCATGAATACAGCGGTGGGTTTGTATCAGACGGCCAGTGAAGAAAAAATTGAAAATTTGAAACGCACCCAGTATGGATTGGTGATGGTCGGGTTGGCGCTTTTGATTCTCTCCGTCTTGTACATCATGCGCCATGTGAGTCGGCCCATAGAATCGATTATCATTGAGATGAAAAACGGTTCGGCGCACCTGGCTGAATCTTCCCATTCGGTAGCTGAATCCAGTTCCGAAATGGCTGAAAGAGCCAGTGGTCAGGCCGCGCGCCTGGAGGAGGCGGCAGCATCCATGGAAATCCTGGCGGGTATCACCACCGGGAATTTGGATGCTACTCGCAAGGTGCAATCCCTGACTGGGGAGGTCAACGATGCCTCCACTGATGGCCGTGAGGCCATGGGTACTTTGAAAGAGGCCATGGTCCATATCAGCGAGTCGGCACATGATACCGCGCAAATCATCAACACCATCAATGAAATTGCTTTCCAAACGAATTTGTTGGCCTTAAATGCAGCTGTTGAGGCTGCTCGTGCCGGAGATGCCGGCAAAGGGTTTGCCGTCGTAGCTGAGGAAGTGCGCAACCTCGCCCAGCGGAGTGCTGAGGCCGCGGGCAACAGCCAGTCACTGCTGGAAGTTTCGGCTGCCAGTGTGGCTGAAGGGGAAAGCGCCACCAAATCAGTTGAGGGTGTTTTCGATATCATTGTCAAAGGGATTGACCACGTCAATGACCAGGTAGGGGAAATTACGGATGCTTCCAGTAAGCAGGCTGGTGAATTGCATGAAATTCGTGAAGCCATCACCCGTTTGGATCAGTTGACACAGAGCAGTGCTGCCACTGCGGAAGAATCAGCAGCGTCGGCTGAAGAGTTGTCGGCCCAGGCTCGGGAAATTGATGCTGTAGTGCGCATTCTGATGAATGTGATGGGCAGTGGGGCAAGCCATTCCAATGCTTCTGATTTCACCAGGGCCCCATATGTTGACAACACTTCAAAACCAAGGCCAACTCCGGTTCTGGCTCCACCAATTTCTACCGTACCAAAAGCTGGTCATGGCGGAACCTCGGAAGTGGTGATGTTGGACGAGAGTGAGTTGCTGGAACTCTAGGGTTCCTTCCTAAGATCGCATCTGGCCCGGGGCATTGACCTGGGCCATTTTCGTGGGATGGCTTCTTTTCATTCTTCCCTCTTCGGGATATAGTTGTTTCATGAACTTCCCTTTGTTCCCAAGGATTCCAGCATGAAGCTTTTGTATCGGCGTATTTTTCCCATCTTGGGTTTGGTGCTCACTGTGGGCATCACACTGTTGGCATCCCGCCATGATACACGCAGCAGCATTGCAGACGCAGAGGCGATGATGGGGGCCCAGGGGCGGGCCATTGCCGATGTGGTGGCCCAGAGCAGTCTTCACGGATTGGAATCATATAATCGTTGGGAAAAAGAAGTGACGCATGGCCTACTCAACAATGCCCGTTGGGTGGCTCTTGCGGATTCTACCGGTGGTGTGAGCAATGCCCAGTTGGCCCGGTACGCCAACTATCTGGGCCTTTTTCGAATCATGCTGTTTGATACTGAGGGCCAATTGGACATGGCCAGCCATGCTCCAGATCAAACCAATGAACTGGATGGACCATTGCCGGATGGTTTTTTAGAACCCCTGCTCAGTGGCCGTCAAAAATTCCGACGCTTCGGCTACCATATGCTTCCCAATTCAGACCAGGGGCGCTTTGTGGCCGGTATTCGCCGCTCCGGAGGAGGGGCCGTTGTGGTCAGTGTCCTGCCTCAGAATTTGGAGGTTCCCTTGGATGAGATGGGACCTGGAAATCTGATCAAATCTCTCAGCGCCGGCCCCGGTGTTCGTTATGTGGTGGTTCAGGACGAAGAGGGTGTGGCTGCCGCCTTTTCCTCAGATGTTGGATTCTCTCTGCCGACCGATGATTTCCAGGAAGGAACCCTCAAAGAAGAAGTCGATTATAATTTTCGGGAGTTTTCCTCCCCCGAGGGGCCAGTTTACGAAATGGTTCGGCGGGTGGAATTGCGCGAAGGCAACCAGGTGCTGTTGCGTGTGGGGTTGGATGGAACATTGCTCCAGGGGTTACGCAGGGATATTAAAAACCGGGCTCTGATGCGTGGTTTAGTTTTTCTGGGGGCTATGATCCTGGCCACTTCTCTGCTTTTGGGATGGCAGCGTCTGTCGGTGCTCAACAAGGAAGTGAAAAAAGTGGAGTGGGAGCTTCGCATGCGTGAGGAAGAAGCCCGGCGTGCTGGCAAATTGGTGGCCATGGGACACCTGGCTGCGGGTGTGGCCCACCAAATTCGGAATCCTCTGAACAGCATTCACATGATCGCGCAAATGATGGGGCGCACCACAGACCTCCAGGATACAGTCAAAGATCAGGCTCTGCACATTCGAAATGAAAGCGCCCGTATTGAGAAAATCGTCCAACAGTTTTTGGATTTTTCAACTCCTCGCCAGCCCCAGGTCCAGCGGTTGAATTTGGGTGATTTGATCCGGGAGACGGTGGCGGTCCAGGCTTCAGCTCATGGCATGGACGATGTGGAGTTCCGGGTGGATGTCTCTGGTCACGAGGTACTTTTGGATCGCAGTTTCCTTATCGAGGTTTTGGAAAACCTTTTGCGTAATGCAGTGGAGGCCATGGAGGGCTCTGGGATCATTGAAGTCAGCACTGACGCAGTAGGCGATGAGGTGGAAGTGGTGGTAGCAGATAATGGCCCTGGCATTCCTCCCGAAAACAGGGAGAAAGTATTTGACCTCTATTTTACTACTCATGCCGCTGGCAGCGGCTTGGGCTTGAGTCTGACCGCTCAAATGGTCACCGCCCTGGGAGGACACCTGGTTTTGCATGATCAGCCGGGGATTGATGGACGTGGAGCCCGTTTTGTCATCCGCTTGCCTAGGCTGAACAGCTAATGCTTCGCAGGTTTCTGCGACCCACTGTGGCAGGCTCCGGAGATTCCTGCGAGTTGGCGTCTTGTATTCAATTTGAGCCTGTTTTTGGGTGTTTTAACTTGTTGCCTTGCATAGGACAGCGAGTTATTTGAGCATTTGTTTTGTTAAGGCATGAGTGTTGCTTTTATAAAGTGGAGTCATGCTGGCGGAACAGGCTGGCAAAACTTATCAGCCATTTTAGAATGGCGGTCAAGAGTGGGATCCCCGACCAGGTCCCACTCTTTTTTTATGGCAGCAGGGTTTATTCCACAGGCAGCGAAGGGTCCAATTCTCTGGCTTTCTGAATCAGTCTTTGCCCCTCGGCAGTATGACCGCGTTTCAATTCAATACGCCCCAGACCAAAATATGCATGAGCCACTTTAGGATCCAGTTCGATGACTTTGGAAAATTGAGCGGCCGCTTCGTCGAATTTTCCCGTCTGTTGGAGGGCATAAGCCAGATTCATTCGGAAGCCAGCATTGTTCGGTGCCAGGTCTTTGGCTTTGCTGAGGCTGAGTACGGCCTTGGCGGGTTGGCCATTTTGTGCCTGCATGGCGCCCAGTTGCTCGTGGGCCTCGGCCATTTCAGGTTGGGCCTTGACCAATTCTTCAAAAATGCTGATGGCCGAAGGCAGGGATCCACTCAAGGCGTAGGCCATGCCCAGGTTACCCAGCACCTGAGGATTGTCCCGGTTGAATTTCCGGGCTTCGGTGAGGCTTTCCAGGGCACCAGCTGTATCGCCTAACTCCAATTGCAAGGCTCCCAATTCAGCTAACAGAAGTGCTTTGTCTCCACCCTTGGCCAGGGTGCTGCGCAGAACCTCTTCACCAGCAGATTTTTGACCAAGCCGCAAATGAACCTGGGAAAGAGTGATGGCGGTGCGGGCGTCGGTTGGCTCAAGTCTCAAGGCCTGGTCAAGGCTTTGAGCAGCGCCATGGAAGTTGCCCTGAAGTTGTTGCACAAGTCCCAGATTCCAGAACACTGTGTGGCTGCGCGGGTCAATTTTGAGGGCATCGCGGAGGACGGTTTCTCCTTTGGCTGCTTGGCCTAGATAGGCCAGACACAACCCTTGGCCGGCCATTCCCGGGATCCAGTCTTGGGATACGGCCAGGCCTTGTTCATAGACTTCCAGGGCTTGTTGTGGCTTGTGGGACAATCGATATCCCAGGGCCAGATCTTCATGCACCTCAAGCCGGTCCGGAAAATCGGCCATGAGTTGGGTGTACATGGCTTCGCTTTGCTCTTGCTGGTTGTCCCGATACAGGGCTTGGGCCAGATTCAGCCGGATATCGAAATTGCCCGGGTGCTCGGCAAGGACCTTTTGCAATTTCTCCACGGCTTCCTGGGTGCGTCCCTGGCCCATCAGCACCGTGGCCAGATTGACTATTTGTTCCGAAGTGTAACCGTCATCGGCAGAATCATCGTCTCCTTCGGCGCCGGCAATGTATCCCAGGCTGCGCAGCATTCTCTCCAGATCTTCCCCTGTTTGGCTTTCCTGCACCACGGCGGACCCGCGTTCCCGGGGACTGGTTTCGTAAGTTGTGACCCATTGCACTGGCTGGGTTCGCAGAAATTCGGAAGCAAAAGCGTTGGTCAGGGGATGGCCGGTCATGTCACGTCCCACGGCCAGGTTCAGGGCGTAGAGGATGGTGGGTGTCACATCATAGATGTCTGCGTCAGTGATGGTTCCACCGGCTTTGATATTTGGCCCGCTGAGGATGATCATTCCATCGGGCTGGTGATCAGCATCGGCGGTTTCGATATGGAAATGGTCTTCCTTGCGGCGCTCACTACCCTGACGGAAACCGTGATCGCTGATGACCATCACAGTGGTTTGTGGGCCACGCTTGGCCAGCAACTCGCCCAGAATTTCATCCTGCCATTTCCAATACTCATTCAAGACATCTTTATAGGCTGCAAAATCTTCCCCACTGATCCAGGGCAGTTTAGGGCTCTGGTATTTTCCGAACAGATGACTGATGGCATCGGTCCCTTCGTAATAAACACTCATCACCTGGGGACGATCTGTTTCCAGCTTGTCGAGGGTCAGATTGGTGTATCCCCGGGAAGTGGCCAAAGCCTGTCTGAGGTGGCTGATGGGATCATCGTAAATTGATTTTTCGGGCTGGGGTTGCAGTTGTTCGGCAGGCAGGTGGATCAGTCTTGTCATCAGGTCATCAGAAATGGATACCGGGTTGGGCATGACCTTTTCAACTTCGGTGACGTATTCCCAGGGCCAGGTTTTTCCTTCGCCAGGATTGCTGCGGCCGGTGATTCCAAAACTGTGCCAGGCCACGGCGTCACTGACCAAATATCCGTTGAGAGGTTCGGCTGGCCAGGTGGCCCACCAACCGGTGATGCCGACGCTCATACCGGCCTCCGAGGCAATATTCCAGAAGGTGCGCACCTTGCGTTCTTCACTGCTGACGGGGATTTTTGTTCCATCGGGGGCATCGGTCATAAACCAGGTAACGCCGTGTAGGTCAGGAGTTTTCCCAGTGGAAATGCTTGTCCAGAGGATAGGGGATATCATGGGGGTATCGCTCAAGAGGATTCCTGAAGCGCCTTCGCTTTTCAGCTGGGCCAGGTTGGGTAGTTCTCCCCGGGCGATCATGGGGTTTAGTTGATCCCAGTCGGCCCCATCCAATCCAATGATCCACAGTTCTTCGCCCAGCTCTTCACTGCCACAGGCCCCTAAAAACAAAACCATTGCCATGGCGAAAATCAGAAAAAGGGGACGCATAATGGCTCCTGCTTGTGATGGGTGTGAAATTGAAAGTCCATTTCAAAATACACCATATGAAAAGGGTTGTGAAGTGTTCCTTGCCCGCTGCTGATCAACGGAAATAGGAGGCGCAATTCACATCGATGATTCCACCAGTCAGGGCGTCGGCGCGGCCGCATACGGCCAACAAAACCACTTGTGCTATTTCATCGGCGGTGGCGGTGCGGTTCAAGGGGCTTTGCTGGCGGATACCTTCCCCTTCGGGACCCTCAAGAAAACTTTCGGTCATGTCGGTGAGCACCCATCCCGGTGCCACACCAACCAGGTGAATTCTCTTTGGCGCCAGCTTATTGGCCAATGATTGGGTCAGGCTGTTCAGGCCTGCTTTGGCCACTCCGTAGGCCGGTGCGTCAGGTTCACCGCGATAGGCCCCACGGCTGGTGATGTTCACAATGTGGCCCCCGCCGGAATGCTCCAAATGCTCAAGGGCTGCGTGGATGATCAAGGAGGGTGCGGTCAAGTTGATGGCGATGGTACGGTCCCAGGATTTTTGCCATTCTGCGGGGCCCAGAGTATCGATGCCATGGGTTTCATAAATGCCTGCATTGTTGACCAGGATATCCAGTCGGCCCAGTTTTTCAGCGGCTCGGTGGGGCAGGGCTGCCGCTTCATTGGCGTCTTCCAGGTCAGCTTGGAGAATGGTGTGGCCTTGACCGGCCAATTCTGCGAGAACATTTTCGGCAGCCTCTTGGTCGGAACCAAAGTGGACAGCGACGCGGGCACCTTGTTCGGCCAGAAGTTTGGCGATGGCCCGGCCGATGCCGCGGTTGGCTCCAGTGACCAGGGCTGAGCGATTTGCTAGGGGGAGGCTGGAAGTTGACATAAAGGGGCCACCAAAGGTTTAGGGATGGTTTGCATTTTGGGGACCATAACCCGACCACAATGGTGAATCAACAGCTGGTATGGGGCCTCAAAGATTTGCTGGTTGATTGAAATGGGAATCTTTGGCACCTTTAACTCTCCTCACGGCTGTTTCATGTTCAATCAGGAGTCAAAATGCAATCGATCATCCCCATATTCCGCATCGGACGAGGCCCTTCGAGCAGCCACACCATGGGACCCAACCGGGCCGCTCATCTTTATGGGGAAAAGCATCCAGAGGCCCAATCATTTAGAGTGACACTCTATGGAAGTTTGGCAGCCACCGGAAAAGGGCACCTGACGGACGTGGCTATTCTGAGTGAATTGGAACCGGCCAAAGTGGAATTAATATGGCGCCCGGAAGAAACCTTGGCCTTTCATCCCAATGCCTTGAAATTTACCGTGGATGACAAGGATTCCGATCCTGACCCGTGGGTGGTTTATAGCGTGGGGGGCGGGCAAATTCTGGATGATCACAAAAAGAATCTGAAGCCGGAATATGTCTACGCGCAAAATAATATGCAGGACGTTTTGCGCTTTCATAAAAATACGGGCAAGGTTTTCTGGGAATTGGTTTTTGAAACCGAAGGGGAGGCCGTCAAAGAGCACTTGGCTGAGGTCTGGAAAGTCATGCAGGCTGCCGTTGATCGAGGCTTGAAGAACGAAGGTTTAATTCCCGGGGGATTGAAACTGCAGAGGAAATCCGCGTCCTATTATGCCAAGTCAAAAAGCCTGTCGGGCCACGCCAAAACTATGAGCAAATTATTTGCTTATGCCTTGGCCGTATCGGAGGAAAATGCATCATGCGGAGAAGTGGTAACGGCCCCTACCTGTGGCTCATGCGGTGTGCTGCCTGCTGTTTTGAAAATTGCCCAGGAGCATTATGAAGTGAGTGATGCTGCCGTGATCAGAGCCCTGGCCACGGCCGGATTGGTGGGAAATATTGTCAAGCACAATGCCTCCATTTCAGGGGCTGAAGTGGGCTGTCAGGGGGAAGTTGGGGTGGCTTGCGCCATGGCTGCTGCCGCCACGGCTCAACTGGCCGGCGGCTCTCCTGCTCAAATTGAATACGCGGCGGAGATGGGATTGGAGCACCACCTTGGTTTAACCTGCGATCCCATCAACGGACTGGTGCAAATTCCCTGCATTGAACGCAATGTTCACGCAGCCTCCCGGGCTTTTGATTCTGCCCGCTATGCCGTCTTATCCGATGGCCGACACTTCATCAGTTTTGATGTCGTCACCCAAGTG
>JADGDU010000006.1:20118-182172 GCA_016744705.1 Candidatus Krumholzibacteriia bacterium
ATATGCCCAGTTTGTACAGAGAAACCGCCCAGGGTGGGTTGGCCGTATTTGGGGATGGGGATTTTGTGGACAATTAGACTTGGTATGAAAACGGCCCCTGAGTAATCAGGGGCCGTTCTTTTTTAGCACATAAGGAGGCTATCCCACGGTATACCCATCAGCCTCAATCACACGAGCAGCAATGCGGTCGTGCAACTTGCTCCGGCTCACAGGGTCATGCTTGGTCAATCGGCGCAAGCCGGCGGCATAGGTGCGCAGCTCATCGCCGTCCACCGTATTGCCCAGAATGTTCCGCGCCAGCACGGTCACCTTGTCCATGGAATCATGCACACCAAGAGAAAGCATGTCCGCCATGGCCGTTGCCGATTCTTCGCCATCCTTATTGGCTTTTTTCAAAGCCCGCAGGATGCCGCTTTCGCAAGCGTAGGCTTCCATGCAAACATCGGCGATGTCGGCCAAAACTTCCTGCTCGTTTTTCAGAGCCATGCCAAACTTCTGAGCGGCCAGGCCCAAAGTGGCCAGAACCACTTTTTTCATATTGGCCACCAGTTTCATTTCCTCTTCCAGGAATTCCGGTTCGCCGGGTTCTTCGAAAGAAGGTAAGGCTGTCAAATCTTCGGCCACGTCCTGGGCTGCTTTCAAGAAGGGCAACTCACCCTTCAAGGCTTTTTTCATGATCATGCCGGGGATGATCATACGGTTGATTTCATTGGTGCCTTCGAACAAACGGTTGATGCGTTCGTCACGATAGTAGCGCTCCAGAGGGTACTCGCTGCAATAGCCATATCCACCCAGCATTTGCACGCCCTCATCCACGGCGAAAGCCAAAGCCTCGCTGGCGTACACCTTGATCATGGAGCATTCGATGCTGAATTCTTCCACCTTTTTGATGCCGGCCAGATCATAACCTTCGGCGCTTTTGTCGAGAGTGGCGATGGCATCGTCCAACAGACCGGCGGTGCGGTATACCATGCTTTCAGTCAGGAAGCCGATGGTTTGAATGTCGGCAATCTTTTTGCGGATGAGCCCGAAATTGCAGAGTGGTTGGCCAAACTGTTCCCGCTCTTTAGTGTAAGGCACAGCGGCGGCCAGAGTCATTTTGACTCCTCCGAGCACACTGGCGCCCAGCTTGAAGCGGCCCACGTTCAGGATGTTGAACGCAATGTGATGGCCCTTGCCTATGGTGCCCAACAAGTCGTTGGCGGGAACTTTCACGTCTTCCAGAGTGATGGCACAGGTGGAGGATCCTTTGATACCCATTTTGTGCTCTTCGGGGCCGATGGTGACGCCATCGGCATGCAGGTCGACCATGAAGCAGGTGAAATGTTCGCCATCAATTTTTGCAAACAGAATGCAAAGGTCACTGTAATCTGCATTGGTGATGAACTGTTTGCTGCCGTTGAGTACGTAGTGGCTGCCGTCGTCGCTCAGCTTGGCTACGGTGGCCGCGTTGAGAGCGTCACTGCCGCTGCCGGTTTCGGTCAGGGCGTAGCAGGACATCAATTCACCGGTGGCAATGCGGGGCAGATATTTGCTCTTCTGCTCTTCGGTTCCGTAGTACACGATGGGCAATGTTCCGATGCCTGATTGGGCTCCATGGGTCACGGCAAAGCTGCCGGTGTAAGCCATGCGCTCACTCACCAACATGACGGTGGCTTTGTTGCCGCCCATGCCGCCGTAGGCCTCTGGGATATCGATCATGAGAAAGCCCATTTCAGCTGCTTTCAAGAGCAAATCTTTACCCAACTTGGTATTGCCTTTGTATTCCAATTCGTCCCTGACCGGTTCGATGACCGCATCAACAAAGCTGTCCACGGTTGTGGAAAACATGCGTTGGGTTTCATCAAAGTCTTCAGGGGTGAAAGCCTTCTCGGGAGCTGTTTCCGAAAGCAGGAATTCCCCGCCGGTTGGATAACTGTTCTCTGACATTTCAATCTCCTCGGTTTTTCATTCCTAGATTGCTTCACTAAATTGTCTCGAAAATACCGGCGGCTCCCATGCCGGTGCCAATGCACATTGTCACCAGAGCGTACTTGCCGCCGCGGCGTTTGAGTTCGTGCAAGGCGGTGGCCGTCAATTTTGCTCCGGTGCAACCCAGGGGATGGCCCAGGGCGATGGCACCACCATTGGCGTTGATTCGGCTGTCGGTGGGGTCGAGATTCAGAGCTTTCAAAACGGCCAAACTTTGGGCGGCAAAAGCTTCATTGAGTTCGATCACATCCATCTGCTCCAAAGTGAGACCTGTTTGGGCCATGACTTTGGGAATGGCTGCCACCGGCCCAATGCCCATGACTTCGGGACCCACACCGGCCACAGCGTAGCCCACGAAACGAGCCAAGGGTGTGGCACCAATTTCTGCAGCAATTTCAGGTGTGCAGAGCAGTGCAGCAGCAGCGCCGTCACTGATCTGACTGCTGTTCCCTGCGGTCACGGTGCCACCTTGCTTGAAGGCGGCGCGCAGGCGAGCCAGGCCGGCCACAGTGGTGTCGGCCCGAGGGCCTTCGTCCACCTTGAACTCCTGTTCCTTGCTGATGGGACGGCCCTTTTTATTCATGCCAGGCAATTGGGCCATCACCGGGACAATTTCGTCAACAAAACGGCCGTCCTGGATGGCAGCGAGGGCTTTCATGTTGCTGTTGTAGGCAAATTCATCCTGGGCCTGTCGTGAAATTTCATCCCGCACCACAAGATTTTCCGCCGTCAGCCCCATGCTGGTCAGAGTTCCCGGTTGTTCGTGAGCCACGGTGGGGTTGGGCAGATACCGCAAGCCGCCCATGGGAATCATGGACATGCTTTCCACACCACCGGCAATGACAATGTCATTCTGGCCGGTAGCGATTTGCATGGCGCCGTAGTTGATGGTTTCCAGGCCTGAGGAACAGAACCGGTTGACCGTCACACCGGGCACGGTGTTGGGCAGGCCGGCCATCAGGCCGATGTTGCGGCCCACATTCATGCCCTGTTCACCTTCGGGCATGGCGCAGCCCATGATCACATCGCCCACCCGGGCGGGATCCAAATTGGGGTGCATGGCCATGAGGTTTTTGACGACAGCCGCACCCAGGTCATCGGGGCGAGTGTGGCGCAGAGTTCCTCTGAGGGCTTTACCGACCGCGGTCCGTTGGGCGGCGGCTATGATTACTTCTCTCATGTTCAGTCTCCTTCCAACGATTAGTTGCGCAGTGGTTTGCCGGTTTTAAGAATGTATTCCATGCGTTCGAGGGTTTTGCGCTCACCCAGCAAGCGCATGAAGCCTTCACGTTCCAGCGTCAGCATATGTTTCTCGGTGACTGTGGTTCCTGGGGGAACCGCGCCGCCGGCCAAAGTCTTGGCCAGCTCCATGCCAATTTTCATGTCATGTTCGGAAATGAAGCCGCCCTCTTTCATGTTGAAGAGCACCGATTCGGCCAGGCCAATACCCGCGGTTCCCATGACGGGGATAGCATTGTCTTCTCCCACGCTGGCATAGTTGCAACGAGCCATGGCCAGGGCGATATCTTTGGCGTCGGCAGCCAGATGGTCACGGTTCATTGACCAACTGTCGCCGGGACGCAGGAAACCAAGCTCCTGAGCTTCGGCGCAACTGGTGGCCACTTTGGCCATGCCGATGGTTTCGAAGGCAGCCCGGAAAGCGGGTTGCAGATCACGTTTGTCAGTGAGCAGATCCACTTGTCTCTGGTACAGGCGCAGGCAACCGCCGCCAGCGGGAATCACCCCCGCACCAAATTCGACCAGACCGATGTAAGTCTCGGCGGCACAACGGGCGGCATTGCCACCCATGGTCATCTCGCATCCGCCGCCAAGGGTGAGACCGTGAGGGGCAACCACCACAGGCACTCCACAATGTTCCAGGCGTCCGGTGGCTGTTTGGAAGGCATGGATGATCATGTTGATGTCTTCCCAGTTGCCTTCCATGGCTTCCATCATCAGCATCATCAGGTTGGCACCAACGGAGAAGTTGTCAGCACCGTTGGTGACCACCAGAGCTTCCCAGTTCTGCTCGGCTTCGGCGCAGGCAGTCATCACCATGTTCAAAGTGTCCTGGCCGATGGCGTTCATTTTGGAGTGGAACTCCAGGCCCAGCACTCCGTCACCAAGGTCCATGAGACTGGCACCGGGGTTGCGACGTACTTCCTTTTCCTGGCTGCGCAGGATATCGAAGTCGAATGCACGTTCATCAACGGGGACGGCAGCAAAGACACCGGGTTCGGCGGTGGGGCTCATGCGTACTCCGTCTTCGGTCTTATAGAGACTCTCAGCACCACTGTCATATAGGGCATCAACCCAGGCCGGCAGGGGCAGATTGTCGGCCTTCATGCGCTCGACAACTTTGCGGAATCCCAGGGCTTCCCACACTTCGAAAGGACCCAGATCCCAGTTGAAACCCCAGCAAACGGCCATGTCAATGTCTGCGACCTGGTCGCAAATTTCACCCAGTCGCATGGCACTGTAACTGAAGCTGGGGGCCAACATCTTCCAGATGGCCTGGCCGGCTTTGCCTTTCCCGTAGGCCAATGTTTTAAGGCGTTCGGGAAGGTCTTCAATGTTCTTGGCGGCTGCAATTTCGGGGAATTTTACTTTGGCCTTATCCCGGTATTCCAGAGTTTCAAGATCCAGGGTGAAGAGCTTTTTCTCTGGCTTTTTTTCCATCTTATAAAAGCCGGCTTTGGTCTTTCGTCCCAGCAGGTTTTTTTTCACCATACCCCGGAGAAATTCAGGAATCTGGAAGGTTTCACGGGCTTCATCATTGGGAATGAGTGGGTAAATATTTTCTGCTACGTGTACGAAGGTGTCCAGTCCCACCAGATCAGCCAGCTTAAATGTGGCGGTTTTGGGCCGGCCGATGGCGGGGCCCGTCAGCGCGTCCACCTCTTCAATGCTCAATCCCATTTCACTCATGACCTTTACGGTGGCCATCATGGCGTGAACGCCCACCCGGTTGGCAATGAAGTTGGGAGTGTCTTTGGCCAAAACGATGCCTTTGCCCAGGCGATCTCTGGCAAAATCGGCCACAAACTTCAGCAACTCAGGGTCCGTGTCTGTGGTGGGGATCAGTTCAAAAAGTTTCATGTAACGCGGAGGATTGAAAAAGTGGGTGCCCAGGAAGCGAGGCCGCAAATTTTCAGGCAGGAAACTGGCCATTTCTCCAAGGTTCAACCCCGAGGTGTTGCTACTGATAATAGCTTCTGGTCCAATATGCGGGGCGGCATTTTCGAGGACGATCTTCTTGATCTTCATGTCCTCTTTCACCACTTCGATGATCCAGTCGGCCTCTTTAAGCCGCGCGATATCATCTTCAAAATTCCCGGTTTCAATCAAACCCAAGCCAGTTTTGGAATACAGGGGAGAGGGTTTGCTCTTTTTCATGGCGGCCACTGCACCTGAAGCCATGCTGTTGCGCTTTTGGGGATGAGCTGCATCCTCGTCACTGAGTCCAGGAGGAACAATGTCCAAAACCAGTGAAGGAATGCCCGCGTTCGCGAAATGAGCGGCGATGGCGCTGCCCATGACTCCGGACCCCAGTACGGCCACTTTTCTTATCTGCCTGCGCATTTTCCCTGCCTTTCGTATGCCCGCCAGGTGATGTCTGGACGGGTGGTTTGCCAATGGAAGCATCATTTGGCGCAATGGGTGTCATTTGTATGGTCAGATGTTGGGAATAATGAATGACTATTCAGTATGTTAGCTTAATTGCGCAAGGGTGTCAACGGTTTAAGGGGGGGATTCTTTCGCTTGAAATGGGGCGAAAACTCCTTTATAATCCTGAGAATGTCATTTTGAAGCCAACGTTTAGTTTTGGCTTTTGGTACTTCAATTAATGAATGATCCTTCAAGCAGTTGGTTGTGCCTTCGAAATTGTGTCTGGGCTGACAAGGACGATTTGACCCTTTGCCGGGCGGGGTACGCTGCCAGAAATGGCAGTTTGGACATTCTTAGGTGGGAGTGAAACAACGGTTCTGCAAAAATTTAACCAAAAGCCAATCCCACCCAGGAAAGGCAAAGCGCCCTGGAATCAGACACAATTTCAGAGGCACAACTCAAATAATTAAGGATATTAGCCCATGGCACGGCAGATAGATGGCAAAAAGAAAGAACGAATCCAGGATGCCGCAGTGGTGGAAATTGCCCACTGGGGCTATTACCAAACAACGGTAGCCCGCATTGCCAAACGTGCAGGGGTGGCCGACGGAACGATCTACCTGTATTTCAAAAATAAAGAAGAGATCTTATATAGCGTCTTCGAGCGAGCTATGGGGCGTTTCATCAATGAAGGCCGGGCTTCATTGGAAAAATCAACAGGAGCCAAGGAAAAACTGCGCAATATTGTCGAATTGCACCTTACTCTGGTGGGTGAAGATCGTGACCAGGCAATCATCACTCAGGTGGAGTTGCGCCACAGCCTTCATTTCATGGATCAGCTCAGCCGGGCCCAGGTGGGGGAATATCTCGAAATAATCGGGAAAGCTGTTGTGCAGGGACAGGAGAGTGGAGAGTTCCGAGCTGATTTGGATCCGGTGTTCGCCGCCAAAGCCATTTTCGGGGTCCTGGATGAAATGGCCACCGACTGGGTTCTCTCCCGTCGAAACACAAGATTAGAGAGTAAAACCAGCGCCGTTTTTGATTTTATCTGGGCAGGATTAAGGGTGTGTTAAGCATCTCTTAAACTTAACTCATTCCCTCTGCCAGGCTCCTTAGTTGTTAATCATTTAACTTTTTTGATCCAACTCTTGACTTTCCGGACTCGGCCTATCCATCTTTCATTCAAGACAGCAATTTTGCATTTTTTCGGTCCCTTTCGTCCACTGAGATTTTAGGAGCCGATTGTCATAAACGTCCGGATTTTCCGGCAAAAAACAAGGCGTCTGCCATGAGCACATCAGGGACACCCAAGCCCTTGCTTGACGATTTCCAGGAACCCAATCTTGAACAATGGCGTGAAGAAGTTGTGCGCTTGCTCAAGGGGGGATCATTTGAAAAGAAGATGTTCACACGAACTCTGGAAAATATAACAGTGGGCCCCATGCACACTAAGGCCGATACCCAGGATTTACCCTGGGCTGATAATCTGCCGGGACAATGGCCCTACTTAAGAGGTCATAAAGCTGCGGGGGGCTGGTTGCTGGCTCAGGAGTTGCCACTGCCCACAGCTGAAGAGTTCAACAACGCCCTGCGCTCAGATCTGCGGCGTGGACAAAATGCTGTAAATCTGGTTTTGGACAAAGCGGGACTGCGGGGAATGGACCCAGACCAGGCCGCGGCCAAGTTTGTGGGCGCCGATGGAACTTCCCTGGCCTCTCTCAAAGATTTAGAGACAGCGTTTGATGGTGTTGATCTGGAAAAGACACCTCTCTTTGTTCAGGCCGGTTCAGCATCTCTGTCCTTGATGGCTCTTTTGTTGGCCATGTTGGAAAAACAGGGTAAGGATCCTCGGAAACTCCAGGGGTGCCTGGGCAGTGATCCCGTGTTTGGTCTGGCTGAAATGGGACAACTGCCTTTGGCGGTGAGCCGGCTTTACGATGAGTTGGCCGTCATTTCCCGCTGGGCTGCTTCCGAAGCACCCAACCTGAAAACTTTGCCAGTGCACGAAGACCCCTGGCATGATGGGGGAGCCGACAGTGCTCTTTCCCTCGCTTTGGTTCTGGCGTCGGCTGTGCAAAAATTACGGGCTATGGAAGACCGGAATATTGAGCCAGAGGTGGCTGCCGGCCAGATCCAGTTTCATCTTTGCATGGGCACGGACTTCTTCATGGAAATTGCCAAAGTGCGTGCTTTGCGTTTGCTGTGGTCCGATGTTCTTTCTGCTGCCGGTTGCCCTGCGGTGGCCGCTGAGGCAAAGATTCATGCCCGCACCAGCCGCCGCACCCAAACTCTGCTCGATCCCCATGTGAATATGCTTCGGGCCACCACCCAGGCCATGAGCGCCGTGCTCGGTGGCGTGGATAGTTTGCATGTGGGCCCCTTCGATGAACTGGACAGCTGGCCTGATGAATTCAGCCGACGCATTGCTCGCAACGTGCAGTTGGTCTTGTCTCATGAATGCCATTTTGATCAAGTGCAGGATCCCGCCGGCGGAAGTTGGTATGTGGAAAAACTGACGGCAGATTTGGCCGAAAAAGCCTGGTCAATTTTTCAGGAAATTGAAGGCGCCGGTGGTGTGTTGGAGTGCTTGAAGAGTGGATGGGTGCAGAAACAGGTGGCGGCTTCTGCTGAACTGCGGAAATCTCGCTTGGCCTCCCGGAAAGATGCTCTGGTGGGTACCAACCAGTACCCGAATCCTCAGGAACCCTCTCGTGAGCCACGCACTACAGACCATGAACTGTTGAAAAAGCGTCGGTCTGAATCCATGTCCGAGCAACGCACCAGCGGAGCTCAGGAAGATCACATGATGGTCTTGGGCCGGTTGGAAAAAATCATGGATGCCGGTGGAGAGAAATTGCTGCCGTTGCTCACTGATGCTGCTTCTTTGGGTGCAACATTGGGTGAATTGACGGGCATTTTACGCCACGACACAGATACCGATTTGACCGTGGAAACCATCGGATTGCGCCGGGATGCCGAGCCTTTTGAATGTCTGCGCCAAAAAGTGGACAATCTCGGAAATCAGGGGCAGGTTTTTGCAGCCTGTTTAGGGGATGTAGCCAAGTATATGCCCCGCCTCGATTTCACCCGTGGATTTTTCCAGGCTGGTGGGTTCAAAGTTGTGGAAGATGGATTTTTCACCAGTGCTGATGAGGTTGCCAAGGCGGCGTTATCTTCGCACGCGCCTCTTGTGGTCCTGGTAGGACTGGATGAAACCTACGGTGAGTTGGGAGCCGAAACCTTGCAGAAATTAAAGGCCTTGTCGCCTCCGCCCAGAGTGATCATGGCCGGTGGGTCTGCCGACCAGCATGAGGGACTCGATTATACCATCAATGCACGCAGCAACGTCCTGGATGTACTGGGTAAAATAGCTGATGGCCTGGAGGTGCAATCATGAGCCGCTTTCCTGATTTCAGCACCGTGCCTTTCCGCAATGGATCCACCGATGCCAAGGCCGAGCTTCCCGTTTGGGAAGAAAGCTTCAACCAGAGCACCGGCAGCCAACCTGTTGATTGCCAGTGGCTCACCAACGAACAAATCAAAGTCAAGCCCCTGTACACCGCCAAGGATACCAAAGGCTTGGAGCACATCAAATTTGTGGCCGGTCTGCCTCCCTTTTTGCGGGGACCTTATGCCACCATGTATGTGACCCGGCCCTGGACCGTACGGCAATATGCTGGTTTTTCCACGGCTGAAGAGAGCAACGCTTTTTACCGGCGCAATTTGGCTGCGGGACAAAAAGGATTGTCCGTGGCCTTTGATCTGGCCACCCACCGGGGTTATGACAGCGATCATCCCCGGGTGGTTGGAGATGTGGGAAAAGCCGGTGTGGCCATTGATTCAGTTTTGGATATGAAGGTTCTCTTCGACCAGATTCCTCTGGACCGTATGTCGGTATCCATGACCATGAACGGTGCTGTGTTGCCAATCATGGCGTTCTACATTGTGGCGGCCATGGAGCAAGGTGCCGATCTGGACAAACTGGCAGGCACCATCCAGAACGACATCCTCAAAGAATACATGGTGCGCAATACCTACATTTATCCGCCCGATTTCAGCATGCGGATCATTGCAGATATATTCTCCTACACAGCCACCAAAATGCCCAAGTTTAACAGCATTTCCATCAGTGGTTACCACATGCAAGAGGCCGGAGCCACCGCTGATCTGGAATTGGCATACACTTTGGCCGATGGTTTGGAATATGTGAGGACAGGCCTCAAATCTGGTCTGCCCATCGACAAATTTGCTCCCCGGTTGTCGTTCTTCTGGGCAGAGGGCATGAACTACTTCATGGAGATGGCCAAACTACGGGCCGGCCGGTTGTTATGGGCCAAGCTCATCAAACAGTTTGATCCGCAAACGGCCAAGGCCATGGCTTTGCGCACTCACAGCCAGACCAGTGGTTGGTCCCTGGCTGAACAGGATCCTTTCAATAACATTGCCCGTACTTGCATTGAAGGTATGTCTGCGGCTCTGGGTCACACCCAATCGCTGCACACCAATGCCCTTGATGAAGCCATCGCTCTGCCCACGGAATTTTCGGCGCGCATTGCTCGCAATACCCAGCTTTTCCTTCAGGATGAAACGGGAATTTGCCGCACAGTCGATCCCTGGGGCGGTTCGTATTATCTTGAGAGCTTGACGGATCAGATCATGCGCAAAGCCTGGGCGCACATCGAAGAGGTTGAGCAGCACGGGGGCATGGCTGCGGCCATCAGCACCGGGTTGCCGAAGATGCGTATTGAAGAAGCCAGCGCCCGCCGGCAGGCTCATATCGATTCCGGATCTGAAGTCATTGTCGGGGTGAACAAGTACCGGCTGGATAAAGAAGATCCCATCGAGATTTTGGAAGTCGACAACACAGAAGTGAGGCGCCAACAGGTGGCTCAGCTGGAACAACTGCGTGACCAACGCGACGGTACGGCCGTGGCCTCAGCCCTGGATGCCTTGACAGCTTGTGCTGAAACCGGAGAAGGCAACTTGCTGACTCTGGCTGTGGAAGCTGCCCGGTTGCGCGCCACTTTGGGAGAAATTTCCGACGCCTGTGAAAAGGTGTGTGGACGGCATCAAGCCGAAATCCGCACCATCAGCGGCGTTTATTCCGCCGAATTCGGGGAGGGTGTTGAAATCGATAAAGTCAGCGCAATGATCAAAAGCTTTGAAGATCATGAAGGCCGCCGTCCGCGTATTCTGGTGGCCAAAATGGGACAGGATGGGCACGACCGTGGAGCCAAGGTGGTAGCCACAGCCTTTGCCGATCTGGGTTTCGATGTGGATGTGGGACCCTTGTTCCAGACTCCCGAAGAAACAGCCCGTCAAGCGGTGGAAAACGATGTGCACATCATTGGCATGAGCAGTTTGGCTGCGGGGCACAAGACGTTGTTGCCGGCACTTATTGATGAACTGAAGAAATTGGACCGGGAAGATATTATGGTCATTTGTGGTGGAGTGATTCCAGCACAGGACTATGATTTCTTACGCGAAAATGGGGCGGCGGCTATTTTTGGGCCGGGCACTGTTATTCCGGTGGCAGCTCAGAAATTGCTGGTGGAATTGAACCGGCGATTGGGATTCTAATTCCCCAAATGACCTGACCTGAATGGAACCGTCCCGAACTTCGGGACGGTTCATTTTTTTGGGATCATCATTTTGCCACGGGAGGATGCAGCCCACTGAGCAAGTTGAGATATTCCGCATCATCGGGACCCAGATAGCCGTGGCGAATGAGGAAATCGGTGATCACTAAGTTGCAGTTCAGCTTGAATTGGTCCGTATCCCGGACTATTTCCATGACCTTCTGTACGGGCCAGAGGTGGAAGCTTTCCACTTCTCCATCGGTGCAACGGGGCTCAAAATTTTCCGGCAATTCCAGGTCATAGCAGAAGAGGGTGAAGGGATGAAATCCCTTACTTGTATCGACATTGTAACTGACGGCACCCACGGGCACAGCCCGGGCAGCCAGGGAGTCTGAAACTGCGGCTTCTTCCCAACACTCCTTAGCAAGGTTTTCGGCCAAACTGAGGCCAAAAGGCACGCCGCCGGCTACAAAATTATCCAAACAACCAGGATAGTTGATACGGTTCTGGGCCCGCCGGGCAATCCAGATTTTCAAGCCGTCTCCAGAGCGTACGTAGCCATTTATGTGTTGGCCGTAAGACCGGATACCAAACAATGGAGCCTGGGCCCGGTCCATCACAAGGAGGGGCTGATGGTGGAATTCTTCCGTGACCGAATACAACTCTCCATGCATTTTTTGAATGACTTTTTCGTCCACCAGTTGTTGGAGGATGGCGGCCACCGCGGCGCTGCGTTCTTCCAAATCAGAAGTGGCGACCATGAGGGTCACGGAGGAGGAGGTCACTCTGAAAGCATCGGGCCAGCGGTGGAGAGTTTGCGCAAATTTGGGCCTAATCTTGCCCACAGAGAAACCATCGATAATGAAGGGAATAAAATCCTCTGGATGGTGTTGGTTGCAGGCTTTGATGTGGCGCATGAATCCCATGGAGAGGCTTTCGTTTTGAGATGAGGTGTTCCCCCGGCTGGAAATTCCTGCCGGGGGTACATCCTACTTCTTTAGCAGTTTGATCTCCATTGTTTCCGGAGCTTTTCTTTCATGGTCATGATTAAAATTTTTCTTCTCCTGCGTTACGGTTTGTAGCAACTTCGATGTATGATAAGAGTCACGGCACAGGAAAACGTGAACCGTATTGATTGAAAATTATTATCAACCGTGCTAAATGGTTGTTAGCTTTTAGATCCCAACAGATCTTCCTACGGATGGATTATGGCAGACAAGAGTCCAAAAAAGAACCAACCTTCCGCTCTGAATGTGATGCCCGGTGTTGATGCCAGTCACGATGGATTGGCTGATGGCGCCTCTGTAGCACAACAGAAAGGAAGTCGCCGCCGATTGCTTTCGGCTGAGCAGTACATTGAGGGTGTCTTGTCCGGAGACAGGGTGCTTCTGGCCCGGGCTATAACTTTGGTGGAGTCGGGGGCTGCGGCTCATCAAAAGGTAGCCCAGGAAGTCCTGACAGCCTTGCTGCCCCAGCGCAAGCCGGCTCGGCGGGTGGGTATCACCGGGGTTCCCGGAGCGGGTAAAAGCACCTTCATCGAATCCCTTGGCACAACTCTCGCCTCTCAGGGGCTCAAGGTGGCAGTGCTGGCCGTGGATCCTTCCAGCAGCCTCACCGGGGGCAGCATCCTGGGCGATAAAACCCGCATGGAAAAACTGGCGGCCGAACCAAACGCCTTCATCCGACCTTCTCCCAGCAGTGGAACCCTTGGCGGTGTAGCCCGCAAAACCCGCGAAACGATGATGCTTTTCGAGGCGGCCGGGTACGATGTGATTTTGGTGGAAACCGTGGGTGTGGGCCAGAGTGAAATTCTGGTACGCAGCATGGTTGATTTTTTCCTGCTCATTCTCATCTCGGGAGCTGGGGACGAACTCCAGGGTATTAAAAAAGGGGTGGTGGAAATCGCCGATGCCATCCTCATCAACAAAGCTGATGGCCCGGGAAGACAAGCTGCCCTGTATGCGCGTTCCGAATTCGAGCGGGTGCTTCATTACCTACGCCCCGCCACCGAAGGCTGGCAAACAAAGGCTTTTAATTCTTCGGCCCTGAAGGGTGAAGGTGTCGAAGCTATCTGGTCGGTGATCTCGAAATTTGATGAAATCACTCGCGCCTCCGGTGTGCATAAAAGTCGCCGCATGGAACAGGAAAGACAGTGGCTTCACGATTTAGTCCGGGAAGGACTATCTGATTTGTTCCAACAGAATCCTGACGTCCAAGAGCAGATGTCCGGGTTGGAAGATCAAGTCTCGAAAGGTGAACTTCCGGCTACCACGGCAGCTCGCTTGTTGCTGGATGCGTTCACCAATAATTAGGACATTTTTCATGATTCACCTGGGGCGCCTATGGCTGGGAGTTTTTCTGGGAGCATTTCTGCTCTTGGTGATGGCTTCCCCTGTGTGGGCCATGGAGGACAATGAACAATCATGGATCCTTCTGGAACGAGGCCGCCCCCAAGAGGCCCAGGTGCGCTGCCTTTCCCAAAATGATTTTCTCTCCCGATGGGTTTTGGCCACAGCCGAAAAGCGCATGTCGGCAAAGCCCACTGCTCATGACCCGGTGAGCCTGGCAGCCCGGGCCTTTGAGTTGGAAGAATTCCCTACAGCTGCCAAACATTTGCAGTCCCTGATTGATCATGGCGTTTCTCCTGCTGACGAACTAGCTCTCCGTTTGAATATGGGGGCCTGTCTGGTGGAGATGAATAGTTATGGAGAGGCCGATTTGATGCTCACCCAGGCCATTGAGCAGGCACACAGCGAAGGGCGGTTGGCGAGCCGATGTTACGGCCAATTCCACAGAGGCCGTGCCCGGGGGCATCTGCAGCAATGGGACTTAGCCGTGGAAGATCTTCAGGCCACCATTAAGCTGAGCCGCCGTTTGGGGACTCATCGGTGGGCAGCCCTGGCGGCTCTGGCTCTGTCCGATATCAGCCGCTTGAATGAGGATCAGGACGATGCACTCTATTGGCTTGAAGCCAGCCTGCAATATTTTCACCACGGGGGATACTTGTCGGGGCAAATTGAAGTTTTGCAGCAATTGGGAGACGCCCTATGTGCTATGGAACAGTGCGAAGAAGGACTGCTTTATCTTGAGGAGGCTCGTGCTCTGGCCCAGGCGGGGCCGTAAAACCGGACCTTTATGTGATGATCATGGCCTTCAATAATCTGCTGAAACAACTGGTTGGATGGCCAGCCTGTGATTAGATTCTGGGAAAGATTTTAGCCTTCAAACCGTGATGAGGATGGGAACCATGTCCGACAACAGCTTAGGCACCATCGTACTGTATAACACCATGACCGCCTCCAAAGAGAAGCTGGAAACCCTGGAACCAGGGAAGTGTGGCATATACTGCTGTGGTCCAACGGTTTACGATTACACTCATCTGGGGAATGCCCGAGCTGCTGTGGTACCCGATCTGATGGTGCGTTTTCTGCGCCACCAGGGGTACGAGGTAAAGTATGTGCGCAATGTCACGGATATTGATGATAAGATAATTTCCCGCAGCGCGGAACAAGGTGTCTCACCCACGGATTTAGCCGTTCGTTTTACTGAAGAATATCACAAGGATATGACCGCCCTGAACGCTTTGGATCCCGATGTGGAGCCCAAAGTCAGCGAAACCATCGAAGAAATTATTGCTTTGGTGAAACAGCTGGTGGACAAGGGGTTGGCCTATGACATGGACGGCGATGTATATTATCGGGTGCCCGATTTTAAGGGTTACGGCAAACTGAGTAATCGCTCAGTGGAGGAAATGCTTGAATCTGCTGGCAGCCGCATTGATGTGGATCAGCGCAAAGAAACACCTCTGGATTTTGCCCTCTGGAAAGCAGCCAAACCCGGCGAACCGTCCTGGACCAGCCCTTGGGGTGAAGGCCGTCCTGGCTGGCACATTGAATGCTCTGCCATGAGTTCCAAACATTTGGGTGATAGCTTCGATATCCATGGTGGCGGACGTGATCTGATTTTTCCCCATCACGAAAATGAGATTGCCCAAAGCCAGGGTGCTCACGGTGAAGATACCTACGCCAAATACTGGGTGCACAATGGATTCATCAATTTTGCAGGCGAGAAAATGTCCAAAAGCCTGGGCAACTTTTTCACCACGCGGGAACTGACGGCCATCTTCCCTCCAGAAACCTTGCGTTACTATTTGATGACGGTGCACTACCGCAGCGGACTCAACTTCGACCTGGAAGTGACTTGCCCGGCCTGCCACGCGGTTCTGGATAAGGAGCAGCAGGAAAGCGCCAAGTGCGAGGCCTGTGGTCATGAAACCACATCGGATATTCTCAAAAAACAGGTGCGCTTTCCCAGCCTGGAAGAGGCTGATGACCGTCTGGCTTATATTTACAGCACTCTTGAGGCGTCCCAAAAATTCCTGGAAACGGCCAAGGCTCCGGGGCAGGACGTGGTCGTGGAAGGTGCCGTGGGCGAAATGCTGGGTGCTTTCATCGCACATATGGCCAACGATCTCAATAGCAGCGGCGCTCTGGGTGTCTTGAGTAAACCTTTGGGAGAGATCAATGGTCTTTTGGCTTCGGGAAAAGGTGTGAATAAGGCCTTGCGGTTTGCGATTATTGACCTTTTTGTGAAGTCCATGAAAGAAGTGGCAGAGATTTTGGGTTGCTTCGGAAAAGACCCGTCCTCCTGGCTTGTGCAGAGGCGGGACATGAAGGCGGCCCGCATTGGTCTGGACACTGACAAAGTTGAGGGATTGCTGATCGAGCGGATCACTGCTCGTCAGGAAAAAGACTGGTCAGCGGCCGACCGAATTCGTGACGAATTGACAGAGTTGGGTGTTTCGGTACAAGACGGAGCCACCGGTTCCGTTTGGTCATTCATTTAAAAAGGGAAACAATGAAAAAGTTAGTAGTGGTGCTCAGCACCTTTGTGTGCTTGGGTATGCTGGCCTCCTGTGGTGGGGGCAGCCAAGTTGAGAAGGTTTTGAAATACACGGCCATTCCCGATCAGAATACCACAGAGCTCCAGCAAAAATTTGCACCTCTGACGGCGCATCTTTCGGAAGTTTTGGGCGTCACTGTTGAATATGTCCCCAGTCGTGATTACCAGGCATCGGTAGAGATGTTCCGGGCCGGAGATATCCAACTGGCTTGGTTTGGCGGATTGACCGGTGTGCAGGCTCGAGCCGCTGTGCCCGGAGCAAACGCCATTGCCCAGGGTGAAGTGGATCCACAATACTTTTCTTACTTCATCGCCCACCAGGAGACCGGGCTGCAACCAAGCGACTCATTCCCCGAAGCTATGGCTGAATTTCCTTTCACTTTTGGTAGCGAAAGCAGCACCAGCGGACGCTTGATGCCCGAATTTTTCATCAAAGAGAACACCGGCAAAGTGCCTTCTGATTTCTTCACCAAAGGTTTCAGCTTTTCCGGCAGTCATGATAAGACTCTGGCCATGGTCCAATCTGGTCGGTTCCCCTGTGGCGTGGTGAACTACAAGGTTTATGACAAGAGTGTGGCCGCAGGAAAAACAGACCCTGCCCAATGCATGGTCATTTGGAAAACTCCCACTTATGCCGACTATAATTTTACGGCCCATCCTGATTTGGAAACCAAATTCGGAGAAGGTTTCACCGACAAATTGCAAGGGGCCCTTGTTGGCATTACGGATGAAAAACTCCTGTCAGCATTGCCCCGCAAAAAGCTGATCGCAGCCCAAAATGAAGAGTTTGAGGGCATCGCCAAGGTGGCTCGCCAGCTGGGTATGGTGAGGTGAAAGCCGGATGGGGATTTCAGCTCCATGAGGTCTGCGTCAGTTATGGATCCAAGCAAGTCCTGAAGGGGATGAACCTGAAGGTGAAGCCTGGGGAGTCTGTGGCTTTTTTGGGACCAAGTGGGGCTGGTAAAACCACTTTGTTGCGTTTGTTGAACCGGGCCTTGCGCCCCGATAGCGGTCTGGTTCAGGTGGATGGAAAAAATCTGGATGATTTGGGTGGAAGTGCCCTGCGCTGCCTGAGGTCGGGCATTGGTTTTGTGCATCAGGATTTGCGTTTGGTGCCCAACCTACGGGTCTCCCAAAATGTTCTTTCCGGATCATTGGGACGAAAAGGTTTTATGCGCAGCCTCTTGATGTTTATGAAGCCTTCCTCCGATGATTTATTGGAGGTTCACCGATTACTCGAGCAGGTGGGAATCCCGGAGGAAATGTTCCAACGGGTTGACCGCCTCAGTGGCGGGCAGCAACAACGGGTGGCGTTGGCCAGGGCTCTCTTTCAAAAACCGGGCCTCTTGTTGGCTGATGAGCCTGTCTCCAGTGTTGATCCGGCCAGGGCCGCAGATTTGTTGCAGCTCCTGACCAGCATCAATGGCCGTGAAGGCCAAACATTGTGCGCTAGCCTGCATGATCCCAAATTGGCCTTACGCTTCTTTCCCCGAGTTGTGGGTTTGCGCGGAGGGCACTGTATTTTCGATAAGCCTTCGGACCAAGTTTCCTCTTCAGAAATAGAAGAACTCTACCTGTTGGCTGACGACGATGGCATCTGAAGCATATCAGGGACGCCGATCATTTTTACGCCGACCAGGTTCTCTGGCTTCCGGTGGTTGGGTCTTGGCTTCTTTGGTCGTGGCGGCTTTCGTTTCGGCTCTGAAGCTGAATCTCTTCAGTGGAGACATCTGGCCCACCGCTGGTGGGTGGCGATTGGCGGGAGATTTCTTCAGCCAAGCCCTGCATCCCACTTTACACTTTTTAGGGCCCGGTTCACCCAATGGCCTCTGGGCTTTACCAGCCCAAGCGTTGGTGGCCGCCGGCAATACTGTGATTTTTGCCGCAACGGCAATGTCGGTGGCTCTGGTTGGAGGTATCATTCTCGGCTTTCTGGGGTCATCCGTTTGGTGGGACCGGCCAGGAATGTCTTCTCAGCGATTTGGCCCTGGCGTCACTGCTGTGGCGCGCACTTTGATGACGCTCATGCGCTCAATTCACGAATTGGTTTGGGCCGTTTTTCTGCTGGCGGCTTTGGGAATGGGAGAGTTGGTGGCCGTGATAGCCATCGCCATTCCCTACACGGGAACCCTTGGCAAAATTTTCTCCGAAATGTTGGATGAAGCTCCTGGTGAAGCAGCCGACTCCTTGCGTTTGGCGGGTGCGCCTCTGGGCAGTTGGTATCTTTTCGGCCTGGTTCCCGGTGCTCTGCCTGACATGTTGGCATACGCTTTTTACCGTTTTGAGTGTGCCTTGCGCAGCAGTGCAGTGCTTGGCTTTTTCGGGTTTCCAACACTGGGCTATTTCATCAGTGCTTCCTTTGAAAACCTGTATTTTCAAGAGGTTTGGACCTACCTGTATGTGTTGATGGCCCTGATCTTATTGGTGGATTGGTGGAGCGGTCGTTTGCGAAGGGCTGTGTTGTCATGAGCCAACGCCTGGCCACCATCAAGAGCCTGCATGGCCAGAGGCCCCGCCGCCTTTTTGTCACTTGGAGCTTACGTATTCTGGCGGCCATTGTTTTATTCAGTTGGTGGGCTGGAGACTTTCATCTCATGGGCTGGCTAACGGACCGCCGCTTGGCCAATCTGCAGCGGTTTTTACAAGAAGTACGTCCCTGGCCCATTCAAAATCACGGTTGGGAGACCAGTACCGTTTCTCATTGGGCTCAGGAACTCTGGCTTTCCAAAGGAGCCGAAGCCTTTGTAGCCACTTTGGCGATCAGCGTGGTGGCCATTGTTTTGGCCGGCGGCCTGGGGGCCTTCTTCAGTCTCTTTGCCGCCAGAAATTTAACCACGGCGGAACCTTTGCTGCCGGGTGGAAAGCAACCTGGCAGGAATATAGTATTTTTCTGGAAAGCCTTGGTCCTGACCACTCGGGCGGGATTGGTTTTTGTGCGCGCTGTACCTGAGTATATTTGGGCGTTTCTCTTTCTGGCTCTATTTGGTGCCAATGCCTGGCCCATGGTTTTGGCACTGGCGCTTCACAATACCGGAATTCTGGGGAAGCTTTCTGCCGAACTTATCGAAAACCAGAGCGACCTGAACTCCTCCGCACTGCGAGGAATGGGAGCATCGCGGATGCAGATTGTCTGGGCCTCACTCTACCCTCAAACTCTGTCTCGATTTCTCCTCTATTTTTTCTATCGCTGGGAAACTTGTGTGCGGGAGGCAACTGTCCTGGGAATGTTGGGCATGACCTCTCTGGGATTGTTGATCGTGGATTCAAGGTCCAGAAACCGATACGACGAGATGCTTTATTATATTCTTCTGGGCGCTTTGCTGGTCATTATTGGGGATCTCGTGTCAGCCATTGCCAGACGGATTATACGCAAGGCCTAAGTTTCTTAATGGGGATACAATAAACATACCTTTTAACTAGGAAATATGCAGATGTCATGTTATTGTCATTCAGGTTAGTTGTTTAATAGGTGGATGAATAGGTCAAGTCCTGGCCAGAGAAAGGATCCACCAATTCAAGGGAGAGCACCATGCGCCGTTCATTTATTTTGGCATTCCTGATTGTCCTCATTGCCGGTTTCACTATCAGCGAAAATTCCACCGCTTATACTTTGTTCAGTGGCGATAATAACTGTGACCAGTGCCACACTGGCTTTGACGGGTACGGCAGCAGCACCCACCAGAGCCACATTGCCGCCATGAGCTGCAATGCCTGCCATGAGAGCAACGGTGACAATGCCAACATCGCCACCTGCTCGGCATGTCATGATTCCAATCTGTTGTGGAATTATCACCTTCAATACGCTGAAAATGATTTGAATGGGATGGATTGTTCTGCGTGCCACAGTGTGACGCCCAATGAAAATGAGAGCTGGGATTCCATCAAGTCTCGTTATCGTGATGCAGTGGTTAGTCGGTAGTAGTTTTATCTTACCAGGGCCATGGTTCGTGACACGGCCCCGTGCTCGGTTTGCAGACGGTACAAATATGTTCCCGAAGCCAGGGCACGGTTGCTGTGGTCACGGCCATTCCAGGGTACTTCATGCCTGCCCTTCGATTTCCAGGAGTCCACAAGATCGCACACCAGATGTCCTTGCAGATCATAAATGGCCAGCTTCACATCGCCACTGACGGGTAGTTCAAACCTGATTTGGGTGCGAGGATTGAAAGGGTTTGGGGCACAACCCAAAACCAGGTTTGGGTACAGGGGTACTGCGGCACTGATCTCCCCACAATATTCGTGAGCACCAATATCTATGGCCACCCCACAAAGGCGTTCGTTGCCGGTGATATCCGTGGCAGACAGGGCACTGCTCAGGGTGACCTCAAGGCCGAGGTCACGGCAGGCTGAACTGTTCGTCAATTGGTATGGGTTCATTCCTTGGCCGATAAATGCAGGATCCACATCCAGGTTGGTAATATTACCCTCATAGTTTTCAATGTTATTGGCCAAGGTATAATAATCTTTGCTTTCAACCATCTGAGCCCCTGAGTAATGGTTTGCGAAGTTGTCGCGAATGATGTTGTTGATCACGACCATTTTTCCGTTGAAATTTTCCAGGGCTCCGCAGAGATAAAATTCGCTTGGGGCCAGACAATCGTTTTGTACGATGGTGTTGTTGATGAGTTTGGGATAAGCGTAAACATTGTACAGTACGCTTCCGTTCCACACAGCAGTGTTGTGATGAAAGAGACTGCCAGCGATGACGGGGGAGGAACCATAGCCAACATAAATTGCGGCTCCATAATCCGCTCGATTATAGGAGAACTCACAAGAGGCAATGGCCAGTTTATTCACGCCAACAATAGAAATGGCTCCCCCGGTTTGGGGCCTGGCGGTTCCCTCTCTGGAAGGTACTGCAGCCGCATAGGAAAGATGACAGTGTTCCAGGCGAGAGGAGTCATTGGCGGCGGGGATGTTAAGGAAGTCGATGCCATCCCAGCCCTGAACCTGTTGGTTTGTGGCGGCGGTGAACTGGATACGGCGGTCGGGTTGACCTACAGCCCACAGACGGCCTCGGATCAGCAGACGGTAAAACCCGGTAAACTCCACCTTGGTTCCCGGGGCAATATTCAGGCAGGCATTCTCCGCAACTTCTACAGTGCTGACTACTCTGACCAGATCCGCATCCCAAGTGGTGTCTTTAGAAATCAGGCCGCCAACATCGATGGAAAAGCCACTGAGCAACAGACCGGTGGGGACTGGTACGGCCTCATCTTGGCTGGGTTCCTTTGGCAAAACAAAAGTACGGCAACCATAGGCCTCGGCAGCAGAACCGTCCAGGGGGCGGTAGTCCCCATCTTCCGGATTACGCAGTCTCATATCCTGTCCGACAATATTGTTGTAGGGAGCCGAACCGGCTTCCGGCCATTCCTGGGGAATGACTCAGCCGTATTCTCATAAAAATGAGAAATGATGAAGAGGGACCTCGTTGTGGACCGGATTGGAAAAGTAGGTCCAATTCTGGCGCACATCGGCATAGCCGTAGTCTCCAAATTGTACCGAAGCTGCCACGGCCGTACCGGTGGGGATCAAGGATCCGGCTATGCCGGTGGATGGGGCATAGTCCAGACCGGTATCCACAACATCCACGAAGATATTACGCTCAATGAGAATGCCTTCACCGGCGCCCTGGAGGCGCACACCATAATCATGTGGCTGGTGGAAGGTCACATACCGGACGGACCCGGTGGGACGCAGAGGCAAGACACTGTTGTCACCACGATACCGCACATTACCGTTGATGATGATGCAGTCTTCAATGTCCAACCGGTTGTTGCAATAAGACATGCAAATCTGTTCACCCTGGAGGTCCAGAATGGCGCCGTGGCCCACGATTTTCACATCCAGGCCTTCTTCTTCCATGATGAAACTGTTGGTGATAGGGCTATAAATGCGGCCCACCAGGAGGCCGCCGGTATAGGTTGCCCCTGCCTCAAGTTCCACCAGACGGTCGTAACCATTGGCTGCTGGTGCGGCCTCAAAGGCTTCTTTCAGGGTTATGGCAGCAGACTGGTTTGTGAGTAAGGCGGCAAAACCCAGCAGCGCCCAGAATACATATCGAAGCAAGGTGGCTCCAAGGGATGAAGGTAATTAAAAGGACTTTGGGAATTATAGCATAAATTGCCCAAGGAAGATTTGGACATTCGGCGGTTTCTCTCAAGTTTATCCACCATAACCCGAAAGCATATTAACATGATAGGGTTTGCCTGAAAGATGCAGCATTACTGCTGGATCTTTTTAATCTCTGAAATATTGCGCAAGGAAGAAGCCATGGGAATCAGTCGAAAAATACTCAGTCTAAATTTTGGCAGCTTAGGGTTGTTCTGCTTGGTTCTTGCAGTAGTCTTTTTCTTGGGCTTACACGCGGCATTTGACACGGTTGCGGAGAATGCAGAAGCCAATTTGATGGCTGAAAAAGAAGCTTATATTCGGGATCAGGTTGAGTCCACGTGGTTGCTGCTGGATAAATTGGCTGAAGGGGGAAAATCCCCGGAGAACATAGCTCTGGCTCAAAAACTCCTTTCATCCATGCGCTATGCCGATGGTAGCGGATATTTCTTTGCTTACGCGAAAGAGGCCCATGGCTATAGCTTTGCTTTTCATGGAACCAAGCCCAATCTGTGGGGAAAAGAAGCAAACTTGAGCAAACCTGATGTCACAGGATTTGCTTTTCGCCAGGCTTTGGTGGATGCCGGAAAAAACGGTGGGGGGTTTGTTTCATATAGTTATGAAAAGCCAACCACCAAGGAAGTTTTGGGCAAGCTGGCTTACGCCAAAAATCATCCGGGATGGGATTGGACTATTGTCGGTGGGATTTATGTCGATGACATTCAGGAAACCATAGGATCCATGAATGCTGGGATGGAAAAGCAGAAAAAGGAATTATTGACCATTTTGTTGCTGTCGGCCGTTGGCCTGTTGCTGCTGGCCTCAGGTGCATCATGGTGGGTTGCCGGGAGTTTGTCCAAGCCCTTGATGAAAGCCACCAGCAGAGTGCATGTGACGTCAGTGGAAATGTCCTCTTCGGCCAGCCAAATTGCCGAAACCAGCCAGGTGTTGGCCAGGCAGGCCACGGACCAGGCCGCAAGCCTGCAGGAATCTGCGGCAACTCTTGAAGACTTGGCGGCCCATGCTCGGGAGAATGCAGAAAGTTCAGCCGAAGTGGATGAATTGATGAAGACCACTGGGCAAAGGGTTGGCACCACCGGGGAAGCCATGGCTGAAATGACTGAAACCATGAATGGTATCCGAACCTCATCTGATGAAATTTCCACGATCATGAAAACCATCGAAGGTATTGCCTTTCAAACTAACCTGTTGGCATTGAATGCGGCGGTTGAAGCGGCACGGGCGGGTGATCACGGCAAGGGGTTTGCCGTAGTGGCAGAAGAGGTTAGAGGACTTGCTAAACGTTCAGCAGAGGCCGCAATCAATACAGCGGATTTGATCCAGACGGCAATAGGACATGCCAGTAAAGGCTCCGAAATCGTTAGCCGGGTTTCCCTGGAAGTTGAAGAACTGGTGAAGAATACCCGGGAGGTTGAAGGCAAAGTTCAGGATATTGTCACGGCCACAAATAACCAATCGCAGAATATTGATTTGGTTAATGATTCGGTTGGTAAGATGGATCAGGGAACCCAACATGTGGCGGCCACCGCCGAGGAATCTGCAGCTGCCAGCGAAGAAATTGCAGCCCAGGCAGGTTCTCTTGAGGGAATTGTAGGGACTCTTCACGGCATTGTCACTTAAAGTCGTTCTTGATAAAAAACCTCAATCTCCTGTACTATGGGCAAGATAGATTATCCTCTCCAATAGTATGGAGTCTTATGCCTCGCAGTGCCCATCGTCTTGTCTTTTTCCGACTCATTTGGGCCATGGTTCTCATCCTTTTTGGTGCCTTGCTTTTTCTCTTTGCCCACCGTCCGGGCCTTCCTCCTCCTTTGACTATTCAATTTATGGCTGCCCTGGGCTGGCTGACGGCTTTGATTTTACTTTTCCAGTCAGTTCTTCTGGTGCGGGATCTTGGCCGGGGAGTGGCTTGGGTGAGGACCTCACTGCTGAATGTGGTGGCCAATGGGCACACTCAAATCTCAACCCCTACCACGACGTTTAAGGCTCCTGAGATCACCAATTTGCTGGTAGCTCTGGAAAGATACCAGGGGCAGATCATTAAGGAGCGACAGGCACCGAACCAGCATCTGTTGTCAATTCTCGGGGCCTTCAACAGTGGAGTGGTGGTTACTACTGAGGCGGGGCAAGTCAGTTTGGTCAACGGCTTGGCTCAGGATCTCCTGGGTACCGAGCGGGCCCGGGTAGGGACTTCGCTGTTTGCATCGCTGAGCCGCGAATCGGTGGTGGGCGGTTTGGAACGAGCTCGGAAAATGAAGCGTCCAGTGGAAGCAATTTTCGAGAGGCTTGATGGGGTGGATCTGCAGGGACGGATTTCGGCATTGCCGGATCAGGCAGGGGCTATCATCATTTTTCCCTCCATGGAGTTGGCTCGCCACCGGCCTGAAGTGAGCTTTGACCTGACATTGCATGACATACCCCCAGCTGACGGAAAGCTGAGCCTTGATACACCTCTGGATGAATTGCCCCTGTTGATTCTGGATACAGAAACAACTGGCCTGAATGCGGCCGAAGATCGCATCGTAAGTTTTGCTGCCGTTTGTGCCCACGGCACTCGACTTTATCCCGGACATATGATGGACGATCTGGTCAACCCAGGAGTTCCCATATCTGCTTCAAGCACCGTAATCCATGGCATCACTGACAGCATGGTGGAGGGAGCACGGCCTTGGCCTGAATTGCATGCCGAGTACCAATCCATGTCTCGCAATCGGGTGGTGGTGGGCCACTCCGTGCCTTTTGATCTGACCATTATGAAAGCGGAATGTGAACGCCACCAACGCCCTTGGCAACAGCCGATTTTCATCGACACCTTGCGGTTGGCCGCGTTGCTGAACCCCACTCTGCGCAGTTTCGATTTGGAAGATCTGGCCACTTTGTACCAGGTCGACTTGCACGGACGCCATACTGCCTTGGGCGATGCCCTGGTGTGCGCCGAGTTATTTTCCCGCATGGTGCCGAGATTGCAGATGCAGGGGTTTAATACCCTGGGGCAATTGATGGCTTTCCATTGCCGGCAGGCTGTAGAGGTGATTGCCCTGCAAAGACAGGCGGGTTGGATTACTGACCAACCGGATTTTTTGTGGGACTACCCAGACAATTCTGTCTAGAAGAATTGTACTGTCATGGCCTTAGGGGCCATTCCAACAAGTGAGCGATAATGAACAGAGCAGATATTACAAGAAGCACCCTCGAGGCCCTCATGCTCGGTGAACCGGAACACAGCTTAAATTTTTTAAATCAGATCACCCGCCGTTATGTAAGCACCTTTGCTTTCAGCAGTGCCGGTTGCCGCTTGGGGGATGACCTGCCATTGGATCTGGATTCCCTTCATGACCGTATTGTCCGTCGACGCCGTGGGGGATATTGCTTCGAACAGAACGGGTTGATTTATGAAATCCTTCAGGAGTTGGGGTTTTCGGTAAAGCTCTATCTCGCCCGGGTTGTCTACGACCAGACAGTTCATCCGGGTTTGACCCACCGGGTGACTCTGTTGGAACTTGAAGGCAAACAATATGTGATTGATGTGGGGTTCGGAGCTTTGGGGCCACGGGTTCCTGTTGCTTTTTCTTCGGAATGCACCATGGACGGGGACAAGGTTTTCCGAGTAGCAGAACCGAGTCCTGGCCAATTCCATTTCCAGGTTTTTAAGGACGGAGATTTCTTTTCATTGTACAAGTTTGAGCTGGTGCAATACGGCTTGGCCGATTGTGAATTGGGTCATTTTTATTCCCACAAGCATCCCTCGGCTATTTTTGTGAACAACCTGGTGGCTTCTCTTATCCTGGAGAACGAGGTCCTTTCACTGAGGAATCTGGAGTTATGGAAAATCAATGCTCAGGGCAGTGAAAAAATCCTTATGAAAGACGCGGGCCAGCTTCACAAAACTCTGGTCGAAGAGTTTGATATTAAGATCACAATTGAGGAAGGTGAGCGTCTCTTCTTGGAATTCGTTTGAATCAAGAGTAAAAAAGGTCCCCTGGGGGGACCTTTTTTACTCCACAGAGGCTGCTTCCGGGATCACTTGAGTAGCATTAATTTGTCCACCACCTGCTGGTTCCCAGCTTCCAGGCTGTAGAAATACAACCCCGTGGCGACGGAGCGTCCGCCTTCATCCTGGCCATGCCAGCGAACTTCGTGCTGGCCCGCGGAGAGTGTCTCCTGGATCAAGGTTTTGACCAGACTGCCATCCACACTATAAATCCTGAGTTGCACTGCTAAATCAGATGGCAATGCGAAAGCAATGCTGGTGTTTGGATTGAATGGATTCGGAGCGGCACCATAAACAGTGACTTTGGCTGGCAACTTCGAAATATCATTCGGCACCGGGGTGAAATCATAACACGCTTCGGTGGTGTACCAGGGTGAGAAAACTACATCCCCGCTGATGGAGTCTCCATCGCCGGGGCCCACACCACTGGGGCCGTTGGACGACCCCCACCAACAGTCCACCGCCATGAAGCTGCCCTGGGGGCCGGCTAGATCCGGAGCCTGCAGACCGTAATCAGTATTGCCTTCGATACAGCAACGCACCAAGAGGGCGTAGCCATCATCTTCAGCCCGGATTCCTCCTCCATTGTTGGTCAGAGTACACTGAACCAAGGATGGGTTTGCTCCTTCATAATGGGTGAGCACGGCAGCTCCGGAGCTATCCTGGATCAGGCAATTGATCAGGCCGACATGACTACCGTTGGCTTCCACGGCAGGGTTGCCGCCATATCGGATCTCACAATTATCCAGTTGGGAAATGGCCAGGGCCTTTGGACCAAATTCCAGGCGTTGCCAGTTTCCGGGGTTGGGGCCACTGATGCTGCCGTTGGTATCGCCGCCAATATCATCCTGGGTGGATGTGAAGACCACGTCGGAGGCCAGTAGTCCACCGGGCAGGGTGCTGGTGCCGATCTGGAAGCGACTGAACCAACTTTTGATGATGGTGCCTGGCAGTATGGTCAAAACCGGGGCCGATTCACCGGCCACAGTGATGGTCGTCGAATTCAAATTATAAACCAGCCCGTCGGGCAAGAGAGGCAGGGTCCAGGACTCGGTGATTTCTGAATTGAAGATGGAAATGGCATTCCATTTGTCATCTCCGCGCACTGTTATCTCGTTGTTGAAAACCAACTGCTGCAGATGATCCAGGGTGGTTCGAATGGGGAAGCCATTGCCTTGAATGATTGTATTACCCGTTTGATTGGCACCCAGGCTGGGCGAATCCTTCACCTGAAGATCTCCGATGTTATCCAGGAATTGATTTCCACTGATGATGGGGTCGCAGTCATTGATTTCTATGGCAGCGGTGCCCGCTCCACCATAGCGGAAAGTGCAATTGATCACCTTACTGGAATCATTGCGCGCTGCGGCATTGAAGTCCAGGCGCTGCCAGTTACCGGGGTTGGGGCTGGCGGTGCTTCCGTTGGTATCTCCGCCTTCATCATCCTGGGTGGAGGTGAAGAGCACGCCATCGGCCATCAATCCACCGCCAAGTGCACCACTGCCGATTTCAAACCGACTGAACCAGCTTTTGATGATGGTGCCGGCCGGAATGGCCAGCACAGGGCTGCTTTCGCCAGCGACGGTGATTGTCGTGCTGCTCAGGATGTAAACAAAATCATAAGGCAGCACCGGCAGGGTCCAGCTGTGTGCCACTTCGGAACTGAACAAAAGGATGCCATTGTGTTTGTCGTCACCACGCGGCGTCAGGCTGTTGCCGAACAGAAGATTTTCCAAATGGTCGGTGGTGGTGGCCAGGGGCAAACCATCACCCTGGATGATGAAATTGCCGGTCTGGTTTGTCCCCAGACTGGTTGTATTTTTGATGTGCAGGTCAGTGATGTTGTGGCTGAAGGTATTGCCCTGGATTAAGGGATCACTACCGTTGATTTCCACAGCCCCGGTGCCGGCCCCGGCGTAGCGAATGGTCGAATTGGTCAACTGGCAGGAATCAGGGCGGGCGGAAGCATTGAAATCCAGGCGTTGCCAATTGGCAGAGCTTGGGCTGGCGGTGGTTCCGTTGGTATCTCCACCTTCATCGTCCTGGGTGGATGTGAAGAGAACATTGTTGGCCATCAAGCCTCCACCCAAGGCACCGCTGCCTATTTCAAATCGGCTGAACCAGCTTTTGATGATTGTCTCATCGGGAATGCTCAGCACCGGGTTGGTTGCACCAGCCACAGTAATTATGCTATTGCTCAAGTAATAAACGAAATTGTTGGGCAGCACCGGTAGGGTGAAACTGCTGCTCACCTCGGAGCTGAAGATTCCGATGCCATTCCAGCGGTCATCGCCTCTCGGGACGAGGGTATTGCCGAAGACCAGGTTTTGCAGGTGGTCCAGATTGGTCCAGACTGGTAGGCCATCTCCCTGATTCAGAGTATTACCCGTTTGGTTGAGGCCCTGGCTGGGGGTGCTTTTTATATGCAGGTCAGTGGCGTTGTTGTGAAACGTATTGCCATTGACCAGCGGATCGCACTGGTTGATCTCGATGACTCCGGTGCCGCTGCCGCCATAGCTGAATTGGCAATTGGTGATCTGACTGGAATCATTTCGAGCGGCGGCATTGAAGTCTAGCCGTTGCCAGTTGCCTGGGCTGGGAGAACTGGGGAAGCCGTTACTATCGCCTCCGGTATCGTCCATGATGGAGGTGAATATGACATTGTCGGCCATCAAGCCTCCAGGTTGGCTGGCGCTTCCGATCTCAAAGCGGCTAAACCAACTCTTGACGATGGTGCCTGTGGGGATGGTCAACACCGGGCCAGCGACTCCTGAAATGGTCACGGTGCTCGAGTGCAGGTAGTAAACAAATCCGGCGGGTAAAATTGGCAGGGTGGTGGATTCTTCGATGGTCCCTGTGGAGATGAGCACAGCATCAAACTGGTTTGAGGCGTGGGGAACCAGAGTCAGATGAGGCACCGTACTGGCCACCAAATTGGCCGCAATGCTTACTGGGTGGGTGCCTGTTTCTTCGATGACCACATCTGTGAGCTGGAATGACTCGGCGTTGGCCTCCACGACCAATCCGGTATATCCACCAGTGATGGTGAATCCTTCAAGACTGACATTGGCGGATTCAACGGTCAGGACATCTTCATTACTGGCGGGTCCGGAAATTGTGGTGGTGGAACTGCCTCCTGTGGAGTGCAACATCAAAGATTGTTCGATGGTCAAATATTCATTGTATGTTCCCGGCGATACGAGGATGTTATCCCCGGATTGGGCGGAATCCAGGGCCTCGGTTATGGTGAGATAGTCGGCACCGCCCGAGCCATTGACGGTGATGGTGGCGGCTAGGGCCTGACCGGTGGCTGGGAATATATTCAGGACGGTGGATAAGCAAAGCAAACCCACTGCCAGGATAATGGCGAGTCGTTGGTGATTCATAGTCTCCCTCTTTGTCTCAAAAATTGCTGGCGAATCAGATCAGGGGAGAGGATGTTTTGTTTCCAGATGCATCATATGGTCCCCATTTCGGGAAAAGAATACCATAATTATCCTTTTTGGGGAACAATGATGTTAAATGATCCAAGTGAGTGTCTAAGCTGGGATTATTGAAATATATTCAGACAAGGAGAAGGTATGAATCAATACCAAGTCATTCTCGACCAAATTTATAAAGATATTCAACCACACCTGAACAAGGGCAAAGTCGCCGATTATATCCCCGAATTAGCAGATGTTCCGGTGGCGCAGTTTGCCATGGCCCTGGTGGATCTCCAAGGCAATGTTTTCAGTTGCGGGGCGGCCGGGCAACGGTTTTCTCTGCAGAGCATCTCCAAGGTTTTCACTTTGACTCTGGCTCTCAAAGGCCTCGGCCAACAGTTGTGGCATCGGGTGGGGCGAGAGCCCTCGGGATCGGCTTTTAATTCCCTGGTCCATTTGGAATACGAAAAAGGGAAACCGCGCAACCCGTTCATCAACGCCGGTGCTCTCGTCGTCACTGATGTGGTGTTGGATTTATTACCCAGTGCCCAGGCACCGGTTTTGGAATTGCTGCGCAGTCTCAGCGGGAATGCTGCCCTGGGCATCAACCAAGCTGTGGCTTCATCCGAAGAAAGCCACGGCTTTCGCAATGCAAGCCTGGCCAATTTCCTCAAAAGTTTTGGCCGCCTGAGCCATCCGGTGGATACCGTTCTGTCAGCCTATTATCAGGATTGCGCCATTGAAATCAATGCCATCGAATTGGCGAAAACGGGGTATTTTCTGGCCAATCAAGGGGTCCCTTTTGGTGCCCAGGGACCGTTTATCAGTGCCAACCGGGCAAAGTATATCAATTCCCTGATGCTGACATGTGGGACCTACGACAGCGTTGGCGATTTTGCCTACAGAGTTGGGTTGCCGGGCAAAAGCGGCGTTGGGGGTGGGATTCTGGCTGTTATGCCGGGAGAGTTCAGCGTATGTGTTTGGTCGCCAGGGTTGGACCAGAGTGGCAATTCCCTGGCTGGTACGCAGGCTTTGGAATGGCTGACCACCCGAACAGGGATCTCGATTTTTTAAGAGTGCTTACAACCAGGCCATGCTCTTGATCTGAGCAAATACTTTCCGCCCAGGCACCAAGCCCATATGGGTGGCCGATCTCTTGGTAATGGCAGCCAGCAACAATCCCTTTTCCAATTGCAGGCGGACCATCATTCTGGCGGGTCCATCTTGCCAAAGTTCTTCCACCACCGCCGGCACAACGTTGAGGATGGATGATACTGAAGCCGGTTCCATAACCAGGCTCACATCCCGGGCCTTCACCAGAATTCTGACTTTATCTCCCACGGTGCTGGACTCAGCAGGCAGCCAGAGACTGGTGGTGTCCAGGGCCAGTTGTGAAAGTCCGTCTTCATCGGGGGGGTGGGTGACCGTTGTATCGAGGTAAGAACAAGCTTCACTGCCGCTGGCCAAACCTGAGGTTGGGTCGGTGAGTACCGAGGCCAGCGGCCCCTGGGTCACAACTTTGCCCTCACCCAACATAACCAGGTGATCACCCAAGCGGGCTGCTTCTTCCAGGCTGTGAGTGACATAAAGGCTGGGTCGGTTATAAATCCTCTGCAACCGTTCCAGATAAGGGAAAATGGCATGGCGCGAGGTACGGTCCAGAGATGCCAATGGCTCGTCCAGAAGCAGGGCATCCGGATCGGTGAGGATGGCCCGGGCTAAGGCCACCCGCTGGCGTTCACCACCGGAAAGATCAAGGGTTCGGCGGTTCAACATGGGGGACAAATCTAAGAGTTGGATCAGCTCTTCATAGGCAATCCGTGATCCGCTCTGGCGTGCACGGCCATATTGCAGATTACCTTCTACATCCATATGGGGAAACAATCCACCCGTTTGGAACACCACTCCCAGATGCCGTTGATGGGCCGGCAAACGGACTCGAGTCTGATCGTCCTGCAAAATTTTCTCACCCAAAATGACCCGCCCGGCGGCTTGGGGTTCCAGGCCCGCGACACAACGCAGCAAGGTGGTCTTTCCACAACCGGAGGGGCCAAAAATCACGGTGCAACCGGTGGCCGGCAGGGTGATGTTCACTTGCAGCTGGAAGGTGCTTGAATGAGAGACCTGCTGGTCAATAGTCCAATTCATCGCACGGCCTCCCTGGGTTTGCGGTTGAGAAATTGCACCGTCAAAAGCAGCAAAAATGAAATGATCAATAGCGTGGCAGCCAATGCATGAGCCCGTCCATAATCCAACGCCTCCACATGATCAAAAATGGCGATGGAAACCACTCGGGTTTGGCCGGGGATATTACCGCCGAGCATCAATACAACCCCAAATTCTCCCAGAGTGTGGGCAAAACCAAGGGAAGCGGCAGTGAGGAAACCTCGCCGGGCCAGGGGTACGGCGACGGTCCAAAATCGGTTCCAGGGTCCGGCTCCCAGGGTGGCAGCCGCTTCCATGGGTTCGGGGCCTACGCTGATGAAAGCATCACGAAGGGGTTGCACTACAAAGGGCATGGAATAGATGACGCTGCCCAGAACCAGACTGGCAAAAGTGAATACCAGAGGCCCTGAGCCCAGGGAGGCCATGGTCTTACCAATGAGCCCGGTGGGACCCAGCAGCAGAAGAAGGTAGAACCCCAATACAGTGGGGGGCAGAACCAGGGGCAGGGCCACGACAGTGTCCACCAGTGGCCGCACCCGGCGGCGAGTTGTGGCCAGCCACCAAGCCAGGGGTGTGCCTACGACCAGTAGCACGAGAGTGCTGATGGCGGCCAGACGCAGAGTCAGCGCAAGAGCTTGCCAGTCGCCGGGGTGAAGCATCAGTCCTCTTTCTCTGGTATCAGATAACCGTGGGTTTGGATCACTGAAACGGCCGTCTCGCTCCTGAGAAACTCAAGAAATTGTTTGGCCGCCAGTTTGTTTTTGGTTTGGCTCAAAAGTACGGCCTGTTGTAATACCGGCTCGTAAAGTTCTGCCGGGACGATCAAGACCTGACCGGTGGTGATGCCGTGAGTCTGAGAGAGGGCCACCAGGGCCCCGTCAGTATTTCCTGTCACCGCAAATTGCCAAGTTTGCCCCACACTGGTGCCCAGAATGATACGCCCATTCAGGTCGGCCGGTAAGCCTAAATTTGCGAAGGTTTGGCGAGCAGCTTCGCCATAGGGGGCAAGGCGGGGGTTGGCCATGGCGATTTTGCCAAGCTTTTCATTGGCCAATATAGCATGCAATTCGGTGGGGGTGAGATTGGTGGGTTCAGCAATCCAGAGAACCAGTTGGCCCCTGGCGTAGTTGAAGGAGGGCGAAGCCAATGCCAGGCCTTTTTCCATGAGGAGTTGGGGGCGACGCTCATCCGCGGCCAGGAATACATCAAAGGGGGCACCGGCGGAAATCTGGGCAAAGTGCCGCCCGGTGGAACCCACGATGGGAACCACTTTATGCCCGGTGCTCTCGGTAAACAAGGGAGCCAATTCCTGGAGGCATTTGGCAAAGTTGGCAGCAACAGCCACCCGGACTTCTTTTGCCTGCGCAGGCGATGACCCCATGGCCACCATGGCCAAAGCCCATGCCAGAAATGATCGATGCAAAAAGTGGCGGAACATATGCAACTCCCGTATTCGATTAAGGAAAGGCCATGATGGCACTTGGGGGGGCCAGACCGCAAGGTCATTGTTCCATTGACCTCCTGGTGTTGACCCCCAACAGAATTACGGCTATTTTGCAAAGATCTAATCACCACCTGGCTCCTTAGCCAAGGACCAGGTTTTTTTTAGGCCTATCCGGCCCAGCAAAGGGAAACAAATGTCGAACTCTTCATCAGTCGGAGAGGCCACTGGGATACGCATGTTCCCCATGGCTTTCTGGACCGCCAATGTCATGGAAATTTTCGAGCGCATGGGGTGGTACGGGTTCTACGCCGTTTCCAGTTTGTACCTGACGGGAACCCTGGCCGATGGCGGATTGGGCTTCACCAGTGCCGATCGTGGTGTGATCCAGGGTGTGGTCACCTTCTTTCTCTATCTTTTTCCCGCTGTTTTTGGCGCCCTGGCTGATCGGTACGGATATAAGACCATGTTCCTGGCTTCCACGGTTGTCATGGGGCCCGCTTATTTGCTGCTGCAATTTCCCACGTCTTTCTGGGGTTTCTTTGGCATATACTTCCTGGTGGCAGTGGGCCATAGCATGTTCAAGCCGGTTGTCATTTCCACGGTGGCTTTAACGACCACTGAGAAAACCGGTTCCATGGGGTTTGGAATCTTTTACATGATGGTCAATGTGGGTGGGTTTTTGGGCCCGATCATTGCGGGTATCGTGCGGGGTTGGAGTTGGACTTACGTTTTCTGGGCTTCGTCGGCCTGGATCGGACTGCTCGCTTTGACCTGTATTTTCTTTTATAAAGATCCTCGCAGCGAGAAGGAGAAAGCCAACAAGAAGAGCCTGGGGGAAGTCTTCGGCGGCATGGTCGAAGTGGTGGGAAATGGGCGTTTTTTCCTCATGGTCGTGGGCGTTCTGGTTGTCTTGGTGATGGGATCCAAGTGGTGGGACTTTAAACTCATCGGTCCTATTTCCCTGGTTTGGATTGTCCTGAACATTGGCCTGGATTTTATTTTGCGGGCTGCTGGCAAAAAGGTGGGCGAAGGGTTCTGGCTGGCCCAACCCATGAAGGTGGGTGAAGGTCGTTATATGGTCTTCCTGCTGCTGATGGCCGGCTTCTGGACCAGCTTCAATCAAATATTTCTCACTCTGCCCGAATACATTCGAGACTACGGCGACACATCAGATTTGATCAAATCCCTGACGCCCATTGCCGGCAGCATCACCGGTCTCTTTGAAAGCATGGGGATCTCCACGGGCAACTGGGGCCAGGCTTTCCTTGAAAACGGTCAGGTCAAACCCGAGCACCTGATCAATTTGAATGCCTTTGGCATCATCCTCGGACAGATTGGTATTTCTTATCTGATTCGTAACGTGAAGCCTCTGAACACCATTATTAACGGTGTCGTGGTCACCGTCATCAGCTTCCTGGTCTTTATGCTGGGACAGAGCGGCTGGATTATCGTCGCGGCTATCCTGGTCTTCTCCGTGGGGGAAATGATGGCCTCACCCAAGAGTAAAGAATACGCCGGCCGTATTGCTCCTCCGGGAAAAGTGGGCATGTATATGGGCTATTTCTACTGGTGTACGGCTTTGGGTCATTTGTTCGGCGGTCTGCTCTCCGGTGTGATGTACCAACATTTTGGACCTGTTGAGCGGGGCGGAATCGACAAGCCTGATGTGATGTGGATTGTCTTTGCGATTTTGGCAGCCTCCACGGCCGTTTCCCTGGTGATTTATGACCGTTGGGTTCAGGCTAATCCATTGAAAGAACAATAGTTCCCCAAGGGATTGCTACTGTTTTCAGCCCTTGCCGGTTATTTCGGCAAGGGCTTTTTTGTCAAATATATCAAGCTTGTACAGAATTGGCCGATAATATTTCCAACAATTTTTCTTACAAGGAGCTCTCTCATGAGACTGTTGACACGATCCGATTTTGATGGCCTGGCTTGCGCTGTTTTGTTGGTTGAAGCGGGAATTGTCGATGAATACGAATTCATCCATCCCAAAGATCTGCAGGACGGAAAGATTGAGGTGAACAGCAATGATGTCTTGGCCAACGTGCCTTTTGTGCCGGGCTGTGGACTTTGGTTTGATCATCATTCCAGCGAACATGAAAGGCTCACCATTTTCAAAGAACATAGCTACGAAGGATCCAGCAGGATTGTGCCCAGCTGCGCCCGGGTTATCTATGATTTTTACGGCGGCAAAGAGAGATTCAGCAAATTTGATGACAATGGGATGATGAAGGCTGTGGATCGCTGTGACAGCGGTCAGCTGGGCATGCAGGACATCCTCAAACCTTCGGGCTGGGTCTTGCTTTCTTTTCTTATGGACCCACGCTCAGGCCTGGGATATTTCAAAGAATACCGCATTTCCAACTACCAACTGATGATTGATCTCATCCAATATTGCCGGGTCTTTTCTCCGGAACATATTCTTCAGCTGCCTGATATTGCCGAACGGGTGACGCGTTACTTTTCCCAGGAAAAGGAATACCAGGAAATGATTCAGGAGAACTCCCGTGTGGAGGGTAATGTTCTGGTGATTGATTTGCTGGGTGTCAATAATATCAAGGTGGGCAACAGGTTTAAGGAATACGCCATGTTCCCTGACCAGGACATTTCGTTGCGGATTTTCTGGGGTCGTGGAAAGCAGAAGATTGTCTTCAGTTGCGGGCACAGCATTATGAATCGCATGTCCCAAACTAATGTGGGTAAACTGATGCTGGAATATGGTGGAGGTGGCCACACTCGGGTGGGCACTTGCCAGGTTCCCGTGGAAGAGCTCGATACCGTGCGTGAGGCATTGATTGCAGCGATGAAAGACACTTCACTGGTGATTTAAAGTCATCAACCTAAAAAAAGAGCAGGGGCCGGGAATATGATTCCGGCCCCTCTTTTTTGTTAGTTCCGAGCATCGTGCTCGGTCAAACAGAAACTTTTTCCGGTTGCGCAACGGGCTCTCGTTGTTGGCTCGAAGAATCCTGATACTGTTCCGTAATAGCCAAAAACTTGGGCAAATTATTCAGGAAAATCTCTCCCAGTCGCGGGTCAAAATGATGCCCGGTTTCTTCCCGCATAATCTTGAGGACTTTTTCCAGAGGCATGGCCTTACGATAGACCCGGTCGCTGAAGATGGCATCAAAGACATCCACCAAACCCACGATGCGGCCATAAATATGAATGTCTTCACCTTTGATGTTTCGCGGATACCCTTTGCCGTCCCATCGTTCGTGGTGTTCATGGGCAATGATGGCAGCGGCCTTTAATACCGTCCGTTGAGACTTGTTCAAAATTTGGAAACCAATGCCTGGGTGGGCTTGCATTGTCTTGTATTCTTCGTCGGTCAATTGTCCGGGTTTATTGAGTACACTATCGGGGATGCCAATTTTGCCCACATCGTGCATGGGGGATGCCATGCGTATCAATTCGGCTTCCTCTTGGGGAAGGCCAGCCAGTAGGGCCAATTGATAACTCATGTCGCCCACCCGAACTGTGTGGTTGGCGGTTTCCGAAGACCGATTTTCCACCACTTGTCCCAAAGTGACAATGACTTCCTTCTGGGTATCGATGACTTCCTGCTCACGAGCCTCGGCCAGGTTTTGGGACGTCTTCAACTCGGCGGCCATGTTGTTGACCGAATGTCCCAAAAGTCCCAATTCAGTAAAGTCTTTAATGCGCATGGGTGAGTTCAGATCACCCTGACCAATGCGATTCAACCCTTCCCGCAATTGCGAGATAGGACGGAAGAGCAAGGACATCAAGCCCGAAGTCACCACCATGGCAATAACCAGCAGGACTGCGGCAATAGTGAGGAGGGTTTTACGGGTCGCGAGGATCTTGCTCTCGATAAACTTTTTATCCAGAACGATGGCCACCCAGCCCAGGTCCGATTCATTATCCAAATGGATGGGGCACTCCACCATGATGATGCTCTGTGATTGGCTCAACTTTTCGCCCGCAGCTAGCATGGTGAAACCGTCGAGAACCATCAGATTGTCCGGTTTTTGCCAGACAGTGCCAATTTCCCGGGTGTGGGGAGAACCTTGAATTTTTCCTTCATGGTTAGTGATCACCACTTCCAGGATTTCCGGTCGGTCGTTGAGAATATCTTTGACCAGAGGGGCCAGGGTGAGTTCAGGGAACTCACCCAACAAGGCGGTGGAACTGGTGATGGCCAGGTTGCGGGCTTCCAATACGAGTTGCGCCTGAGCATCATGAACCAAGGCTTCACGCATGTTGCGCTCATTGGCATAGGCCACCACTATGACGGTGATGGCCACCAAGCTGGCCGCCGCAAAGGTGGCGCCCCAGCGCAGGCTGATAAAGAATCCTTTTTCTCCAGATTTACCCATCAATAGTTACCTTTGATTTCACGGATCCGTGAATTGTGTTCGTAAGCCCGGGCCAAATAGCCCTGGGTTCTGGCGTCGTTGGGAGCCACATTCCTGGCTTTTTCCCAGATTTCAATGGACTGATCCAAGCGTCCTTCGGCGAAGGCTTCCATGCCCTTGTCGAGGTATTCCTGTTTCAGATTCTGAGAAACCTGCTGATAGTCAGGGGCCTTGGACCACACCAATTCCCAATACCGGATGGCATCTTCATGGCGGTTGTTTTTTACCGCCTGCATGCCTTTGATATAGAGATCGGCCACTTCTTTCTGATCTTTCGCTGAAAGTGCGGCAAAGGTGGGTTTGATGATGACTGCGGCAGTGGCCACAGTGGGCGCCGGACGCGGTTCACTAACATGCTCCGCTTGCCTGGCCGCCTCTTGGGCTGAAGCCAGCAATCTCTCTTGTTCATCAACAAACTGAGTGGCATTGGCTAGCCCCATATGCCCGGGAGACATCTGGGAAACCTGTTGGAGAATGGTCCGTGCTTCTGCAAAATGACCGGTCAGGGCCTGGGCCTGGGCCTGGTCAATGAGCGAATCAGCTCTCAGCTCCAAGGTCTGCATGGTACTTTGGAGTAAAGCCTCAGCCTCATTGTCGTTGGGGCTTATTTCCAGAACCTTGGTGAATCCTTTTTTGGCTTTTTGGAAGTCACCCTGCGCGTAGGCTTCGAGGGCACTCTCAAACTGTTTGCGGATGACATCGGATCGGGCAGCTTCCTGGTTGCTGAGTTTGGAAACGGCGGCCAGTCTATTGGCCGCTTCGGCGTGATCCGGTGTGCTGTTCAGGCAGCGTTGATAGGCAATAGTTGCTTCGGCAAGATTGCGCTGGGATTCCAGCGTTTTTCCCTGGCCGAAGTAGGCTTCCCCTTCCAGAGCGTCAAGGTCGGCATATCCGGGATCCAGAACTCTGGCTGTCTCCACAAATTGCAGGGCGTCCTGATATTGGCCATCGTCCAAGGCGCGTTGAGCCTGGCCCAAAATAGTTTGGATACGGCTTTGGTTTTCCTTCATAAAGGCGGCCACCAATTGCTTTTGCAGGGCGGCTTCCTGGGCGTTCAAACTGGCTTGGCGTTTCTCTTCGGTGGACTGCCCGAAAGCCATGCCCAGTCCAAATCGATGCACCGTTTCCAGGGGGTTGTCTTCGAAGGTGTAATCCACGGCCAAATTGCTGACGCGGAATCCGGCACCAGCTGTCATCATGCCCGAATTGGACCCCACACGCAGGGCCATCAGATTGAACAGGCGCACTTCTCCACCAGCGTGAATCCGTGTGTCCATCTCTCGTGTTTTTTCGATATCAGAAGACAAAACCAGGTGGATGTTTTTGCTCAGGTCGCCATCATAGGCCATGCCAAAACGCAAGCCGGTAGGATCTTTGACGCTGTCTTCCACCAGGCGGATATTGGGTTCAATGAGGTTGCGAATGGCAAATCCAGCACTGACTCCATTGGCTAAGTTGGATTTTCCGCCGGCCAACTGAAGGGGTTTGACCATGATACCCATGTCCAGGCCAGGGGCTCCATCACTGTAACCAGCCAAACTATGTTGCTGGTATTTGAGGGCCAATCCCACATCCCAGACGCCGCCAATTTTTCGGCCGTATCCCAGCATGACCTGGGTTTCCGAATCTTCCAAATTGTCGTCGTATATGGTTCCGCGATCATCCCGTCCTTCGATGCCATCGACACCGAAACGGCGGAAAGCAATACCAAAGGTTCCCAGTTTCCAGCTGGGTAATGCCACCAGGCCCAGTTGTTCACTGAACCCCATGCCAATCAAATCCGTGTGGCTGGCGTAGATGTTTTTGCGGTCCAGACGGGCCAGGCCCGCAGGATTCCAGATCATGGCCGAAGCATCGTTGGCCAGGGCAGAGTAGGCGCCACCCAGGGCCAGGGCTCGTTCGCCCGCGCCCCTGGAAAACACGGATCGTCCTCCACCATCATCCAGTGCATAGGCTGAACTTGCGAGGAAACTCAATGAGAGAATGGTCATCAGAATTGCTGTTTTCAGCGTATGGCGTTTCATCGTACCACCGCCACTTTCCGCAGAATTCGCTCTTTGGTTCCGTCGCTGTATTGGACCACCAATTCTGCCAGGTAAACACCGTTTTGCACTGGGGATCCGTTACCGTTATAGCCCTGCCAAAGATCACTTTGATAGAAGCCGGCGGGGCGTTGTTCATTCTGGAGGATGGTTGTCACCAACTCTCCATGAGGAGTCATGATGCGCAGGTTGATTTTTGCGTCCTGCAAGAGAGAGAAGGCGAAAGTTGTCGGTTCCCGACCCGCAGCAAAGGGGTTGGGGAAGTTGGCGTAACTTTCGGCCAGAGAGGCTCCTCCGATGTTTCCGGATTCGGAAACGAAGGGGAAACTCTGGCCACTGGCAGCCAACACCCGCACACTGGTGCCTATTCCACCTGGGGGGCCGGCATCCACACCATCTTCGGCTAAGACCATACTCAATGAACCCGGGGGGGCGTTGTCTCTGAGTAAGACCTCAACCTGGACTTCGATATTTTGATCCGCATCCACAACCCGGGATGAATCGGGAACCAGATGAATGAAGGAATCCGTTTGATCCAGGTCGGTGGCTATAGCCAGGACCGTGCCATTATGGACCAGTTGTACGGATTGCAACATCTCACCCAAGTTGGGGGTTTCGGACCGGACGGCATTTTGGGTGAACGTCAGGCCATTGATTTGAATGCCCCCACTGTTTTCTTCTGCCGGGTTGGTAAAGTTCAGGGAGAAGACGGGGTAAAAACGTCCATCCGGCACCAGCAGTGGAGGCATCAGATCGGCCACTGCTACGTTCAGTTCATCGGCTGGGGCCACAATGGTTCCTACACCTGAGGAAAGGGGCATGGTGCTACCATCTGCTGCTTGAATTTCGAGCACTTGCCCGGAAATTGTGTCGAAGGCTTTGATACCATCGGCACTGACCACCAATTCCATGGTGCCGGTGGGGGCTTCAGGTTTGAAGTCGAGACTAATGGTCAGATCAGCTTGCTGCGCCGGAGCCAGCAGGAGTCCACTGAGGGGCAGGGCTATCATGCCATTGTTGGTGACGGGGTCGATTTGAGCTGCCAGCTCCACTGTTCCGTGTCTGACCCGGATGCGATCCAGATAAGGAGTTGTGTTCAAGGGGAGCCGGGAGGCATCATAAAATTCCAAGACAATGGTATCGCAGGTGGCGGATGAACTGGTGGCCAAACCGGGGTTGGCCAGAGTCAGAGTCATGGCCGACAGATCCCGTGTACCCTGGGAGACCTGGGCGGGCATGGTACCGGTTCCCATAGCAGTTAAAGCCGAAGCTGGCTCCAGGATGTTGAGCACTGGTCCTTCTGGTTCTGTGGTGAAATACACTGGGACGGAGTTGTTCATATTGCCATCCCGGGCATCAAAATAATCCACTGACCCCAGAAGAGGTGTCACTTGGCCCAAGGGAGAATTTTCGGCCAGATTTCCGATTAATCTCAGGACCAGGGTGGTGCTTCCGGAGATGGTCACCGGCGCAGATAACTGCAGAACAGTCAGTGAATCGGCTTCCACCACCGGCGCTCCCGAAAAGTGTTCCTGGAAGGCACTCTGCAAACTCAGGTTGTTGAAGTATAGGGAAGGGTCTTCCAGAGGATTTCCATCCACGTCGTGGAATTTGAAGGCCAATCGACCCAGGTCGATGGATGAAGAACTATCGTCAGCCACCGTTTGGGATAGATTAATTTCTGCCAGAAGAATATCGCTCTGGCCAGGAACAGTGTGACCTTCGTCCAGGGGGTTAATGGCTACATTCAGACCAACAGCCTGAGAGACCAAAGTGGCCTGGCCCGTGTGCACGGGGAAGGACCCATCGCCCGAAAGGACCGTCAGGGGTGAACCATCCACTGCATCATTGCTGGCCAACCATGTGCCGTCTTCAATGGAGATCATGAAAGATGGCACTACGGAATTCAATCGCAGGTCCAGACGCAGGCTCAAGGTTACGGGTTCGGTTCCCGTGATGATGACATCTTCGCTGAATTCAAGATTGAGGTCGCTCCCGCTGGTGGGGATATCCGACGATTCGTAGTAGATATTTGTACCCTCGGCCACCACCACATGCTCAAGTAAATCTGCAGGCACAATGCCGACTCCATCGGCGGATTCCTGCAGGCGGATGCGGAGGGAAGATAGGGCGGCATTGGCTACGTCAGCCCCACCGGGGTTGATGAACGTCAAAGTCAGAGGCACTACGCCCTGCTGTCCCCGGTTGATGGAGAACGGGAGGTTTGCGGTGGGGTAAAGGGCCAAGTTGGGAACCGGTGTATAGATCTGGTGAGTTGAGGTGGGGGTGATGATGGACCGGCGCACCTGGCTGCCGTTGACTACGCCTTGGACGTTGCCTTCCATCACAACTTCACCGGGACTGTCTGAGGTGTATTCCCAGGTGAAAGTGGCCTCGTTGTCCGGGGCCAAAGCAGTAATGCTGGATGGGGTTGGGGCGAAAAGGGAAATCAGATTTTCTTCGGAGGCCAAATCCAATACGGGCAGGATGTCGGTGACGGTATCGCTGCCTGCGTTGCGGATGCTCATGGTGATGGTCCCGTTTTGCCCTGTGTTGGTGGCTTTTTCATCAAAGACCACCGAGGTGCGCAGGGGGGAAGTACTGATAACCAGGTTGCTTGTACCTGGAACAGATTGATCCACGGGGCCGTCGTTTCCGGAAGAAACGGTGATCCCGCCCACGGGGAGCCCCAGTTTCACGGTGACGGAGTCCTGTGGCGTGTCAGACACAGTGATGCTGGTAAAGAGTTGGGTCCCATCCACCGGGATGACTTGGGAAAGAACGGTGCTGGACCAGGTATTACCCGAGAGCGTCAGTGGTCCCAAAAGAATATCATCACCAAATCCGGCGTTGAATACGCCGTCGCCGCCATCTTCCCATAGCTCTGCCAGCAGCAGATCTTGTGAAGTGGCAGAACCTTCGTTGTGCAAACTGATGCCGATCAATTCATCGGGGGCGTACCCGTTAGCAGGAATGGAAAGGTCCATGGCCAGAACTGGCCCCTCTCCGGGGCCAAGGGTCAGGATGTTAACGTTTTGATTGGTGATTTGTTCAGCGATCATACCGTTGATCAACCACTCGGCGCCCGATTCCAGAGGCCAGGTGGCCACCACGGTGGAGCCGGAAATGTTGATATCCGAGATGGATTGCAGCTGGCCTTTGATACGGTTTCCATCGGCAACTGAGTTGAGATCCAGGTCAGCGGTGACAAACAGGCGGGTTCCGGCGCCGGCTAAAAGATCCAGGTCCAAGCCGTTGAAGGTCACTTGGCCATCCACAAAAATTCCACTGGCCAGGCGGCTATCCACCGTCAATTCGTCCAGTTCTCCATTGTCGTTTTCATCCCACACGAGGTACACCTGCTGGCAAGTGGCGTCCCGCTGCTCGGTGGTTGAGCCCATGGCTTCGGTGGTGTTGGTGAAAGTGAGCGATTGCATTTGCCGGTCATCGGCATAGGTGTTGGTCAGCAGGAATTGCAACAGAGTGGCGTCTTTGATGCCAGGCAGGGTGGTTCCGGAAAGGGACCATTCGGCAAAGAGAATGATGCGATCTGTGTCGCTGATACCCAAGGTGCTGGGGTTTTCCAGGGCAATATCCACAGGACCATCATTGCCGCTGAACATTTCCACCGCGTAGCCGTTGCCCACGGGCAGGCTGAGGCGAATATCCCGGGATGGCAGTGCTGTTTCCGCAATGTCTACGGAAATGAAGATGCGCAATCCTGTGGAGGACACAGGTTGGCTGAGTCCGGTCAGCTGCCAGAGGTCGCCCGAGTGAATGGTGGAACCCATGAGCAGGTCATCGGGGCCAAAGATTCCATCCCCTTCATCGGCCCAGATTTGCATACCGCTAATATCAGAACCGGGTTCTGCCGAGCCATGGTTTTGCAGGGATATTCCGTAGAGGGTATCGTCAAGATAGCCATTGTTGGGGAGATCCACTGTGAGGGCCAGATTTTGCTGGGATCCGATGGCCAGCAAACCGCTTTCCATGGGAATAACAGCGGCTTGGGCTGCCACAAACCCGTTCACGTTGAGAATGTGCCCGCTCACCAAAGGCCAGTCCAAGACCAAGCCGTAGGGTGCGGTGAAATCCAGATTTTCTGGCTGCACGATTCCCACTTGCAGGTGCGCAGAATCCCGTGCTTCCAGGGATGCATTGGCCTGCAGGGTCACTTCCAGAGTATCACCCGGGGCGATGACCAATTCCAGGTTGTCAAAGATCGCCAATCCATCGGTGAAAGATCGGAAAATCTTATCGGCAGGTTCTTCCCCTTCAATGGGAGTGCTCAACTGGTGGGTGAGCGTCAGAGGTTGCCATTCCGCGTCCATCTCCGCCAAAGTTCCTGACCCTTCGGTCAGGTTGGTGATGGTCATGGAGTGCAGAGTATCAGTTTGGGCACTTTGGTTGGTGAAGGCAAAGGTGAGAACCTGTTGCTGGACCAGGGCGCCGGGCAGAACTTCTGCCGCTGTGCCGACCAGAGGCCAGATGGAATTTCCAGAAGGCACACCGGTGGGTACCGTGATGCTCACTGTATCTGTATTGTTGGCGGCGTCGGGATCCTCAGGATTCACGGCGCTGATGAAAGCTGTGCTGGCGATGATGGTGCCGGCGGCTCCTCCCTCTACAGAAACCGTGAGGTCCAAAGTTGCGGTGAGGCCATTGTTCAGTGGGCCTACAACCCACAGACCGGTTCCTTGATTGTAGGAGCCTTGGCTGGGAATGGCGGAGACAAAGCCCAATCCGGCGGGGATCTGATGGGACACCACAACAGCCGTCGTATTATCAGGTCCGCTATTGTTCAAAGTCAGAGTGAAATCCACTTCAGATCCTTCGAAGGCCACGGCTACATTGGACGCCAGGTCCAGGGAAAGGTCAGCTCCAGGAACCGTGATGTCGGCGGTGGCCGTATTGTTGGAATAGTCAGGATCAGCCTGGGAGAAGTTTGTGATGATTGCGGAGTTGGACCCGGTGGAACCTGCTGCACCGGATCCTACCAAGGCCTGGATGAAGATGTTATGGGACAGACCAGGGTTCAGGCTGGGAAATGACCAGATTCCTGTGGCATCGTCATAAGCTCCGGCACTCATGGAGGCGGAATCGAAGACCGTTCCCGGGGGAAGGGTATTGGTGATTTCGACATTTGACGCTGCATTGGGACCGAAATTGGTGACGGTCACATTGAAAGCAATGGTTTCACCCACCGCAGGATTGGCATTATCTACAGAGTTGGTTATCTGCAGGTCACAGGCAGGAACAAACACGCTTACACTGGCGGTGTTGTTGCTGTTATCAGGGTCAATTTGATCGGCGGCAGAAATGCTGGCCGTATTGGTGACGGTGGATCCAATGGCCCCGGCTTCCACAAGCACAAGAATGTTCAGGATAGCCTGGTATCCATCGGCTAAATCTCCCACGGTCCAGAAACCCGATGCTTCATCGTAACTGCCCTTGTTGGTCATGGCGGAAACGAAGGCAACCTCAGCGGGCAGTAAATCGGAAACTTCAAGACCGGTGGCCCCGGCGCCTCCGTTGTTAATTAAGGTCAATGTGTAGGTGACTGTCTCGCCAACATTTGGTGCGGGCGTGTCTACGGCGTTGGTCAGTTGCAGATCAATGGAACCCGCGGCGCTGACGGTGATGTCGGCTGTGCTGGTATTGTTGCCGGGATTCAATTCAGCCTGGGAGATGCTGTTGAGGGCGGCGGTATTGGAAATGGTATTTCCGGCCATGGCGGCGTCGACGGTGGCTGTGATGGTCAGATTCTGGGTTTCGCCATTGGCCAGGGTGCCGATATTCCAAACCCCTGTACCGTTGTTATAAGTGCCCTGGCTGGCAGCAGAAGAGACAAAACTGACGCCCGCTGGCAGGACATCGTCTACCAGAACATTGCTGGCAAAAGAAGGACCCTGGTTGGTGGCCAGTACCGTGTAGTTGATGGTGGCGCCTTCAGTGGGTATGGCATCATCCACAAGTTTTGAGATTTGTAGATCTGCGGATGTGACCGTGATATCCAATGAGTGGCTGTCGTTGGTGTTGTTTGGGTCGATTTGGTCCAGAGTGGTGATGGTGGCGGTATTGCTGATGGTGGCGCCTGAGGTGCCCGGTTGGGGCGTGACCGTCAAGGAGAGGGTGTGGTTGTCGCCTCCATTGAGGCTGGGAAAAGACCAGATACCGGTTCCATCGTCGTAACTTCCCTGGCTGGGAGCGGCAGAATTGAACGTCAGATTCCCAGGAAGGGAGTCTGATATTTGAACATTGGTGCCGTTATCAGGGCCGTTGTTGGAGACGGTGATGGTATAGGTGAAGGCCTGTCCTTCATCTGGGGTGTCATCGTCTACAGACATGGATAGCTCCAGGTCGGTACCAGTCACTTCCAAAACGGTGATGTCTAAAGAGAAACTGTCATTGCTACTGTCAGGGTCGTCGAGATCCGTAGCAGTTACAGAAGCTGTTTCGGTCAAAGTGGTGCCGCCGGTGCCCGCATCCACTGTGGCGGTGATGACGAGGTTTTGGCTCTGGCTGGAAATGATATTGCCAATATCCCAAACACCGGTGCCATCGTCGTAAGTGCCTTGAGAGGGGGCGGCCGATTGGTAGGTCAATCCGGCGGGAAGGACATCAGTCACTTGCACACCGGTGGCCAGGGCAGGGCCCAGATTGGTCGTGGTCACAGTCAGGTTTATGGTATCGGTTTCGTCAGGTGTTTCGTTGTCTGCAGTGATTGCCACACTCAAATCGGCTGAGGACGTGGGATTAGAGAAAGCCAGCCAAAAATAATCTTCGCCTGGATTGTTGACTTGAGCCGCGCCTCCAACATCGAACCCTCCATCGTTGATGGCAGTGATGAGGTTGTTCTGAACTCCCCGGTTTGAAAAATAGAGCGAGGCGTCACCGGCCAGTGTTGCCGGGCGATGCACTGATGCCACATCGGTATTGCTTGAAATCCAAAGATAATTAGGCTGGAGGTTCAATCCGGTGATGGATTGGCCTGAAGCTCCCACGCCGGTATAGTTGCCAAATTCCAGGACATTGGGTTCAGCTTTCCAGGTGACGTAATAATAGGAGTGGCCGGTCTGGTTGACTTCTTTGGCAGTGCGGATGGTGAATTTATTATCTCCGAAGAAGGCGAAAGTATTGGCAACTTCCCCGCCGCCATCGAGGGTGTAGCCTGTGAAATTGTCCATATCCGTATGCCGAAAAACGGGATATTCATTTTGGGCGCTCATGACCAATACGGCATCAGGAAACATGTTTTCCAGGCCCACTTCACGGAAATCATTTCCATTCCCTGTATATGTTCCCACTTCCATGGTGCCATCACGAGCAATCATGGCGACCCAGTGGTACTGCACTCCATCATCATTGCTGTCGTTTTTATCACCTACGGTGAACCCGTCGGGATCCAGGGAGACAATTTCATCGTCTCTTAGAGGGGCACCTTTGGCAAGGTGCTTAGATTTGCCAGCAGGCATATTGGAGGTTCGGATGTGGGCGTGTTTGGCTTCAGACGATTTGACGATCACCAAATCCGGCTGGAAATTGAGCCCCGTTATGGACTGGGTGGCGTTTCCGTTTCCCGTGTAGAAGCCGGTGGCCAGATAGTCATCGGCCAACGCCAGGGTGGGAAGAATGGCCAGAATAGACACGGCTAGTAGCAACGCATGGCTTTTGTTTCTCTTGATTTTCAGTCGCATACCAGAACCTTTTTCCCGTTCAGTCATTGAGTTCTCCAATAATCAACCACGTTAAAATCGCCAATACCAACAGGTCCCTCCGAGGCATGGCATTATTTGTATCGGGTATCCAGGGGTGGGCTTTAGCCTTTGGCTCTTCCGTAAGCCCCTTTTTCGACCTGAGCTAAGTAAATCCCTAAAAAAGGTTATTTTTCTCTTGCTTCATTTGAAACAGCACTTATTTTGTCAACTATAAAACTTGACCATATTGGTTAAGTTTGAAAGTCAGGAAGACAAATGATTCGTGTGACAAAGCTTACAGACTATGGAATTGCCCTCATGACCCGCTTGGCCGGACTTGAGGAGAATTTGCAAGTTACAGCGCCTAATTTAAGCAAAGACATGGCTTTACCGTTGCCTACGGTGCGTAAGATATTGAAGGTTTTGACGGGGGAGAACCTGCTGGTTTCAACCCGTGGCATCACAGGCGGCTACAGCTTGGCTCGGAGTCCGGAATCCATAACCTTAATGGATATGGTGGCAGCCTTTGAAGGCCCGATCTCCATGACGGAGTGCGCCAGCGAAAAGAGCTGTGACTGCAAGGTTCAGAACTGCGATTTGCGTGACAATTGGAGCATGGTCAACCAGCTGATGCGAAATACTTTAGAAAGTTACAACTTGGCCCAGATGGCGGGAACTCTGCCTGAAACAAGCGGCCCGAGGTTGAAATGAGTGAAGAAAAGAAGATGCTCGAAGAGATGGCTTCGGAGCAGTACAAGTGGGGTTTTGTGACTGACATTGAGTCTGACACCTTGCCTCCTGGTATCAATGAAGAAGTCATCAGCTTCATCTCGGCTAAAAAGAATGAGCCCGAATGGATGCTGGAATTCCGGTTGAAGGCTTTTGCCCACTGGCAACAGATGGAAGAGCCCAATTGGCAGAAGGTTGGTTTTCCTAAAATCGATTTTCAGGATATCAGCTATTATTCGGCTCCCAAGAAAAAAGAAACCAAACAGAGTTTGGATGAAGTGGATCCTGAATTGCTGGCCACCTATGAAAAATTAGGCATTTCCCTGGATGAACAAAAGCGCCTGGAAAATGTGGCTGTGGATGCTGTTTTTGACAGTGTTTCGGTGGCCACCACGCACCAGGACAAGCTGGCCGCCATGGGAGTGGTTTTCATGCCGCTTTCTGAAGCCGTGGGCAAACATCCGGATTTAGTTCGCAAATATCTGGGCAAAATTGTTCCCTACACGGACAACTATTACGCAGCCCTGAACAGCGCTGTTTTCACTGATGGTTCTTTTGTTTTCATTCCCAAAGGGCTCAAATGCCCCATGGATCTGAGCACGTATTTCCGCATCAATGAAGCCAGCACGGGCCAATTTGAGCGCACACTGATTGTAGCGGAAGAAGGTAGCAGCGTGACCTATCTGGAGGGCTGCACCGCTCCCCAGAGAGATGAAAACCAGCTGCACGCCGCGGTGGTCGAACTCTACACACATGACGATGCGACCATCAAATACAGCACCGTTCAAAACTGGTATCCCGGTGATGAGAATGGTGTTGGCGGTATCTACAACTTTGTGACCAAACGGGGCATGTGCGCCGGGGATCGCTCTCGTATTAGCTGGACCCAGGTGGAGACTGGTTCGGCCATCACCTGGAAATATCCCAGTTGTGTTTTGAAGGGCGATGGTTCCAAGGGTGAGTTTTATTCGGTGGCCTTGACCAACAACCACCAACAAGCCGATACAGGCACGAAAATGATTCACCTGGGACGCGATACCAGCAGCACCATCATCTCCAAGGGGATCAGCGCCGGTCAAGGGGATCAAACCTACCGGGGTTTGGTGCGCATGGGGAAGAAGGCTGCTCGGGGCCGCAATTTCACGCAGTGCGATTCCATGTTGTTGGGCGACAAATGCGGAGCCCACACTTTCCCATATATAGAGTCGGCCAACAGTTCGGCCCAGGTGGAGCACGAGGCGACCACCACCCGCATCGGTGATGACCAGATTTTCCTCTGCAACCAGCGGGGAATTGGAACCGAAGAAGCGGTGTCAATGATTGTCAACGGGTTCTGCCGGGAAGTCTTTCGGGAGTTGCCCATGGAATTCGCCGTAGAAGCCCAGAAACTATTAAGCGTCAGCCTGGAGGGCAGTGTCGGGTAATCCGCCTGTTCATTTGGAATACAAGGAGTAAGAAAGCAAATGCTGAGTATTAAGAATCTGAGTGCAAGTATTGATGGCAAGGAGATCCTCAAGGGGATCAATCTTGAGATGAAACCCGGAGAAGTGCACGCCATCATGGGGCCCAACGGCTCGGGAAAAAGCACTCTTGCCCAAGTGTTGGCTGGCAATGAGAACTACGAAGTCACCGGAGGAGAAGTCTCTTACAAGGAACAGGACCTTCTGGACTTGAATACGGAGCAGCGTGCTTTGGAGGGCCTGTTTTTGGCTTTCCAGTACCCGGTGGAAATTCCCGGCATCAGCAATGAAGAATTTTTGCGGGCAGCGGTGAACGCCGGCCGCAAGCATCGGGGCGAGCCGCCTTACGATGCCTTCGATTTCTCCGCTGTGGCTGGTGGCAAAATGAAGGTCATGGGATTGAAAAATGACCTACTGGGACGCTCCCTGAATGTGGGATTCTCCGGTGGTGAAAAGAAGCGCAACGAGTGCTTCCAGATGGCCATGTTGGAGCCCACTCTCAGCATTCTGGACGAGACAGATTCGGGACTTGATATCGATGCTTTGCGGGTGGTTAGTGAGGGAGTGAACTCTCTGCGGGATCCAGAACGCAGCTTCCTGGTCATTACCCACTACCAGCGTTTGCTGGAATACATCGTACCCGACAAGGTGCATGTATTGGCCGGTGGCCGCATCGTGAAATCCGGTGGCAAAGAGTTAGCGCTGGAACTGGAAGAGAAGGGTTATTCCTGGATTGAGGAGGGCGTGTCGTGATGACCGCAGGAAAAGGAAACACGGCAGCCATGGCGGCCGTCCCCAATATACAGATGCCTGCTGCCGGGGATGAGCACCCATCAGTGTTTGCCTTGCGCAAACGTGGCTTCGATCACTTCATGACTATGGGATTTGACCTTCGCGGCCGTGAAGAATGGAAATATTGCGATACCAGCTTGTTTGCTGATGGTCGTTTTGTCCCCAGTGGGCCCATGGACTCTGTTAAGGGCATTGTCAATCTGCCCACAACCGAAGGTCTGCGTCTGGTCTTTATCAATGGTGTCTTCTCTGAGGATAATTCCATGATGTCAGGTGTGGGAACCGGGGTGAACCTGCGCCCTCTGGCTGGAGCTTCTGCTACTGGTCTGGGTGAGTTGGCTTCCACTGAAGAAGCACCTTTGACCGCCCTCAATTCCGTTTATTGGACCGATGGATTGCTGTTGGAGCTGGAGGATGGTGTGAGCCTGGATCAACCCATCCACTTGCATTTTCTGACTGACGAAAAGGTTGCCGGAAAATTGGTGACCCCGCGCAATTTGATCCGCGCCGGCAAAGGCAGCAGTGCCACCATCATCGAATATTTTGATACCTTGGCCGAGGGACCTTTGCTGAACGCACCGGTGACGGAAGTCTTCTGTGGTCCCGATGCCAACATTGTGCATTTGAAACTCATCAACGAAAATGCCGAGGCCCTTCATATGGGCAGCACTCATGTGCGGCAGAGTGAGGGTAGCCTATACACCAGTCGCGAGTTTGCCATGAGTGGCACTCTTGTGCGCCGGGAGTTGCATCTGGATCTGGCCGGTGAGGGAGCCAACTGCAACCTGACGGCTCTGAGCATGGCGGGGTCTTCTGAACGGCGTGATATGCGCACCCGGGTGGGCCATCTGGTCTCGGGTTGCGAAACTCATGAGTTGTACAAAGGACTCTTTGATGACAGTTCTCGCGGTGTCTTCGACGGCCAAATTTTGGTGGCTCGCGATGCCCAGCAAACCAATGCACATCAAACAAACCGCAATCTTCTGTTGAGTGACGATGCCGTGAGCAACAGCATTCCCCGTCTGGAAATTTACGCCGACGATGTGAAATGCAGCCACGGTTCCACCACTGGGCAGTTGGATGAAGAACAAATCTTCTTTTTGCGTACCCGTGGTTTTGACAGCGCAAGCGCCAGGGTGATGCTGGCCAAGGCCTTCGCCAATGAAATTTTGGAAGGGGTGGACGATGCAGCAGTGCGCGCCAGCCTGGATGAAGAAATCACCAAACGTTTGGCTGGCAGCCAGGGAGGACAAGCTTCATGAGCGGCATCACCTCCGTAAGCCAGTTGAAACGCATGCAAGGTGGTCTGTTGCGGGACGATTTCCCCATTTTTCAGACGGCTGGGCAGGATAATGCCCTGGTGTATTTGGACAGTGGGGCGAGCGCTCAAAAGCCCCAGGTGGTTTTGGATGCGGTGAGTGATTTTTACGGCGCCGCTTATGCTAACATTCATCGCGGCGTCTATTATTTGAGTGAAGAGGCTACCCGCCGGTATGAAGGGGCGCGCAAGACGGTGAAAACGTTCATCAATGCCCGCCATCAAAAAGAAATTATTTTTGTGCGGGGCACCACTGAAGCTATCAATCTGCTGGCTTCCACCATCGGCCGCCAGCGTCTGGGCCAGGGTGATGAAATCCTGATCACTCATATGGAACACCACTCCAATATTGTGCCTTGGCAACTGTTGTGCGAAAGCACGGGCGCAGTCTTGAAAGTGGCTCCCATCAATGATGCAGGGGAAGTGGATATGGAAGCTTTTGCCGAGCTTCTGGGGCCGCGTACCAAGCTGGTTTCCGTGGCTCATGTGTCAAACGCCTTGGGCACGATCAACCCGGTGAAAGAAATTGTTTCTATGGTTCACGCCATGGATGTGCCCGTCATTCTGGACGGGGCCCAGGCTGTGCCTCACCTGGCTGTGGATGTGCAGGAACTGGATTGCGACTTTTATGTTTTTTCGGGCCACAAATTATATGGTCCCACCGGTATCGGCGTTTTGTATGGTAAAGCGGAGTTGCTGGAAAAGATGCCTCCTTATGAAGGGGGCGGAGACATGATCGAGTCCGTTACTTTTGAAAAAACCACTTATGCTCCGCTGCCGGCTCGTTTTGAGGCAGGCACCCCGAATATTGCCGGGGCCATTGGATTAGGAGCCGCTATTGATTATGTTCAGGGCATTGGTTTTGCCGCTATCGAAGCTCATGCCTACCATTTGCAAATTTATGGCAACGAACTGCTGGGGGCCATTCCCGGATTGCGGCAAATTGGGACGGCCAGAGAAAAAGCCACCCTTTTCAGTTTTGTCCTCGACGGTATTCATCCCCACGACGTGGGCACCTTCCTGGGTGCAGAAAATGTGGCAGTGCGCACGGGACACCACTGTGCACAACCGGTGATGGAACGTTTCCAGGTTCCGGCCACCACGCGAGCATCATTAGGCATTTACAACACCACTGCTGATCTGGACGCCTTGGGCGAAGCCATCGGCAAACTCAGAAAGTTTTTTGGAAAATGAGTGACCTGCGCGACCTGTACCAGAGCCTGATCCTGGATCATGGCCAGAATCCCCGCAACAAACGCACCATGGATTGTCACGAAGGGGGACAGTGCCGTTGTACCGACGGCTATAACCCTCTTTGTGGTGATAAATTGACTCTCTTTGTTAAAGCCGAAAACGGCGTCCTCGAAGATTTGAGTTTTGATGGCCATGGGTGTGCCATTTTTACGGCCTCTTCCAGCATGCTTACGGAAGTTCTGAAGGGCCGCAGTGTCGAAGAAATTCGTGAAATCAACGACCAGTATTTGCAGATGTTGACCGATGATGAGTCCCGGCCGGACCCCGAAGGACTGGGCAAACTGGCTGTGTTTGGTGGAGTGAAAGACTTTCCGGCCAGGGTCAAATGCGCCACCCTTCCCTGGCGTGCCCTGGAAGCGATTCTTAAAGCTGTGGATGAAGAAAGTCGCGGGACAGCTGAACCCGTGGAAACCGAATAACGTTCAATCCGGGTCCGAATGAGGAGAACATCATGGCCTTCACACTGAATACAAAAATTTCCGATGCCCTGAAGGAACGGCCCGATCTCAAAGAGATCTTACCCGCGTTTCACCCGGCTTTTAAAAAACTTCAGAACCCTATTTTGTCCAGGACATTGACTCACCTGGTGACCATCGCCGATGCCGCAAAAATTGCTGGGGTTGATCCGGAAGCCATGCTGACAGTGATGAGTATTCCTGGACTTCCGGATGAATTGCCCAAGAAAAAGGGTAACATTACAACTGATGCCATGCCCCCCTGGTTCAAAACAGAATTGGTGACCATCCTGGATGTGCGGGAACAATTGGGCCAAGGTGAAGACCCCTTCAAGGAAATCATTGCCGCCACCCGCGAATTGCCCACCGGAGGAATTCTGGAGCTCATTGCCAGCTTTGAACCGGCTCCCATGATCCGCGTCCTGCAGAAGCAGGGCTGGGTTAGTTGGATCCGCTGGGAAGACGAGTCCTGTCATGTGGCCTTCTGGTTTGCTGGCCAAAAACAATTTGCTGGCAGTGGCCAGGATGTGGCCCTGGATGCGGAGCGAATGGACAAAAATGCTTCCGGTTGGACCATCAATGTGCGAGGGCTGGAGCCACCACAACCCATGGTTTATGTGTTGCGCGCTCTTGAGGACGAAGACATGGTCTTACCTCTGACAATCAAACACCAGCGAGTTCCCTCAATTCTATACTCCCATTTGGAAGAGCTGGGTTACCAATGGACCACCAGCGAACATGACGAAGGTGTGGACATCGTGATTGAACGAGCCGCTTCATGATTCCAGCACAAGTACGAACTCTGGTGCCCTCCAAACTGGTGATGGCTCCGGTTTTTGCCAGTCTGGTGGCTGAAGTTTTGGCCTGGGCCGTTCTTTGGGCCTGGCACCCGAGCCCCGCCTGGTATGCCAACGGGCCTTTACTGACCGCAGTCCATTTGATCACTGTAGGCACTCTGTCCCTGGCTATGCTGGGCATGGGGTGGCAACTGGTGCCTGTGGCTACTGGTGTGCGGCCCAAAAAGGGCTGGAATATGGCGGGCTCCATCATCAACGTGATGGGCATTGCCGGAGCGGCCGTTTTCACCTTTGGATTGTTAGGGACTCAACCCGGTTTGCTGTCCATGATTGGTTCCACCTTTGTGGTTCTAGCCCTTTTGGCTCGTTCGGTCATGGTTCTGCGTGAGATTTTTCCGGCCGAGGGTCGGGGCATGATCCGTATGTGGATCATTCTGGCCGAACTCTCCCTCTGGGCCGGACTGGCGTACGGTCTGATGCTCCTGACGAACCGACTGGGAACTCCCATCGTGGGCCTGGTCCCCTTCCACAGCATTGCCATCCATGCGTCTCTGTTGCTCATTGGCTGGGTTGGAGGCTGGATTGTGGCCATGGCCAGTATCCTGGTGCCCATGTTCCTGGTCTCGCCTGAGCCAAAGCCAGAAATGTTAGGACCGGCGGCTCTTTTCTGGTTTGTGGGAATGGCCTTGGGAATGCCCTGGGTCTGGCTGATTGGTGCGCTTCTTTTCTCCATCGCCATGTCCCTGAGCTTGCTGCGGCGGGTGAGAAAATCAGTGGGTGCCGATTTGCAAATGGCCCTCATGGGTATATTTGGACTGTTGGGTGTGGCGGCCTTGTTGCTCTCAGGTGTCTCAGGGGTTCTGGCCATTATGGCCTCGCTGGTCATTTTTTCCTTGCCGGTTTTGCACGGTATTGGATTGCGCATCATTCCTTTTCTTTTCTGGGCGTATGCCTTTGCCGACAACGTGCAGAATGCGCCCCTGCCTGAACAAGTGAGTGCTCCGTCCCTGTCACGGCTCTCGGCCTATGGGGCCATGGCGGCGGGAATTCTGCTTCTGGTGGGATACGGTTTCGATTCCATCTGGACCTGGCGCGCTGGCGTTTTGCTGGGCAATATCAGCTCGATCAGTTATCTCGGTGCCATCATGGTGACGGCATTCCGCACCTGGCAGGCGCACAATCGATTGTTATCTCTTCCCGGAACTGAGGCATCATGAGTTTTTTGGATAAAATACGCGGCGTCATGGCCAAACCAAGCCACTCCATTTACACCCTCGAAGGGGAAGCCGGAGAAATCCTGCATGCGTTGCGCAGGGTGAATGATCCCGAGTTGAATGTGAATATTGTCGATTTGGGATTGATCCGGTCTGTGACGCCCAGCGATGACGGATTTCTTATTTCCATGACCTTGACCACCCGGGGCTGCCCTGTGGGGCCGGTGCTGATGGATGAAGCCGCTGCGGCCGCCCGCGCCCAGGGGCACAAGGTGGAGGTTGCCTTGGTGTGGGATCCCCAATGGAGTGTGGACGATATTTCTCCCGAAGGTAAACTCATCATCGACAGTGGTGGTGAGCAAAAAAGCTAAAATTTCCGAGTTCTCAGCCGATAGAAATGGGGATTAAAGAAGAGTTTCTTTTCCCAGCTGAGGCGATATGTTCGATAATCAACATCTTCTGAGACAACTGGTCATTTTGGTGGTGCTCGTCATCATGGGTGGCACAGTCGGCTACACCTTAGTCGAAGAGGGCTGGACTCTCTTTGACGGCTTCTACATGACTCTCATCACCTTGACCACCATTGGATTCAGTGAAGTTCACACCATGAGCACGCCCGGCCGTGTTCTGACGGTGATGATCATCATTTTTGGACTGGGTTCAGCAGCCACGATTTTGACCCAATTGGGACATTTAATGATGCAAGGCAATATTCTTGCAATCTGGAGGAAACGCCGCATGGGAACGAAAATTTCAAAAATGAAAAGCCATGTCATCATTTGTGGATACGGACGCATCGGTCAGGCCATTTGCCGCGACTTGACAAACATGGGTGTGCAATGTGTCATCGTGGATCGGGATGATAGCCGGGTGGATGGAGCCCAGTTGATGGAGATCCCCGTTCTTTCAGGCAATGCGACCACGGATGAGGCTTTGATTGAGGCCGGCGTGGAGCGGGCTACAATTCTGGTGGCTGCCCTGTCCAATGATTCGGACAATTTGTTTGTGGCTCTGGCTGCCAGGGATTTGAATCCCAATTTGATGGTCATTGCCCGGGGCGAAGATAAATCCATTGAAACGAGGATGCTACGCGCCGGTGTGGACCGGGTGGTATACCCGGCCCAGCTGGGTGGCGGTCAAATTGCCAGACTGGTGGGAGCGGAACTGGGCAAAGATGATGAAGCTGATAACCGCCGCCGAATCACCGACGTCATGGGATACGAATTACAGGTGTATCGAAACTTTTCCAAAGGCGGGACCACCATCAGTGAGATCCGGAATAAATCCGGCGCTCTGCGCATCGTGGCTCACATTGACGATGAAGGCGTGCGGCATCAGGATCCAGAAGGAAAACACAAAGTGGCCGAAGGTGATGCGGTGGTCATGGTGGTTAACGTGGTGGCGGCTCCTGGGGTTACGGAAAAGCATGGTCACGATTTTGATATGCCTAAAAATCTGGGAGTTGGCATCCCGGCCATTGATGAAGAGCACCGCCACATTCTGCTCATGATCCATCGTCTCAAGGCCAGTGAAGATAAGTCAGGTGATGTTGCGGGAGATGTTTTGGGTGATTTGCGCGAATACACGGTAAAGCATTTCAAACACGAAGAAAGTCTGTTGGAAAGTTTAGGATACCCAGATCTTGAGGCGCACATAGGCGAACATCGGGCTTTGACTAGGAAAGTGGATCAACTCATCGGGGACAGCGGCATCATGCATCGGGAAAACGTGAGGAATTTACTGGAAGCATGGGTCAAGCACCACATCCTGGATTCGGACCAACGGTATGTACAATTTATGAGTGAAAAAACAACGGTAGAAACGATTCCAGTTGGAGTCGGGGAGTAAGGTTATGGCGGAAGTGGCATGGAGCGAAGATTTGTGTGTGGGAATCCAACAGGTTGATGATGAGCACCAGCAATTGGTAGCCACTCTCAACCAACTGGATGAAGCCATGAAAAGCGGTAAGGGTACGAGGGTCATGAGTGAAATTTTAAATCAAATGGTGCAATACACTCAAATTCATTTTGAATCTGAAGAAAAACTGATGGTTGAATGTGATTATCCCAAGATTTCATTGCACCAGGCCCAACACCGGCAACTGGAGGGCAAGCTGATCAAATTCCAGGTAAAATTTGAGAAGAGTGGACAACGCATCTCAAAAGATATGATGGTCTTCTTAACCAACTGGCTGACTAAGCACATCCTGGTGGATGACAATGCTTTTGCCACGTTTTATAACGAAGCTGCGGTAAAATCCTGACTTTTCAGTTCAGGACTAGGACTTCCAGCCCATGGACTTCCACATACGAGCGGCAGTTTCCTGCAGCAACTTTGCTTCCACCGGCGGAGCTTCCCCATTGAGGTAAATTCGCTTTCCTCCCACATACACCGCATGGATATCCCAGGGATGGAAGTCGAAGAGCAAATGGCTCAGCCAGGTGTCGCTGGTCAGGGGTGTCTTCTGGAAATTTTCCAGAATGATGAAATCTGCGGGAGCTCCGGCGTCAAGACAGCCAAAAGGCTCGCCAAAGATTTCCCGGGCCATGCGGTAGTTGCCCAGCCAGAATTGTGCGGCTGCTCGGTGGCTCAGGGGGCCTCGGCCGCCTTCGTTGCCCCGGAAATAAGTGGTGCGCAGTTCTCCCCAAAGGTTGTCATCCAGGCCGTCGGTGCCCAGACCACAATTGTTAGGGAACCGGTCCACCGGAGCGCGTCCCACGCCGTTGTTCATGTTTGAGCGTCCGCAATGCACCAGCCAAACACCTTTATCTTGCAACGTTTGCATGTCGATGGGGGACAGATCCACCCCGTGGGCAAAAATGCTGCCAGGCCTGACGAGGCCAAAGTTGGCCAGCCGGTCCAGAGGATCTGGCCAGCCACGATCCTGGCTCACTTCACGGTCGGTGGTGCCTTCAGCAAGATGGATATGGATGCCCGTGTTCATGCGGCTGCAAATGCCTTCCATCAATTCGAGCGTGCGTTCTTCAAGGGTGAAGCTGGCGTGGGCGCCGAGCATGGCCTTGAAGCGGGCAACACCCGATTGAGGATTGTCGGAAATCTTCTGCAAATAGCGTTCGTTCTCAGCCAGGGTGATATCACGCTGGCCTTTGCCACCCCGATCGGTCACTTCATAACAGAGGCACCCGCGCAATCCCACTTCGTCCATGCCTTTTTCGATGCGGTCGAGGCTGCCACCGACGGCGGCCAGGCTGGCGTGGTGATCGAAGACCAGAGTGGTTCCGCAACGCACGGCATCCCAGCTGCCGGCCAGGGCGCTGAGATAAGTGGCTTCCGCATCCAGGCTGCGATCCAGGGGCCACCACACTTCGGTCAGGATATCAGTAAAGGTTTCGAGAGGAGTTTTGGGCAGGGGCATACCCGCTGCCAGAGCGGAATACATGTGTCCGTGGCCGTTGATATTACCAGGCATGACCGTCACGCCCTGCAGGTCCTGGACTTCTTCACCGGGCAGGGGCTGCAGGTCGGGGCCGCGCTCGATGATGCGCTCGCCATCGATGCGCAAATCGGCTTTTTCCACCTTGGGAGAGGCTTCGGCACCCATTTCGGCAGGGAAATAATCCAATACGTTGCAGTTCTTCAGCAACAATCCCTTGCCCATGTTTTTGGTACCCTTTTGGCTCACTGGCGATCCTCCTGTAAGAAACAATGGAGATCCGAAGTTCGGATCGAATACGTTAACCCAAATCTAACACATGACGCACTGAATGCCGGAAAAATATTCAGAATTCCTCAATGATAATTGGAATTGACATTATTTGAGGAATTTTCAAGAATGCTGTACAGAAATTCATCCATTTTCAAACAAGGAAAAAACTCATGACATGGAAGAACTCTCTCGCATCGAGCTTTCTCGTGGTTCTCTTTCTGGGAGCCTTTTTTGGTACGGCTGCGGCCGACACCTGGCCCGGTCGTCAGGATAAAGTGCTGGGTCTGAGCGTCAAGACCTCTTTTCCCTATGCCGAACTGAATGATGATACCCAAACTGGATGGGGCATTGCCGGCATGGTCGATTACCCTCTGATTCCCCTGATTGATTTGACTGCCGATGTGGGGGTGAACCATTTCCCGGGGGATGGCGAGAAGGAAGACGTTGATGTGTGGAATGTTTGTTTTGGCGGGCGCCTGGCTTTGGGGGCGTTTTTCATGGGGGGAGAAACTGGCTTTTTCACCCATGTGGATGAATGGAGTTTTGTGCCCAGTATGGGGCTGCGCTTTAATCGATTTGAAGGGGCCGTCAGGTACAAGGCCGTAGGTGGGGCCAGTTGGACCAGCATACGTTTGGGTGTGTACTTCTAGATTGATGCGAAACGGATAAAAAGAATCCCCGGGCCAATCAGGTCCGGGGATTCTTATTTGGGAGATTATTCTGCTTTCAGATCATCCCGGGATTTGAATATATTTGTCATGGTATATTCAGTCACAACCCAAATGGCAGGGTGATCCTTGAGGCTCATATATGTGCCTGCTGAAACACCGCCCACTGCTTCCCGGGTGAGGCCAAATTCCATCACCACTTCACTGCCGTCCTGACGCAGCAGGGCCAAGCTGCGGGTGGGGGATTCCAAACCATATTCAGCCAGGGACGTTGTGGGGGCAGCCACGTCGTTGGCTCTGATGGAGGCCGCTGAATTCAGCACACCATCAATTTTAGTTTTGGCCAGGTCCGCCGCCACGGCGCCTTCTGCCAACCACTCCCACGTATTGCGATCTGGGGAGGAGAGGGTCCCTTCCGGAGCACCTTCCGCTGGTGCGATGACACCAAACTTCTTAGAGAAAGCCATGGTAGAATCGCCGTCACGAATGGTGAAACCATCCAGGTTGAGAGCGACTTCCTTAACGGCCTGCAGTTCCAGAAAGAACTGATATTTGGGCGCTTCTGGTCCACTGTAGATACCCAAATGAGACAACACTCCGGTCTGGCTCAAATAGACCTTATTGGAGCCGGGGTTGCGCATGAACTGGCCGGGAAAACCTTTGGGCGTATGACCCAGGTTGAGGGCCAGAACTTCGTTTCCAGAGAGGTCTTCTGCGCGGAGGGTGACGGCCTGATCATCGGACAAACCGTACTGCTTCAGAACCTCTCCATTGTCAGAGCGAAACTCTCCTGCCAGGTTGCTGAAGTTGCGCAACAAGGTGGTGATGCGTTGTTCATTGGCCTTAGCGCCATGGTGCGATTCGATAACCCAACCATCGGCCGTGGATGCCAGAACAACGGCGTCGCCTTGCTTGCCAAAACCCATGCTGATGCGGCCGGTGTTTTCCAAATTGAATTCCCCGCTGGCCACAACATCTGTGGAGGAGCCACTGGTGGCTTCCCGGTGCTGGTTTTTCTGCATGTAGCTGACTCCAGCCAGCACAGCCAACACCACCGTCAGGATGATCAGATTCCTGGTTGTGATCATGATTTCATCCCTCCTTTAGCCTTGATGCTCTTGCGGTATTGCTCGGCATCTTTGCGGCGCATAGTGGCTCGCGTGATGCCAAAAAGGGTCAACAGCAGTGGTACCAAAAGCACCGCCACAAAACGCCAGAAGAGTTTGGTGGGAGCTGCCACCGGTTTTAGCACCCGGTTGGTCAGAATTTTGGAGCGGATGCTCAGCAATTCCTTGCTGCCAGCCAGATAATCAATGGCGTTCAGCAACAGCAAGGCATTCTGAGGTGCAGCGATGACGCCGTCGTCAAACATCTTGGCACTACCGATGATCAGCAGCTGTCCAGGAGCAGGGCTCACTGGGGCCGGGTCTGCGGTTGCCGGGGTGGGCATTTCTCCTTCAGCAGGAGGGGCCACCGGCCACTGAGGAACATTCTGGCCGGCAAAGGTGTCCGGGAATTGCCCTTCCACCAACAGAGCCAGCGGCTGGGCACCCAGCATGGTTTTACCCTGGGGCGAGAAGAGACTACCAGGCAGACGGCCTTCGCTGAAAGTTTCCATCCACACATTGTCGCTGCTGTGGATCAGGCTGGTGGCTTGGAGGCCGTGGCCAGTGAGGATGCTTTCATCGCTTTGAACCGGTGTTCCCCAAAGGAAAAACACCTGGGCAATGCGGTTGGTCAGGCCCGATTCCTGAGACATTTGAGTTTCAGAAACCTTGATCTGCATGGGCAGTTTGACCGGCTCGCTGGTTTGCATGCGCATGCCACCGAGGTTCACTTCCCGAGGCAAATCGATCACTTCCATGCTCGTATCCATGAAGTGGTCTTCGCTGACGGTGATTCCCATGTGAGCCAGCATGGGTTCGAGGCCGGTTTCCACCGGTTGGGCGGTGATTTCCCAACCCCGACCACCCTGGGCCGGGCTGTATCCGTACTCATGAGCCTGCACGCCCATGATCACGGGTATGCCTCTGCTCATGGTGCGGTTGATTTCGAAAACCTGCCGCGGGTTCAACTGGGTGGTGGCCATGACAATCAGGGCCGAGGCATCCTCGGGAACCAGGGAGTTTTCCGTCAGGTCCACAGCAACGGCTTCATAATGCCCCTGACTCAAAAGGTCACTGATGCGGCCATACATGGGCTGAGGCTCGGGCGGTTGCATCCCCTGTTGCAGGTAGGCCATGGCCAGCTGCTGGTCCACTTCTTTTTTGGGACCAAAGACAGCCACCTTAGGCTTGCCTTCTCTGGTCAGGCGGTACACCGGCCCAATGACATCCTGTTCCAAAGCGGGCAGATTCTGGGGCAAAACCTGAGGAAGTACTTCTTCGGGTTTTTCCATGTAAGCGATGGTGATGGCGCTCCAGATCCGTTTCAGGTCGATCTGGTCTTTCTCCATGGACCGAACCTGGAATGGTTGCACGCCTTTGGCGGCGAGGTTGGTCTGCATCTCCTCGTCATCCTGAGGGTTATGCACCGTGAATTGGAGCATGCCTTCGGAGACCTGCTCGAAGTTGCTCATTTGCTCGGTGATATCCCGTTCCAGATTCTTGAACTGGTTGGGCATTTTGTCGCCGGGAGTGATATAGAGTTTCACCTGAACCGGCACCTGCAAATCCTGAAGAATACTCACTGCTGCCGGGGACATGGTGAACAGGCGATCACTGGTCATGTCCAGACGGGCACCACGCAAATTGCCCAGCACCGAAATCACCAGGAAGACGATGGTGGTCAGCAGGATGGCGGCGAGGGCAAATTTCAGACGGAAATTATTGAGTTTGCTATTCATGCTAGTACTTCCGCCCTTCCAGCCAGTAGGCGTTCAGGGTGAGAAAGAGTGCCGAGAGTCCGAGGAAGTAAGAAAGATCGCCCAGGGCAATCACTCCCCGCTGCATCATGTTGTAGTGGGCCGAAAGGCCGATGTATTTCTGGATGAAAGAGCCCAGGCCATGAACCCAGCCATCGCCCATTTCAGCTACAAAATCCAAGCCGGCAATGAAGACCATGGAGCAAACCACAACCCCCAGAATCACGGCGGAAATCTGATCCCGCACCAAACCGCTGGTGAATGTTCCGATGGCCAGAAAGAGGCCGCCCACCAGGGCCGCACCAAAATAGCCGCTGGCCATGGTGCCCACATCGGGATTACCCAGGGCCATCACCATCAGAGGCAGAGGCAGGGTTCCAGCCAGGGCCACCAGGTAGAAGGCGTAGGCTGCGAAGTACTTGCCCAGCATGACATCTTTGGTGCTCACCGGCAGGGTCATCAGCAATTCGAATGTGCCCAGACGTTTGTCTTCAGCCCAAAGGCGCATGCTGATAGCCGGCACAAAAAGAATGAGAGTTAGAGGCAAGGTTCCGAAGAACATGCGCAAATCGGCCATGTTGCTCACAAAGAAACTGGTCATGTACAAAACCGAGTTGAGCATCAGAAAGGCGATAATAAAAATGTAGGCGATGGGGCTGTTGAAGTAGGCCCCAAATTCCCGCCGGAAAATCGTATTGATGCCACTCATGTTACACCACCCCCTTGGGCGAACGTTGGATGTAGGAGATGAAAGTATCCTCCAGGGAGTAGGGGGCTTCGTTCAATTCCCGCAACTGCCATTGGTTGTTGCTGGCCAGTTGGGCCAGATGGGTGACGAGGTCGCTGTTGAAATCGCCCCGCACTTCAAACCGGCAGCCTTTTTCTGAAGGCAGCGGCTTGAGGGACTGGACGCCAGGCACATTGTTCAGGGCTGCTTCCACTGCGGTTGAGTCTTGGTCCACTCCGAAAAAGATCCTGTTGGTGACCATGGCCTGGCGAGTGATGTCGCCCACGTCGCCGTCGGCAATGATGTGGCCTTCGTTGATGATGACCACCCGGTCTGTGACAGGGCGAACTTCCTGTAGAATGTGTGTGGAGAAGATGATGGTCTTGTGACCGGCAAGGCTCTTGATGAGTTCGCGGATGCCCATGATTTGCAAGGGGTCCAGACCGCTGGTGGGCTCATCCAGGATGAGGATATCCGGGTCGTGAATCAGAGCCTGGGCCAGACCCGTGCGTTGTCTATAACCCTTGGACAGTTCGCCGATGGTCTTTTTATATTCGTAAACCAATCCGCAGGCTTCCACGCACCAATCCAGACGCTGGGATAGCCTTGATCCCGAGAGACCCCGGGCTTTTCCTACAAAATTCAAATACTCATGAACATTCATGTCCAGATACAGAGGTACATTCTCAGGTAAGTAGCCGATGCGGCGACGAACATCCAGGGGTTGCTCCAGGACATCGATCCCATCCACTTTGACACTGCCTTCATCGGCAGCCAAAAAAGTGGTGATGATCTTCATGGTCGTGCTCTTGCCAGCACCGTTTGGGCCCAGAAAGCCAAGGATTTCTCCTTGGTTGATCTGGAACGATACGTTGTCGAGCGCTTTCATGGTCCCGAAGGATTTCGTGATTCCACGAACTTCGATCATGACGAAGACTCCTCAGGGGTTTTTGGAAACTTGGGGTTTAATAATGCAGCTAATATTAAGACAACCCGAGGCAAACAGCAATTTCCCGAATTGGTTCCAGAAAAAAAAGAGCTGGCTCCTGTAGGCTGGAAATAAAAAACCCCCTCAAAGTTGATAACTTTGAGGGGGTTTGATCGTCCTAAATATTTATCTCTATTGACCACTCAAGACAAACCGGAAACCGGTGTCATAAGATGCGTTGCTGGGCAAAAAGCCATGGCGAGCGGCATTCCGGCAATCTTGTACTGGGCTGAAGAAATAACCACCACGTGCTAATCTTTCGTCTCCAGCCAAAGGACCAGGAGGATCCTCAGGGGCCCCGTGGCGGACTACGTATTCGTAGTAATCTTCGTCGAGCCAATCATTGCACCATTCCATCACATTGCCGTGCATGTCATAGAGTCCCCAGCCATTGGGATCGAGCATTCCCACTTCGTGACTCCATCCTTCACTGTTCTGGTCATGCCAGGCCAAATCCACAAGATCTACCGAAGTACAACGGTTACCTACAAACAAGATGGAAACGTCATTGGCAAAGGCATTAGTGGAGCCACCGCGGCAGGCGTATTCCCATTCCACTTCTGTGGGAAGCCTGAAACCGCTGGTCAATGTGGGGTGGGAGCTGCCGCATTGCCAGGTGACGTGGCTGTAGGCTCTGTCGAAGCCACGATACATGCTGAGCCAGTCACAGTAAGAAACCGCACCAAACCAGGAGACTTCTTTTACTGGATGATCGGCTGCATTGGTGGAAAGGACCCCGTCGACATAGAAGATTTCTTGATCGCCGTCGTCCAGGTCTAACAATTCAACGGTGGAACCATCGAGGTTATCATTGAGTCCATATTGGTTTGCCGTGGCATAACCCCGGTCCAGGGCCCATTGGGCCATGGCGATGTATTCGGCATTGGTCACCTCAGTCGATTTAATAATAAAATCCCGAGTTATGGTTACAGGGTGGCGGTCTTCATCTCCGCCTCGGCAACCTTCGTTGTTAAGGCTGCCTTGGAAATAATTGCCTGCAGTTATGCTAACGAGATCCAAAAGTTCTTGATATCCGGCTTTAAATTCAATGACTTCATCACCTGAAAAAGTGATGGTTTCCATACCTGGTTGCATATAACCAGCAACTTCATCCCAGGTAATCGTATAGGATCCGGATTCCGTTAAGGCCAATGTGGCCATGCCCGATCCCGATTCGGCGTAACCGCCGGGTCCGGCAATGGACCAGCCTGCAGAATCACCCAGAGGTTGGGTATTGACATGCAATGAAGAGCTTCCCTGTTCAAACAGACCGTCAAAGACCAAGCCTGTGTTGGCATCAAGGGTCTGGGTGCTGGCTGGGGGGCTGGTCCAACCTGAGATATCATCCCAGGTTAATGTGTATGAGCCAGTGGCGAGGTCGCCGACCAACATTTCACCGCTGCCGTCAAGGCTGAAGCCGCCAGGGCCAGCCAGATTCCAGCTTGCCATAAGGTCAGCTGGTTGGCTGCGTACGGTGACGCCAGCTTCGGCGGAGACGGTTAAAGAAATTCCATCGGAGGATACGAGATCATCGGAAACCGCATCGCCAGGAATCCAGCCATCTTGATCGGCAATGATCAAGGAATAGTTTCCGGGGCGCATTCCGGTCAAAGTTGCATCGCCTGAACCAGATTGAACTGTGCCGGTTGGTCCGGTGAGAGCCCAAACCAAATCAGTGGAGCCAAAGGTAGCGGTGATACCCACAGTGCCATCAACAGCCACGTATGCCGCGGTAATATTGTATTGGGATTCTTCTCCGCCCTCTTCAAGAAGGACGTGAATTATCTGGGGCTGGGGAGTCACAAAGTTGGGCATTTCACCCCATGTGAGTTCGTATTCTCCATCAAGCGTGAGCTCAATTTTGGTCCGGCCGGTTCCTGTTACGGTAGTGGTCTCATCCCCGGAAGGGCCTTCAAAGGTCCAGGGGGCCTCTCCGGATTCAATGACCGGGTTGATAACAACCATGCTGTCTGGGTATGAATACTTGCCGGTCAAAAATGCAGCACTCGAGGCTGAAACCGAGATGAGGCCAGAATTAGGAGTTTCAAATTCTTCAACGTCAACAAAGGTGAGTAAATAATCACCAGGAATGAGGTTGGTGAGGGTGGAGTCACGTGTGGCAGAGACAGAAAAATCGATACCCGAGGTGCCGGTAAGGCTCCATCCGGCATTTAAGCCATCAGGAGAGGACTTCACCACCGCGGTTCCAGGCTGAGATAAATAAGTCCCTGTAAATGATAAGTTTGAACCACTGTGGAGGGTTTGCTCTACAACACTGGGCTGGGGTTCATTCCATCCATTAATTTGGGGCCAGGAAATGGTGAAATCGCCAGAAGGTTGGTTGGCCATCTCAACATTGTTCATCCCGGAAACAGCATTGCCATTGGGAAGGGTCAGAACCCAGGAAACGGGCAGTTCAGACGGCTCTGTAAGGACATACACGCCACCAACAGAGTTTCCGATCCCTTGGGTTTCGGTGATGGAGTCTACTTCATCATCAGAACAACCCACGACCGCCAAAGCAGCAACCAGAAGGATAAAAAGCAACAACGATCGAACAGAATGCCTGTTTGGCATTATTTTGCCTCCACTATGCCCAGTAAAAAGCTATTATAACCAGTCAGCTTAAAATACCTTTTGGGCACGGGGGAGGCAAGTAAAACGAATCAAATATCACCGGACCAGCAACAATTTCCGAATCACTGGGTGGGCCTGACCGTCTTGCAGTCGGGCAAAGTATTGGCCACTGGCCACCGACAAGCCGGAATCATCCAATCCATTCCAGAGAACTTCATGATGGCCCGAGGGCAAAGCTCTTCGCACCAGGGTGCGAATTTTCCTCCCTCGCAAATCATAAATTTCCAAAGCAATCTGAGATTGTCCCGTAGTTTGGAATTTCAACACTGTACGAGGGTTGAAAGGGTTGGGTTGGTTGGTCAGGTTGGAGACCTGGGCCAAAGGAGTTTCATCTTCTACAGAGCTGATACCACTGCCATAAACCAAATGTACCGGTAAATTTTGTGGGCCGCCCGGGTCATTGCTGCTGAAAATGGCGGTGTCGAAATATAGTCCTTCAGGAAGGCCTTCCGGATCTATGAGGGCCACGGTCTGGATGGAGTCTCCCGGAGCAATAGCGGCATTGGGGAGGATGATCTCCAGCCAGGTGGAGTTCCAGGTGGCACCGTTGAGGACCAGTGGTAAGTCACCATCATTGCAGATCCAGAAATATTCAGGTTCCGCGGTGGGCAGATGCTCCAGGGCCGCTGGTATGTTCACCAATCCCGCGCCAGAATATTGGTCTCTGCCGGCGGAACAAGGGTATTGGGTTAGATCGATGGCCGTCGTCTCCAGTAATTCGCACACCTGGGGCACAAGCAGGGAGGGGGCGGCGTTCCAAATCAGGCAAAAGGCCGCTGTCACCAGGGGGGTGGCCATGCTGGTTCCCGAATAGGTGATGTAGCCACTGCTGCCTGCGCAACTGATGACATCGCCACCAGGAGCGGTGATTTCAGGTTTCATCAGCCCAGGAGTGTAAGGATAGTCGTGGTAGTCTGTGTCGCCGTTGGCATTATCCAGATCCCATTCGGTTGGGCCGTAGCTGCTGTAGGTCCACATGGTATTGTTGCTCATGGATGCGCCCACTGAAACCACAGCGGTGGCGCCGCCATGGGGAGCGAACCAAGGGCCTGGGCAATCACCGGGGCTGGCAATATCCGTCGGCACAGGGAAGTGTCCCCCATAATTATCTCCGTTGCCGGCGGCGCAAATCCAGGGCACGTCAATACTCAAGAGCAATTCGGCATTGGCGCGGTTGGCGCTTCTGACGGCATCTGAACCCTGGGCCCAGCCACCACTCAAAGAAAACAGATGCACTCCGTTGTCCAGACCGAACTGGAGGCCCTCGATCATGTCGTCCATATAGCCGGGCATGGCTCGCAGGGCCATGAGGGTGGCTCCCGGGGCAGCGCCTGTGGTGGTGCCGGAAGCGCCATCGCCAGCGATGAGTCCAGCGGTGTGTGTGCCATGGTACCAATCCAAATCGCCATCATAAGGGTCGTTATCTCCGGAGACTGAATCCCAGCCGTGGTGTGGAAGCTCTGTACCGCCATTCCACATATGCCCGGCCAGATCAGGATGATCGTAGGCGATGCCTGTATCCAGGTGCCCCACAAGCAGTCCGGTGCCTGTGAGACCCATATCCCAGGCCTGGTCGGCACCAATATGCTCGATATGCCAGGCATTGGCTTTGGCTACAGGGCGGGAGCTTCCTTCATAGGTGACGGAGAGGCCTCCGAAGGGTTCCGATTTTTGGTTGTCCAACCACAGCCAACCAATGGCTGGATTTTCGCTCAATTCTGTGATGGCATCTGTTGTTAATTCCATGGCAATGGTGCCCGTCAGCCATAGCGGCTGAGGTTGGCCTCCGCGCCCGGTCCGGACCAAACGGTTGAGCTCGGGTTGCAGGCTGGCGAAAGTGCGCTCCATGTGATTTTTGGCCGCTTCGGTGATCACTTCCCGGCGGGTGGCGCGTGTGGCGCTTTGCAGGGCTTCGGCCATGGCGGCCGGGTTCAATTGTTGGGCTGGCACTATCATCACCCGATGGGTTTGTTCGGTCCGGTTGTTGGATATGGCTTCAGCAAGCGGGTGGTCAATGACCGGCAGGTGGGTTTCGTTCTTTAAAATGGGGTGATCAATCAGTTGCAAGGCCAGGCTGCGTGGCATTTCCGGCATGATGGTTTTTGTCAGGTGCGAGGGATTCAGGCGCATTTCAGGGTCGCCGTCGATCCAGGTCAGTGAAACGGTGTGCTGGTTATCTTGCTCGTTGGTTTCGTCTATTTGGTTCAAGGTATCGAGGTTGAATTCAAGACTGTGCTGGCCTGGGGAAACGATGACGGGCAGGTCCTCCATGGGCAGGTAGGTCCCCGTACCCAGACCACTCTCCACCGTCCATTGGCCCAGGGGTAGACCATCCAGTTTCAGATTCAATTGAAAACTGCCTTCGATGGCGGCTAATCCGTCATTTAAAAAGGCAAAGCTGATGAAGGTCGTATCGCCGGCAGCCAAATATCCCTGCTGGCGACCACCACGAATGTTGCTGGCCACCAGGCAGGTGTCCCATCCCGTGGGGGTGAAAGCAGCCAGGTTGGAAGCGACGGAACGGTTGCTGGTATAAACATTGTGGCCTTGGGTGGCAAAGTCCCGGCGGTCGATCCAGGCGGCGTGCATGAGACCGGGGGCGGCCACTCCGAAACAAGAATGAAACATAGGTTCGACCCGGGGTTCATCGCTGACGGTGACCACTTCACTGAAGAAATCGGTGTGGCCGTACCCACTGCCCAGGCGGCTGGCCAGCCAGAATTCATCCTCCCCGGCTGGGGCGTCCAACCACAAAACTCCCACCACACCGTCACGGGTGAATACGGACGGGCCTACGCTCTCGTATTCGTCGGCAATGAGGCCAAAGGGTCCGTAAAATGTTTCCCCCGCATCCCAGCTGTAGACGTAGATGATGTCCCCATCGGCCACCAGGCCGTCGGTGTAGTCTTCCTGGAATACGATGTAGACGTTTTCATCCTGGCAGGCAATTTGGGGGAAGCCGGTGTTGTTGGTGGTGTAGCCGGTGAAGTACCCCAGGTCGCCGAAGCTGCCGTTGTAGGTGTCGGTGGCCATGAGGATTTCTGTTTCCCCACTGTAATAATCGACTTCGGCGTTGAGAAGATGGACCAGTCCGCTTTCCATGGCCACATCGGGCCACAAATCCTGATAGCCGTCGGGGTTGAAGTAGTCGTAGGTGATGGTCTGCCCGGCGTTGGTGGAATACATGAAGATGAGGGTCCACTCATATTGATACAGGTCCCAGTTCACTGTGAGCCAACCTGCTGCAATGAAGACGGTGGCAAAATCGCCCGATCCGGATACGGCGATGGAGGGAGTGGCGTTGGTTTCTTCAGTGCCCAGGCCCAGAACCCATTCCCAGGTGCTGATATCACCGGCGGCGCTGGTGCGAGAGCGCAAAATCCAGCCATCCTCACGAATCCAGACCACGTGCACATAACCGGCGGCATCCACGGCAATTTCGGGATGGTATTCATCCAGGCTGAAGGCGGGCATTTCGTTGACAGTCCAGGTCAGGCCCTGGTCGGTGGATTGTGCGATGTGGATGTCCCGGTCGGTTCCTCCAAGATCTTTGGCGGCAAAGACGGCGTAAAGGTGGCCGTTCAAAGGGTTTTCAGCCAGGGAGACATACTCGTCGTTCATGTTGGTGGGGTTGGCCAGAAGGGTGTCAGTGGTCCAGGGCAGTTCCCGCTGAGAGATGTCATTTGCCCCCCGGGGGGTGCCGAGGCTGGGTACCCGGCCACTGGGTGTGTGTCCGGGTTTCTTGGATTCCAGGGTGCGCATGTAAAGGGGGTTGCCCAGTGCTTCCACCATGGATTTGATTTCGGGGGTCATGGTTGAAGTGGAGGATTGGGTTTGGCCGGTGATTTGTTTCGTTTGTTTGGTGAAATCTTTTTGTTGGAAGGGATTTATACCGCGTTTGGAGTCACCGGTCTGGCGGAAGGTTGTGCGGGAACGGGTGGTGCTTATGTCCATGGGAGCGGAGGCAGAGGGCGTGATGCGTACCTTCTGGGGGGTGCCAATTACAGGGGAGCTGAGTAGCAGAAGCATCCCAATTATGGGGAGGTAGAAACGTAACTTGCGACTGCGAAACATATTGGCTCCTGAATATAGTGTTAATAGCATGCATGAGTAGGCAAGGCTTTATGTTTTGAGACATTATACCACAAAAACAAGCACAAAAGAACATTAAGGAGTGTCTATGCTCTATTCATGGAGTGAGATTTGTTGTTTAGGGGGCCTGGCTTTGTATGGGGATCATTCTTTGACGCGTTGCCACCCATGCCCTACTCTACGAAAAACATGTAACTTTTCTTGAAAGGATCCCCAACCTGGAGCGTTGGGTAAGGAAGGAGGCGCTTTGCACAATCGATCAAATTCATCCGATGACGAACTGATGGTGCAGGGCGTGCGTGGCGACCAGGGTGCCTTTCGGGTTCTGGTAGAACGCTGGCAAAACCAGGTATTCGCCTTTCTATTGCGTATGCTCGGCAATCCCGAGGATGCCCAGGATCTCTGTCAGGAGACATTCATTCGCATGATACGTTCGGCTGACAAATACCAGCCTCAGGGGCAATTTCAGAGTTGGTTGTTCCGCATTGCGGGCAATCAGGCCCGCAGCCGATTGCGCCGTCAAAAAATCGTACGCTGGGTTTCTCTGGATCCAGACCGGCCCGACCCTCCTGCCAAGACGCCAGATGCCTACGAACAAATGGCCCAGGAAGAAACCCGACTGGAAGTCACCCAGGCCATCGATAAATTGCCTGCACGCCAAAAAGAAGCCCTGCTGCTGAAGCAATACCAGGGCCTGAAATATAAAGAAATAGCCGAAACCATGGGGCTCACTGTCAGTGCGGTGCAAATGCTGTTGCACCGAGCCATGTTAGCCCTAAAGGACGATTTTTCGCGCAAAGGAAGTCTAGGATGAATCCAGCAAAACATCCCTCAGAAATTGATATTCTGGCTTATATTGATGGTGAGTTGGATATCTCTCGGGGCCATGAAATCCAGGCTCACTGTGATGACTGCTATGACTGTCTGGAATTGCTGACTGGTTTCCGCGAAATTCAAGGTAGGTTGGACGACGAGGTTCCTATGGCGATACCTTTGTCTGTGTGGCCCGGAGTGGAAAAAGAACTCCAGAATAAGCGCCGAGTTGATTGGGGGCCTGCCTTTGGTTTTGGCCTCTCGGCAGCGGTGGCCGCCGGGCTTACCATGGGACTTTTGATGGGAGAACCAGTGAACACAGGAAGTCCTCAGCAGGATACGGTGGCTTGGGCTTCGGCCGATTACCTATGGAATAGCACCGGTGATAGTGCGTTGCTGACCACTTTTAGCGTGGATCAATCTGAAGGGACGGGGGAATCATGATCAGGAGCCTTTTCATCATTATGGCGGTTTCTCTCGGATTAAACGCAGGATTGTTGTATGTGCGCTACATGGACCGACCCACGGGGCCTTTTCCGGAAGGACACGAACGGCCAGGGAAAGAGCGAGGGGCTCAGCCGGGTCCAGAAATGATCGTTAACCATCAGCTGAAAGCCAAGACCGAGCATTTGGGATTGGATAATCTGCAGCAGGAAAAAATACGCGTCATTTTGGAAGAAAATTTGCCTCGTATGGTGGAATTTCGGCAACGCACTGAAGAGGCCCAAGCTCAAATGTCGGCTCTCTATGGCCAGGCCCCTTTTGATGAAGCGGCATTCCTGTCAATGGGAAGATTGGCCGCCCAGTCCCGCACCAGTGCCGATTCTCTATCCGCGGTCATTCTCAGTCTGGAGGCTGAGGTGCTGACTGACCAGCAGAGGAAGAGTTTTGCGGAAGTGGCTCCTATGCACCAGATGGGGCCAGAGGGACCTAGAGGTGCTGGAAGACCTGGAGGACCGAGTGGCCCGGGAGGACCACCTCGTGATGGTCGTCCTCCCCGCAAACAGGGGCACTAGTTAGCTCGGACTGTTAGGCTCTTTTAGCGCACCAACATGAGCTTACCGGTGGTGGTCTCATTTCCTGCCACGACTCGGTAGAAATAAATGCCGCTGGCAGAAGCTTGACCTTGGCGGTCATTCCCGTTCCAGAACAGAACATGTTCGCCACCACCCAGCTGGCCCACCTGCAGCTCACGCACCAAATGTCCGGCCAAATCCATGACCACCACTGAAACATGGCTTTCCTGAGCCAAAGCCAATTTGATTTCAACGCGAGGGTTGAACGGGTTGGGGAAGGCGCTGACGGATTCCAGGATGCTTGGGACCTGTGTGTCGGGCACGTTGGTGTAATTGCCTTCTGGGATGAAGTTCACAAAACCCAGCGTTGGGTCATCAAACTGATGGTAGACGACATCTTCGGGATCAAGCACGCCCCAATAATTGAACTGGGCCATTTGGTCGAGAGGAGTGTTGTTATAAAAGCCGACGATGTTTCCATTGAGGCCATTGTCGTGGATGAAATTTCGCCCATCATCGCCAGGATAATCATTGACTACATTTCCCAGGTTGGGCTGGCCGCCATTGGTGGCTGCCACTCCGTACCAGTGTCCCTTTATTTCATTTTCCATCAATATGGGGGCGTTGTTTCCGTTGCAGGCCACACCAAATCCCCAGTTCACGGTATCGGGGTGAATGGTATTGTCAAAGATGGTATTGCCTAGCAAAGTGGGGTTTGCGCCGGTGCTGTAGCAAAGGATGCCGTAGCCACAGCCCGAGATGGAATTGTTTTCCACCAAAGCATTGCAGCTGGCCCAAAAGGCCATGCCGCCGCTGATCTCGTTGCCACTTCCTTCAATGGTACAACCGCGAATGGTGGGAGAATTGACGCCCTGCAAACCCACATTGAAATAAGGATAGGGCGACGAATTTTCCTGGTTGTTATTGTCCAATACGCAGTTCTCGAAGGTGGGGGAAGAGGTCAGAGTCATGGTGACGGTGCGTTGCTGGTTGTGATGCAAGTGGCAGTCGGTGATCACGCCGTTGGCAGAAGAAATGTCGATGACTTTTTCCAGGCTGTCGTGAATGTCACAATTCTCCAACAGGATATCTCCACCAAAAACATCCACGGCCAGTTTGGCATAGGCTATTTCCACATGGTTGAGATGGAACTCTGAACCGGCGTTGGTTCCGTTGAAGTCGAGGCCGCGCCAAGAGCCGGGGTTGGCCAGATTACCGGTCATCAGGATGGGGTTTTCCATCGAGCCCAAAGCGCGCAGGCTGCCGTGGATTTCCAGGCCAATGAGGCCGGATGTGTCCATGAACGTAAGCGTTTGGCCCGGAGCAACGTCCAGGCGGTCGTTCAGGGAGATCACTACAGAGTCATGGACTTGGTACATGCCATCGGAGCCGGTCACAGCGCCGCCGGACTGGGAAACGAGTTGGTCTATGGATATGACACTGCCGAGACCAGGGGAGACGTAATCGGCCAGGGCAGCCGTGGTGGCCAAGGCCATGAAAAGGGCGGTCAGGATGGTGATGTTTTTATAAGTCATGAGTCATTCCTTTGAAGGTGTTGGATGTATATTACCACCTTTTCTGAGAAAAATGCAATTTCCTTGTGATGGAGAGGGTCCGCCCGGGCGGACCTTTGGGCTTTTGTTTTGAGCCTATGTCCGCAAATCTTCCTGCCGGGTCACTGAAGTGGGGTGGGCTGCCCCAACAACCCTATTGCCCCCAACACCTCCACCAGCTATTCTAAAGCCCGCAAGCCCACACACATTCAACCACAGGAACCCCATGCCCAGACCAGAGAATTTCAACCGTTTCGAACCCCGTCTGTGGCGCTACGAGCTGCCCGGTGGCTGGGTGGTTCTGGCCGGCAAGGCTGACCAGGATAATGATCACCTTTCCATCAAAATGGCCAAGGCCAATGACTACTGGTTTCATGTTAAAGGACTGCCCGGCAGCCACGTGATTCTCCAGGTTCCTGCCGGCGAAGATCCCGACAATGGCACCATCAAAGCTGCCGCAGCAGTGGCGGCATGGCACAGCAAGAAACGCGAATCAAAGCAAGTGGCCGTCAGCTGCACCCGGGCCCAGTTTGTCTCCAAGCCCCGGGGCGCCAAGCCCGGCACGGTGACCATTCGTAAGGAAAAAGTTCTGAAGGTGCGCCCTGCTATTCCTGAGGAAAGTGGATAAACCAGTATGTTTGAGCATTATCAAAGCCTGTTTCAGGAAGCTGTGGTCAACCCTTGGTGGCGTGCCGGTCTCATCACCGGCGGGGCGGTTCTGATCGGTTTTGCTTTACGGCTGATTTTGTTGCCTGTGCTGAACCGCATGGTCAGCAGAACCGCCAGCAAAATTGACGATAAAATTCTCTCTCGGCTGAACATCACTTTGATTCGGTTGGTGATCTTGCTGGCGGCTCACCTGCTGGTACGGGATTGGGTTAGTGATCCAGCGGTGGTGGGTCTGGTCGACTCTCTCTACATCACCTTGTTGGTGCTCTTTGTGGGCAAGGCTTTGCTGGATATCAGCAATATTGTCTTTCTGCATCTCAGCCAAGCAGCTGACAACTACTCCTGGATTCAAACGTCGACCTTGCCACTGTTCAAATTCACATTCAAAGTGGGCCTCTTTGCGGTGCAGACCTACATCATCATGTCGGCCTGGAATATCAACCTCACCAGCTGGCTGGCCAGTGCCGGAGTGCTGGGCATTGCCATCGGTTTTGCGGCCAAGGATACTTTGGCCAACTTCATTTCCGGTATTTTTATTCTGGTGGATGCACCCTACAAAGTGGGGCAGTACATCTACATCGATGGGCAAACGCGGGGGGTTGTTACAGATATTGGCATGCGCTCCACCCGGTTGCTGACCAACGACAATGTCGAAGTCACGGTGCCCAATGGGGTCATCGGCAATAGCATGGTGGTGAACGAAAGCAGCGGTCCGTCCACGAAAATGCGGGTTCGGGTTAATGTGGGCGTGGCATATGGCAGTGATGTGGATCAGGTGCGGGATATTCTGATGAAGTGCACCGAAGAGATCCAATATCTGGAGCCCAAGCAGGTCTCCACCGTGCGTTTTATGTTGATGGGTGAGTCGAGTCTGGATTTCCAGGTGATGGTTTGGGCCCGGCATCCGGCCTTCCGTGGTAAAGTGATTGACGCCTTGAATACGCACATTTACAAGGAGCTGGGCAAGGCGGGAGTGGAGATTCCTTTCCCCCAGCGGGACATCACCATCAAGGCCTGGCCTTCACCGCCATCAGCTGGACAGTAGGCTGCGCCAAACCGCCTCGGCGACTTTTTCCGGCTGGATGGCCGCCAGCCCCTGGTCTGGGTCATTGGTCTGGCCGGCTTCCAGCACTTCAAATTTCTCTGTCGGTACATAGGGACCGCAATCTTCCACCGACCACCCCGAGAACAACCCCACCACATTGGTGCCCAGGGCGGCTGCGAAATGCATGGGACCGGTGTTGGGTGAAACCAGCACGTCCAGGGTTTTCAAGTACCCTTTGTAGCGTTGGAAATTGGGGGGAGAGGTCATCAGGACTATGCTGCCCTCACTGGCGTTGACAATGGGGTCGATGAAGGGGCGCTCTTCAGGCAGGGCGTCAATGACCATGGCCAGGGAAATGCCTTGTTCTGCAGCCTGGCTTTTTAGAATTTTGGCCAGGGAAGCAAAATGGGTGCCCGGCCAGGTGCGGTGCTTTTCCCCTTTGCGATCTTTAAAAAGCGAGAAGGAGGAACCGCTGAAGGTGGGGTGCAAGCCCACCAGTTTGGTGGATTCCGTAAGGCCATTGTCGTTCAAAAGAGCCCGCGCCTGGCGCACTCCATCATCGGTGACGGGCAGGGATATCCAGGGATGCTCCGAGCCACCGCCAACCAGATCCAGGCATTGCCGGCTGAAATGTCCTTCATTGCTTTGCTGGTCTAATCCATAAAAAGCAGGGGTGAGATCCTGAAGCCAGGAGCGATACAAACCGCGGTTTTCAAATACATATATCCTGGTGAAGCTTTCCTGGCGGAAAGCGGCTTTCAATTTTCTTTGCAGCCAAAGAGTTTGGGGAAAGCGGCGGTGGTAGAGCCAGGTTTGGGTGATGCGGTCAGAAAACCCATGCAGGACCCGCCGGCCTTCGGCTGTGGTCAGCAGGTGGAATTCGGCCGCGGGAAAAGTATCCAGCAGGACGCGCAGCGCGGGGGTGATCATGACCAGATCTCCTCCAAGGCCAACGCGGACGATTAGAATTTTCTCTTTTTTTATCATGGCTCCAAAATACTCCGGAAGAACTTGGGTTTCAAGCTTTGAACTTACTCTTTGCTCCTGAGCTTTGAAGTGTATATTTGGTTCTATACAAAGGCCTTTTTCCTCTTTCAAGAAAGTGAAGCGATGGCACTCAAAGTAGAAGTTTCCGTAGGCGAACTGTTGGATAAAATCACCATTTTGGAAATCAAATCCGAGCGCATCACGGATTCCGCAAAAGTAGCCAACGTGAACAAGGAACTGGGTATTCTGCGCCAGACCTGGGCCGAATCAGATCTCAGCGCCACCGATGTGAGCGAGCCCATGCTGCGTCTGAAGGCTGTCAATGAAGAGCTCTGGGAAATTGAAGACGGCATCCGGATTAAGGAAGCCGCCGGGGAGTTTGATGAGAAATTCATCGCCCTGGCCCGCTCGGTCTATTTCCGAAACGATGTGCGGGCTGATATTAAAAAAGAACTGAATCTTCTCTTGGGGTCTGCCCTGGTGGAAGAAAAATTCTACGTAGATTACAAAGGTGACTCCGAATCCCAGTGATTCGTCAGTCGCCTTTTAAGCCTTCGAGCAGGGCTTCATTGCTCTCCCACTTCTGCATCAGTTTCAGCATGCCTTCCATGGCGGAGCGAGGGTCGGCCGATACGGCCCTGCGCCGCAGCAGAGTCAGGGCCTCGTATTCGTCCTCGCCGAAGAACAGCTCATCCCGACGGGTGCCGCTGGCTCGCAGATCCATGGCGGGAAAGATACGGGCTTCGGCCAACCGGCGGTCCAGAACAATCTCACTGTTGCCGGTGCCTTTGAACTCCTCAAAAATCATGTCGTCCATGCGGCTGCCGGTGTCTACCAAGGCCGTGGCAATCACGGTCAACGAGCCACCATTTTCAATGTTCCGGGCCATGCCAAAAAATTTGCGGGGAATTTCCAAAGCCCGTGAATCAAGGCCACCGCTCATGGTGCGTCCCGAACCGCGCCCGCTTTGATTGAAAGCCCGGCCCATGCGGGTGATGCTGTCTACCAAAACCACCACATCATGACCACACTCAACTTCCCGAACGGCCTGGGACATGGCCAGCTGGGCCAAGCGCACATGATCCTGGATGCTTTGGTCGCTGCTGCTGGCCAGCACTTCGGCCGGCGTGTTTCTGCGGAAATGGGTGACTTCCTCCGGGCGTTCATCAATGAGTAAAACCACAATGCGGGTTTCGGGAGCGTCGTCATTGATGGCCTGGGCCAGGTTTTCCAGCAGAGTTGTTTTGCCGCTTTTGGGAGGGGAAACAATGAGGCCGCGGGTGCCTCGGGCAATGGGAGCAATCAAATCGATGATGCGCAGGGAGGGGTTGCCGCTTTTGCCCAGATTAAAGCGCTTTTCAGGATTGAGAGCCGTCAATTGTTTCAGAGGGGTGCGCTCGGAATAAACTTTTGGGGAGACACCACAGATGGATTCGACAGTGGCCAGAACCATCCCCTTGGGGCCTTTTTGGATTTGACCAGCCACCATGGAGCCCGTGGATAAGTTAAATTTCTGTATCAGCTTCTGGGGCACAAAAATGTCGCTGCGGTCAGGAGCAAAAGAGCGGGCGGGGTCACGCAGGAAGCCGCCGCCCCGTTGCAGGACTTCCAGAACTCCAGCTGGGGAGCCTTGGGGCATAGATGACATGGTCGGTCCTTAATGAGTGGTATTGGCAGACTACTCGTGTTCATAAAAATATAGCGGGAGATTGATCTGCCACAACAATAGCCATGGCAGTCGCACTGTGTCAATGGGTTCCGGCAGGGGCCGCAACGGGTTATTCTTCCTGAGCAATCACCTGGCCGCCAATGATCACTTCACGGGCCGGTTCAGGGTGGCAAAGCAACAAGGCGGCCACGGGGTCATGGGCGCCGTCGTAACCAATGGATTCCAGATCGAAAACGGCCAGGTCGCAGGCTTTGCCAACAACAAGGCTGCCAACATCTTCACGGCCGAGGCAGCCGGCCCCGCCCAGGGTGGCCATTTCCAAAACTTCGTTGATACTCATGGCGGCAGCGCCATGGATCACACGGTGCAGCAGCAAAGTTTGCCGCAATTCAGCCAGCATGTTGCTGCTATCATTGCTGGCCGAGCCATCAACTGCCAAGCCCACTGGGGATCCGGCGGCCTGCAGGTCCCGAACCCGGCAGACACCGGATCCCAGACGCATATTCGAAGTGGGGCAATGGGCAATGCCCACCCCGGCTTTACCCAATCGGGCCACTTCCGCATCGTCAAACCAGATGCCGTGAGCCAGCCAGACGTCGTCTCCGAGCCAGTCCACCGATTCCAGAAAATCTACGGGGCGCTGTTTGTACATATTGAGACAATAGGTGTTTTCATCCTGGGTCTCACTCAAGTGGGTGTGCATACGGATGCCGTGTTTGCGGGCCAGGGCCGAAGTGCTTTTCATGAGCTCGGGGCTCACCGAAAAGGGCGAACAGGGGGCCAGGGCGATGCGCACCATGGCACCGGGCTCTGGATCGTGGAACTTGGCAATGACCCGTTCGCAATCGGCCATGATGGTGTCTTCATCCTGGACCACAGAGTCTGGGGGCAGACCGCCGTCTTTCACCGAGCGGCTCATGCTGCCGCGGGTGGGGTGGAAGCGGATGCCGGCGTCTCGGGCAGCCAGAATGGTGATGTCGATGAGTTGTTCCGAGGCATCTTGGGGGAAAAGATAATGATGGTCGGTGGTGCAGGTGCAACCGCTGCGCATCAACTCTTTGAAACCGACCAGGGCGCCCTGGTAAAACTGATCGTCCGTCAGTTGGGCCCACACCGGGTACAGGGTTTTCAACCAAGGGAACAATTCGCTGTCAGCCACAGGTCCGTAAGCACGGGTGCGCGTTTGGTACAAATGGTGATGGGTGTTGATCAGACCTGGCAAAACCACGCATCCGGTGGCGTCGTGCTTTTGAAACTTTTCCTGGGGGATGTCTTCAATGATGTCAGGGGCAGGGCCTGAGCCAACGGCTATAATCATGCCGTCACGGGAGGCGACCCAACCGGTTTTCAAAACCTCTCGTTGGTCGTTCATCGTGACGAGGGTTTCGGCATTCTCCAGTAGAAAAAGTTTTGCATCGCTCAAGGTGGTGCTCCAAAGGGAAAAAAGATCAATTGCGAGTCGTGCTATTCACATCCACTTCGATAAAGTATAGTTGGGACGTTATCAACGCCAATTGTGAAAGAAGGCACTATGCGAAATTTTAAAGATTGCAGGACTGCCAATTCTCCTGCCGAAGCCGTGGTTATGCTCACGACTGGGCCCGGCCAAGGCTGCTTCCTGGCCGGTGGGACAAATATTAACAGGGCTTGCCCGGATTGCGATTTCCTGGTTGATATCACCCAGGCAGGCCTCTCTGGCATTGATGGCAGCCCAGAGGGTGATGTGCTTATTGGTGCCACCACCTCCCTTCAGGAATGCCTCGACAGCGGGGTTTTAAAAGATTTTGCCGGTGGTGCCATCAGTTGGGTTGCTGGCCAATATCGCAATCGTGACATTCGAACTTCTGCCACCATTGGTGGGAATCTTTGCCACGCCCTGCCCTCTGCGGATATGGCTCCGGTGCTTATGGTCCTGGGGGCAGTCTGCATCATTATTGATGAAGACAGTCAGGAAAGTGTGCCCCTGGAAGATTTTTTTGTGCTTCCTGGCCAAACCGTGCTGGATAGCCGCCTGCTGGCAGGGCTGGTCCTGCCTGGGCGGGCGGGACGGTGGCAGTGCCAGAGCCACAAACTGACCCGCTCGGCAGAGGGCGTTGCCTTGGTGCAAGTGGCGGTGGCCCTCGAGGTTATAGACGGGATCATCCATCTGGCCCGCATTGCTTTGGGTGGCGTGGGACCCACGCCTTTACGTTGTCATCTTGCCGAACAGCTTCTGACAGATTTGAAGGTGGCCGAAATGACACCGGAGTTGGTGGAGGATGTGGCTTTGATCGCTGCCAGCGAGTGCGATCCCGCGGATGATGACCTGGCGTCAGCGGAATACAGAACCGACATGGTGCGCGTATTCACCCGCCGTCTGATTTGCCGGGTTCTGGCCGAAGAGGGCATGGATGAGTGCCCTGAGTCCGATCCTGTGGACGATGACCACGGTGGGGCGGCATGATTACCCTTGCCAAGAGTTCGGGGACCTGAAAGAATAAGTGGAAAGATTTTCATTCATTTGTATTTCATAATGACGATAGATCTGGATTGGAGTCCGGAACAACACCCCCTTCTGGGGAAAATGGAGGATAAGATGAAGATGCGTAAAACAAGTCTCCTGCTGATTTTGGCCTCATTGGCCGCTTTGGTGATCCTGAGTGGTTGTGGTGGAGGCAAGCAGGTTACCCGTGTGGATATTGAAGAGCAGATCGATCTTTCCGGTGAGTGGAATGATATCGACAGCCAACACGTTTCCGCGGCCTTGGAAACACAAATCACCAACAGTGCCTGGGTGGAAGACTTCCGTGCCGAAAACGGGAAAAAGCCTTACCTCATTGTGGGCACCGTGCGGAATAAAACTCCCGAACATATCGCCGTAAAAACGTTCATCGCCGACCTGGAACGCTCCTTCATCAACGGTGGACGGGTCAAGGTTGTGGCTTCCGCTGAAGAGCGGGATCAGATCCGCGGCGAACGGGCCGACCAACAGGAATTTTCCAGCCAGGAAACCATGAAAAGCTGGGGCCGTGAAAAAGGCGCCGACTACATGCTCATGGGTGAGATCAACATGATCATGGACCAGGAAGGTGGCGATCAGGTCAAGTACTACCAAGTGGATTGTTACCTGGTGGATCTGGAAGACAATACCAAAGTTTGGGCCGGCTTCGAGAAAATTAAGAAGTTCGTGGGCCGCAGCAAATACAAGGGTTGATGAAGGTGTCTTCAATCCGCCAATCACAGGGGATTCGGGCGTGGGTGTTTATTCTACTCACGTCCGTCCTGTTGCTCAGTGGTTGCACCACTTATAGCGACAAGTTTTCCAACCTTCGGCCTCAATTGGTTGAGGGCCAATACGATAGCGCATTGACCACAGTTGAAGAAGAGACAGGTAGCAAGGACCGCCTACTCTACCATCTGGAACGCGGACTCATTTTGCATTTCAGTGAAAGATACACTGAGAGCAATCTTGACTTTGCTGCTGCCGATCGCTTGGCTGATGATCTTTTTACCAAAAGCATGAGCCAGGGCGCCCTTTCTTTGATTTCCAACGACAACGCCATCGACTACCGGGCTCGTCCTTTTGAGATGGCCATGGTGCCTTATTATAAGGCTCTCAATTATTTGTACTTGGGTGATCCGAATGGGGCCCAGGTAGAGGCCCGGCGTGCCAGCCAACTGCTGAACAAATATGTCAATGCGTCGGTGAAAGGTATGCGGCAGGGAGATGGAGATCTCCTGATGCAAGTGCGCAACAACGCCTTTTTGCTGTACAACGCCGGTATGCTTTATGATTCCGACGGAGAGATCAACGACGCATTTACGGCCTACCGAAACGCCGCCATGGCCTTCCAAAATAATCACACCATCCTGGATTTGGACATTCCGCCATCACTGGCCCAGGACCTTGAGCGTGTGGCGGGGCGCATGGGATTTTATTCAGAGCTGGAACAGTTGAAGAAAGATTGTCCCCAGGTTTTTGCCGTCGCTGGCTTGCAGGCTCCTGATGACTCGGTGAAAACACCGGAAGATTATGAGGCCGCCGTAAAGAACAAAGGCTGGCAGGCCGGCAACGGTGAAGTGGTCTTCTTTCTGGAGGCGGGCTTTGTGGCCCACAAAACCCAGGTGCGTTTTGACTTTCCTGTTTTTGAAGGGGAAACCTATTCGGATTCTGATTATTGGTCCTGGCAGATTTATGCCGGTCTGGGCAATATGCAGGCCATGGTCAAGGGCCGCCGCATAGAGTACTGGGTGTCTGTGGCAGCCCCGGAACTGCAAGATCCGTTGGGAGTTATTGGCGGTGCCCGCATCAGCGCGGGCGTTGGCGGATCCCATGCCCTGACCTACCAGGTTTCAAACCTGAGCCGTAAGGCGCGCATCAATTTTGATGCGGAAAAACCCACCATTTTTTTCAAGACCATTGCCCGGGGATTGACCAAATATCTGGCCAGCAAAGAAATAGGGAAGCAGAGTGATGTGGCCGGGATGTTGGCCAATCTTTTTGGTTCCGCCACCGAAAGTGCCGATACCCGCAGTTGGTTGACCTTACCTGAAAACATCCACTTGGCCCGCATGAGTCTGCCGGCCGGAATTTATGATCTGAAAGTGGATGTTCTGGATCGCAGGGGGCATGTCCTGACCACGCAGGTTATTCCGGGCGTTGAAGTTAAAGCTGGTGCTTGGAAATTTGTATCCCATCGGGTTTTCTGATTTTTCAATTGGGAAACCTGAACTCTTCAAGGCTCATCCCAGTAAATTCGGTCTGACCCTGGCGGAGGTTCAGCTCCAAGAGCAGTTCGGATATTCTGCGCTTCTGGTTTCTCGTCAATATGGTTTGCCAGCTGCCAATTTCTTTGGCCGATGCTCCACGTCCCAAAATGTCCCCATAAAGCGCACCTACAAATCCAGCCAGATTCCCACCTGACCTTTGCCAGTATTCAGCCGACTGAAAATGCTCAATGCGACTTTTCCATTCCTCTGGCCAGTCTGTCCAATGATCTGAATCCGGTGGTGGGAGTTCTTTTCCGGCCGCCGCCAGATGTTTGCGGCTTTCGGCGCTGGTCAAAAACATAGCGGCCCACGTGCTGGGGCGGGCTTCTTTGATCAAGGCCAGCCAGGTTTGCAATTCCTGAGGCAGGACTTGACGGCCAATGGTTTGGGGGTAGAGATCCTGGATAAAATCAGACGGGTGGTTGGTGGGAGAATCATCGGCCAAAAGGATCATGGCCTCCCAGCGTACGTAACCAGGGCCCACACGCATGTGACGGGTCAGATCATCGGGCAGAAACTGGCTGACGGTGGTGGCGCACAGCCCCATGACCAAGGCCAGCTGCCACAGCCGCCGGCCATTTTGGAATTGCTGAGCCCAAAGCAACATGCCCGCAAAAGTGATCAGCATCACCAAGGGATTGGGCCAGTGGATCAGGGAGAAAACCAGAGCAGCAAATAAAGTGCTGTTTTCGGCAGAGAGCCCCATGGCTCGCAAGCGGGTGGTGGGAATGTGGAGGAAAGCCACCAGCTGTATGAAGGCGTAAAGGGGATACAGCAGCAGGGAATACCCACCGGCTTTCAGGTCGGGGGAATGGCCCATGGCCAGGCCTGCCAGGACGGGTAGAAGGATGATTCCCGCATCCAGGAAATAGGTGTATTTGGTTGCATACCAAGGAGTTTTGGGAGTAGAGGTGGGGCCATGGCGGAAAAGGAACCAAGCCGCAGCCAGGAAAAGACCAGCCATCACCATGGCCAGCGCACCGGGCCTCCCTGCCGGTAGCAGAAACCAGACGAAAGCGAAGAGCAGAGGGAAGAATAGCAGAAGCTCGGCAAAGGGGCGGGCTCGGTTGCCTTCCTTGGCTGCGCCACCGGCTACAAAAAGCAGCAGAGCGGCCAGTACGGCCAGCACCAAGGCCAAGGGAGCAGCAAACCCCAGAGCATCATTCCAGGGGCCCCAGGTGGGCCAGGCCAGAGTTTTTTCCACCGGGGCCAAGCGGACAGCCAAGCCGGCAGTCAGGACGGCCAGAATCGTCAGCAGCCAGGTGGATGCCAGGAGTAGGGGAGATCGGAGCAAGATGGTGGCCTTGGGTTGGGGTGAGATGAGATGGGCTGGAATAAAATAACGCCTGATGAGAGTCCCGCCAAGGCCTCTGAATATCTGTCCTATTGAAACGCACTGAAACTTCGAGAATGTGGTAGTATTGTCAGATGGAAATCACGCCATCATCTATCGTTGATTTTTTGGGGGTTTATCATGTGTCGTCGTCTACCCTGCCTCGTGTTCGTGATCATTCTACTCTGTGGTGCTCAAAACTCTGGAGCCTCTTGGGGGTTGGCGGGTAGTTCCAGCTCCGATACGGTGAGTCTCTTCCATTGGGATTACGATACTCAGTCTTTTGTATTCAGTGATCCTATCGACCTGGGGCAGTACGGAAACTATCCCTACGATGCCGTCAAACGACCCCGGTCCGACAATGAAATTTGGGTGCCTGGCGCCGCGGGTGACGGAGTGGTTGTCATTGATGAGACCGGCGTTCTGGTCCACGAAATCCCCACGCACGAATACCCGGTCTCTATTGCCTTCAACCCCTCTGAGGACATTGCTTTGGTCAGTTGCCGAGACAGTGAATGTTTGGATATCATTGATACCAATACCTATGAGGTGGTGGGCAGTCTGGATATTCCCGGGTTGTATCAGGGCCCCGGAAACATTGTATTTGATGTGCGCGGGCAACGTTTTTTTCTCGTCAGTTGGTATGATGATTACCTGTTGGAAATTTCGGCAGATGGAACCGCTATTGTGGACCAGGTGGATGCGGGGACCAGCCTTTGGCAAATTGCCATCGATCCCAATGCAGGGGATTTTCTGTATGTGACGGATCGGGGGACGAACCAATTGCGCGTGCTGGATCCGGAAACCCTGGCCGAGATCCAGGCCCTTGATGTGGGGGCAGATCCGTGGGGATTGGATGTTGATTTTGGGAGAGTTGTGGTCTCGTGTGAAGACAGTGGAGATGTTTATATTATTGAAACTTACACCTGGGATTCCCAGCAGGTCATTCTTCCTGCAGGAGCCGATCCCCGGGATGTTTCCATTGCCTCGGGACTGCTCAGTGTTGCCGGGCGGAACCTGCTGGTGGATGTGGCCTACGTTGCCGGCGGTCAAATGTCCGGGGGTGATCCCATGTATGTGATCGACCTGTATGACGGGAGTATCATTCATGATTTGGATGTGCCCGGGACCAATACCAATGTGGTGGCGGTGGAAGCGCAATGGCCTATTCCTTCTGCAGTGGATGATCTACCCCTGGCGGGTTTTTTGCCCCTGGTGATTTCACCCAATCCTTTCAACCCCATGACTCAAGTCAAATTTCAACTCGAAACCATGAATTTGGTCAGGGTAGAGGTATTTGATATCTCTGGCCGTTTGGTCAGAACACTCCATGATGGAATGCTGGATGCAGGGCCGCACCAAATCAGTTGGGATGGCCGGGATCAGAGCGGTCGAGTCACTTCCAGTGGCTCTTACGTGGTCCAGATAAAGGCAGGGCAGCAGGTGGGCGTAGAAAAAGTGATTCTCATCAAGTAGGGTGGCTTGGTCATTCCTGTTTCCCTGGGGCTTCCTGGGAGTTAGTATTGTGGTGTTGGTAAGATCCCTAAACCGTGAGGTTTCCGTGTGGAAGAAAACGTGCAACATCTGATCGAAAAGATCCGCGATTCCATCATCGGCGATGACCGAGCCCTTGATGGACCTTACGGCACCCGCCGTATGACCTATGCCGACTATACCGCCAGCGGTCGTTCCCTGGGTTTCATCGAAGATTTTATCCGTGACGAAGTGCTGCCACTGTATGCCAATACCCATACCGAAACGTCCAGCACCGGCTTGCAGACCACCCGTTTTCGCGAAGATGCCCGGCAGATCATCCGGGACGCCTGTGGAGGCAGCGAAGAAGATGTAGTGATCTTTTCGGGCAGTGGCGCCACCGGGGCCATCAACAAGCTGATCGAAATTCTGAATCTGCGCATTCCCTGCAACCTGGACCAGGATTATGACTTGTCCAAGTGCATCCCCGCAGACAAACGGCCGGTAGTTTTCATTGGCCCATATGAGCACCATTCCAATGAACTGCCCTGGCGCGAGAGCATTGCAGATGTGGTGACAATTCCTGAAAATTGCGATGGCCAAATTGACCAAGAGCATCTGAAGCGGGAGTTGATCAACTACGGCACACGTCCCCTGATCATTGGCAGTTTTTCGGCGGCCAGCAATGTCACGGGCATTGTCTCTGACACCGAAGGTGTGTCGCGGCTATTGCACAGTCATGGGGCCCTGGCCTTCTGGGATTTTGCCGCCGCCGCCCCTTATGTGAAAATTGAAATGGGTTCCGGCGATCAGCCTGGTCGCAGTCCCCTGGGTTACAAAGACGCTATTTTCATCTCCCCTCATAAATTCATCGGTGGCCCGGGAACTCCGGGCGTTTTGCTGGTCAAACGCAAATTGCTGACCAACCTGGTGCCTTCGGTGCCTGGAGGCGGAACGGTGTCCTATGTCAGCCCCGAAGCCCACACTTATCTGACCGACTCGGCCCACCGGGAAGAGGGGGGCACACCGGCCATCATCGAGGCTATCCGCGCCGGGTTGGTTTTCCACCTGAAAGAGGCCGTGGGGGCCGAGTGCATTGAAAAACTGGAGCACGGTTTTGTGGTCCGTGCCACCGAAGCCTGGGCCAAAAATCCAAATATCCAAGTGTTGGGAAACCCTGATGCCCAGCGCTTATCCATCGTTTCATTCGTCATCAAGCATGGCGAGGAACAGGTGCTGCACCATAACTTTGTTGTGGCCGTATTGAACGATCTGTTTGGCATCCAGGCCCGGGGTGGCTGTTCTTGCGCCGGTCCTTATGGCCACCGTCTGCTGGGCATCGACCTGGCGCGCAGCATGCGTTTTCATGATGCCATTGATGCCGGTGGTGAAGGCATCAAACCCGGTTGGGTGCGGGTGAATTTCAACTATTTCATTTCTGATGAGGTGTGCGCCTACATCATCGAAGCCATCGACCTGCTGGCCAATGAAGGATGGCGTTTGTTGCCCCATTACTCATTTGATCCGGTGTCTGGTGTGTGGCGCCACAAAGACACACGGCCTGGTACCACTTTGCGTTTGGGTGATATTTCCTACGACTCAGGCCGTATGCAATACCGCAGTGCGCATATCACCGAGCCGGAAATCGCCCTGGCAGAATACATGACTGAAGCCAAGAGTATTCTTGAGGACATGAAACATTCTGCTGATGGAATCCAACATAGCGAGACATCTCCCCCAACCCTTGAAGGAGAGCTGGAGCGCCTGCGCTGGTTCCCTCTGCCTGGTGAATGATGGAAACTTTGAATTTTGGCAACCGGATTTTGGATCTGAGGCGTTTCCCTTTGCGGGAAAAGGAACCTCTTCGGGCCTGGGATGCCGCGGATGAACACATCCTGAAGAATTTGCTGGAAGATGCCCCGGCACCTGGTAGCAGAGTACTCATTTTCAATGACAGTTTTGGGGCCCTGGCAGTGGCCCTGAATCATCTGCAACCCCAGGTTTGGTCCGATTCTTTTCTGGCTGAGCAGGGCCTTGCCCACAACCTGGATAACAATGGCTGGGATGCCGGCAGTGTGCCTTTCATTCCAGCGGATCGTACCCCCAGCGGGCCCTTTGATCTGGTGCTTTTGAAGCTTCCCAAAAGCCTGGCCTTTTGGGAAGACACTCTGTTGCGTTTGCGCCCTTTGCTGGCTCCCGGGGCTCGCATCATTTCCGGTAGCATGATCAAACACAGCCCCGCCAGGGCCTATGAATTGTTGGAAGATATTCTGGGCCCCACCAAGACCAGCCAGGGGTGGAAAAAGTCGCGTTTGGCATTCAGTACTTTTGAGCCTGGGCGCACCTTGCCTGAGAATTTGCCAGACGAGACCTATGCTCTGGATGACGGCACCGAGTTTTGCAGCGGGCCTAATGTTTTCTCCCGGGACCACCTGGATTTGGGCACCCGTTTTCTCCTGAAAAATATACCAGCCACAGACCAACCTCTTCAAGTGTTGGACATTGGCAGTGGCAATGGTGTGCTGGCTTTGGCTCTGGCCAAACAGTGTGCCCAGGCCAAGGTGTTGGGGGTGGATGAAAGCTACCAGGCCATTGCCTGTAGTCGCCAAAATGCAAAGAATTTGGAGTTGGGCGAGGAGCGGGTGAAATTTAAGATTGCTTCGGGGTTGCAGGAAATACCTGCGGCTTCTTTTGACCTGGCTATCTGCAACCCTCCTTTTCATCAGGCTCAGGTTGTAGGCGATCAAATTGCCTGGGGTATGTTCCACCAGTCGCGTCGCATCCTGAAAAAGGGAGGCAAGTTGCTGATAGTGGGCAACCGCCATTTGGGTTACCATGTGAAGCTGCAGCGGTTGTTTGGTAACTGCCGCGTGGTGGATTCGGACCGGAAGTTTGTGGTGCTGGAGTCTTGGGTTACTGGTTTAGTTGAATAAATTCCCCTCAGGGGATTTCCTGATATCGTAGGAGAGAATCTTTGAAAGTTTTGATCTACACCCTCGTGATTCTTGTTTGTTTGCTTTTGGTGGGCGTGAAAATCCGTCATTCCTTTTCCACCAACATTGACCAAACTTCTGGTGCACAAACAGCCTCATTGTATGACTTGCAAACCACGACCCTCAGTGGTGAACCCGCCGACCTGGGGCAATACCAGGGTCAGGTGGCCCTGGTGGTTAACACCGCCAGCAAGTGCGGGCTGACGGGCCAATATGAAGGTATTGAAGCTCTTTACCAGGAATATTCGGCTAAGGGTTTTGTGGTGCTGGGTTTCCCTGCCAATGATTTTCTTGGCCAGGAACCGGGCACTGCCCAGGAGATTGCCTTGTTTTGCGCCGAGACCTACAATGTCACTTTTCCCCTTTTTGCAAAATCAAAGGTGAAAGGTGAGGAGCGCAGCGAAATTTATAAATTGCTGTCGTCGGAACTGGCAGAACCCAGCTGGAATTTTACTAAATATCTGGTGGCCAGAGATGGCCATGTTGTGTCCCGTTTTGACCCCCGCATCACTCCTGACAATGCCGAATTGCGAGCTGCCATCGAGCAGGAACTGGCCGTTGAATAATCAGTCGACCTCCTCTCTGAACGATCACTACAATCAACCGGACCTGCCGTCTCGTTTGCTCCAAGCCCTGGCTGATGCAGGGCTTGATCCCAGGAATTTGCAATGTGCTGATTTGGAGTTGCTGGATGAATTTCACATTAGGGGAAAAGACGCCACCAGGGATTTAGCCAAACTGGCCCAGCTCCAGGAGCACCATCAGGTGTTGGATTTGGGTTGCGGAGTGGGAGGCCCGGCTCGGATGTTGGCTCAGGAAATTGGTTGCCGTGTGCTGGGGATGGATCTGGTGGATTCTTATGTTGAAGCAGCGACGTTGTTGACAAAATTAACCCGGCTATCTCACCTGGTCCAATTTCACCAAGGCGATATGCAGGAAATGCCCTTTGCTGACTCCTCCTATGATTGTGTCTGGTCCCAACACACAGTGATGAATATCGCGGACAAGGCCGCTCTGGCTGCTGAGGTGAGGCGTGTGCTGCGGCCCGGTGGTCAGGCTGTGTTTTATGAAGTGTGTGCTGGAAATGGGAAGCCCGTGCATTTGCCTGTGGCCTGGGCCAGCAACCCTGGGCATAGCCATCTTTGTGGGCCCGAAGAATTACGGGATTGTTTTCTGGAGGCCGGCCTGGTTCAGGACTTATGGGAAGACGTTACAGAACTCTCTCTGGCCTGGCTGGATGCCTCGGTAGCCCAACGGAAAACCCGAACGGGGGATTCTCCACCCAGGCCAGGACTGGGGCTGCTCATGGGAAAAGACGCTGGTCTGAAAAGCAAGAATCTGGGACGCAATCTGCGTGAAGGCCGCGCGGTGGTGGTGCAGGGGATATTCAGGGTGAGCTGATAGCCAATTGTTGCTCCACAAATTCCACTGCTCGCCGTTCACTCCAGTATTCCCCACCTGCCTGACGAAACCCTACGTGCCCACCATGTTGCGGTATTTCCAAATGGAAAAATTCCGATGCCCGAGCTATGTCCCGAGGATAACAGGTGGGCCCCAGAAAAGGGTCATCCATGGCGCTCACCAGCAGCGCGGGGATTTTAAGGGCTGATAAAAACTGCAGGGCACTGCATTGGCGGTAGTAATCGGCAGCATCGGCAAATCCACTCAATGGTGCGGTGAAAAGATTATCAAAATTTTCCAACGATTTCACTTGGGAAAGCAAGGAAAGATCGATGTCACGAGGGAACAGCTCCGCTTTGGCAGTGATTTTGGCCGATAGCTTTTTCAGGAAACGTCTGCTGTAAATCCAGTTCTCCTTGCGGGCCATCATGTCGGTGGTTTCAGCCAGATTGACTGGCACCGAGAACGTTACTGCCGCCCTGAGACTGGGTAAAACAGCCTGCGTATCTTCCCCCAAATATTTCAAAATGAGATTGCCCCCGAGGCTGAAACCCACCAGAGCGCGGACAGGGTTATCTGCACGGTCCACACAACGAAGAACCAGCCGCAAATCATCGGTGGCCCCGCTATGGTAGCAGTAAGGTTTGTGGTTGGGTTCACCACTGCATCCGCGATAGTTGTAGCCCACCACATTCCAACCACGACGGCCGAAGGCCCGGGCCATGCCGGTCATGTACTGCCGGTGGGCGTTCCCTTCAAGGCCGTGGCAGAGCACCACCGTGGCAGGCCCATCCTGCCACAAGCAATCCAGGTCGATGAAATCTCCATCACTGGTGGTGATTCTTTTTCGTTGTAGAGGCAGGGCGGGAACTCGCCGTAGCAGGGTGGGTAAGGTGGTGGCCACCTGGGCGTTGCGGAAGAGGCGCGACGGTTGGTATGTGGAGGATGAAACTAGGGGCAAAACACAAATCTCCCGAAATTTTGAATGGTAAGAGCTGCCGGTCCAACTTTGGGGGCTCAGGTTCCATAGACCAGGGAGGCAATGGCTTCCAGTCCTGCTTGGTCGGTTTCGGAGAAAACATCCCGATCATCGGCGTCTACGTCCAGCACGGCCACAATGGTGCCAGCCGAATCGCGCAGCGGAACCACGATCTCACTCTGGGATCGCGCATCGCAAGCCACATGGCCCGTGAATGCATGCACATCCGGTACGATAATTGTTTTTTTCGCATTCACCGCGGCCCAACAGACACCTTCGGGGCCTTCCAGCACCGCGCAAGCCAAGGGGCCTTGATAGGGGCCCACACATAAGCGACCGGCTTCCAGGCGGTAAAATCCGGTCCAGAAAAAAGCGGGCATTTTGTGGTGCAACAGGGCACAAATAGTGGCCATGCGTGCTACCGGGTCATCGTTTTTTATGAAAAGCTCTTCTAGTTGTTGGTGGATGCGCTGGTATCGCCCTGCCAAATGATGATTGCCTTGAGAATTCATGTTTCACCTTGTTGAGATTAAATACGGGGCAAAATGCTCCCTATATTGAAACAGCGGTATGGCTTCTTGGCAATGGCTCTTGGATTTTTAACTGATAATTGTGCGGAATATTTGTTATGAAGTTTATCCCAGCGGAAAAGTTGGGACAGCATTATCTTTGACTTTTCATGTCACCTGTTTAAGGATCTACAAAATAATCACTTCCAATAAAAGGATCTTGAAATGAAACCGGTACACTTTCTGACTATATCACTTGTGATCGCGGGGCTTGTCATGGGCAGCGATGCCTGGGCCGCCGGTGATGGGGAACTCTCTGCCACAGCCGAACGCCACTTGGGCGGCCATGCCTTTATGCCCTCCCAATATATTAGTGACCCTTTCATCGGTACTAACTATTCAAGCCAGGTGGGTGGAGCCAAGGCCATAAGCATCACCCGTGACATTCATGATTTGAATGGGGACTATCTGACCACCATTGAAGGCAGCGTCATGTTTGGCTCGCTGGGCATGAGCTTTCAGCAGCAGATAGGCCAAAAATGGGCTGTGGGTGCCGGCGGTGCGGCTTTGGTGCGCAGTGGTACCAATGCTCTGTCATTTATTAATGATGGTGCCAATGTCAAAATCAACCAATTTCTCTGGGCCAAGCGCCTTCTGCATCGGGGTGAAAAATCTCAGTTGAGTGCGGGTCTGGACTGGAAATATTCCACAGCCACCCTCTTTTCTCCTCTGGAGTTTGCCCAGCATATTGCTGATGGTGGTTCTTTGCTGGACGCACCCTTGGTTCTGGATGTGAAAGCCTGGGCTTTGCAGGGCTCTGTCCAATGGGCCTATGCCTTTAATCCCACTTATGCCATCCGTGCCAATGGTAGATTTGGGGTTGTTGAAGATATAAATGCCGGTGGCGTTCTGGTGGCCAACCATCAGGTCTCTGTTATGGGTGAAGTGGATTTCAAAAGCCGGAATGATATACCTCTGGGGATCACACTGGGAACGTTCCAGGGCTTTCCTTCAGATCGGATTGGTTCTGGTCTGAGCGGTTATCTGTTGGGCTTTTGGTACACTGGAAAAGAAGATTTTGTAGTGGGGTTGGAAACTGGCTGGCTGGATATTCCCGTTGCGGATAACTCGGGCAATCTTGACGGCGCTTTTGGCGTGTTCAATATCAAGTACTTCTTCTAAGGGTCAACAGGAGCTGCGGATGAAACGGATCAAGAGCAACATCAGTACAAAGAGCGAGTCATTCAGAGAAAATGACCGTATCAACCGAAGCCGGGCCAAAGAGTTGGTTCAATTGCTGGAGGAAGTGCGAAAAGGCGGCTCAGACCGGGCTCGGCAGCGGCATACCAGCCAAGGTAAGCTGATGGTTCGAGACCGCATTGAGGGGCTCTTGGATCCTGGTGCTCCCTTTCTGGAGTTGTCCACCCTGGCGGGTCATGAGGTTTATGATGATCCGGTGCCCGCAGCTGGTGTGATCACCGGCATCGGGCATATCCATGGCCGTCAGGTGATGATTGTGGCTAACGATGCTACCGTCAAAGGCGGTACTTATTATCCCATCACCGTAAAAAAACACCTGCGAGCTCAGGAAATTGCCAAGGAAAACCGTCTGCCCTGTATATATCTGGTGGATTCAGGTGGCGCCTTTCTGCCTCTGCAAGCTGAGGTTTTTCCGGACCGCGAACACTTTGGTCGCATTTTCTACAATCAGGCCACCATGAGCGCCATGGATATCCCGCAGATCAGCGCGGTGTTGGGCAGCTGCACAGCCGGTGGCGCGTATGTACCCGCCATGAGCGACGAGGTTGTCATCGTCAAAGAGCAGGGAACCATTTTCCTGGGGGGCCCTCCTTTGGTGAAGGCGGCCACCGGCGAAGAAGTCACAGCCGAAGAACTGGGTGGTGGCGATGTGCATACCCGCATCAGCGGCGTGGCCGACCATCTGGCCAATGACGATGCCCACGCCCTGCGCATCGTGCGGGATATTGTAGAGAACCTGGGGCCGGTGTGCACTTCCAGCATTCCCAGCAGCGTACCCGAGCCGCCTCATTACGATCCGGAAGAATTGTATGGTGTTGTCAGTCAGGACCCTAAAATCCCCTTTGATATCCGTGAGGTCATCGCGCGCATTGTCGATGGCAGCCGGATGCATGAATTTAAGCCTCGGTATGGCACCACCCTGGTGTGTGGGTTTGCGCGCATTCATGGGTACAGTGTGGGGCTCATTGCTAATAACGGAATTTTGTTCAGCGCCGAGGCTCTCAAGGCCACGCACTTCATCGAGCTGTGCAATGCCCGAAAAATTCCTCTGGTATTTGTGCAGAACATCAGTGGATTCATGATCGGCAAAGAGTATGAGCATGGGGGCATTGCGAAAGATGGGGCCAAAATGGTCAACGCCGTCAGCAACAGCACTGTGCCCAAGTTTACCGTGGTGGTGGGTGGCAGCTTTGGTGCCGGTAATTACGGAATGTGTGGGCGGGCTTTCCAACCGCGCATGATGCTCATGTGGCCCCAAGCCAAAATTTCGGTTATGGGAGGGGAGCAGGCTGCCGGTGTTTTGCTGACTGTGAAAAAAGATCAGATGGCGCGCCGGGGAGAAGAGATGAGCGCTGAACAGGAAAAAGCCATCGTCGAGCCAATCACTGAAAAGTACGCCCAAGAAGGGCATGCCTATTATAGTAGTGCCAGATTGTGGGATGATGGGGTGATAGATCCGGTCCAGACGCGGGATATTCTGGGCTTGGGTTTGGCCATGAGTTTGAACGCGCCCATTCCTCCGGTAAAATACGGAGTCTTTAGGATGTAGGAATGGGGGGGCGGTTTCTCCCCGGAATCGCCCCATTGTAAGGAAATCCGCATAAAAAATCATGAATACCCTTCAATAAAATAAATTTTATTAAATAAAAAAAACTTTACAGGATACAATTATTAAGATAAGATTGTCCTCTTGGATAGGCACTTTGTGTGGCTGATGACCTTCAGCACACCATTATCTGCAAAACGCCGGGAGATTCCCATGGATATGAAACTCACCAAAATTAATGAAGAAATCGTCACTAAAGCTGCTGCCCGCTGTAAGAAGCAAGGGATTATCATCCCCACCCTGGCCCAGCAAAAAGATCCCAACCTTGTACCTGACGAAATCAAATCCCAGCTCAAGGATGTTGGGCTTCTGGATTTTAATCCCCTGAATCTTTTTCGCATCACCTGGAAAAACGATCCCAAAACCGGCCTGTTCAATGATGGAAATATTGTTGAATTCCCCAGCGAACTGACTGGCGTTAAAGCCCGCATCGTCGGCCTGGTGGGCAAGCACTTCCCTACGGGATCCCATAAGGTGGGTGCTGCTTTTGCGTGCTTGGTGCCCCGCCTGGTGACTGGCGAATTTGATCCTACCAGCCAATTGGCTGTGTGGCCCAGCACTGGTAATTACTGCCGTGGTGGTGCCTTTGATGCAAAACTTCTGGATTGCAAGTCCGTGGCCATTTTGCCCGAAGAGATGAGCCAGGAACGTTTCAATTGGTTGAATGGTGTAGCCGATGAAGTGATCGCCACTCCTGGTTGCGAATCCAATGTGAAAGAAATCTATGACAAATGCTGGGAACTGCGGGAGACCCGTCCTGAATGTGTCATTTTTAATCAGTTTGATGAATTTGGCAATCCCATCTGGCACTACAATGTGACCGGTGGCATCATTGAAGAAATTTTCCAAAGAATTGCCAAGCCTGGTCAGCGGATGGGTGCCTATGTCTCTTCCACTGGTAGTGCCGGAACCATCGCTGCTGGCGATTTCCTGCGGACCAAACACCCTGGCATGATTGTCACCGCAAGCGAGGCCCTGCAATGTCCTACCCTGTACTCCTGTGGTTTTGGTGGCCACCGCATTGAAGGCATTGGCGACAAGCACGTGCCATGGGTGCACAATGTGCGCAACACCGATGTGATCAGTGCTGTGGATGATCAGCAAACCATGGATCTGCTGCGCCTCTTCAACGAAGAAGACGGTAAAGCTGTCCTGGCCGAATCCGGTGTTCCCCAGGAAACCATCGACGAGTTGCCTTTGTTGGGCATCAGCAGTATCTGCAACCTCGTTTCCGCTATTCAAACGGCCAAATATTATGAGATGGATGAACGGGACATCATCTTCATGCCCTTGACTGACTCTGCGGAAATGTACACCAGCCGCTTTGCCGAATTGAATGAGCAACAGGGTGCTTACACCCGCGATCAGGCTCAGCGTGATCAGGCTCGCTGGTTGCACGGCAACACCCCTGATTACTTCCGTGAACTGAGCTACCATGACCGCAAAACCCTGCACAACTTCAAGTACTTCACCTGGGTGGAACAACAGGGTCGCAGCGTAGAAGAATTGCGTCAATTGTGGGATCGGGACTTCTGGACCGAGACCTTCAATGTGACTGACCACTGGGATAAACGCATCGCCGAATTCAATGAGCGGATCAAGTTGGCCTAAGGCCCATCTGCAAGGTGATCGACAGTGTTGGCTTGGCCTGAAAATGGCCAGGCCATCCCCCAAAAAAATGAAAATTTCAGGAGGCAGTAAAATGCAGGATTTCGAGAAAATTTTAGAAAAAGCTCAGGAATACAAAGCCGACATGACCAAGTTTCTGCGGGACATGATTCGCATTCCCAGCGAAAGCTGTGATGAGAAACTGGTCGTTCTGCGCATCAAGGAAGAGATGGAAAAAGTTGGTTTCGACAAAGTAGAAATCGACCCCATGGGCAACGTGCACGGTACCATCGGTCACGGACCTACCCTCATTGCTTACGATGCTCACATCGACACCGTTGGTGTTGGCAACATGGACAACTGGAACACTGACCCTTACGAAGGCTTCGAAGATGATGAAGTCATCGGCGGCCGTGGTGGCAGTGACCAGGAGGGCGGCATGGCCTCCATGGTTTATGCTGGAAAAATTATCAAGGAACTGGGTCTTGAAGATGAGTACACCTTGGTGATGGTCGGTACCGTCATGGAAGAAGACTGCGACGGCCTCTGCTGGCAGTACATCGTCAACGAAATGGATCTCAAACCTGAGTTTGTCATCTCCACCGAGCCTACTGATGGCGGCATTTACCGTGGGCACCGGGGTCGTATGGAGATCAAAGTTACCACCAGTGGCATCAGCTGCCATGGTTCCGCTCCCGAACGTGGTGACAACGCCATCTTCAAAATGGCTCCCATCCTGGGTGAGCTCGAAGAGCTGCACACTCGGTTGATCACTGATGAATTCCTGGGCAAAGGCACCTTGACTGTGTCTGAAGTCTTCTTCTCTTCTCCTTCCCGTTGCGCCGTGGCTGACTCCTGCACCGTGTCCATCGATCGCCGCCTGACTGTGGGCGAAGATAAGGAATATGCTCTGGGCCAGATTCGCGATTTGCCATCGGTGAAGAAAGCTGACGCCAAAGTGGAAATGTACTACTACGAGCGGGCAGCCTATACCGGACTTGTGTATCCCACTGATTGCTATTTCCCCACCTGGGTTGTGGCCGAAGATCACGTGGCTTGCCAGTCAGTTGCAGAGAGTTATAAAAAACTGTTCAAAAAAGAACCACGCATCGACAAATGGACTTTCTCCACCAATGGCGTTTCCATCACCGGACGTTATGGCATTCCGACCATTGGTTTCGGACCTGGCAAAGAAGCCCAGGCCCACGCTCCCAACGAAGTGACCTGGAAAGAGGATCTCGTGACCTGCGCTGCCCTCTATGCCGCTCTGCCTAAAGTTTATCTGAGCAAAAAATGAGGGAAGAAATGAAAGATACAGTTGTAGTAGCCGTGGGTGGAAATTCCATCATTCGGGATGAAGCCCACAAGACAGTGGCAGATCAATATGACTCTGTTGCCGAAACTTGTGTGCACTTAGCGGACATTGTTGAAGCTGGCTACCGGCTGGTCATCTGCCACGGAAATGGACCCCAGGTGGGGTTCATTCTTCGGCGGTCGGCCATCGCCTTTGATGCGGCCGGCCTGCATGAAGTTCCTCTGTCCAGTTGTGTGGCAGATACGCAGGGTGCCATCGGTTTCCAGATCCAACAGGCTTTGGAAATTGAATTGAAAAAACGGGGCATTAACAAAAAGACGGCCACCATCGTTACGCGTGTGGTTGTCGATTCTGCAGACTCCGGTTTTCAGAATCCCACCAAGCCTATTGGCTCTTTTTTCACCAAGGAAAAAGTGGATCAGATTCAGGAGTCATACCCGGATTGGAAATTTGTCGAAGATTCGGGTCGTGGATTCCGCCGTGTGGTGGCTTCTCCTGTGCCGGAAGAGATAGTGGAACTGGATGTTATCAAAGATGTTGTGGATAGGGACTATGTGGTCATCGCTTGTGGCGGTGGTGGCATCCCAGTGATCCGCACCAACGATGGATTCGAAGCTGTGGATGCTGTGATCGATAAAGATCTGGCTTCTGCTCTTCTGTCCGAAAAGATCAATGCAAAACGATTCATCATTTCCACCGGCGTCCAACATGTGTGTTTGAACTTCGGGCAGGCTGATGAGAAGAAATTGGAACACATTGGTCTGGACGAGTTGAAACAGTACGTTAAGGAAGGTCATTTTGCCGCCGGTAGCATGCTGCCCAAAATCGAAGCGGCCATCGACTTTATAGAAAAGGGTGGCGAAGAAGTCATCATCACCGCGCCTGAATATCTCAAGGACGCCGTGAACCACAAAACTGGAACCATCGTCACCAAGTGAATCTAAGGAGATTGCCATGAGCCGAATTTGCACAAACGAGTTGATCAAGAAACTGGGTTTGCTGAACACCGAGAATATGTATCTCAACGACTTCCTGCACACCTGGGACAAAACAGATCAGGAACTGTCCGCCATTTATACCGTGGCCACCATTCTTGAAGATATGCGGAAAGATAATATCTCTTCCAAAGTTTTCGATAGTGGTTTGGGTATTTCGCTGTTCCGCGACAATTCCACTCGCACCCGTTTCAGCTTTGCCAGCGCCTGCAACCTGCTGGGCCTGGAAGTTCAGGATCTGGATGAGGGTAAATCACAGGTCGCCCATGGCGAGACCGTGCGTGAAACCGCCAACATGGTTTCCTTCATGGCCGACATCATCGGTATCCGCGATGACATGTACATTGGCAAGGGCCATGAATACATGAAAGAAGTGGCGAAGTCCATTGAGGTTGGTCATCAGGAAGGTGTTCTCGAGCAACGCCCCACGGTGGTGAACCTGCAGTGTGATGTTGATCACCCCACCCAGTCCATGTCCGACATGCTTCACATCATCAATACCTTTGGTGGCGTAGAAAACCTGAAGGGTAAAAAGATTGCCATGACCTGGGCTTATTCACCCTCGTACGGCAAACCTCTTTCCGTTCCTCAGGGCATCATCGGCCTGATGACTCGGTTCGGAATGGATGTTTCTTTGGCTCACCCCGAAGGCTACGAAGTGATGCCTGAAGTGGAAGAAATTGCCCGGCTGAATGCCGAAGCATCCGGAGGCTCCTTCACTAAAGCGGCCAGTATGGGCGACGCCTTTGCTGATGCCGATATCGTTTACCCCAAAAGCTGGGCTCCGTTTGTGGCCATGGAAAAACGGACCGACTTGTATGGCAAAGGCGACCAGGATGGAATCAACGCTCTGGAAAAAGAACTGCTCAAGCAAAACGCTCTGCATAAAGACTGGGAGTGCACGGAAGAGCTGATGGCCAAGACCAAAAACGGAAAAGCTTTGTACATGCATTGTCTTCCCGCAGACATCACTGGCGTTTCCTGTGATGAGGGTGAAGTGGCCGCATCGGTGTTCGACCGGTACCGGGTGCCTCTGTATAAAGAGGCCAGTTACAAGCCATATATCATCGCTGCCATGATTTTCCTGAGTAAATTCAAGAACCCGGCAGATACGTTTGCGGCTCTGATGAAACAAGATAAGAATCGGATTCTTTAAAAGTTTCGTACACTGTGATACTATCGGAGTCTGGAATGTCATTGAGTTAAACAACGAACAGGCAGGTGGGTCATGATTAGATTTTCACTGAACGGCAAGGATATTGAATACACAGGCGATCCCGAAGAATCATTACTTCAGTGGTTGCGATTCGAGACGGAAGTGAAAAGCGTCAAGGACGGCTGCTCTGGTCAAGGGACCTGCGGCGCCTGCATCGTTGAACTCAATGGAAAACCCAGCTTGGCCTGTTGCAAAACTATGGGCAAGCTGGAGAATGCAACAATTACCACACTGGAAGGCATGCCTGAATTGACCAGGCAAATTCTGGGTGAGGCCTTTGTGGCCTCGGGCGCCGTCCAGTGTGGTTTTTGTAGCCCGGGTATGTTGACCCGGACGAAGCTGCTGCTGGATAAAAACCCCAATCCTACCCGGGAACAAGTCACCAAAAAAATCAAATCCCATTTGTGTCGCTGCACCGGATACGTCAAGATCGTTGATGCGATCATGATGGCATCGGAAGCGATTCGAGAGGGCAAAACTATTACTTCCAATGAGGGAGCCCAATTGGGCTCATCTCCGCGAAAGTTGCAGGCCTTGGAGCGTGCAGTGGGAGATCCTCTGTTTATTGGTGGTATGAAATTCGACAATATGCTTCATGGGACGCTGCATTTCAGCGAGCATCCCAGGGCTAGGATTGTTCGTATTGATACCTCCAAAGCCGAGGCTTTGGAGGGTGTTGTTCGGATCTTTACGGCCAAGGACATCCCCGGCAGCCGCAAAGTGGGTATCGTGATCAACGATTGGGATATGTACATCGCCGAGGGTGAGACCACCCGGTACATCGGTGATGTGTTGGCTATGGTTGTGGCCGAAAACAAACGCATCTCCCGTGAGGCATCGGCCTTGATCGAGGTTGAGTACGAAGTGCTGGAGCCCGTGACCGATGTGCACGAGGCCTTGAAGGATAAGATCAAGGTTCACGAAGGTGGCAACCTGCTCAAAGAAACCACCATCTGCTACGGTGAGAATGTGGATGAGGTATTTGCCAATTCTAAATACGTGGTGAAAGAGACTTTCACGACTCAGGTCGTTGAACATGCTTTCATGGAACTGGAAAGTTCTGTGTCCCAGTATGAAGATGGGCGCCTCACGGTTTATTCTCAGGGCCAGGGTATTTTTGAGGACCGGAGCCAAATTTCGAAAATGTTGGGGCTGGATATCAAAGACCTCAACGTCAAGTTGGTTCCTGCCGGTGGAGCCTTTGGCGGCAAGGAAGATCTGACTGTACAGGGTCATGCCGCATTGGGCGCTTACCATTTGAAAACTGCCGTCAAGGTCAAACTGGACCGGACGGAGTCCATGCGGATGCACCCCAAACGTCATCCTATGATCATGGATTACACCCTGGGCTGCGATGCTGATGGAAAGTTCACTGCATTGCATGCTCGTATTCTGGGTGATACCGGCGCTTATGCTTCGGTGGGTGGCCCGGTTATGGAAAGAGCCGCTACCCATGCCGGTGGTGCTTATTACATTCCCCACATCGACGTCAAATCCAAAGCGGTTTACACCAACAATGTTGTCTGTGGTGCCTTCCGGGGGTTCGGTGTCAACCAAGTCACCTTCGCCATTGAAGGCATGATTGATGAACTCTGCGCTCAAACAGGTTTTGATCGCTGGGAGATTCGGTATAAAAACGCCCTGGATAAAGGTTTAAAAACCACCAGCGGTCATAAGTTGCGCAAAGAAGTGGGCCTCAAAAAGACCCTGGAACTGGTCAAAAAAGACTACGACAGTGGCAACGTGACAGGCCTGGCCTGCGGTATCAAAAACTGCGGTATTGGTAACGGCGTGCCTGAGTTGAGCGAAGCCCGCATTGAAATTCTGGCCGACGAGAAAATCAAGCTGTACCACGGCTGGAGCGAAATGGGGCAGGGCATCGACACCGTGGCCCAGCAAATGCTTTGCCAGTGCATCGGTTTGGACACTCTTGATAATATTGAAGTTATTGTTGCTACTGATAGCGAAACCAAGGCTGGAAATACCACTGCCAGCCGTGGGACGTTCCTGGTTGGCAAAGCTGTTCTGGCTGCCGCTGAAGATCTGATAAAAGATCTGAAAACCCAGAGCCTGAGTGATCTGGCCGGCAAAACTTACGACGGATCTTACCTCTGTGACTGGACCACCTCCTCAGATTTTGATGGTGATGTCATCAGTCACTTTGCCTACAGTTTCGCCACCCAGTTGGTGACCCTGAGTGATGAAGGAAAAATCACCAAGGTGACGGCTGCCCATGATAGCGGCATCGTCGTTAATCCTAAACTCTACGAAGGTCAGATTGAAGGCGGCGTGGTGATGGGACTGGGTTATGCCCTGTCTGAAAACCTGGTGCTGGATAAGGGCCATATTGCAGATAATCGTTTCCGGAGTCTTGGTTTGCTGCGTTCCACCGATGTGCCGGAAATTGAAGTGATCCCTGTGGAGATCTTTGATACCGATGCGCCATTCGGAGCCAAGGGTGTGGGCGAAATTTGCTGTATCCCCACGGCGGCCGCCGCTGCTGGTGCCTATCGTGAATTTGATGGCCATAAGCGGGTCATCTTGCCTATCGCCGCTTTGGAAAAACCCACTGCGGTTTTAAAAAAATAAAACCTGTAACAATGCTGACGGAGGAATCATGTCGCTCTATCTGAAAAACGCCCGGTTCATTGATTGGCAATCGCTCAAAATCCAGTCTGCCAACATCAAGGTGGACGAAGGAGTGTCCGGGGGGATTTCATTTGTGGACAGCATTCCCTCAACCGGAGGATCTGATTCTTCCGTCAGGGTCATTGATTGCAAGGGAAAATTTGTTACCAAAGCTTTTGGCTGCGGTCACCATCACATTTATTCCACTCTGGCCCGGGGGATGCCGGCACCCAAAAAAATCCCCATGAATTTCCAGGAAATTTTGACTTACGTCTGGTGGCATGTGGACAAATGCCTGGATAAAGACATGATCGAAGCCAGCGCCTTGGCGTCGGCTCTCTATTGTGCCAAAAACGGTATCACTTTCATCATCGACCACCATGCCTCTCCTTTCAACATTGAAGGCTCCCTAACCACCATTGCCGATGCCTTCGACAAGGTGGGAGTCTCTCACCTGTTGTGTTATGAGCTGTCTGATCGCGACGGAGAGGGCCCTCGTGAAGCAGGGCTAGCCGAGCATGAACGTTTCCTCGCGGGAGGCGGACAGGGCCACGTGGGGCTACATGCGTCTTTTACAGTGGGGGATGACCTGCTGAAACGTTCGGTGGAGCTGGCTCAGAAGCACGGGACCGGATTGCATATTCATGTGGCGGAAGACAAAGCAGACCAAGTGGCCTGCTTGAAGGACCACAATACGCGGGTCGTCAAACGACTTCATGAGGCAGGCGGATTATCCCTTCCGCAAACCATTCTGGGACACTGCATCCATTTGGATGATGAAGAAAAAGAGATTATCCGCTCCACCGAAGCCTGGGTTGTGCAGAACACCGAAAGCAATCTGAACAACAACGTGGGCCTGGCTAACTACAACGAAATTTCTGAAAAGATCATGCTGGGTACTGACGGTATGCACTGCGATATGTTGCGTAGCGCCAAGGCCACGTTCCTGTCGGGGCAACCTGTAGAGGGAACAGGCTTTGATACGGCCTACGCCCGATTCCGGAATGTGCATCGGTATATAGCCGAGTGCGGATTCAAAGGTGATACGGACAACAACCTGGTAGTCCTGGATTACGATTCCCCTACGGAACTGACGGACGATAACTTCCTCGGGCATTTCGTTTATGGGATCAATTCCTCCCATGTGGAAACGGTTGTGGCCCAGGGTAAGGTCATCGTCGAAGACCGTGTTCTGAAAACTGCCGATGAGGCCGAGATATTGGATTATGCCCGGCAGATGGGGAACAAACTCTGGGCCGAGATGAAAAAATAATCCAGATGAGTACTAAAAAGCACATTAAAAATGGAACCCTGGTCACGCCGGAAGGAATTTTTTCCGGCGATGTTCTCACCGATGGCAGCACCATTGCCGCCGTCGGTGAAGTGGGGCCTGAATCTACTGCAGAAGTCATTGATGCCACGGGTTGTTACGTTTTACCCGGTGGTGTGGATGTGCACACCCATTTGAATCTTAAGCTGGGAGACCGTCAAGTTTCCGATGGTTTTTATGCGGGCTGTGTGGCTGCGGCCTGGGGTGGAACCACCACCATCATTGACCATCCGGAAGCTGGGCCTGCGGGCTGCAACCTTCATCATCAGCCTGAATACTATCGAGGCTTGCTGGAAAAAGAGTCCGTTATTGATTACGGCATCCACGGCGTTTTTCAGCATGTGGATGAGGCCATCTTGGCGGAAATTCCTTCCTTGGTCCAACAGGGCTATTCTTCTGCAAAAGTCTATATGACTTACGGCAACATGTTGGTGCCGGGTGAAGTCCAGCGTGTACTTGAGGCCATGAAAAATGCTGGTGGTTTGGCGGCTTTCCATGCTGAAGATGATGCGGAGATCAGCAGGCTACGGGCGGAATTTGCCGAGAATGGCCATCTGGCTCCTATCTATCATGCCAAAAGCCGCCCTGACTACACTGAGGCTGACAGCATTAAAATCATTGCTGATTTGGCTGCCAAAACCGGAGCGACGGTTTATATCGTGCACCTGTCCACGGGCAAGGGTTTGGATGTCATTCGGGAGGCCAAAAAATCCGGTGTGAAAATCATTGCCGAAACATGCCCTCAGTATCTCCTGCTTGACGATTCCTGTTATGAAAAAACAGACGGATTGAAATACATCATGGCACCTCCATTGCGCGAAAAAGGCAATGGCGAGGCTCTGTGGGCCGGCTTGGCCGATGGTAGCATCAGTGTGGTGGCCACGGATCACTGTTCCTTCTCCTATGCGGATAAGAAAAAATTCTGGCAGGGAGATTTTCGGAAGGCGCCGGGTGGATCTCCCAGCGTGGAAACACGTCTGCCCCTGCTATTTTCCGAAGGTGTGTTGAAGGGACGATTGAGTTTGCAGCGGTTTGTGGACCTGGTATCTGCGAATCCTGCCAAAATCATGGGCATCTATCCGCAGAAAGGCGTCTTGCAACCGGGAGCAGACGCAGACCTGATCATTTGGGATCCCGCAGCTGAGAAAATCATATCCCCTGAAAGCCTGCACCAACTTTGCGATTATGGCCCTTTTGATGGCATGAACGTAAAAGGTTGGCCCAGGAAGACGATGTTGAGGGGAACAATCATTGTGGAAAACGACAGATTCATCGGAAAAAAGGGCAGTGGGCAATTCCTGCAGCGTGCTCCTTTTAAAGATGAAACTTTGTGTAGTTCTGATCATCATGGAGGCAAACGATGAGTAGCGATCTGTTCACCTGTACTTCTCTGGAATCCCTTTTTAAGTGGGTTTTTGAATACGATAAAACTGGCATGATCCTGGGTATTTCCAAGGCTCTCTTTTACATCCCAGGTCAGAATGAACCGTTCACTATGGAGCGCTACGGCCAAACTCTGGAAACTCCTTTGGGTCTGGCTGCTGGTCCTCACACTCAGCTTTCTCAGAATATCATTTGTGCTTGGCTCACGGGTGGCCGGTACATGGAATTGAAAACGGTTCAGGTGTTGGATGAACTGGAAGTGACCAAGCCCTGCATCGACATGTCCGATGAAGGCTATAACTGCGAGTGGTCCCAGGAACTGAAGCTGCATGAATCTTTTGATGAATACCTGAACGCCTGGATCATGCTGCATGTCTTGCGTGATAAGTTCAATCTGCCGGAAGATCAGAGCGGGTTCATCTTCAACATGAGTGTGGGCTACAACCTGGAAGGGATCATGAGCCCCACCGTCCAGAAATTCCTGGACATGATGGCCGATTGCACTGAATTGCGGGATAAGAAAATTGAAGAAATTTCCGCCTTCTTCCCTCGTATTAAAGAGATCAACATTCCCTCAGAAATTACGCGCAATGTTACGATTTCCACTATGCACGGCTGCCCCCCTGCTGAAACGGAAAAAATTGGTCGCTATTTCATTGAAGACCGCAAATTGGATACGACCATTAAGTTGAATCCCACTCTGCTGGGGCCAGAAAAACTTCGGGAAATTCTAAACGACAACCTGGGTTTTGAAACAGTGGTCCCCGATTTGGCCTTTGAGCACGATCTGGAATATGAAGCCGGAGTGGCTCTGATCCAATCACTTCTGGAAAGTGCCAAGAAGGTGGGGGTGGCTTTCAATATCAAGCTGACCAATACTCTCGAAACCACTAATGTCCGGCAAAATCTGCCCAAACATGAAGAGATGGTTTACATGAGTGGGCGTGCACTGCACCCCATCAGTATCAATCTGGCGGCCCGGTTGCAAAAAGATTTTAAGGGCAAATTGGATATCTCTTTCTCAGGTGGGGCCGATTGTTTCAACATTTCCGATGTCCTCAAATGTGGTTTGATGCCAGTGACCATCTGCTCGGATGTTTTGAAGCCTGGCGGGTATGGGCGTATGAGCCAGTATCTGGAAAACATTGAGGCGGATTTCGATAAAGTGGGCGCCACCAGCATCACCGATTACATGCTGAAGACTTCGGGTCAAGCCACTCTGGAAGAGGCCATCGTCGCGAACCTGACACAGTACGCAGAAGAAGTTACGGCCAAAGCTTATTACAACAAAACCGAATATCCCTATGAATCCATCAAGACGGCTCGGGATCTGGAATTCTTTGATTGTGCCGCCGCTCCCTGCATGACGGAGTGCCCTGCTGGCCAGGAAATCCCCCGCTATCTGAATTATGTGGCTACCGGCGATATGGACCGAGCCTACCAAACTGTGTTGGCCACGAATCCATTCCCCAATGTTCAGGGTGTTGTATGTGATCACGCGTGCCAGTCAAAATGCACCAGGATCAACTACGAAAAACCCCTGCTCATCCGTGAAGTGAAACGTTACATCTCGGATAAATTTGAACGGGATCAATTGAAGCCCGAAGAAGCTAACGGAATTAAAGTGGCCATTATCGGTGGAGGACCTTCCGGTCTCTCATGTGCTCATTTCCTGGCTCTGTCTGGCTATGAAATTGATCTCTACGAAGCCAAAGACTTCCTGGGTGGTATGGCAGCTGACGGAATTCCTATCTTCCGTTTGGATGATGAACGCCTGAAAAAGGATGTTGATGGCATCCTCGCTCTGGGTGTTAAGGCGCACATGAACACCCGGATCACCAAAGAGATGTTCACGGAAATCAGATCTAAAAGTGATTACGTTTACATTGCTGTAGGCGCCCAGCAGAGCATGCCCCTGGATATTACCGGCATTGACAGTGAGGGCGTATTTGATCAATTGAGTTTCCTCAGTAAGGTTCGCAAAAACGAAACTATCCCTACGGCAGAAAAAATTGTGGTCATCGGCGCAGGTAATTCAGCTATGGATGCAGCCCGAACCGCCAAACGTCTGGTGGGTAAGGATGGCGAAGTTGCCATTGTTTACAGGCGCACCCGACGAGAAATGCCCTGTGATCCTGAAGAAGTGCGCGGAGCCTTGGAAGAAGGCATCCAATTGGTCGAACTGGCTGCTCCTGAATCCATTGTCGAGGAAAATGGGAAAGTTAAGGGCCTGATGGTGAGCCGCATGAAATTGGGCAAGCCAGATGATAGTGGACGTGCCCGGCCCATCAAAATCGAAAATTCCGAATACGTGATTGATGCCGACATCGTGATTCCGGCTATTGGTCAGAAAGTTGTGCTGGATTTCCTGCCTGGGAACTCCATGACTATCAACGAAAAGACCTATGAAACTGAAATGGCTGATGTCTTTGGTGGTGGGGACGCCTTCCGGGGTGCATCCAGTTTGATTCACGCCATTGGTGATGGTCAGAATGTTGCCGTGGAGATCGTTAATCGGGCCGGTAAGGAGCACTTGAAGTTTCATACCCCAACCGATCACCGAAATGTGGACCTGGATCATTTGCAGGTTTTGCAGGCTCGGCGCGATTTTGGGTCTGGACTGTCGGAAGTGGCTCCTGATGAACGCATCAACTTTGATCTCTTCATGAGCACGCTCAGTGATGAGGAAGCCACTGAAGAATCGGCCAGATGTTTGCAGTGCGATTTGGTTTGTAATGTCTGCACCACGGTTTGTCCCAACAGAAGTAATATGTATTACGAGATGAAGCCGGTGGTCATGCCGGTACAACGTGCGGTCTTGACGGGCAGCAATGTGGAGATCATTCAGGATCAGACCGTTGAAATCAACCAGCAGTATCAGATCATCAACATTGGCGATTATTGCAATGAATGCGGCAATTGCACCACTTTCTGTCCTACAAACGGACAACCTTTCCTGGATAAACCCAAATTTCATCTGACGGAAGAAAGCTTCCAAAATGCTGACTTTGGTTTCCATTTCGTGGGCTCTTCAAGTATGAAGATCAAAACGAAAACGGGAATTTCAATGTTGAAAGTGGATGGAGAAAAATTCCACTATGAAGACAATGATGTTTCTGTCATCTTGGATAGTGAAAGTCTGAATGCAGAAAAGGTGACTTTCAAAAATGATGACTGCAACTCAAAAGAATTAATTTCCATCGCTCAGTTTGTTGTGCTTTACAAGAATGTTCGCCCAACTACGCCATTTGCCGATCTGGAAATGGAAGTGCGCTGAGTCTAGCCAATCGTATCCGTGGAATATTAATATTCCTCAATTGAAAGGAGCTTGACGAGCTACAAGGATGCATCGATTTCGCTCACTTTTTATTGTGTTGGGCAATTCCAACATGAAACCACGTTCAGGAGGCAGTTCATGGCTAACGAACAAGCAGTTAACCAACAATCGTCAGAAATCGTATATGGTTTGCATGACAGACCACCGGTGGGGGAAAGTCTGTTTGCCGCAGTGCAGCACTTTCTTGCCATCATTGTGGGTATTATGACCCCCCCTCTGATCATTGGTAATGCCTTGGGCTTTTCCGCTGATACCACGGCTTATCTCATCAGCATGTCGCTCTTTGTTTCTGGTATTGCCACATTTATCCAGTGCAAAAGGTTTGGACCTGTGGGTTCCGGACTGTTGAGTATCCAGGGCACTAGCTTTGCCTTCCTGGGCACCATCATTGCTATTGGTTTTAATCTGAAGGGTCAGGGGTTGGACGAAAACGCCATCCTGGCCACGATTTTTGGCGTGGCTTTCCTGGCTTCCTTTGTGGAAATGATTTTGAGTCGATTCATGCCTTACCTGAGGAAAGTTATCACTCCTCTGGTCAGTGGTATTGTTGTGACTCTGATTGGTCTGTCCCTCATTAAGGTGGGTATTTCTGATCTTGGTGGCGGGGTCTGGCTGTTGAATAACAAACCCGAACTCTATGCAAGTCCTACCAACCTGGCTCTGGGTTTCACGGTATTGGGTATCATTCTTTTCCTGAACCGGTCCAGTAACAGGTACCTGCGTATGGGCGCCATTGTCATTGGCCTGATCGTGGGTTATTCCATTGCTGCTTACCTTGGAAAAGTCCCCTTTGCTAAATTGGATGCCGCTCCTTTCTTTGCTGCTCCCCAACCTTTCAAATTTGGCATGTGGAAATTTGACATTGGCTCTTTTATTCCTCTGGCCTTCCTGTTTGTAATTACAGCAGTTGAGACCATCGGTGATTTAACAGCCACTTCAATGGTTTCCAAGCAGCCCATTGAGGGAAAACAATACGCAGATACCATCCAACGGGGTGTGCTTTGTGACGGAACGAACTCGGCCATGGCTGCGTTCTTTAACTGTTTCCCTGTGACCACTTTCAGCCAGAATAACGGCGTGATCCAAATGACTGGTGTTGCCAGTCGTTATGTCGGATTCTTCATTGCCGGCTTGTTAGTGATTTGTGGACTTATTCCTTGGTTTGCCACTTTATTCAGCATCATTCCTAACTCTGTGTTGGGTGGAGCCACTCTCCTGATGTTTGGTACCGTTGCAGCTGCCGGAATCAAGATTATTGCCAGTGCTACCATCAACCGTCGTGGTATGATGATTATCGCTGTTTCCATGGGTCTAGGTCTGGGTGTGGCATTTGTGCCTGAAATCCTGAATCCTTTCCCCAATATCGTTAAGAGCATTTTCGGTTCTTCCATCACAACTGGTGGCCTGACCGCAATTCTTGCCAATGCGATTCTTCCTAAAACTGAAGCGGCTATGGAGCCTGTTGGCGATAACCCCAATGTGGTTGACGCCTAGTTAACGGATTTGAGACAGGGCTCCCGCATTATTTGCGGGAGCCTTTAACTTGGAGATAATATGACCTCCCAATCAGATTTCGCTAAACTCAAAGTCCACTTTACAGATGAGGACAGAGCCATCCTGGAGTCGCACAAATATGTTGCTGATGGCATTGCCTTGTTGATGGGGCTTTACTGTGAAGTGGCGCTTCACAGTCTTGAAGACCCTGAACATGCAATAATCAAAATTGTCAACCGCCACCACACCAACAGAGATGTGGGGGCCCCGCTAACTGATCATGGTGTCCAGTTGCTTCTTGAATTCATTGAAAGTAATAAACAGCCCATTTCGTGCTACACCACCATGAGTGCCAGTGGCGAACCCATGCGGTCAGTATTCACTATCATTTCCAATGCTGGTCGGCCCATCGGCTTGTTGGGTGTTAATTTCAATATGAGGGTTCCTTTTTCTGAATTAATATCAACCTTCAGTTTGTTCAATAATTGTGCGCAAACACCTGCCAGTGCGGCTCCTCCTACATCTTCCAATAGTATGGAAGATCTTGTACGCAACGCCGTCTCTGGTGTTGTGCATCAAATCAGTACAGATGCAAGCATTCCCAACCATGAGAAGAACAAATACATTGTTTTTGGTCTGCACGAAAATGGCATTTTTGACATCAAAGGGTCAGTCATTCTGGTGGCGGAAGAGCTTCATCTTTCGAAATTCACCATCTACAGTTATATCCGCGAATTAAAAGAAAAGTCCAATTGAGTGAAAGCCCAACAGAGGTAAAAAATGAAATTCAAATACAAATGCACCCAGTGCAAGACCGAGTATGACATTGCGGCTGACCTTATGGTGTGTCCGAAATGCACTCAAAAACAAAAGGCAGATGAGCCCGTACGAGGTATTTTGGAAGTCACCTTAGAAGGCACCGCCAACAGCGATTTTTCAGTCTTCGACTTGCTCCCGGTGGATGAAGAATTTTTTCCTCCCATCCCTGTAGGGAATACACCTTTGTGGCAGCCAAGTAATATTCGCAAACAAACGGGTTTTATAAATCTGTTCATTAAGGACGACGGGGTAAATCCTACATTCTCTTTCAAGGATAGGGCTTCGTATTTGGTTTCCGCTTTCGCAAAACAACATGGTATCAACGAGATCGTTTTAGCGTCTACCGGAAATGCAGGATCTTCCATGGCGGGGATTGGGGCTGCGGCCGGTCAGGATATCACAATCTTCCTGCCTGAAACGGCACCCGAAGCCAAAATAGTGCAATCGCTTCAGTATGGAGCGCAGGTGTATAAGGTTAAAGGGAACTATGATCTGGCTTATGATTTCTCCTTGGAATATTCGGCCATAAAGGGTGGGATGAATCGGAACACTGCCTACAATCCTATGACCATCGAAGGCAAGAAAACCGTATCGTTGGAAATCTTCCAGCAAATGCCAGCTGCCCCGGATTATGTTTTTGTTTCCACTGGTGATGGTTGCATCGTGGCTGGTGTGATCAAGGGCTTTAAGGACCTGATGAAGTTGGGTTTGATTAAAAAGGTACCGGTGGTTTATTCGGTTCAGGCTGAAAACAGTGATGCGCTGTATCGGGCTAACCAATCGGGTTCCTTTGAAAACATCCCTACTTCTACGGTTGCTGATTCCATCTGTGTGGATGTGCCTCGTAACGGATATCATGCTCTCAAATTGCTTAATGATTTTGGTGGGAAAATCATCAAAGTTTCTGATGAAAGTATTATTGAAGCTCAGCACAACCTGGCGTCCAGCTGTGGGCTCTTTTCAGAGCCAGCGGGTGCTACGGCCTTTGCTGGGTTTATGGCCGTTAAGGGCGATCTGGAAGCTGATGCCAATGTTGTTGTCATCTCAACAGGCAATGGTTTGAAAGATGTGGCTTCAGCCTTGAAGGGTGTGACTGCACCGGGGAATTCCATTAAAAGCGTTCAGGAAATCCTTTAAAAAACTGAATAAATTGGTAAAAAAAGAGGGCCCCAATGTGGGGCCCTCTTTGCGTAAGCTACTAGAGCCGGATATTTAGAATACCCATTTACCCATGAACTGTACGTAGTTTTCATCGAGGTCTTTGATACCGTACTTGTTGGTCCAGTACTGGTACTCGATACCGGCATAGAAATTACCGGGTTTGTCGGAGAAAGCACCAAGATCAAGAAGCAGTTGGGGCTGGGCGAGGAAGTTGGCTTCGTGAAAACCACCGGCACTACCTGAATAATCCAGGAAACCACCAAAGGAAAGTTGTGCACTACCCAAGGTGAAAGGAAGGTTCCAGGAAGGGCTGATCTGGTAAGTGACATCTTCTTTAGAAGGGTCGTTACGAGCAAAAATATTGAGGGCGAAGAATTTGAAGGCAGGGATATCCAGGTCAAAACCAGCACCGTACAGATACACCCGGCCACCATCATTCACGTTGAGCTCAGTAGCAATCAAAACGTCTTTGACAAAGCCAAATCCAACGTTGCTTCCGGTCATTTTGCTGAAGCTCAAACGAGGATGCCACTCACCATACAGGCTGGTGTTGACGTCGAAAGGTTGGCCAATGTCGAAGAAGAAAAAGTTGTCACCATATTTCCAGGCGCTTGCATGTTCAAGGGTGATGATAGTCTTGTCCACGTCCATGGTCGTCATGCCATCTGGGCCAAATGAAAAGTCCTGACTCTTGGTACCATACAGTACTGACATGGCAGTGCTGGACCAGATAGCTGCTAATGAGGATCCAACCCCAAGCATGAGGATGAGTGTGGAAAGTAAGACGATTGTTGCGATTCTCTTCATAGGAATCTCCTTCAGGGTACTAGCGTTTTTCTTGCTGAACGAACTGATACATTATTCATCTAAAAGGACATGTTTGTCAACTTTTTTTGGCTTATTTTTCAGTCTTTTTATAAGCTTTTTTTTCTCCTGATATCTTACTAATCCTTTATAAAGAAAGGAGGTGAGCTTAGAACAAACTCACCTCCCTATAATATTGAAAATAATATCAAAAAAGTAATGGAATTATTTGGGCATTTTACCCAAAACACCTTCCACATAATAGTTCATACCCAGAAGGTCATCATCCGTGAGAGACTTTCCAGCTTCGACGACGATCTTGCCACTTTGGTCTTTGAGAGGACCTTGGAAGGGGTGCAAAGTGCCATTGGCAATAGCCTTGGTGCTGGCTTCCACATGAGCTGCAACATCTGCGGGAACGACAGGGTTGAGAGGAGCCAGTTTGATAGAGCCCTCATTGAGTCCGGACCATTCAGAAGTCGATTTCCAAGTGCCATCAAGAACAGCCTTAGCGATTTTCACATAGTAGTCACCATAAACATGAGTGGCAGCAGTGAGGTGTGCTTTGGGTCCATATTTGGACATGTCCGAGTGATAGGCGATGGAAAATACGCCTTTTTCTTCAGCGGTCATAGTAGGTGCAGTGGAGTCGGTATGATGAGTAATGACATCACAACCCTGGGTGATCAAAGCTTCGGATGCTTCGCGTTCCTTGCCGGGATCAAACCAGGAGTTAACCCAGATAACTTTAACTTCGACATCAGGGTTTACCGACTTGGCTCCCAAGGTAAATGCGTTGATACCACGGATTACCTCAGGAATAGGGAAGGCTGCCACATAACCCAGAGTATTGGATTTGGTCATCTCGCCGGCAACGATTCCAGAAAGGTAACGGGCTTCATAGAAGCGGCACATGTAGGTGCCAACATTTTTGGCTGTCTTATAACCGGTGGAATGTTCGAACTTAACGTTGGGGAACATTTTAGCCACTTTAAGAGTGGGGTTCATGTAACCAAAAGAGGTCGTGAAAATCAGATCGTGGCCACTCTTGGCCAAATCTCTGATCACCCGTTCCGCTTCGGGGCCTTCGGGTACACTGTCGATGTATTTGGTTTCAATTTTGTCACCAAGGGCCTTTTCCATTTCCAATCTGCCGAGGTCGTGCTGGTAGGTCCAGCCGGCATCGCCAATGGGGCTAATGTAGACAAAGCCTACTTTGAGTTTTTCTTCAGCGAGGGCGGACATTGAAAATCCAGCCATGCACGCCAGAAGGACAAAAAAGGATACGACCTGTTTTTTTGTGATTCCCATCAGCTACTCTCCTTCGAGTAAAACAATATTACTTATCCGGGTGAACTCATAAAAATTATACTAGTCTGAACTGACTGAAATTACAAGAAGCTTTACTTCTTTTTCCACAAATTTTGGAGCCGTAAAATAGAAAAACAGGGAGCAAATAATGCTCCCTGTCACAAACCTCAATATTCTCGATTTTCAGGAATGCGGTTGGCTTGGGTGATAGGTTACTCCCAATGAAGCCGGCGAGTTCAAGCGGATGGTATTGGGGTCTCTGGAGATAAAGACCAAAACGACAATTGTCGCAAAATACGGAAGCATGGAAAGGATTTGGGCGGGAATTTCAATGCCAAATCCCTGCACATGAAACTGGGCAATTGTAATCCCGCCAAAGAGGTAAGCACCAATCATCACCCGAGCTGGTCTCCAGGTGGCAAAGACCACCAAGGCTAGGGAGACCCAACCTCTTCCGGCCACCATATTTTCCACCCACATGGGGGTGTAGGCGATGCAAAGATAAACCCCTCCCAAACCAGCCATGGCCCCGCCAAAGAGAACGGCCAAATACCGAATGGCGATGACATTATAGCCCAGGGCGTGAGCCGACTTGGGAGCTTCCCCAATGCCGCGCAATATCAAACCGGATTTCGTTTTGAAAAGGAACCAGGAAACACCGGCAAAGAGCAGCAGGGAACAATAGATGAGGATGTCAAAAGAGAAGAGCAATTCGCCTAAAACGGGGATGTCGCTCAGCAACGGGATATGCAGTTCCGGTACTCCGGACAGAGCCACGCTAGTATAGTCTAATCCCAGAAATGAGCTGAGGCCCACTCCAAAAATTGTGAGAGCCAAGCCACTGGCCACTTGATTGGCCATGAGGTTCAAAGTGAGGACCGCAAATATTCCCGCCATGAGAGCTCCGGCTGCCATCCCACAAATAACTGCCACCAGGATACTTCCAGTGGTGGCCATACCGATGAAGCCACTGATGGCACCCACCAGCATCATTCCCTCAACACCCAGGTTGAGCACACCGGATTTTTCGGTGACCAATTCGCCAAGGGCCGCGTAGACAAAGGGGGTACCTGAGGCCACGGCGGCCACAAGAATTTTAATTATGATATCAAAATCCATTATTTTGCCCCCTTTCGGGTCCAATTAGGGATAAGTCGGTATTCAATGAGAAAGTCGGTGGCCAAAAGGTAAAAGAGCAGGAGTCCCTGGAAAACACCGGTCACGGCAGCTGGAAGGTCCAGGTTCATTTGGCCCGATTCACCACCAAGATAGAGAAGGGCCATGAGGAGACTTGAAAGCAGAATTCCTCCGGGATGGAGCCGTCCAACAAATGCAACGATGATGGCGGCATAACCATAACCGGGTGAAACCGATGGCAGCAATTGCCCAATGGGGCCAGCAATTTCCAAAACTCCCGCGACGCCTGCCGCGGTACCACCGGCCAACAATCCGATCCAAATCAGTTTCTTGTATTTGAAACCGGCGTAAGAGGCTGCATTCTTGGCCAGTCCTGCCACCTGGATCTGATAGCCAGTGAAACTCTTTTGCAGCAATATCCAACCGAGGACTACGCCAAGCACCGCAATCAAAACACCCAAATGAAGACGGGTGCCTTCCTTGAGAATGGGCAAGAGAGCCGAGTCAGAAAATAGAACAGACTGTGGAAAGCCATATCCCTGGGGGTCTTTGAGGGGACCATGAACAAATAGGCTCAACAAGAGGATGGCCACATAGTTCAACATCAGCGAGACCAAAATCTCGTTGGCATTAAAAACGGTTCGCAAAAAAGCGGGAATAGCGGCCCACAAAAGGCCACCTACAGCACCAGCCAAAATCATCAGAGGCAGGACAAAGAATCCATCATTGGTATTAAAAACGATGGCAATGTAGCCTCCGAAAAGTGCTCCGATGGCCAATTGGCCCTCGGCTCCGATATTCCAGATGCTGGCTCGAAAGCCCACAGCCAGCCCGGTGCCGATAAGCATCAGGGGAGCGGCTTTAATAAACAGTTCGCCCATGCCATAAACATCGTTGATGGGTTCGATAAAGAAGGCATGAAAGGCATCGAGGGGATTCTTGCCCAAAAGGCTGAAGATGATGAGGCCACTGAAGAGCATGAGTAAAGCAGCAATCAGTGGCGAAAGGAACTTCATGGCCTTGGACGGTTCGGGGCGTGCTTCAATTTTGAATAACATAATTACCCTAATTCTTTGGAGGCTGTATGGCTCGTCTTTTCAGATGGACCCCCGGGAAACATCCCGCTCATCCATAGACCGATCGCTTCTTTGCTGGTTTCCTCTACGGCAACAGAGGGAGACATGCAGCCTTCTGCAATCACAATGAGCCGGTCACAAATTTCAAAGAGTTCATCCAATTCTTCGGAGATCACCAGAATGGCCGAACCTTCATTGCGCAGATCGATCATGGCCTGGCGAATGATGTTGGCGGCACCCACATCCACTCCCCAGGTGGGCTGAGCCACCACTAAGAGTTTGGGGGCTTGAAGAATTTCCCGGCCGGTGATGTATTTCTGAATGTTGCCACCAGAGAGGCTGGTGATAGGATCTTTTTTGGACCCGCATTTTACAGCAAAATCACTGATGCATTTCTGTGCAAAATCGGCTGCTTTATCCAGCTTGAGCAAACCCCGACCCACCATGCCATGACGGTGTGCGGTGAGGATGGCATTGTTGGAAAGAGTCATGCCGGGCACGGCGCCACGGCCAATGCGCTCAGCGGGAACAAAGCCCATGCCCAGATTGCGTCTCTGGTCTGGGTTTAAATTTCCCACGGGTTTCCCATCGATGGTTATGGATTCTTTCACTTCACTAGAGTGTTCGCCACTGATGGCGTAAAGCAACTCCTGTTGTCCGTTACCGGAGATTCCGGCAATACCCACGATTTCGCCACAATTGACACCAAATCCAATGGATTGCAAATTGGTACCAAATTGGTCGTCCGCTATTTTGGAAAGGTCGTTCACTGCCAGACACTCAGCGCCGTTCAGGGCTGGTTTTTCCCTGGAACAAACGGGAAGCTCTTTGCCAATCATCATGCGGGCCAAACTGGAAGCGGTTTCTTCGGACGGTGTGGCATAACCTGTGACTTTTCCGCCCCTGATAATGGTGGCGCTGTGACACAATTCCAGGATCTCATCCAATTTGTGGCTGATGTAGAGAATGGAGCAGCCCTCATCGGCCAAGCGGCGCAGGGTTTCAAACATGGTGCGCACAGCCTGGGGGGTGAGTACGGATGTTGGCTCGTCCATGATCAGCAGTTTTGGCTCTTGCAACAAGCATCTGATGATTTCGACTCTTTGGCGCAGGCCTACTGGAAGGGAGTGCACAAGCTGATTGGGGTCAAGGGGCAATCCGTATTCAGCGGATACTTTTTTAATGCGAGCTGCCAGGGTTTCCAGATCCTTGTAACCGTCCATGGCCAAGGCAATGTTCTCGGTCACGGTGAGAGTTTCAAAGAGGGAAAAATGTTGAAAAACCATTCCGATGCCGAGTTTCCTGGCGAAGGCGGGATTCTGGATGGAGACCTCTTGGCCATCCCACAGAATTTTCCCTTCATCAGGTTTCACCACACCGTAAATCGCCTTCATCAGAGTGCTCTTGCCTGCTCCATTTTCTCCAAGCACGGCGTGGATTTCACCCGGGGCAATGCTCATGTCGATGGAATCATTGGCGATGACCGTCGGATAGGCTTTGGTCATCCCCTTGAGTTGCAGGCGCGCAGAGGTTTTACTCATAACTTCTCCTGAATGTGTGCTCATTGTGCAGATTGTTCATGGACAAGGCGGCCAGCCACATAAGTGTGAGAAATACTCCTTTCGTCACCAAGAATAACCAGGCTGAAAAAGAGATCGGCCAAACTGTCCACTCGCTTATATTGCTTAGCTTGAAGTGTGGTGGCCTGGGGGTCGAGCACCACAAAATCAGCTTCTTTGCCCACATCGAAGTTACCTATCAAATGATCCATGGAGAGAGCCCGGGCTCCTCCCAGGGTGGCCGCATAAAGGGCGTCCCAGGGAGAAAGATTTTGCCCTTGCAGTTGAAGCACTTTGTAAGCTTCAGCCAGTGTCCGGAGCATGGAATAGGATGTTCCGCCACCAATGTCGGTAGCCAGTCCCACCCTGATTTTATGATCCCGGGCTTTTTTCATATCAAACAAGCCACTGCCTAGAAAGAGATTGGAAGTAGGGCAGAAGGCCATGACGGAGTCCGTTTCCTGGAATCGGTCATATTCCTGGTTTTCCAGGTGGATGCTGTGTCCAAAAATGCTACGGGGGCCAGTCAATCCGTGGTGATGGTAGACATCAAGATAGTTTTCCCGTTGGGGGAAAAGTTCTTTGACCCATTGGATTTCTGCCAGATTTTCTGAAAGATGAGTTTGCATGTAGACGTCAGGAAATTCTTGTTTCAAGGCCCCGGCCACGGCGAGTTGCTCTGCTGTGGAAGTGGGGGCAAACCTGGGGGTGATGGCATAGTGCAGCCGCCCTCGGTTATGGAACGTTTCGATGAGGGCCTTGCTCTGGTCGTAGCTGGTTTGGGGAGTGTCGAGTAATTCCGCTGGAGCGTTCCGATCCATCATCACTTTTCCGGCAATGAGGCGCATGTTTGTGTGTTCGGCCGCTTCAAAAAGGGCAGATGCAGAAATGGCATGGACTGAGCAAAAAGCAGAAGCAGTGGTGGTGCCGTTACGCAGAAGTTGTTTCAGGAAGAAGCTGGCCATGTCCGCAGCATGGTCGGCATCATGAAATTCTTTTTCGGCAGGAAAGGCATGCCTTTCAAGCCACTGCAGCAACTGCTCCCCGTAACCGCCCACAATGGCAGCCTGGGGGAAGTGCAGATGAGTGTCCACGAAACCGGGAACAATCAGTTTGTCCTGATGGTGGTGAAGGGGACAATCTTGGGGGATGAGATCTTTGCCATCAGCCCAGGAGCCAAAAAACGTAATGCGCCCCTGTTCCAACAACAGCAGACCATCTTCAAAATGCTGGATGTTTTCATCCGTACAAGATGAGGGATCGCATACGGTTTTCGCATGGAGAAACCGGCCGCGGATGGCACTTCGTTCGAGTTTTTTGTCGGTCATTTTTTAGCAGCTGATTTTACGGCATTGACGATGCTCGTGTAACCAGTGCAGCGGCAGAGGTTGCCGGCATGACCCTTTCTGATCTCATCATTGGACATGCTCTGGACGTCGTTTTGCTCCAACAGAGCCGTGCTGCTCATGATGAGGCCGGGAGTGCAAAAACCACACTGGACTGCGCCCTCTTCCACATAAGCTTCCTGAATAACAGTGAGTTTGCCGTCTTTGCATTCGCCTTCTACGGTGCGGATGGCTTTGTCTTTGGCCCACACAGCCAGGTAAAGGCAGGAGTCTAGAGGGGTTTCGTCCACCAGCACAGTGCAGGCTCCACATTCGCCCACGCCACAGCCCTGCTTGACACTGGTGTACCCCAGGTCGCGCAGCACATCCATGAGAGATTTGCGGACATCCACATTCAATTCATAAATCTTGCCATTGATGGTCATTTCGATATTCATGGTCTTCATCACAACGCAGCCCCTTGGTTTTCCACAGCCCGGCGGATTTCTTTTTTTGCTAAGGTCTTGATGATGTGCAGGCGGAATTCCTTGCTGGCGCGCCAGGAGGTCCGTGGCGTCACATCTTCCACAAGGGCGCTTGCCATCTTCTCCAAAACTTCTTCACTCAGAACCTGGCCCTGCACAGCCTGTTCGGCTTTGGTGCAGCGCAGGGGCCTGGGGGCCGCAACGGTGAAGGCAATTTTAATAGTCTGGATAGTTTCGCCATCCATTTTCAGTCCCACACCGCAACCGATGGTGGCAATGTCCATGGCTCCGCGCATGGCGTATTTCTGATAGCAGGCGGTGAAGCCTTTGTAGTTTTCCGGCCGGGCCACAAAATGGGTGAGAATGTCGCCTTGTTTGAGGATGGTGCGTCCGGGGCCGGTGTGGAAGCCGTTGATGCTTTCAATGCGCTGGCCATCGACGCCTTCAATCACCATGTCAAACTCATAAACCAAAGCGCCGCAGGCACTGTCAGCGCTTACGGCACCGTTGCAAATATTACCCCCCATGGTGGCGCAGTTTCTTACCTGGGGACCGCCAATGGTCGATAGGCTTTCGGCAACCATGGGCAGATGCTTCTGCACCAGCTCATGGTTGATGATGTCGCTGCAACAGGCGAGGGCGCCAATATAAATATTACCCTCATCGTCCATCTTGATCTCGCGCAACTCATCCAGGTGGTTGATATCAACAACCCGTCCGTAATTGGCGTCGCCACCATGCAGGCGCACCAGAACATCGGTGCCACCGGCCAGAATCCGGGACTTGGGGTCACTGTTCAAAGCTTGTACGGCATCCGCTACACTGCTGGCGTGATGATATGAGTCAATGGGATACATATTATTCGCTCCTGGGGGAATCAAAAAGCCCCGCTTCGCTGAAGTGACGGAACAGGACTTTAGGCGTCATGGGCATCTCGTTGATCTTGACTCCGGTGGCATCCAGGATGGCATTGCGGATGGCAGGACCTTGAGAAATTGTGGGTGGTTCGCCGAGAGATTTATTGCCATAAGGGCTTGTGGGGTCAAAGGTTTCCACAAAGGCATGGCTCAGCTCGGGAATATCTACAGCGGTGGGGATTTTATAATCCAGCAGGTTGCCGTTATAAATCCAACCAGTTTTGGGATCGACCAGCAACTCTTCGAAAAGGGTCATGCCGATACCCATGGCCATACCACCATGGACCTGCCCTTCGGCGGCCAGGGGATGGATGATCTTGCCTGCGTCATGCACGTTGAGGATTTCCTTGATCGTGACAGTGCACATCTCAATGTCCACTTCCAGATCAACAAAAGTGCAGCCATAACTGGGGGCGTTGGTCTTGGTTTTGGTTGAGACCTCGGCGCACAGTTGGCCACCGCGCTCCTTATGATAAAAGGTGTCCATGGCCAATTCACTCAGCTCGATGACGTCTTTGAGAACCTTACCCTGCTGGTCCAGACTGACGATGGTCCCGTTGATGAGATCGAGTCCGTCATGGACCTCGTCGGTCATTTCCCGGCAATGGCTGAGAATCTTTTCTTTCAACTCACTGGCAGCTTCATGGATAGCTGGGGCCACCACGTAGGTTTGCCTGGAGGCGTAGGCTCCGGTGTCAAAGGGAGTGACGTCGGTGTCCTGATCGGAGACCACATGGACGGCGTCATAAATGACTCCCAGGCTTTCGGCGGCCATTTGGGCCAGGGCCGTATCGGAGCCCTGTCCAATTTCCGTGGCGCCCACCTGCATGTGCACAGTACCGTCCTGGTTGAGCACGAGACGACAACCGGCAATTTCCACACAGGCTGGATAAGTTCCCGACCCGTAGCTGAAAGACGATACACCTAAACCCCGGCGAATGGAGCCAGTCTGTTGGGCATATTTCGCCTTGCGGCCATCCCAATCAATGATTTCTCTGCCTTTTTTGAGGCAGTCCACCATGGCCACGGAATGCTTAAGATTTCCGGTCTTGGAGATGATATCACCGTGGACTGCAGAGTTTTTAATGCGGAAATCCACAGAATCCATGTTGGCGGCCCGGGCGGCATCCTCCAGCAATCCTTCGATGCCGAAGAAAATCTGAGGCGACCCATAAGCGCGCATGGCGCCGGCGGCGGGGATGTTAGAATAGTGTGTGGTGGCCGTGAATTTGGTCACACTGCGTGGGTACAGGTTACAGGACTTGGTACCGGCCGCCATGGGGATGGAATGGCCGTGGGAAGCGTAGGCTCCGGTGTTGGAAATAACATCCAGCTCCATGAACTTCAGAATACCTTCGTTGGTGACGCCTGCTTTGGCGCTCATGGACCAGGAATGGCGAGTCCGAGTGGCCACCAATCCTTCATCCCGATCCAACTCGATTTTTACGGGCGTGCCATTCATTTTGGTGGTCAGAAAGGCCACCATGGGTTCCAGAACCACATCCTGTTTGTTACCAAAACCACCACCGATGTAGGGTTTGATGACGCGGACTTTGGACCAGGGCATATCCAGAGCCTGGCCCACGATGCGCCGGCAGATGTGAGGGATCTGGGTGGAGCTGACAATGACGATGTGGTCGTTGCTGTCCATATAAGCATAGGCAACGTGATTTTCCAGATGGCAATGCAGGATAATAGGCGTGCTGTAAGTGTCTTCCACCACGGTATCAGTGGCCTGTTGCGCATCCGTGAGCGAGCCGTTCATTTCAAAAGAAGTCTTTTTGACGACATTGCCGCCTTCATGAATGGCTGGAGCATCAGGGGCCATGGCAGCCTCAGATGTGACGCATACGGGAAGTTCATCGTATTCCACAACCACGGCCCGGGCCCCCAGTTCAGCACTGAGGTGATTGCGGGCCACCACAATGGCCACTTCATCCCCGTGATACCGCACATGGTCTGTTAAGAGAAGTCTGTCGGCCACATCCTGGTAGTTGGGGTCGAGGTTGTAGGGGTGACCGGCGGTGGGGAATATTGTTTTGGGCACATCGGCAAAAGTGAAGACGGCCTCCACACCAGTGATGGCCATGGCGGCGCTGGTATCAATGTTCTTGACCATGCCGTGGGCAATTTCGCTCCGGACATATTTGGCGTGCAACATTCCGGGCATACTGTAGTCATCGGTGAATCGGGTTTTCCCGGTCACTTTGGCGACGACGTCTTTGCGTGTGTGAGATTCACCTATTGCCATTATCAGATCTCCATGACCCTTTTATTGTTGTCCCAATGCGGAAGGGGGCTGATTCACCGCATGTTTCCTGTTCTCTACTATAAATATCTCTTTAAACTCTATCTTAACATACTTGCAACGTCAATGCGCAAGGATATTTTACAAAATAAAATAAATTGCAGCGGTCAGGTCCAATCTTATCTCAGAATAGGCTGGATTCCCGGGCCGGGTATGCCCTATTCTTCACCCATAAGATTCTGAAATCCATGCTAAGGGAAGGCTTGATCATGTCTATCCAACAGGAAGCCGTGGGGCGCGTGCTCGTGGTGACCATTGATAATCCTCAGATAAAAAACGCTTTTGATGCGGCCACCATTCAAGAACTGCGGGATGTTTTTGACTCCATCGCCTTCCGGGACCCCCTTCCTGTAGGGGCAGATCCCCAACCCGACATTGGTCCTGGTGGGCAGTTTCGCCCCCATGTGATTGTCTTGCAATCATCAGGAAATGTCTTCTGCGCAGGCGCCCACCTGGGAGAAATGAAAACCCTGGGCGAAGCAGATTATCAGCAAAATGTGGCTGCAGCCATGGAAATGGGCGGCATGTTCCGGGCTGTTCGCAATTGCCCGGTGCCGGTGGTGGCCAGGGTCCAGGGACCGGCCTTCGGTGGCGGAGTGGGCCTGGTGGCGGCCTGCGATATTGTCGTGGCTGGTCCAGCCGCAAAATTTGCCTTTTCAGAAGTGCGACTGGGGCTTGTGCCTGGAGTGATCAGCCCTCTGGTCATCGACCGCATTGGCCAGGCTGCTGCTCGCACTTATTTTTTGACTGGTGAAGCCATCGAGGCCGATGAAGCTTTCGGTCTGGGATTGGTGGACCGTCTGGCTTCAAGCAACAAAGGCCCCGGTGGCCTGGATGATATTCTGGAAGCTACGGTGGACTCTCTGCTCAAAGGCGGCCCTGGGGCCTTGTCTCTGTGCAAAAGTCTGTTGGAGGGAGTCCAGAGTCTGGGCTTTAACCGCAGCGCGGAGCTCTCTGCCCGCATGATTGCCGAAGCCCGCACCAATGAAGAAGCCCAGGTGGCCCTGGCCTCGTTTTTTGAGCGCCAAAGCCCCCCGTGGATTCAAGATGAGCAGTGGCCTGGAGTTTCGCCGGTGGAAGGAAACGAATGACCCCGCAAAATAAAAGCCGTCCCCATCGTCCCATCGGCCGCGTACTGGTGGCCAACCGAGGCGAAATTGCAGTGCGGGTGATCCGTGCCTGCCGGGAAATGAACATTGGCACCGTGGCCGTGTGCTCCCATGTAGACCGCCACGCTCTGCACGCTGAACTGGCAGACGTTTCTGTGGTGATTGGTCCCGCTGAGCCAGGCGAATCTTATTTGAGGCCGGATCGCATTCTGGAGGCGGCCAAGGCCACGGATTGCGACGCCATCCACCCCGGGTATGGATTCCTGGCCGAAAATGCCAACTTCGCCCGGGCTTGCCATGAGGCAGGGCTGATCTTCATTGGACCCAGTCCTGAAGTGATTGAACAGATGGGCGAGAAAACGGCGGCTCGGGCCATCATGGAAAAAGCTGGTGTGCCGGTGGTGCCGGGAGCCCTGCTGCCCGAGCCCGACTCCGATGGCAATTTCCCTTCGGAGGAAGTGCTGGCCATTGCCGCCTCGGTGGGCTATCCCCTGATGGTGAAAGCGGCTTTTGGTGGTGGGGGCAAGGGAATGCGTATGGTGGAGTCGGCCGATTTGGTGCTGGCAGCCTGCTCCGGAGCCTGCCGCGAAGCTCTGGGGGCCTTTGGCAACGGCACTGTTTATATAGAGCGGTTCATTCATCGTCCCCGGCATGTGGAGTTCCAGATCTTTGGAGACAGCCAGGGACACGCGGTGCACCTTTTTGAGCGCGAGTGCTCTATCCAGAGACGCCATCAGAAGATCATTGAAGAAACACCCTCGCCAGCACTGACTCCGGCACTGCGTGAAAAGATGGGGCAGGCCGCTGTGGCCGCCGCCCAGGCCGTGGGCTATGAAGGGGCCGGCACGGTGGAGTTTCTGCTCAGTCAGGATGGTGGCTTCTACTTTTTGGAAATGAACACCCGCCTGCAGGTGGAGCACCCGGTGACGGAAATGGTCACCGGCGCAGATCTGGTTCGCACCCAAATTCAGGTAGCCGAAGGCCGGCCATTGCCCTGGACCCAGGATGATCTTACATCCCACGGTCATTCCATTGAGTGCCGAATTTATGCCGAAGATCCAGAGAACGGCTTTATGCCTTCGCTGGGGGAAATCTTGTTGCTGAACGAACCTTCGGGGCCAGGCATCCGTATTGACAGCGGCATTCGCCAGGGTGATGAAGTGACCATGTATTACGACCCGATGATCGCCAAACTGAGTGTGCACGCGGGCAGTCGCCGCAACGCCATCGACCGGGCTATCGGAGCCCTGAAGCAGTATGCCGTGCTGGGTGTGACGACTAATGTGGAGTATCTCATTTCCATTTTACAGGAAGGTGCTTTCGCCGATGGCCATTTGCACACTGGCTTTCTGGATGAGATCATGCCCCATTGGCAAAGCGATCTCGACGCCGATGATGGTTTGGCTTTGGCCGTGGCCGCGGTGGCCGAACATGAACGGGTGAGCCGGGGCACTGCCGGGGCGTCTTCTGCCCAAGCAGAAACCTTACGGGCCACACCCTGGTCCAGTTTGGGCCGCTTCCGGTTGAATGGATTGGGTTGAGATCTCACTATATTGAAAGGGTATTTTAATGCTTTTTAATTTTAGAAATCAGGAACAGGATACTGCGGTGGATGTGATCCGTCAGGGGGACCGTTGGATACTGAACATTGAAGGCCAGGACATTCCCCTGGAGGCCGATCATGATCGCACCGGTTGTTGGCTGGTGGACACCCACCAGGGGCGCCGCCGTCTGTGGGTTACGGCCCGGGGAGACGAACGCCTGGTTTTCTGCGACGGGCGGGTGCATACTTTCCGCCTTCCGGATCCCGAACATGAAGATGCTGACACTCTTTCAGACAGCGGGCCTCATCTGGTGGCTGCCATGCCGGGTAAGGTGGTGAGAGTTCTGGCTGCTCCGGGTGAAACCGTCACTGCAGGGCAAGCTGTGGTGATCATGGAATCCATGAAAATGGAAACAGAACTGACCGCCGCCATGGACGGCATCATAGAAACCGTTCATGTGGAGCAGGGGCAGATTGTGGCCCAAGGCGACACTTTAGTCACTATCGCGGTGGGGGAATAATATCATGAGTGCTTCTCTTTCTGAATTGATTGCCAGCACGAGCGAATTGAGCTCATTGCCCATGACCACCATGCAGATGATGAAATTGCTGGATGACGATACTGTAGAAGCCTCCCGGGTGCTGGATGTGATCGAGAAAGATCCTTCCCTGACTGCCAATCTTTTGAAATTGGCCAACAGCGCTTTTTACGGATTGCGCCGGCAGGTGGGCTCGGCCAGAGAAGCCCTGATTTTGTTGGGGAATCAAACCATTGTGACTTTGGCTTTTGCCACCAGCATGGGCGATATCCTACGCGGCCCTCTGGCGGCTTACCGGCTGGATCGCAATGCCCTGTGGCACCATGCTCTGGGTACTGCTCTGGCGGCCACCCATCTGGCGTCTCTTTCCGGTCCTCAGGAAAACCGGGAGCGGGCTTTCACCGCCGGTCTTGTGCATGATATCGGCAAGCTTCTTTTGAACAAACCCCTGAAAACCAAGTTGGATCAACTGCCCCCGGACTGTAATTTTTCCGATCTTCTGGAGGCCGAATCCAACATTCTGGGATTCAACCATGCAGAGGCGGGAGCCCGTTTGGCAGAAGCCTGGAATTTTCCACCTTATCTGGTAAAAGTCATCGAGTGCCATCACGGTGATCTGGCCGAACCTCAGGATGGTGAGCTTCTGCGGGCGGTTTCTGCAGCCAATCTCATCACGTGTTATCTGGGGTGGGGCGGTGGCACTGGCCCCATCGGTGAAGAAAAATTCTGGGCAGATGTGGCGCCCTTTGGTTACGACGAGACTGTTCTGCGGCCCCTGATAGAGCAACTGCCTTCTGATTTGGAGGGTATGCTCGGTACCATTGGAGAAAGCCTTTGAAAGTTCTTTTTGTCTGCACAGCCAACAGTTGCCGAAGTCAGATGGCTGAATCCTGGGCCCGGCACCTTTTTCCAAAGCACTGGAGCATCTCCAGTGGAGGGTTGTTGACATACCGTATCACGGAAAAGACCCGTCACACTATGATGGAAGTGGGACTGGACATGGCCGGGCAGGATACGAAAACCATCGATACGTTTGATCTGTCCAGTTTTGACCTGGTGGTGACCCTGAGCCGAGAGGCGGGGCGCTTCCTGCCGGCTCTCGACGACCCCTCCCGGCATATTCGCCGCCCCATGAAGGACCCTATGGGAGTCAAAGGTGATCCCGAAGAGGTCAGGCTCGCTTTCCGTAAGGGACGGGACCACATCCGAGGTATCGTGCAGGATATTGCTGATGGAAATATTCAAGCCGGATCCTGATGACCTTCTAAATCCTGGATACCTTTCCCTTCTTGAAAATGGCCGTAATTCTCTAATCCTTGATACTGTCAGCAGATACAGAAACCCTTAGGTTTTTGGTCCGGCCTGGTTTTCCTCCCGGAAAGTTGAGCCGTGAATTGAAGGTAATTTTTTTGTTAAAATTATTCCCCTGATAAAGAGGTCTTTTCGGGGATTGGAAGCCTTTTTTGGGGGTTTTGAAAGTTGAGTGGGGTGTCAAAAAAAAATCATCCGAATTTTATTTGATCGAAAACCGGATATACAGCATTGTCCCGCTCACCCACAAGGTGCTGTGGTTGATGGAGCAGGGTCACCCCACATATAGCGGTGTTCTTCCTTACATAAAATCAACTCCAACCTCAGGTTTCCTCAATTTTCAAGAGGTTAATCAGCATTTTGGGGCCGGCAAATAGAAAAACGGCAATAATGGTCCGGTTTTACAGAAATAGTAACAAAATCAATGGATTGGACACTTCAGAAGGATCTGAACGAGGGGAATAGAGTCATGTCAGAATCAAAAGAATCCAAAAAAACCATGGCAGCGGCCGATGGTGGATTATTCCATACCCAAAGCACTACCGAGACTAACGAGGGCCACCCGGCCGCCAGAGTGGAAGCTCTCTCCGGGGATGATACCGAGGCCACGCTGGATCTGAAAGGGTTGACCGAAGAGGGCGCCGAAGCCGTAAAAAACGATGGTTCCCGTCGCGGTGGCATCAAAAGCAAAGGCAAGGGCTTGAACGTCCAGCGTCATTTCACCCAAGCAGGGGTGCACCCTTATGACCTTCTGGAATGGGAAAGCCGCTCCGCCAGTATCACCAACGACAAGGGTGAGACTCTTTTCTGCCAGGACAATGTCGAAATTCCTGTCAACTGGTCGCAAATGGCTACCAACGTGGTTGTCTCCAAGTATTTCCGCGGCGGCCAGGGTCAACCGGATCGTGAGCAGAGTGTGCGCCAGCTCATCAGTCGCGTGGCCGACACCATCACCGACTGGGGCATCAAGGATCACTATTTCAGCAGCCCCGAATGCGGAGAAACTTTCCGGGCTGAACTGACTCACCTGTTGGTGAACCAGCACGCTGCTTTCAACTCACCCGTGTGGTTCAATGTGGGCGTGGAAAAAACTCCTCAATGCTCTGCCTGTTTCATCAACTCCGTGGAAGACAGCATGTCCAGTATTCTGGACCTGGCTAAAACCGAAGGCATGTTATTCAAATACGGCAGTGGGGCCGGCAGCAACCTGTCCACTTTGCGCTCCAGCCGGGAAGTTCTTTCAGCCGGGGGCGTGGCCAGTGGGCCCGTGTCTTTCATGCGCGGATTTGATGCCTTTGCCGGTGTCATCAAGAGCGGTGGCAAAACCCGCCGGGCCGCCAAAATGGTTATTCTTGATGTGGATCATCCGGATATTGAAGAATTCATCGACTGCAAGGTCATGGAAGAGAAAAAGGCCTGGGCCCTGATGGATCAGGGTTATGATGGTAGCTTCAATGGTGAGGCTTATAACTCCATCTTCTTCCAGAACAGCAATAACTCGGTTCGGGTCAGCAATTCCTTTATGCGGGCGGTGGAAACCGACGGCGACTGGACCACCCATGCCGTGACTGACGGCCGTAGCATGGACACTTACCGGGCCCGTGATCTGATGCAAAAAGTTGCCGAAGGCACCCACATCTGTGGCGATCCCGGCATGCAATACGATACCACTATTAACGAGTGGCACACGTGTCCCAATACTGCGCCTATTACGGCCTCGAATCCCTGCAGCGAGTACATGTTCCTGAACGACTCGGCCTGCAACCTGGCCTCTCTGAACCTCATGAAGTTCCGCCGCCCCGATGGCGAATTCGACACCGAGAGTTTCCGCTACGCCTGCCGTGTGATCACCATGTCCATGGAAATCATTGTGGGCAACAGCAGCTATCCACGGCCGGAAATTGAGAAAAACAGTCATCTCTTCCGCCCCCTGGGCTTGGGTTATGCCAACCTGGGCGCCTTGCTCATGGACCGCGGCCTGCCCTACGACAGTGACGAGGGACGGGATTATGCAGCGGGAATCACCGCTCTGATGTGCGGACAGGGTTATCTGACCAGCGCCGAGATGGCCAGCCAGATGGGGGCCTTTGACGGTTTTGAAAACAACCGCGAACCCATGTTGAACGTGATCCGCAAGCACCGGGCGGCGGTGGGAAAAATCAATCCCAACCGTGTTCCCGAAGATCTGCTCGAAGAAGCGGAAAATGTATGGCGCGAAGCCTACGCTCTGGGACACGACTATGGTTATCGCAACGCCCAGGTTACGGTTTTGGCGCCCACCGGCACCATTGGTTTCCTGATGGATTGCGATACCACCGGAGTGGAACCTGATTTGGCCCTGGTGAAATACAAGAAAACGGTGGATGGCGGTTTGATGAAAATAATCAACCACACCGTGCCCCATGCGTTGGAAAAACTGGGCTACACCGATGAAGAAGTGCATGACATCGAATCCTTCATCAGTGAAAACGAAACCATCGAAGGTGCTCCCCACCTGAAGGATGAACACCTGGCTGTTTTTGATTGCGCTTTCCGGCCTGCCAATGGCGTGCGCAGTATCGATTACATGGGCCACCTGCGCATGATGTCCGCAGTGCAACCCTTCCTCAGTGGGGCCATCAGTAAAACCGTCAACCTGCCTGAAGAGGCCACGGTTGAGGATATCTCGAAAACCTACATGGAAGCTTGGAAGATGGGCCTGAAGGCCGTGGCCATTTACCGGGACAACTCCAAGCGCCTGCAGGTTCTGAGCACTGGCAAAAAGGCAGAAGAAGAAGAAGAAGAGGAAGAGCTTCTTTCTCCGCCCAAGCCGCACCGTGTGCGCCTGCCGGATGAACGTTCCGCCGTGACTCACAAGTTCAGCATCAGTGGTCACGAGGGTTATATCACCGTGGGTATGTATCCCAACGGCAAGCCAGGCGAAATGTTCATCTCCATGGCCAAAGAAGGCTCTGTGGTCAGTGGTCTTATGGACAGTTTTGCCACCAGCGTTTCCATCATGCTGCAATACGGAGTGCCTTTGCAGGTGTTGGTGAACAAATTCAGCCACGCCCGTTTTGAACCTTCAGGGTTCACCAGCAACCGGCAAATCCCCATTGCAAAATCCGTCATGGATTATATTTTCCGCTGGATGGATTTGAAATTTGGTGACCACTTGGGAGATGCTGACGGCACCATTGCCGATGGCGCTGCTGATGTCAAAGAGTCTGCTGTCATGCGGGAAGCGGAAGAACAGGTTTCCCAAGGTGTGAAGGCTATGGCCGCGGCCTCAGGTGGCAGCACCCGTATCACCATGGAAGAAGAAAAAGCTGTTTATCAGCGACAGGCCGACAGCCCTCCCTGCCCCGTATGCGGGTCGGTGACGGTGCGCAGTGGTTCGTGCTACAAGTGTGAAAACTGTGGTGCCACCACTGGCTGTTCCTGATTGATCCCGGTTGGTGCGCGGCGAGCCGCCAATCGGTACCTCTCGAAGGAGCGAGCATCTGGCAACGGAATGCCAGGAAACCCGGCGGGAAGGGAATCCCGCCGGGTTTTCTTTGTTTTATTAAAGGCAATATTATTCAGGCAATATATTGATCGGATGGGGGCCTTCCTATATTATATGGGAAAGTTGTACCCCAAGAATCGGCAGGATGCCGTTCTCAACGAAAGATGGATCGATGCGTTGGATTGCCCGACTTTCCGCCCAGGGAGCCATGGTGGCCCTCACCATACTGCTTCTTTTGCCCATTTCCAGCTGGGCTCAGACCTCAAAAATTCCCGACTGGAACAATCAATCGGACCCTATGAAAAGCGCCATCGGTCTGCACTATGGTAAACTGGCTGGCCACGGACTTTCTTTTCGTGTCCCTCTGACTTGGTGGCTGTATGCACAGGTGGGTGGGGGCATCTGGCACACTACCGAAAGTGAAAGGCACAATCTCGGCTTTGAGCTCAATTACATCCTGCGGCAGGATGACAAGTTGCGATTGTATTTGGGAGCGGGTGTGGGATATTTTTATCATCGGGAAATGGAGGGCCATTCCGGTGGCTCGGAAATCTGGACCAAGAGCAAGGATGCGAATATCGGCGCCGGTGTCGGACTGGAATATTTGATGGGCACACGTTGGGCCCTGCAGGGTGAACTGGACTTTGTTCACACCGGTGAAAACGGTGATATCAAAGTGGCTCCCCAGGTGGGGATCCACTACTACTGGTGATGTCTGCGCGCCACAACATCGCGCCGGTGGCCGACGTTGCTGGCGCCCGCCGGGCTTGGTGCCTTTACGATTGGGCCAACAGTGCTTTCGCCGCCACGGTGATGGCGGCTCTCTTCCCGCCATTTTTCAGCAGCCTGGCCCAGGCAGCTGGGGCATCCGCCTCCCAGGCCACCGCTTATTGGGGATATATTACCGCCGGAACCCTGCTGGTCATTGCCCTGAGCGCTCCTCTTCTCGGAGCCTTCGCCGATTTTGGCGGTACGCGCAAGCGCTTCCTTGGTTTTTTTGCTGCTGCGGGAATCCTGGCGACAGCATTGATGTCCACCCTGGGTGCGGATTCCTGGCGAGCCGCTGCTATTCTTTTTGTGGTGGCTAATTTTGGTTTCTCAGGGTCATTCATTTTCTACGAATCATTGTTGCCGCAATTAGCTTCCGGCAAAGAGATGGACCGGTTATCAGCCAAGGCTTATGCGTTGGGTTATGCTGGGGGTGGTCTTCTTCTGATCATCAACCTGATGATGGTGAGCAAACCCCTATGGTTTGGTTTGTCAGGACCCGATTGGGCGGTGCGCTTATCATTTGTGACGGTGGCCATTTGGTGGGCAGTTTTTTCGTTGCCTTTGTTTCGCAAGGTTCCGGAGCCCATTTCAATTCGCCGGACTCCGGAAGCCAGCCAACTTGGTCTGAAAACGGCCTTTTCCCGCCTCATTCAAACCCTCAAGGAAATTCGTCGTTACCGCCAGCTGAGCACCTTCTTGTTGGCCTATTGGATCTATAACGACGGCATCGGAACCATCATCAAAATGGCTACCATTTATGGGGCGGAAATCGGCATAGGCATGACCGATCTGATGGGGGCCATGGTTTTGACCCAACTGATTGGCATTCCATTTGCATTGCTGCTGGGACGATTGTCAGGATTCATGGGTGTGCGTAAAACCATCCTTCTGACTCTGGTGGCCTATGGACTCATTTCCATCGGTGGTTTTTTCATGGCAAACGCAGCGCATTTTTATATTCTGGCCGCCATGGTGGGCATGGTCCAGGGCGGGGCCCAGGCTCTCAGCCGATCCCTTTTTGCCAGCATGGTGCCCAGGCACCGAACGGCCGAGTTCTTTGGTTTCTATTCCACGAGCGGAAAGTTGGCGGGAGTGGTGGGACCCCTGATTTTTGGATTGGTAGGGCATTTGGCCGGAACCAGCCGGTTGGGGATATTATCCCTGGTCTTCTTTTTCACTGCGGGGGCCTGGCTGCTGCTGAAGGTGGATGTGGCCGCCGGCCGGAAGGCTGCCCTGAAGGCGGAACATGAGGCTGGGTTTTCGTTTGATGCGATCGTTTGATTTTGATTCCTTCCATCAAAAACTCTCGCTGCTCTGAGCAAGCGTTTGTACCTTATGGGCATTAAAAAAATGACCAAACCGGAGAGGACCTTTCATGGCCGAATCTGAAATTCCCAAAATCACCCAAGATCCCATGTACCAACTTTTGCGGGTGGACAACGTCAAGGCTTTCAACCTCCAAAAGGAAGCCGGTGGCCAGTGCGATCTGGTGTGTGTGAATTTGCGGGGTTTGGATATGCGCGGCCTCGATGCTGATGGCCTGGATTTCACTGACAGTTATATGCGGGTGGCTGACCTGCGTGGTGTCGATTTCCGGAATTCCATTCTGGAAGGCGTGAATCTTCAAGGGGCCAAAATCAGCGGAACCTATTTCCCGGCTGAGTTATCACCTGAAGAGATCCGCCTCTCCCACGAACTGGGCACGCGCATGCGCTACTGCTCGGCCCGAAAGAAGACTTCCTGCGATGGCTGATTTTGGTATTGGAACCCTGCTGGATGTATGTATAGCCATATGGGAAGTGACCGCCGAAATGTCGGCCTTTCTTTTGTTGGGTTTTCTCGTGGCCGGCCTGTTATCGGTTTTTATTGATCCGCAATGGTTGGAGCGCCACCTCGGTGGCCGGGGTTTGGGACCAGTGCTGAGGGCTTCTCTTTTTGGAGTGCCGCTGCCCCTTTGTTCGTGTGGTGTTATTCCGGTGGCCGCATCTTTGCGCAGCCATGGAGCCAGCAAAGCTGCCACCACCGCCTTCCTGCTGTCCACACCCCAGACGGGGGTGGATTCCATCATGATCACCTTCACTATGTTAGGCCCACTGTTTGCTGTTTTTCGGCCGATCATGGCGTTGCTGACGGGGCTTTTGGGTGGGGCATTGGTGCAGGGGTTTGATGAGCAGAATGATCAGAAAATGCCCGCCTTTCCTATGGCCTCAGCCTCCCACGACCACCAAGCCGAAAAGGTGCAAGGCTTTTTCCCCCGGTTGAAAGCGGCCTGGGATTATGGGTCGGTGACTTTACCGGGAGATATTGGTAGAGCCCTGCTCATTGGTGTTGTCATTGCGGGGATCTTATCCGCTTTGATCCCTGAAAATTTTCTGGCCCAATATCTGGGCCGTGGTTCTCTCTCCATTGCTCTGATGATGATCGTTGGCATTCCGCTTTATGTGTGCGCCACGGCCAGCGTGCCTCTGGCTGTGGGGTTCATCATGATTGGGGCCTCGCCGGGAGCCGCCCTGGCTTTTCTGATTGCCGGGCCCGCCACCAACGCGGCCACCATCACCACCATCGGCCGTGTGCTGGGTCGTAAGACAACAGTCATTTATCTTTTGACTGTGGCCATCAGTGCCTTTGGGGGAGGTCTGTTGTTGGATGGATTGATGTCCTGGGCTCAAACGGCCATGCCTGAATTATCTCCCCAAATACACCAACATGGGCACCTGGGTTGGTTCGATCATCTCAGTGGTGTGGTCCTGGTTCTGATCATGGCGCGAGCCTGGGTTCTGGCCCACCGCCGAGGGTCCTGCTGCGATGATGAGGATGGGGCCTGCTCTGAACACGTCAAAGGGGATACTGTGGAACTGGAAATTTCAGGAATGAATTGCAGTCATTGCTCCGGCAGTGTCGAAAGAGCCTTGAAAGAATTTCCCGGTGTGGAGAAGGTTCAGGTCTTTCTGGATGAGGGCCGGGCTGTGGTTGAGGGCAGCCATCTGAACGCCAAAAGTTTGCTGGCGGCCGTCACTGCTTTGGGTTTTGAGGCCCAGGAAAAATAAATTCCGCCTGGGGATTAACCACTCTTTAGGGAAAGGGAAATCCGTTTCCTTTTCATATCTATTTCCATGACCCGGGCCATGACTTTCTGTCCGACCTTGACCACCTCGTTGGGGTCTCGCACAAAGCGATCGGCCAGCTGGCTGATATGTGCCAGGCCATCCTGATGAACACCCACATCGATGAAAGCACCAAAGTTGGTCACGTTGGTGACGATGCCCGGCAAGTGCATGCCTTCGGATAGATCTTCCATCTTTTCCACTCCATCAGCGAAGCTGAAAACCTCGAACTGCTGGCGGGGATCACGGCCTGGTTTTACCAATTCCTCCATGATGTCCTGTAAGGTGGGCAGGCCCACTTCATCGGTCACATACTGTTGCAGACGGATCCGTGAAGCAGCCGTTTCGCTGCCCACGAGTTCGGCCACGGCGCAGCCTGCATCCGCTGCCATTGTTTTCACCAGACCGTAGCTCTCGGGGTGGACGGCGCTGGCATCCAGCGGGTTCTTACCGCCGTTGACTCGCAGGAATCCCGCCGCCTGTTCGTAGGCCTTGGGGCCCAGGCGGGGAACCTTTTTCAATTGGGCCCGGCTGCCAAAGGCGCCGTTCTCTTTACGGTAGTCGACAATGTTGCCCGCCAGTTGGGGACCCAGTCCCGAAACATATGTGAGCAGTTCCTTGCTCGCGGTGTTGAGATCCACACCCACTGCGTTCACGCAACTCATCACCGTATCATCCAGCCCTCGCTTCAGGGCTCGCTGGTCCACGTCGTGCTGGTATTGGCCCACGCCAATGCTTTTGGCGTCAATTTTAACAAGTTCAGCCAGAGGGTCCATCAAACGCCGGCCAATGCTGACGGCTCCACGCACAGTAAGGTCGTGATCAGGGAATTCATTGCGGGCCACTTCGCTGGCGGAATAGATACTGGCACCAGATTCATTGACCATGACGATGATCAAATCGCTGGGCAGGGTCAGGGCACGGACAAAACTTTCGGTCTCCCGACCGGCAGTGCCATTGCCGATGGCCACAGCCTCGACTTTAAATTTTTTCAAAATGTGTTCGACTTTGGCACCGGCTTCTTCGGCACCCCGACCACCAGTGTGGGGGTAGATGGTATCGTTGTGTACCAAGTCGCCCTGCTCATTGAGCACCACCAATTTACAGCCGGTCCGGAAACCAGGGTCCAGGGCCATGGTGCGGCGCCGGCTCAAAGGTGCCGCCAGCAGAAGCTCGCGCAAGTTGGCGGCAAATACACCGATGGCTTCTGCGTCGGCGTTTTTTTTCATTTCCAACCGGATTTCCGTTTCCAGGGCCATGCCCAAAAGGCGGCGAAAACTATCGGCGGCAGCCAGGCGCATCTGGTCAGCACAGCGGGTGCGGTTGTGGGCAAACATACCCTCAAGCAAGTGCACGGCGGCTTCTTCGGGGGGGCTGACCCGCATGCTGAGAATTTTCTCTTTTTCACCCCTGCGCATGGCCAGCACCCGGTGGCCGGGAGCCCGGCCCACAGGTTCTTCCCATTCAAAATAATCGCGAAATTTGGCACCTTCATCTTCTTTGCCGCTGACAACCTTGGTGCGAATCATACCTGCGGTGATGAATAAATCACGCACGGCGGATCGGGCTCTGGTGTCTTCATTGATGATCTCTGCCAAAATATGACGGGCACCGGTTAAGGCCTCTTCAGCAGTGGCGACTTCTTTTTCTTCACTGATAAAAGTCTGGGCCCGCTGCAGGGGATCTTCATCCACCGCTTCTTTCGCAGATTTCTGGGCTGCCTCCTGTAACCAGAGAGCCAATGGTTCCAGTCCGGCTTCCCGGGCCATGGTGGCTTTGGTCCGCCTTTTGGGGCGGAAAGGCAGGTATATATCTTCCAGGGCGGTGATGTTGTCCGCACCTTCAATTTTGCTTTTCAATTCCGGTGTTAACAGTTCCCGTTCCACCAGGCTTTTGACGATGGCCTCGCGCCTTTTGTCGAGGACTTCCAGTTGCTCCAGGCGGTCACGGATATCGGTGACTGCCACCTCGTCCAGGCTGCCGGTGGCTTCTTTACGATAACGGCTGATGAAAGGGACAGTGGCCCCCTCGGACAATAGATTGGCCGTGGCAGCCACCTGGTGGGTGTCAATATTCAATTCTTGGGAAATCCGGGAAATGTGCGCGGTGTTCATGGGGCCTCCGTGAGCGGGAAAGTTTTTTTCAAAAATGGGGGAGGCAGGCACATTGCGCAAACCGTCTGGGGCAATGCCAGAATAAGGAGGAATTTGGGTCCTTGGCCCGCCCGCCGGAAAGCGGATCAATCAGTGGGCATGTTTCCGTCGCCCAGGGGGCTGATCATGACCTTGCGTCTCTTTTTGTAGGCAATGCGGGGTTTGAGCACGGAGTTGCGCACCAGAACTTTGGTTTTGTTCAATTGGATTGTGGTGCCGGACCAGAGCTCTTTAGTGATGATGATCTCTTCGACGGCCAATTCCGAGGCGGCGTCTTTGAGTTGCACAATGGCATTGCTTTCCTGTTCAATGGCCTGGGAAATTTGGTGGATTTTTTGTTTGAAGAGTTTCTGAGATTGACGGTTTTCGGGGGTGTCATTCTGTTTGCGGTGGTTCAGGGAAAACGCACCTTGAATTTTTTCCAGCGCCTCTTCCAATCGAATAATCTTATCTTTATGGATCATGAGTTTGGGGTTGAGGGTGTGGTCCAGGCCGGCTGTTAAATGCGTTAAGGATGTGCCGCTGGCTCCTGCTTCACTGATCTGGATGCCTTTTAGAGCAACGGTTGAGCCCCCGGCAATTCGGCCCTGAGGAACATGGACGCTTCCCAGGCAACGAATATGGCTGTGGGCAATTTCATTTCCTACCAGAATATTGCCCCCCACCTCAAGGTTTGCCTCGCTGATGTAACGTGCTACCAAATCTCCGGCCAGATCGATGCGACGATTCTCTTCCCCCACAATTCCGCCCGCCACCGTGAGGCTGCCGCCGCATTGGATATTGCACGGCTCAAGCATGCCCTTGACGATGATGTCGCCATCAATTTCAAGGCTGGCCCCAGCGCCCACATCACCATGAATCATGACCGCACCCGAGTGGACAACGTTTCCTGTTTCCAGGCTGACGTCGCCTTTGATCACGTACACGTCATCCACAGCCACCACCCCATCAGCATACCTTACCCGACCGGCGCAATTGGCCTGGTAGGAAATGCGACCTTCTTCTTCCACCAATGTGACATTTTTGCCACTGCGGAGTTTCACTTTCAGGGGTTTGGTGACGGGAATTTCGTTGCCAAAAACGTTCAAGCCAGGGATGCCTTCAATGGGGTGGTGCAAGCTGACCAGTAACTCACCTTCACTCACCGCACGGGACTCGCATTTGGCCCAGAAGTCGATGGCCCCTGTTTTGTCGTCAACTTCCCACCCACCAGCAAAAAAATCACGGGCCCACTCCAGGCGCCCATTGTGGGCAGGAGAGACGGCCTGGCCCATCATGATCGTATGCTCCAGCAAATCTTCGCCTGGTTGGCAGGATGATTTCAAGATGTGTGAGAGAATGTCCGCATCGGGATATTCGGGAATTTCAAGGAGCTTGAAATCGGCCAGAACCCGTTGGATCAGATTAGCCGTTTCATGGTGGGGGTTGGGGCAATCCAAAAGAATGCGCACTCGGTCTGGGGAAATGTATAGGCGGTATGCGGGGGAATCATCAATGGCATGCAAGTCCATTTGTTCCTGATCTGTGGCCTGGCTCACGCTTTTACTCCGAATCGTCCTAATGATGTTGGGACCCACTTCCCTGAATGCATCGGCTGGATTTTCTCCTGTTTTACAAAAACAGTCAGCATTTGAGGTTGGCTATGAATCTCGAGATTCTTTTTTTCGCCTCGGTAGAGAGGGAGATTTCATTTCCAACCGGGTGAGCTTTTGGCTCAGCTGTTTCAAATCGGCCAAATGAGTGAGTAATGGATTAGTGCTGGCCATGGCTGTTTTGGCGCTGTGGAGGGTTTGGGAAGCCCTTTTCCAGGTATTATCCACTCCGAGGCTGAGCCGGCGGGATTGCCGGCTGTGGGTGCCTGCCGCTTCTGCCAGAGCTCGTGATTGGGATCCGGCTTGAGCCGCCACCTCATCAATGCGTACCAAAATTTCTGCCGCTTTGGTGGCTGAATCCACTCCCTGGCTGGTACGGGTCCGGCTTTCATCAATGAGTTGGTTGGTTTCGGCGGCCGCCTCGGCGCAACGGCTGGCCAGAGTGCGCACTTCCTCAGCCACCACCGCAAAGCCAGCGCCGGCCTCACCGGCATGGGCCGCTTCCACTGCTGCATTGAGGGCCAGAAGGTTGGTCTGGGTGGCTATTTCGTTGATGTTCCGCACAATGGCTTCGGTTTTTTCCGAAGTTTCTCGAAGGCTGGCCATGGTGTGGTTGAGGTGACCCAAATCCTGGGCGGCAGCGGCGGCATCGGCCCCGATGCCAGCCATGGCCTGGGCAGATGAATGAGCGGCTTTATCGTGCCCCACCAGAGATTCGTTGAGCTCACCCATGAGGCGGGATAAATCCTTCAGCTCACTGTTCAAAAGCGTGCCTTCTGAGCCCAGAGAATGGCTGGCCTGTGCCAGTCGGTGGCTCACTGGATCCAGAGCTTTGAGGTCCCTTTCCAGGCCATTGGTTACGTCCTGCAAAGGTTTGCCGAAAATGCGTTTTGCGCTGAAGATAGCAGCGGCCGCCAGGAGGAGAACCAGGCCCGCACCAAGCATGGTTCCTATGGCCGCCAACCGGGTTTTCTGAACCCAAAGCTGGCCTGTTTGTTTCACCTCGATAACGTTTTTGTCCATGTTGTTTTGGGCCTCGACCAGCCAGGCGCTGCCCGCAGAAGCTAAGTCTGTCTGGGCCAGTTGGGATTGCTGGGTGGATTGGGGCCACTGACGGGTCAGGGAAATCAATTCCTCCAGGGAAGCCACCACTTCTCCTTGTTTTCCCTTGTCGGAAATAGGGGGTAGGTCTGAGAGGAGTTTCCGGGGTCGTTGCAAGGAGGTTGAGGCTTCACTGGTTGTGTGGGGCAAAGTGGCCAGGGCTTCATTCACCATCAGGATCATCTGGCTGATGATGCTGATGCGGTCGTTGCGAGTTTGACGGATGGCAGTGGTCACCTGGGGAAGGGCGTTTTCGTGAGCTTGCCAACGGGTTTCGGCTGCCAGCAGGAGACGGGTTTGGGTCCGGAATTGAGCTATGGCCAATTCCAATTCGGTTCCTAGTTGTTGGTGTTGTTGGTTGGCATCTACGGCGGTGCTCAAGGCGAGCATCCACCGGGATTGGGCAGGGGAGGGCTCACCCAGGCTATCGGCCATGGCTGCGTGATGCCTGGCTTGATCCAGTTGATGCTGTTGGCCCAGAATGCAGTATTCCCGGCCCCAGAAAATGGCCATTCCCGCGGCCTCTCTGGTTTGACTCAGAACCAACCCCGGTGCCAAGCTTTGGTCCAGGAGGGTGCCAGTTTCCTGGCCTCTGGTCCAGAGCTGCCAGGACAGAAGGGCGCAAAACAGGGAGCAAATGCAACCCAGGGCCAAAATAATGGCGTTGATGCCGGAACCGATTCTCATGGTGGGGGAATAGCAACTTTTGGGCCGAAAGTTAATTCGACCCAAAAGTACTCAACGTGCTCTATATCAGCGGACTAAGGTCATCTTCTGCACCCGTTGCACAGGGCCTTGGCGCAGCCGGGCATGATATAGCCCTGACGCGCAGGACTGTCCGGAATCATCCCGACCATTCCAGATTACGCTGTGCCACCCGGCCGCCAGGGGCTGGGCCAAGAGATCACGAACTTTCATGCCCCGGGCGTCATAGACAACCAGGGAGACTGGGTGGGGCGTGCCGCTGACGAGGAAGTTCAATTGAGTCAGAGGATTGAATGGGTTGGGGGTATTGGGTAAGAGTTCCAGTGAGGGTAAAACCTCGGTCGCAGGAGTCAGATCCCAGGAGGGATGGCTTTCTTGACCGTCCAGTGTCATCAGGGTTAACTGGTAGAAGTACTCAGTGCTGGTTTCGTCGAAGAATTCGGTTTCGGTGGTGATGGCCAGCAATGTGGCGGGTTGCACCGGGGTATAGGGTTCTGTGGACCGGTAAATTCGGTAATGGGCAAACCTTGGCTCTGAGGAAGAATTCCAGCTCAACTGGGTACCCGCCGGGGGCGAATAATCCACGGTGAGTCCGGTGGGGGGAGAAGGTTGAAGGTTATTGACGGAAAAACCGCTGTCGGGCTGGGAGTCGAAAAAGACGCCCTGCTCCGTGGTGCGTGTGCGGACAAAAAAGACAGCCCAGGGCACACCGGAATAGTTGGAGTCGGCCAGGGTGGGCACCACCGTGGCGTACTGATTTTCCATATCGGCGGGGATGGTTTTTACAAAATCCCATTGGCCAGGGGGGTAGGCCAGACAGGGGTCTGAGGCCACGGCGGGCGGGCCTTCAGCAGAGCCATCGTACCGGCGGTAAATGGAGTATTCGGTGATGGAGTGGTCGCCACCGGAGATATCGTGGCGGCTGGCCACCCAACTGAGCCGCACTTGCAGTCCTGAATCGCCAGGCACATCAGAGACGCCGGTGAGGGTGGCAGAACTGCTCAGGCGATCCAAAGAAAGAGAGACACTGCCGCAGGCTGGGCCACTGGGGGGCCCCCCGTCAAAGGGGACCAAACGCAGACGCCAGCGGATATCCGTGCCCGGGGTGGGGAAGGTGAACCAATCGGCACCGGACTCCACATCATGCCAGGATGATCCACCATTGGCCGTGACCTCGAAAAAGACGGAATCAGAGACGGCTGCCGAGATTTTGACACGGGAAACAGGGTCTCCACTGTCGTTGAGGTTTTTTGTCTGGGCCAGATTCTTCAGAGGGTCCAGGCCGTCGGGATCCAATTCATGCAGCTTCAATCCGTCCGAACTGGCACACATGTGAATCAGGTTTTGAGCATAAAGAACATGCAGAGCGGTGCTGATGGTATCAAAGCTGCCGATGGTTTCAACATTTGCCGGGTCTGTGGCCTCCACCACATACAGACCCTGGTCACCAGCAGCTACGAAAAGAGTATCGCCCGAGGCGGTGGATGTGGCGTGCCTGCAACTGTTCCACAAGTTGTCGACAGTGCTTAGCAGGAGAGGCTCTGCCGGGTCATTGATGTCAAAAATATGCAACCCGCTGCTGCCGCTGGCCACAAAGGCGCGTCCTCCGGCACTGGTGACACGCAGGGCCGTTCCGGTGACACTGGTAAAGGAAATTTCGCTGGGGTTGTGGGGATCGCTCAAATCGAAAATTTTGAATCCGCCATCCAGGACAAAGAGGTGGTTGTCGGTGGCAAAAACATCCATGGCCCAGGATCCGGTGACCAAATGGCGCACGAAAGCCGGCTGGGCAGGATCACTGATGTCGAAAATGGCCACTCCGGCCCCGGATTCGGCCAGATAGATGGTGGTTCCGGACCGGGTCACGGAACTGACATATTGCAGATCATCCTCGTTGGTGAAATACCCACCGTCGACCATGGCCGCCGGGTCTGTAATATCTACGACTTGCAATCCGGCCGTGCCTGCAGCCACATAGGCATGAACCCCGGCCAAGGCCACGCCTTTTGCCTGATCGGTGCAGGGCATCACATGGGCCTGAACGGGAATGTCCGGGTCAGTCAGATTGACGCTGCGCAAACCACTGACGCCATCAGCCAGAAAGAGGTGATTGCCACTGCGGGCCGAAGAATAGGCACTGGTGGTGGCGAGGCTTCCCCGAGCGAAAAGAATTTGAGAAGGCAGATGCACATTCTGGGCCGCGGTGTCCCACACAGCGGAAGTGAGCAGGCTGTCCCGGCGGGCAGTGGTGGAGAAGTCTTCGTCGATGGTCAGAATTTCCCCAGCTGAGATGGCTGGTATGACCAACAGGATAATAAGGAAAAAGTGCTTAAAATGGCCCGTTGGGGGTTTGATCTTTAACAAAGCGCTCTCCCTGGAAAAAGTCTTCAACTTGAGGATTCTACCAGAAAAGCAAAAACCGTGTACATATGTTATTTTCCTGATTCTTTTTGGTATGTTCCTCCTGTTATTTTGAAAATATCCCTCCAAATAAGAAGATTGATGCCGATATAATATCTGTTGGGGGGGATTCTCAATTTTTTCAAAAATGTATCATTTTCAATCTTTTGGAGGGGCTTTTGGATCAACCGAATATTAATGAATTGGTGGCGTCCACCGGCAGCCTTGCTACGCTGCCGTCCACTGTTATTGAGTTGTTGGCCTTATTGGGTGACGATACCACCTGTGCAGAAGAAGTGAAAAAAACCATCGAACGTGATCCGGCCATGACGGCCAATGTATTGAAACTGGGAAATTCAGCCTACTATGGCGTGCGTAGAGAGATCAGCAACGTACGGGATGCTCTGGTTCTGATGGGGAATCGCAGCGTGGCGGCCCTCAGTTTTGCCACGGGCATGGCTCCCGTATTACGCAAAGGTCTGGATGGCTATGGGGTTAGTCGCGAAGAATTTTGGAATCACAGCCTGGTTTCCGCGGCGGCCTCTTCGGAGGCGGCGCGTTGCGTAGGAATTCCTCAATTATGTTGTGAGGCCTTTACTGCGGGCCTGGTTCATGACGTGGGCATGTTGGTGATCGACCCTTGGCTCAAACAGCAGGGTATCATCCTGGAGACATCTGGCTCTGAGTTAACTCTTTGTGAGCGAGAGTATGACAGACTGGGATTCGATCACTGCGAGGCTGGAGCATTGCTGGCCCATGAGTGGGGTTTTCCTGAAAATCTCATCGGGCCCATTGCTGGCCATCATGAGCGGCACTTTGACGGTAAGGATACGGAACTTCTGCGGGCCGTAGCGGCGGGAAATATTTTGGCTGAGGCCCTGGATTCAGACATGGAAAGCGAATCCGGTATGAAGATGGCTGAAAGTTTGACAGAGTTGGGTTTCTCCAACGATCTTCTGGAAAAGGTGCGTCTTGATTTGGACTCCAATTTGGAGCAGACTCTGATCCGCGCCACCAGCAGTTCACCCCAGACGGTGGCCTGATCAAACCCCAGCCAGGAGTTGGCCGTGAATTCCGCCCGCGATCCTCGCATCAGGTTCCTTATCGACCTGGGCAAAGCCCTGCACAGTTATGGTATTCCGGCTCATCGGCTGGAAGACGCACTGGGTAATGCCTCTCGGCGACTGGGCATTCGGGCCGAATTTTTTTCCGGACCCACCTCTCTAATCTCATCCTTCGGTGAACCCGGCGACCAGCACACGGCCCTCAGCCGGGTGGAGCCGGGGTTACTGCAGCTGGACAAGTTGGTGGAACTGGATGAAGTGGTGCAAGCGCTTTACCGGGGCGATATCGGTGTCGAAGATGCCGACCAGCGGCTTTCGGAAATTGACCAAACCCCCGAACGGTACGGACCCTGGCTAACGACTTTGGCCTTTTCCCTGGCCAGTGGCACGGCGGCACGGTTTTTTGGAGCCGGCCTGGTGGAAATGGTGCTGGCCACAGGCCTGGGTTTGGTGACCGGCACAGTGGCTTGGGCTGCTGGCCGCTTTGTTTCCGTAGGACGTATTTTCGAATTTCTGGTGGCCGGCCTCGTCACTTTTCTGGCCCTGGGAAGCACCATCTGGTGGCGCCCCCTGGAGCCCGGAGCCGCCATCCTCGCCAGCCTCATCATTTTGCTACCCGGCCTGACACTGACGTTGGCCCTGAACGAGTTGGCCACCGGTCATCTGGTCAGTGGCACGGCGCGTTTGTCCGGGGCCATGATGACATTTTTGAAGATTGGCCTGGGGGTGGGCATTGGCACCAAGCTGGCCGGGTTTTTGCCTGGTGGGCCGGTTTTAGTTCCGGCCGTTGACCTGCCCGAATGGACCCTCTGGGCAGCCCTGTCCATCACTCCCTTTTGCTTGTGCGTTTTGTTCCGCGCCAGACCCCAGGAATCTCTGTGGATTTTATTGGGGTCCATGGCGGCTTTCTGGGGCGCCAGGCTGGGGGTTTCGGTGTTAGGTGTGGGACTGGGGGCCGTGATTGGGGCTTTGCTGGCAGGAATTGTCAGTAATTTCTTTGCCCGCTGGAAGAGGAAGCCGTCCGTAACCTTGATTGTACCTTCCATCATTTTACTGGTGCCCGGAAGCATTGGTTACCAGGGATTGACCATGCTGATGGAGAATGATGTGACCAGTGGGATGGACAGTGTCTTCACTGCCCTGCTGGTGGGAGTCTCCCTGGTGGCTGGGTTGCTGCTGGCCAATGTTATTTTGCCTGCTCGCAATGCCTTGTGATTCCATAGCTGTTTTGGGCCCCGTCTTGACTTGCCACGGCCGACCATCTACAATAAATCCTCAGGAAAAATACAATTTTCCCCTCTGAAAATTGCTCATTTATGAACCCACCCTGGAGGCCAAGATGACCAAGGGACACCCTAAAGGTCTGTATGTGCTGTTCGGCGCCGAAATGTTCGAGCGTCTTTGTTATTACGGCATGCGTGGACTGCTGATTCTCTACTTAACCAAAGCTCTCATGCAAGGGGACGAGAAGGCCATTGGTATTTATGGCGCCTTCACGGCCCTGGTTTACGCAGCTCCCGTCTGGGGTGGTAAATTGGCCGATACAGTGCTGGGTTATCGCCGGGCTGTAATTTTCGGCGGTATTGTCATGGCCTTGGGCGAGTTCATGATTCTCGGGGGAACCGAGTTTTGGCTCTTCCTGGGCATGAGTGCCATCATCGTCGGTAATGGCTATTTCAAAGCCAACATCTCCACCATTGTGGGCAAGCTTTACAAAGATGGCGATCCCATGCGCGACAGTGGTTTCACCATTTTCTACATGGGCATTAACCTGGGCGCCTTGCTGGCCACTTTGGCCATCGCGCCAATCGGTGAGACCTTCGGGTTCCAATGGGGGTTTGGTCTGGCCGGCGTGGGGATGCTGCTGGGTGTGTTCATCTTCATTAAGGGACAGGATAAGCTGGAGGGTCACGGTGAGGCGCCTGACCCCGAAGTCCTGCGCAAGTGGGGCATACCTGTTTACGTCGGCAGTATTTTGGCCATTCCCGTCTTATTTGCTTTGATCAATTATGGCCGGGATATCCACTTCCTTGGTCAGGATCTTTTGTTCTATCTCCTGATCGGACTGCTGCTCTTTGTTTGCTTTAATCTGCTGCGGGCTGGTTTTCAAGGCGATAAAGTTCAGCGCGACCGAATCATCGTTCTCATGATTCTGATGACTTTCAACGTCGTTTTCTGGGCCTGTTTCGAACAGGCGGGCAGTTCGTTGACTCTCTTTGCCGATCGCAATGTGGATCGGGATGTCTTCGGCCTCTATGAGATGCCTGCTTCCCAAACTCAATTTTTCAATCCCCTGTTTATCATCCTTTTCGGGAGCATTTTCTCGGTGATGTGGGTGCGGCTTTCGGCCATTGGTAAAAATCCGAATATACCGGTGAAATTTGGCTTGGGTATTATCCAGCTGGGTTTGGGCTATCTGTTGCTTCTGGTGGGCGCGGCCTTTGCCGGGGAAGCGGCCAAGGTGCCGTTATTCATCCTGGGTTTGATGTACCTTCTGCACACTACGGGAGAGCTTTTCCTGTCACCCATTGGCTTGTCCATGGTGACGAAGTTGGCCCCCAAACACATGACCGGTAGCGCCATGGGAGCCTGGTTCCTGAGCTTTGCCTTCAGTATGTATGTGGCCGCTGCTCTGGCTAAGCTTACTGGCAGCGAAGGTGGTGCGGCAGTGGATCTTACACCTGCCGATGGACTTGCCCAATACGTGGGTATGTACGGTAAAATGGGGTGGGTGACGGTGGGAATCGGTGTGCTGCTGGTTCTGCTGTCCAAACCTTTGAACAAGATGATGCACGGCGTGGAGTAGGGTTCTTCCAAGCGCTCGGCAAAATACTTGTTTTCAACCCAATCCTTGGGTTATGATGCTTCGGTCGGATCCAACGGCGGGGCTTTCGTCACGGCGAAAGCCCCGTTTTTACGCCCAGTTCCAATCCTCGGAGGCGATAATGTCTAATGTCCAAACGGAGAAAGGCCATCCCAAGGGCCTATACTCCCTCTCCTTCACCGAAATGTGGGAGCGTTTGGGTTTCTACCTGATGCTCGGCATCCTCTTTCTTTACATCATCGACACCGAGCGTGGTGGCCTGGGCTTTTCTCGTGGCAAAGCTGCCGAGATCTATGGCACCTACATGGCCTTTGTGTATTTCACGCCATTTGTTGGCGGTATGATCGCCGATCGGCTGCTGGGGTACCGACGATCAGTGCTCATTGGTGGCATTCTCATGGCCGCGGGGTATTTTGCTTTGGGTGTGCGCAGCATGCCCACATTTTATGCGGGCCTGGCTCTGATCTGTTTCGGAAATGGTTTCTTCAAACCCAACATTTCGGCCATGGTCGGTAATCTGTACGATGCTGATGATCCCCGGCGGGATGCGGGTTTCAACATCTTCTACATGGGTATTAATGTGGGCGCCACCATCAGTGCGCTGTTGGCTGCGCCTTTGCGCAACCTGTGGAGTTTCAACATGGCCTTCACCGCCGCAGGTGTGGGTATGCTCATCGGTGTGACGGTTCTGGTTCTGAGTTGGCGAGGCTTGGCTTCGGCCGACCGTAAGCCCGAAACTGCCGAGGGTGATTTTGGTCTGAAACAGATGGCCATGATTATTCTGGCTCCTGCAGCTGTGTTTGGAGTTGGTGGTTATTACCTGGGTAATGTGATTCCTCTGGTGCAGAACACCATCGGGTCCATCACCTTCGCCTTCCTTATCGCGATGCTGCCCATCGGCTTCTATTTCTTCAATTTGGTGAGGACTGCTTCGCCTGAGGAAAAGCCTGGCCTGGGTGCTTTGATTCCAGTTTATATTGCCGGTGGCGCCTTCTTTATGGTGTTGCACCTCAGTGGTGGCCTGATCACCATTTTTGCGGAAGACAATACCGATCGCCAGGCAGAATGGATTCCCACCGCCACTGAGTTTTACGCTCAGAAGGCCATGCCATCCTACTACATCAACGCGGGCCCTGATGTGCTGCGTCCTGATGAGAGAACCCTGTTGGTGGTTCCCGGCGAAGCCGAATCCATGTTTGGCGCCCGCATCCTGAGCGAAAGTGTGGTTAAGGAATTACGCACGAACCTGGCTCATGGGGTGACGGTGAACAAATATGCCGGTCAGGAAAATCTGGAAAGCGGCTTGGCCTGCCAAGTCTTTCCCGATGAAAATGTGATCATTAGCACCGAGCGTGATAGCCACGGCGTGGCCACCACGACGGTGAAAATTTCACCGGAAAACACCCCCAAGGTGGGTGATATTGTGCTCAGCCGCACCATTGATGGCAAGGAAGCTTCCCTGGTGATGGTTAGCCAGAAAACTTTCGACAGTGTGTACGCGGGGGCTGAATCCGGCGCTGATCGTCTGATTCCGGGTAAGTATGTGCGTCTGTTGAATGCTGAGATGATCACCGGGTTCTTCAACCCCATCTTCGTGGTCTTCTGCACGCCGTTGGTGGTTTTCTTCTTTGCCTTCATGGCCAAAAGAGGCAATCCGGTCAGCACTGCGCGCAAAATTTTCCTGGGCATGGTCATCACAGCAATTTCGCTGCTGGTGGTGGCTCTGGGCTCGTACCTCGGAGGCGGAGGATCCAGTAAGATTTCCATGATGTGGTTGATCGGATATTACCTGATCATCACCCTTGGTGAGCTTTGTCTGTCGCCCATGGGTTTGTCCCTGGTGACCAAGCTGTCTCCCAAGCGCCTGGTTGGCTTGATGATGGGTGGCTGGTTCCTGGCTACTGCTGTTGGCAACAAGATGTCTGGTTTCATCAGTGGCTTGGAAGCCGGAACCCAGGTCTTTGTGATCCTGGCTGTGGCCATGTTTGCTGTGGCGGCCTTCATCTTTGCCATGCTTCCCAAGCTGAATGCAGCCATCAAGAAGTACGGCGCCTGATCGCCTCTATTGAGTTGGGCCCGGGCCTTCTGGTCCGGGCCTTTTTTATGACAGAAAAATGACACCCTAAAGGTAGAGATTACGTTCTTATTGGTGTAGTTTACTCATCTATCCAGCAATTCTTCTGGAAACCAGTCCAGCGACGAAAGGTCCTGTTTTGAAACGTTTATTCCTGTTGTGGTTTGCCACTTTCATCATTACGGTTTCATTCCTGGTTTACCAGAAATTGTCTGGCCCCACCTATCCTGTGCGTTACAAGGTCGAAGTGGGTGGAGAAACTCTCAAAGGTAAATTTTCTCGTTCCGGCGACATCAACGATGATCTGGAATTGGTCATCACCACCACCAGTGAAAATTTGAAGGCCGATTTGGTGTGGCAGCGTTATCCCATCAAAGATGGTTGGACCACGGAGGCTTTTGTTCGCCAAGACGGGCAGCTCAAAGCCTACCTACCCAAACAGGGCATGGCTGGAAAAGTTGAATACCGAGTAGAAATAACCAACGGTGGCGAGACGGTGGTGGTCCCCCATGATGAAGCCGCCGTGGCCCGCTTCAAAGGCACTGTGCCCAACTTGATTCTGGTGGTGCATGTCATCTGTATGATTCTGGGAATGTTCTTCAGCAACGCCGCTGGTTTTGATGCCCTCACCGGCGCTCGCCAGCTAAAAGTTTTGTCCCGTCTTTCATTTGGTTTCCTGTTGGTTGGGGGCACCATTCTCGGCCCCATCGTCCAGAAATACGCCTTCGATGCATACTGGACTGGCTGGCCTTTGGGCTCCGACTGGACCGATAACAAACTGGCTGTCGGTGCTCTGGTCTGGCTCCTTGCCATGATCGCCACCTGGAAATCTACCCCTGAAAATAAAGCTGGGCGCTGGATCACCGTAGTGGCCATGATCGTCATTTTTGTTGTTTATGGAATTCCTCACAGTATCCATGGTTCGACTTTGGATTATGAGACGGGGGAACATATTCAGGTCATGATGCGGGAAGTTACCTCATTTTTGGGGTAGTGCTGAAATAACCAAGAGGCTGTGTGGATGATTCTTGCGAGGTCCTCGTCGCGTTGCTCCTGCGGAGTTCGCGCGAAACCATCCACATAGCCTCTTGGTTTTTTGTACTGTTGAGAGGAGGAAGAGGACTTATGCAGAACGCTGAAGCTTTGATCGATATGCATGACCGCGCCCATCAGAACCTTAAGGCCGTATTGGCTCATTGCTCTGGGTTCGGTGATGAGGATTTAAACTGCGAATTTCCCGGGTTTGGGTACCCCTGCGTTCGATTGCAGTTGCACCATGAAATTGGTGCGGAAAAGTATTGGATTGGCGTTATTCAGGGGCGGATTGATGTCGACGAGGATGCCCCTGAATTCGCGTCGATTGAATCACTTATGGCCTATCGCAAGAAGGTTTATACGGTGACGGATGAGTATCTGCTGGCTGCCTCACTTGAGGATCTTAACACCCCGCGAATGATGAAGACCTGGGGAAATCGAGAGAAAATGCTCGTTCCTGCCCATGTCATTCTCCGTACGATAACCCACCTATATCACCATCAAGGTCAAATTGCGGCTATGTGCCGGCTGCTAGGCAAACCGTCTGCCGGGTGGGATTTCCCACTCCAGTAAATTGCCTTAGTGCCCTCAAAGCAATGGACTGAGGGCGGCGAGAACGGGACTATGGTGCCGGACGCTGGTTCCCCGCAGGAATACTAATCTTCCGAAACACAGACCTCTCCTCGAGAGGCTGCCATCAGTGTTTTAATAAGTACAAAGAGAATAATCAGACTCGTGGCTATGGTCATGACAAAGAAGGCTTGCTTGAAAATGAGCAGGCCACTGGATTTGTACATCATGACGATACTGAGGGTGAAGGCATCCAGGGGGAAGGTGTAGCCCCACCAACTGAGAAAGAAGGGGACATCTTTGAATTTGGTGACCATGGTCAGAAGCATCAGGACGGTGAAAACGCCGAAGTAGAAGAGGACTCGGGCGGCGGGGTCCAGAGTATTGGTCAGTTTCATGTAACTGATGAAGCCCACGGATGGGGGAGCCACCAGGATGAACAAGGTGGGCAGCAGTTTTTGGGGCATGGGATTGTGGAAAAAGATACGGTTCAGAAGGACGCCAAAGAGGAGAACCCAGTAGAGGATGCCAATGGAGAAGAAGAACCAGGAGATTTCCGGGTTGAAATGCTCCACGCCGGCAACAGGCACCAGAAGGGGGCCCACCACGGGGATGAACCAAGCGGGGTTGAAGGTTTTCAGGTCGTATTGGTTATGGAACCAGTTGTGCAGGATTGCCAGGAGTAGGAAGAGATGCAACGGGGTCCCAATGAGCCAGAAAATTTTGGATAACCCCATGTATCCGGCTTCCACATAGCCAATGCTCAACAGCAGAAAACTGATGGAAATGCCTGGGAAAAAATTGATGCGGATGGGGTGGAGAATGTCCTTTTTTACACTTTCGGGGTAACGCAAAAATTTCAGGCCATATCCCAGTAGGATCAAGGCGAAATAGGCCGTGGCAAAAAAGAGAATGCCCTGGCCAATAGGAAGTTCTACATGAAACATATGCTGGAACTTCAGGTAGACGACCGAAAGGCCAACCAGACCCATCACCGATGGCATGAGAGTGATGGGGAAATGCTGGAGTTTGGAACCGCTGTGGGTTTCGGACATGGCAGGGGCCTCCGGTTAAGTTTCGAATCCATTTGATTTGAAATATAGCATGAGTTAATTTCGGGTCCAGGATAATTGGTATTCGTGGATGATTAAGTGATATGATGGCAAATACATAGCCCAATGGGAGGATTTTAAATGAGCACCAATTCAAAAACTTTTTTGATCAACCTCATCAGTAGCAACGGTTCCAACGTAGGTAAAGCCCTGCGCTTGGGAAGGAAATTTTTAGGGGCAGGTTGGCAGGTTGTTCTTTCCATAAACATTGAGGCCGTCAAAATTCTGGATCCCTCTGTGGGACAGGAACATTGCCCTGTTGCAGGAAAGCCATTGCTGGAGATGGTCAAAGCATTTCAAAATGAAGGTGGTCAGGTTTTGGTGGGTACTGAGTGTTTGGCTCTGGCGGAAATGGGGCAGGATGTTTTGTTGCCGGGCATGAAAATGGCAACCTTCCCTTTGATGGAAGAAATTCTGGACAGGCCCGAAGTCAGGACTATGACCTGGTAAAAACTCTCAGTCTGGTCGGCGATGCGGCCAGCCTGGTTTTGGGAGAATTTAGTCCAGTTCATTCAAACATTGCATGATTCCCTCACCGGCCTCACCCAGTGATCGTGACATCTCTTTTACGTTCAGGAAGATATTGGGCTCCTGGGAGGAGTCCATGATATCGTTGGCTGCCATGGCCAGCTTCCCTAACACGGTGCTGGAACCGGTCAGCCAAATTATTCGGCGGGTTCCGAAGGCATTGTGCTCCATCCGGCGCCGGGCGTGGTTATCAGCAAACCGACTGTCCACGTCGTAGCATCCCCGAAGGTCAGTGACAATTGTTTTGATTTCCGGCCATTCTGGCTCTGTGGCCAATTCCTGATGGCAGAGGCGCATCTCGTCCAGGCTGAGTTGTCCAGCGGCAGAGAAGATGCAGAGGTTTTCCCGGGAAAACAATGTGTAGAAAAGCATGGCCTCGCCCTCCGTTTCTGCCGGCATCTGGCATTTCGGTCAATCTCTATCCTATCACGAACGGTCTTAAAAGCCAACCTCACGGCCCTGGTTCTGTTCTTGCAGCCAGGCCATCAGAGGATCAAAATATTCCAGCAGAGCTTCGCTGCTGAGGTCTTCACCGGTGGCCTGTTGCATCACCACCCGCCAGTCACGAGTGGCGCCCAGTTGCAGGATACTGTGCAGATACATGCCCACCTGTTTGTTGCCGAAGTAGTTAGCCTGCCGGACATCCTCATCCAGAATTTCCCGGCAAATGTAACGGTGCAGCTGGTGCAGAATCACCGAACTGAGGGCGTAATCGTAATACTGGGCCGGGTCGTCGATGATGTGGGTTTTGGTGGCCGGGTCGCAGAAATCTTCTCCCCGGGGGGTGGGAGAGGCGATGCCCTGGTAACGGTTGGCATAATCCCACCAGCGGGTATTCATTTTGTGGCGCGGGAGATCTTCTTCGTAAAAATCGTGTTCCCAATGGGTCATGGTGCCACAGGCGAAGGGCAGAAAGACCACAGGGCCCTGCAAAGCCTGGGTCAGCAACCAGCGGATTTCTTCGGGTGTTTCGTCCACCGACATCAGTCCCACCTGTTGCATGTAGGGCACCTGGCTGCAGGCCAATTCTATGAGGGTGCCGATGCCTTCATGGAAGGCCCGGTTGGCTCCACTGCGCAGAATGGGGGGCACTTCTTCCCGACTGTAGGCCAGGTAATAGTAGATATGTCCCAGTTCGTGGTGGGTGGTCTGGAACCAGCTGAAGTTGGATTTCACGCTCATGAGAGAGCGCACATCCTGATCCAGATCAATATGCCAGGCCGAGGCGTGGGTGTTCTTTTTCCGGTCGGCACCGGCCGGCAATTCGAAGAGATCACTGCGGCCCCAGAAAGTCAGGGGCAGGGGGTCGAAGCTCATGCTGGTGTAAAAGCGTTCGGCCTGTTCTATCATCCACTGGGGCTGGACATCCCGGAACATAGCATCCAAATCAACTCCATCAACAATGCCGGGCCACTCCTGCCCCCAGCGGTTGCCCAACCAGTGGGCAGGGATGAGCGCGGGAACTTCTTCCACCTCGTAGCGGGCGGCCAGTTCATGTTTGACCCAACAGTGCAACTGTTGGTAAAGGGGCATGATGCCTGCGATCACTTCGTCCATGAGCTGGATCATTTCCTGGCTGCTCATGTCGTAGTCGGCCACTTCCAATTCGAAGAAAGAAGAGTAGCCCATTTCTCTGGCGGTAGAGTTGCGCAGTTCCTGGGTTTCCACCAACCCGTTTTTCAATTTGGGCCCTACAGATTTACTGGTCTCCCAAACGGCCTGCCGAACACTCAAGTCCCGGCTGGTGAGCAGCAATTCGTCCATGCCGTTAGGTGTGAGGATTTGGCTTTCCTGGCCCTCCAAATTCAGGGTGTACTCGAAGGTATAGAGGGAGTCCACCAAGCTGGCTTGAGTCTTGATTAACTTATCCACATTGGATTTCATGGTGCCCGGTTGGTGAGCTGCCAGCTGCCAGGCCTTTTCAATTTGTCGGTCCTGAAAATCAGTAAGGTCCAGCCGGCCCCGAATCATGCGCAGCTTCTCGATGACCTGATGGCTGCCTACGTAGTCGGCCATGGCTTGGCTGGCAGCAATTTTTGTCGCTGTATTTTCCGGGGAAATGTTGCTGGAGGCATTCCAGTTGGCGCCTTCAAATTCAGTCCACAGGCGGCGATAGTTGGCGTTGTATTCGGCCAGAAATTTATCCACATCGGAAGGTCCGTCCGGTGAGGGGGCCACCGTGGTGGGGATGCCAAATTTCAGTTTGGCCGTATGATCCTCAGTGAGATTTTGGGGCATTTTACCATCGGTGAGAAAGAAGATGGTGAGAGTTCCGATGGCCAACAGCAGCATGCCAATGCCGGCGAAGAGACGGGCCTTCATAAGGGGCAATCCTTTGGATGGATGAGTATAGTCGTAGCTCGAGAGCAACTTTGGCACAAAAACACTGGTTTGGGAAGAGAGATCCGCCTCTTTTGGGGGGATCTTGCTTGCAAGGGGGGCAATGTGTTAAACTGAAGGTCCTCATAAGGCACCGGCACAGCTTGGAAGGAAGATATGAAGTCCACGGACAAAGAGACCACCGGACGACGGCCCCTGATCGTCAACAATCATAAGAAGCAATCCGTGACAACGTGGTTGGTTCCTTTGGCGGTTATCTTGGCCATTATGATTTTTCTGCCCAAGGTTATGGATTTGCTGGATTGAGTGTCTTCTGCACCTTGTTTTTCATTTTCCGGTACAAACCCCAAATGATCGGGGGGCCCAGAAACAGCAGGGTCATCCAGGGGAATCCACTGTAATATATCATCCAGAATTCCTCATTGTTTTCCGCTGGGACAATAACAATATCCTCAGTCATATCCTGTGGGCGAAAATCTCGCCGCAAGTGTGTCAAAAAATCACCTGAGGCGAAGAGGCCTTTCACCAGGGGATAAGACCGGCCGTTGATGTTGTTGATTTCCACCTCATCAAAAGCATTGGCGTAACGAGTATAGGCCCCCGGGAAAGTGGTGCGGTGGTTGGCCACCACATAGAGATCCAACTGGGTGGACTCGGCTGCACTGAGGGCGCTGATGCGCATGGGGTAGATGATTTCATCACTGCTAAAGGTGAACTTCAAGGGCTCTAGGTGGCCGCTGTAATAGCCATAATATCCATAATAATCATGGTCGGGAAAGGTTTCTGCAAAAGAGGCGCTGTCCACTTTCACCGTGACGAAATACCAATCCTGCTCCACATAACCGTTGATCAGTTCCGTGGCTTGCTCAACATTTTCCGTGTGTAGAAAACCCCACAGGGCGAGGCTGTCGATCAAGGCGGGGGCCTGATCCGCGGCGAGGGTCATGGTCTGGTAATAGCCAACCATTTGGTTGCTGATGATGTCCACGCCATTTTCTAGAGGTTGGGCGTAATCATCGTATGAACTATTGCACCCATCCCAATCGCCGTCCCGGTAGCGAGTTTGGGGGCGGGTGAAATTTAGCATTTGGCGGAATAAAAAAGGATCTTCTTCAGCCACGGCAGGCAAGTTGGGCATGGGCAATATCCAGGCGAATTCTGTGGCGTCCCCTTGGAAACCAGGCAGAATGCTGATGGTTTCGGTTTGGGCATCAGCGTCGTATTGGATGATGGCCTGCTGGGAATTTTCATCGATGTAATAGTAGGGAGCCGTTAACAGCATGCCGTCGGCCAGAGCTGTGGAGGCGCTGATAAGAAAGACCAGGGCCAGGAAGATTTTAGTTTGCGAATGATTCATGGCTTTCCCCTATAGGCCGAAAGTGAAATAAACCCTGGCTTGGACTCCGGTCATATTTACACCGTGTGAGTGGCTGGATTTTCGGACCTCGCCTTTGCTGCCGCCAAAACCAAATTCCGCGCCCAGGGCCTGGGAACCTTTACCCAGGGGGAATTCCGGTCCTACAAAAAAGTAATATCCCGTGCCGTTGCCCGAAGCTTCCACCAGCACGGGGTTGTTGTTGGCGTTTCTGGTGGTGAGATCTTCCCAGAGAAAAGAGTAGATGAAGGCACCGCCCAAATATAACCGGAAATCCTGCCGCTGGGAGGTGTTGTATTTCATTCCGATCATCAGGGGCAGGGCTTTGACTGTCATGCCGTCTTCGTCGCTGAAACCATCGATGTCGTGGTAAGGATCACCGGATTTCTGACCATAGTGGACGGAAAGGAAGAAGCGGCTCCGGTCGCCAGTGGCCAGGGAAAGAGTGGTCCCCAATTGGGGAAGTCCGCTGTAGGCCCCGCTCATGGATGAGTCTCCCAGATGGGAGTACCTGAACGACAAATCCATCATGACTCCGAGTTCCGTCAGACCGCGGAAAGCCCCTACGGATTGCTCGTGGCCGGGGTAAGGCCTGCCAATATCCTGAGGGGAATCGGCCTGTGTCTGGGCTGGCGAAGCTGCGGCTGCCCCTGTGAAGACAGCCAGAATTAAGAAGAAAATTGGATGAATAATAATTGTACCTCCCATTAAATCCCGCTTCATTCAAGGATCAGGCCGCCCGGAAGTTCCTTTAAAAAAAAGAAGCCACCCGTTGCACCGAGTGGCTTCCCAAGAGGCGGTGGCAGAGTGTGGGATTATCCTTCCACAAACTCCAGGCCTTTGACCTCAGGAATTAACCCGGCCTTGTGACCGCGGGCCAGCAACTCGGTGATGCTGTCGCGTCCGGCCTGGCCGTAATCAAGAGTCCAGTGGTTGACGTACATGGCCACAAACTCGTCGGCCAGTTCGACACCCATGTTGCGAGCCCAGTCCAGGGCGTAGGCTAAGGCGGCTTCACGGTTGTCCAGGCTGTACTGGATGCTGGCGGTGAGGATGTCGGAAATATCTTTCATCTTATCACCATGCCGTTTGTGGATGGTATTGCCACCCAGGGGCAGGGGCCAATCCTTGCGGCCAGTGGTTTCCCACCACCATTTGCCCAGGTTGATGCATTCGTGCAAGCCAGCGTCCTGGTAGGTGAGCTGGCCCTCGTGAATGATGAGACCGGCGGGAAATTCGCCGCTGACGACCCGGTCGATGATTTCATCGAAGGGCACGTGCACGGCATTGAACTCGCCAATGGCCAGTTGCAATTCCAGGTAGGCGGAAGTCATTTTGCCCGGGATGGCGATGGTCATGCCTTTGAGATCCGCAGGAGCGATCTTCTCTTTGGCCACCACCATGGGACCGTAACCGAAACCCATGCTGGCACCGGCGGGTAACAAAGCATACTTGTCCAGCACATAGGCGTAGGCATGGATGCTGATGGCGGTGATGTCCAACTCGCCACGGGTGGCCCGTTCGTTCAGGGTCTGGATATCTTCCATGACGTGGGTGAACTTGTAGGGGCCGGTGTCGATCTTGTCCTTGGCCAGGGCGTAGAACATGAAGGCGTCATCGGGGTCGGGGCTGTGGCCGAGGGTCAATTCGATAATCCCGGACATGGGGTCTCCTTACCAGGGTGTATTGGACAAATCATGATTGGCGTCTTTTGCGCATGACAATCACCAGAAACACGACAAAAATAGGTGTTAGGACCACAAAGGGAAAGCCCTTGTCTTTCTCCTTGTCGCTTTTTGCTGAATTGTCGTCGTTATTTTCCAATTCATCGCCGTTTTGGGTGAACAATTCCTCTTCTGCGCCCGCTCCGGGGCTATCAAAAATTCGAAACTGAAAAGACTCGTCAGCGTCCACAGCAGGTCCTTTGAGCCGAGTGTACCCACTGACTTGCGCGGAATTGTCCGTTTCCAGATCGAAGGCCTGGATGTTGAGGTGCTCCGGACTGGCCATGAGGCTCCAATCCTGAATGGGCACATTGGCGCTCACGGGAATTTCCACGCCATCCTGCCAGGCCATGGAGCCTACCAGTTGGACTTTATTGCGTCCGGTGGTCAAGGGAATATCCAGGGCTGTCATGCCACCAGATAAGCCGGTCAATTCAACCTTTTCCTGATCCGGGCCGTTGCCAAAGCTGAGGGTGGCTCTTTCCAGACCCCGGGGCAGGTTGAGCATCACATGAGGCCGTCCATTGAGAGTGACCTGGGGACGGGCAGCATTGTCAATTTGCAGCAGGTATTCCACCTGCAGAAGGCTCTCGGTCTGGCGCACCAGAAGGTTCATGCCCACGATGGTCACATCCTCGATGCCATCTTTGGTGTCAAAAACGTGGAGTTGCACCGGGGATTTGAGCAGATCTCTTCCGCGCAGGCTCCAGTAGTAGGGCACACCCTGAGCCCAGGCGGTCATGATATACTTGCCCCGATCCAGGACGGGAACCGCTGGCACTTCAAAAAGGGACCCGCGGGGTTCAATGTCCAAAATGGGACTGATGCTGGAGGATGAATATTGTAGCAGCAGGCGCTCGATGGAGCCTGGTTGCCCGGTGGTGGCATTGATGATTTCAAATTCCAGGTCCGCCGGATCGCCGGTGACGGATTGGGCTGCCGACATACTGGAGGCAAGAACCAGGAACGTTAATGTTATCAGCAACACAGGTTTGAATTGCACGTGCATACTTTTCTCCTTGAATCAGCTTTCTGTGGCTGCTTGAACTCCGGGTCTTCATCCAGTAGATTCGTTACTGAGTATATAGGAGAACCAACTCAGATCAACCTCCCGAAGGGGAAATCCATGAACAATCGTTCCCGAATGAATGGGAAAAGGGCATTGAGTGCCCTATTGACAGTGCTTTTGGCCGGTCTTGGCATTGCGCAGGTGGCTTCAGCCCAAGTGACGACCCATGAAAGCATCTGGGATACTTGGACCACGGAAAGTTACACCATGGCCCCCCGGGAAAGTTTTCAACTGTCCATGGACTATACGGACATCATCTCCCGGCGCTGGTTGCTGGTGGTGGATGGAGCCGACGCCAAATGCGATTTGAGTGTTTTGCGGGTCAACGGCGAAGAGCTCCTTTATTATAAAAATGATGAAAACCACCATGAGGTGTCCATCCCCTGGGGGCAGGGTGAAAAAATCATCCTCGTCTTGACCAACCGTGATTACAAAGGTGCTTTTACGGTGAGCGTCCTGGGCCCCCCCAAGGACCAGAACCACGCTTCCTACAGTTACTCTGTGAACCGGGCCTTGGAGGCCTATGCCTCAGGCCAACGTTTGGAGGCCCTGGATTTGTGTGGGGTCGCCCTGAGGAATAACCCGGAAGATGGTGTGGCCAAGGTTCTGCTGGCTGGCTTCCACTTGGAAAGCAATGATTACGCTGAGGCGGAGTTAATGCTGGATGAAGCCCTGGAGAACGATTTACCCGAGGACATGAAAACCCTGGCGGAAGTTCTGTCCAAAGAACTGGAAGCGCGGCAAGCCCCGCTTCCCCGATCGGTGCGCAGAGGTCTGTCTCAGGCCGAAGAGGATTTGGGTAAAAACCATCCAGAGGATGCCCTCGAAACTTGCGACATGGTGCTGGCTACAGAAAAGAAACTCTCTGCCAGTTCCCGGGCCCAGTTTCATGTATTGCGCGGCCGGGCTCTGGAGGCCCTGGGCCGGAACTTTGAAGCCGTGGATGCCTATACACAAGCTTTGAACAATGATCGATCCAAAGCTGCCCAGGCCCTATCTTATTACCACATGGGCGCGTTGTTTCTGAAGATGGACAATATGACCCAGGCCGAAGGCGCTTATACCATTGCTCTTGATTTTGGTTTGCCAACCGGACTCGAGATTCAGGCTCGGGAAGATTTGAAAATGATCAGTGAAAGACTCGATAGTGACCGTGGTATCAAATAGCCGGCTCTATGGCAGGCCAACAGAAAGTCCATGCTTTTGAATTATCGTCCTGAATGCCTTCATTTTCGTGGCCATGTGCCCTGTGTTCCCCACAAGAACAGCGGAGTTCATTGTGATGGGTGCCCTGAATTTGTGCAGCGACAGGGCCGCATCCTGCTGATCAAACTGGGGGCCGCCGGCGATGTGATCCGCACAACGCCTTTGCTGGATCCGTTGATGAAACAATTCCCAGACTACAGTCTGACCTGGGTCACCGATTTTCCCGAATTGGTGCCGGAGCTGGTGCCGGACCGCATGGCCATGTCTCCGGAAAATCTGCTCTGGTTGCGCCACACTCATTTTGATCTGGTCATCAACCTGGATAAAGATCGCCAGGCCTGTGCTCTGGCTGCCGAAGTTTCATGCGACCAACGTTGGGGATTCACTCTGGGTGAAGATGGTTTGTGCCAACCATGCACCGAAGGTCTCTCTGATGAGATGGCCCAGGCCGTGAAGGATAAATTTCTCACTGGTCTGTTTGATGATGTGAACCAAGCCTGCACCCTGACCTACCCTCAGGAAATTTTCAACATTTGCGGGTACGAGTTTGAAGGCCAGGAGTATGTGCTGGACCGTCCTGAAACTCCACCAAATTTTGATTTGCCCAGCGAAGGAACCATCATCGGATTGAACACTGGTGCGGGTGGCCGTTGGACCAGCCGGCTATGGCCTGAATTGTACTGGGAAGAGTTGGCTCACAAGCTGAAGGCCGCAGGTTATGTCGTCTTGTTGCTGGGTGGGCCCCAGGAAGATGCCAAGAACAAACGTCTGGCCCACGCGGCCCAGGTCCACTATCTGGGGCACTTTGATTTGCCTACGTTTATCAGCTTGATGGACCGCTGCGCATTGGTGGTCACGGCCGTCACCATGGCCATGCACATTGCTTTGGGGTTGGGCAAAAAACTGGTCTTGTTCAACAACATTTTTAACCCCCATGAGTTTGAACTTTATGGACGGGGTGTGTTGATGAAACCCAAGCAGGACTGCACCTGTTTCTTCCAGGCCCGTTGCCAGAATGAGCATTTCTGTATGGAAACTTTGCTGCCGGCTCAGGTGAAGTGGGAAGTGAAAAACTTATTGGGGCAAAAATGAAGCTGTCCTTTCTGGGACCAGCGCCTCCTTTTCGCGGAGGCATCGTCACTTATTACGCCATGCTCTCCAGGGTTCTGCAGGAGCGGGGGCACTCGATTTTCTGGGCCTCCTTTCGCAAACAATACCCTGGTTTTCTCTTTCCAGGCAGCGAGCAGGAAGGGGAAACAGCCCCGTGGCTGAAGCAGGCCAATGTGCAGAATTTTGTGCCCTGGTCCCCGTGGAGTTGGTGGAAAGCTGCCCGCAGTATTGAAGACTCTGCGCCCCAGGCACTGATCATCAAATACTGGTTGCCCTTTTTTGCCCCGGGATTTTTTGCAGTGACTTGGTTGCTGCGGCGGCGCACCTCCATCCGCATCGTTTATTTGTTGGACAATGTCATTGCCCATGAGAAATATCCTTTTGCCAATTTTCTAACCCGGCGGGCTTTGGGCCAGGGGCACGGTTATATCGCCCAGAGCGATCAGGTGCGGCAGGATCTGTTCACCGTCTTGCCCCAGACTGATCCCCAGCTGGTGCTTACTTCACCCCATCCGGTTTACGATTTTGGTGAACCCGGACGCCCGCGCCGAAGCAAAGCCGCCGCCCGCCAGGTGTTGAATCTGCCGGCCGATGGGCCTTTGGTTTTGTTTTTTGGTTTTATTAAAGCTTACAAAGGTGTGAATAATCTTATCGATTCCGCTCAGTATCTGAAGGCAGAGTTTGGCCATGAGCTGCGGGTGTTGATTGTGGGCGATATTTACGGTGAAAAACAACCTTATGTGGACCGCATCGCAGCCTCTGGAGCTGCTGACATCATCGATCTTGTGGATGGGTTCGTACCTGATGAAACGGTGGAAGATTATTTCCTGGCAGCGGACCTGGCTGTTCTGCCCTACGTTTCGGCCACCCAGAGTGGCATCATCCAGATCGCCTACAATTATGACCTGCCTGTGGTGACGACCAATGTGGGGGGCTTGCCTGAA
>JADGDU010000070.1 GCA_016744705.1 Candidatus Krumholzibacteriia bacterium
GTTGGAGGATTTTCTTGTCGGAAGTTGGCTGATGGACTTTTCAATAGGCACAGGTTGGCTCTGCGGTGTAGTTACGGAGATGAGTCAGGGTTGGCTCGGCCTGGCCGGGACCCAAAAAAGTACCTGTAGGGACAGTTGTCGCGGTCCGTGGGAAATAAGAGGGTGGTGAGGCCGCACTTCCGTGACTTCGCCTGGAAATCACGGTAATACGCGGCCCCTACCACATGATTCGTCACTCGGCCGGCTGCGGATCCGGAAAGGGCCAGATTCCGTCGATGACCTCTTTGCGAGGCTGGTACATCCGCACAGCGTAGTTCCAGCCCTCAGGTGTCGGCAGGTAGTTCTCGCTCTTGGGATCACCACCGAAGTGGAATGTGAACGAACCGTCATCGTTCGGCTGGGCGGAAAGGTTGTTGTAGCTGTTGACGCCGAGGTCGTTAGCTTCAAGATAACCGTCGGCGTTGTAGACAGTAATGGACCAGAACGCATCGACGGGGACGTCCTTGACCGTCACCGCGTGTGGCGTTTTGCCATCGTTCTTTTCAACGCTGTCCAGGATGTACATGGCGGCAGTTACGGGTAATCCGCCCCAGCCGGCTGCAGCGCCGACCAGGTGGTCAATCGGCCGAACCTCTTTCTTAGTACCAAAAGCATAGGTGGTGTCGAAACCAAGGACGGCCAGGTCGTTGAGCGCCTTGCGAGCAACCGCCAGCTGCTCCGTGTCCCAGTTCGGCGCCTCGAAGGGCCCCGCACCTCCCCCGCTGATCTGGATCTCGTCCTGGGCCTTGTGGGCCTTGGCCAGATCATCGGGATCGCCGGCATTATAAAAGGTTCGCATGCTAACGAAAGCAAAGGGTGTGCCCACATTCTTCGCGGTCAGTTTATAGGTTCCCGGTTTCGCTTCCACGAAACAGAAATGATCCTGGCTGATCACATGCATGGACATGTAGCGGCCACCGATTTCCGGTAGTTTGATCGTCACGGGACTGGACAGGTCCAGCAACGTACCGGAGTAGATGGTGTCCTGATTCATGCGGATGACGGGCTGATTGTCTGGTGTCGTGGGCTCACGCAAATGCGTGAACTCACCGAAACTGACCTGGAAGGCCTGCATGTTGGCGCGGAACATGTGGTCCGATTCGGCCCGCACGAAGTTGGTCAGGTTCACGCCGACCGTCGGCTTGGTCTCCGCAGCGAGGGCCGTCGCCGCGATCAGAATCGCCGCCAGGGCCGCAAGGCCCGTGTGCAACATCGATTTCATGATGACTCCTTTTTCAGGTTGGTGAGGTTTCATATCAGTTCTTTTTCGTAATCTGGGGCGCTGTCCAACGACCATCGAGTGCCTCGGCCTCGGGGCCGTACAGCCGCAACACCATATAGAACGGCCCGTTTGGCGCCGGCAACCAGTTGGGCTCCAGATCCTTGCCTGGGGAGTCCTTGCTGATGTACAGCACCAGAGAGCCGTCTGGTGCCTCCTGGAACTGATCCTGCAGCACGGAGCTCAGGAGGTAGCGATCAAGAGCGTTGTTGATGAAGAGCTGGGTCACACCGTCGTACATAGACAATGACCAGAAGGACTTGACCGGCGGATACGCTCCTTGCGAGAAGGTGATCGTGTAACTGTGGCTGGACCCGTCCAGGGCCTCGCCGTCGCCATCGGTCATATACAAGGGATAGCTCGCCTCAGCCGCCGAATTACCGTACAGCCCCATGTGGGCGGCCACCGAGCGCAGCAGGTCGGGCTTGTCCAGGCCATAGTTCGTTTGGGCGCTCTTCTGCAGGAACTCCCGCGTGCCGAAGATCTTGGTGCTGGACAAGGGGTCCTTCGTTTCTTCGGCCACGAACGTTTCCACTTCCGCAAACCCATCCTTCACGCCAGTCTGCAAAGCCTCCACCTGTTCGGCGGGAAGCGCATCCAGGCGGAAGGTCTTGCCAGGCCCGATGTTGAGGCGCGCGAGGTCCTCCCAGAGCGCATCTTCGCCCGGTCCCGCCTGCCCGCGCAGATCCATCATAAAGTCCAGATAGGCGAAGAAGCGCTCGTCGAACTGGGAGCCTTCCACCCATTCCGGGAAATCGGGCAGGACGGTGGCCACCGGGGCGTCCTGGCCCAGGAAAGCGCTCAACGGTTCCAGCTTATACTGGTCCAAGATGTCCTTGACCTGGTCCAGATCATCCGGGCCGAACAGCTGAGTTCGTGTGATGTTGAAGATGAAGTTGGTTTCGGACCGGATCACGTCGGTGATGCCTTCCGGCTTCTTCCCGTCCCAGCCTGGTCCGGCCAGCAGGAAGTGCCCCTCGTCGTTGCCCGTGGTGAGGTTACCCACGTAGGCGAAGTTGTGGGTGTAGAGATCGACTAGCTGGAAGCTGTAGTACCGGTCATTCTCAAACTCGGGCACCGAAAGGACCAATGGCTCGGCCCTTAAATCCATCCAGTACATGCAATAGGGCGTATCGGAATTGGGGGTGACGATCGCCTTGTCTTCCGGGGTGAACAGGCGCGCCTCGCAGGCGATCTCGTTGAACGGCCCCTTGTATTCCGGGCTCTCCGTATCGACCGTGTAGGCGTACATGGTCTTGTAGTTCATGATCA
>JADGDU010000071.1 GCA_016744705.1 Candidatus Krumholzibacteriia bacterium
GTGCATCCAAGCCCTGGGCTGACACCAACTGAGCTGTACCTGACGGGCAACAACTCCACGGTATACGCTGTTGCTTCAATCGACCTGAAGGTCGACGGCCCCACGGTGGTAGAAGCTCCGCCGGGTATGTTAGGCACCGTGAATGATGCAGCCTTTAAATTCCTGACCGATATTGGTGTTGTCGGGCCTGACAAAGGTAAAGGAGGCAAGTTCCTGTTTCTGCCTCCCGGTTACGATGGCAAAGCCCCTGATGGCTATTTTGTGGTTAAGTCACCAAGCTACCGACTCTGGGCAATGATGCGCGGTTGGGGTGACGTAGGCATAGGCGATAAGGCAACCCAATGGTTTAAGGAAAACTTAAAAGTCTATCCGCTTGCCACTGGACCCCGTCAGGCTACTTACATTAACACTGCCGGTACCGGTCTCAATTCGTTGGCTGCGGAAGATGGTTCTGCGTTTGAAATGCTGAATGAAATTGTTCAATACGAACCCAAGGAATTGTTTGGTGCTGAGCAGTTGGGCCGTCTGGCGACACTTGGCATTATTCAAGGAAAACCATTTAATCCGGATGAGCGCATGCAACGTATTCTGGATCAGGGTGCTCAACAGGGCGCAGCCATGTCACGCGCTATTGTGTTTGCCTCGCGCGATCCTGAAATCAGATACTGGCCGGAACGTCATTGGGAAAAAATGTTTCTGCATAACACCACTTTTGAACGAAATGGTGTGGCAGATATTGATGCACGCACTTTGTGGCATTACGCCGCTATTGTAGTTTCTCCTGCGCTGATATCTACCACGCCGGGTGCGGGAACTGCATATCTTACCGCTATTCGTGATAATAAAGGCGCTTATCTAGATGGTAGCAAAACGTATAAATTACGTGTTGGAGCCAAGCCGCCAGTTAAAAATTTCTGGGCGGTAACGGCTTACGACCCAACTACCCGCAGCCTGTTGGAGCCTGGTGCCTATGCGAACAAGTCGGTGGGCAGTCGTGAAAAGCCGGTAGCTAATGCTGATGGTTCTGTGGATGTCTATTTTGGTGCCAAGCCACCTGAGGGCATGGAAAAGAACTGGGTACCTACTAATCCTGACAAGGGCTTCTTTCTTGTCTTCCGCTTCTATGGGCCTGAAGAGGGTTATATTAACAAGTCTTGGGTATTGAATGATTTAGAATTGCTGAAATAAATTTCCCAAAAAATAAGTGAGATACGAAGTAAATAGTGTCTCACCAACCTGAAGAAGGAGACTCAATGATGAAAATGAGACCACTAACCACCATGGCCGTTACCGGATTGATGGTGGCCGGCCTGACAACAGCGGCTTGGGCCGCATCACCGAAAATGAAAATGACCACGGACATTCCCAAAGCGTTTACCGCACCGGATGAAATCCAAACATCTATCGGTCCACTCAAATACTTTGACGGAGTTCCGACAAAAGAAAGCACAAAAGCGATTTACGACTATCTCGACACCTCACGTGCCGTAAATGTCTACTTGAATTCAATTCCAGCCCTGTCAGTCAATGCACTTCGCGAAGGGCAGGCGGCGGTCGGCGCAGACACCTCCAATAAAATCGCCATCTGGGACAGCCTGATGGATTCAACATCGGTTCTTCTGACAGGGAACACCTCCACCATGTATGCTGTCGGCTTTCTGGACCTCTTCAAAGACGGTCCGACTGTTATCGACCTACCACCCGGAATGCTCGGCATTCTCGATGACATGGCTTTTCAGTACATGGTCGATCTTGGAGTTGCAGGACCGGATAAGGGTAAGGGCGGGAAATTTCTGGTACTGCCTCCAGGCTATGAAGGGGAAGTCCCCGAAGGCTATTTTGTTGTACCTTCCAAGACCAGTGGTGTATGGCTCTTCATGCGCGGTTATCTCGACAAGACCATGCCGATTGCAGAAGCCATTCCTGCCGCTTCCAAAAATATTCGAAGTACATTGAAGGTCTATCCCCTTTCTACAAAAGCCAATCCTCCGGCCATGGAATTCATCAATGTGTCTGGAAAGAAAATGGAAGTGATTCTTCCAAATGATTACACGGCGTTTGAAAAACTGCATACCCTGATTCAGGGAGAACCTGACGATTATCTCGGGCCGGAAGCCAAAGGCATGATGGCCGCCATCGGCATCGAAAAAGGAAAGCCCTTTAATCCAGATGAACGGATGAAAAAAATCTTAACCGATGCCATGGAAATTGCCAATGGTGCAGCTCGAGCGATCAGTTATTTTCCTCGTGATCCCGGCAACATTACCTTTGATGATAGTGAGGCCTGGGTTACTGCCTATGCCGACAAGGATACCACCTTCAACCGCAACGGCGCTTATCGCCTGGAGCCGCGAGTGCTCTTTCACTTCGGCTACATCTGTGTTTCCCCTGCCATGGCCATGACCGTTGCTGGAAAAGGTTCCGACTACTCCATGAACATGGTCGATTCCAATGGCGATATATTTGACGGTTCCAAAACCTATAAACTCCACGTACCACCGAATCCGCCAGCCAAAGATTTCTGGGCTATCACCATGTACGACACCCAGACC
>JADGDU010000072.1 GCA_016744705.1 Candidatus Krumholzibacteriia bacterium
AAGTTACGAAAGGCGGTGATTGAAACAGCGGGGCCATCGGGAGCTACTTTGCAGCTGTTGACTGAAGCGCGGGAGAAGATGAATATCGACCTGCAGGACTCAACGGAAGACAAACAGCCGGGGAGGGTTCGTCAAGCTGCAGCCCGATGTTGGGCCATGCTGCTGGCCCGGGTTTATGAATGCTTGCCGCTTACTTGTGAAAAATGCGGCCAGCCCATGCGTTTGATCGCGTTCATTATGGAACCTCCGGTCATCGAAAAGATACTCACTCATGTCGGAGAGCCGACCGAGCCACCGGCGGTACTACCAGCCCGGGCACCACCCCAGGTGGAGATGGATTTTGACCAGGTTGCCCAATTTGACCAAGGGAACGATTGGCCGGACATGGATCAGACGGCCGAGACAATAAACGAAACCTGGAACTGAACCACACCAAAGCAAAGAATTGTGAGCAGGGATTTCCGGATTTTGCCGTGAAACCGGATAGGGCTCGGCTGTGCCAGAAATCCAGCTTTTGAGCCCAGGCTGGGCAGTTTACAGGGGCTTGGCTGCACAAATCAGTACGGCAGATTTGAAACCACGCCCAGGATGGGGTAGAATGGTGTTAAGATCCGGTTAAAAAAGGGAAACTATGCGTTTGTTTTTCCTATTCCCTGGATTTTGAACGAGCCAGTGAAGTGGTCCACACCGCCAGCCATATTGGGGTGGGCATGTGTTATTGCCGCCACCAGAAGATGCATATTGGCGAGGCCTGTGATGCACCCATGGATATTTGCATGACCTTCAACGGGGCCGCTGAATCCTTGACCAAGCATGGTCACGCCCGGGCCATCGGCAAAGCTGAGTGCATGGACCTGCTCACCGAAGCTTATGAAAGTGGCCTGGTGCAGTTTGGGGAGAATGTCCAAAAACGGGTGAGCTTCATTTGTAACTGTTGCGGTTGTTGCTGCGAAGCGTTGACTGCTTCCCGGAGTTTTGCCCATTTGCAACCTGTTCATACGAGCAACTTTTTACCGGAAATTGATGATGCGAACTGCAATGGTTGTGGGAAGTGTGTCACTGCCTGTCCGGTAGAGGCCGTGGCTCTGGTTTCGGCAAATAATTCACAAAAACCAAAGCTGAAAGTTGCCCGGCTGGACGCCGATGTTTGCCTGGGCTGCGGGGTGTGCGTTCGGGCCTGCCATCAAGAGAGCATAGCCATGAAACCCCGGGCGGCCCGGGTTATTACTCCGGTGGATAACGCCCAGCGCTATGTGTTGATGGCCATCGAGAGGGGCAAACTGCATAACCTGATTTTTGACAACCAGGTTATGGCCAGCCATCGGGCGTTGGCGGCGCTTCTGGGTGCTATTGTGGCTTTGCCACCGGTGCACAGAGTTATGGCCAGCCAGCAGATGAAATCACGGTTTCTGGCGGCGATTTTCCGCAGACAGAAGAGCTGAGCTGGGTTTATCCGTATTCCGAAGGCGCGACACCGAATTGTTCCCGGAAGGCCTTGGCGAAATGTGAAAGGCTTTTAAAGCCTACGGAATAAGCCACTTCGGTGACATTTCCGCTACCCACGGACAGCAATTCAGCCGCCCGTAACAGGCGCTGGGTTCGCATGAATTCACCTGTACTCTGCTGGGTGATGGCTTTCAGCTTTCGGTGCAACTGGGTGCGGCTCATGGCCAGAGCCTGGCATAAATCATCCACCCTGAATTCACTGTCTTCCAGGTTGGCGTTCATCACTTCTTTGGCTCTTTCGATAAATGTTTCATCTGCCGATTTCACAGGCTCCGGCTGGCGTTTGGGATCCAGAGCCCAGCGGCCCAGCCGTTCGGTCAGCAGGCGCCTTTGTTCGAGCAGGTTGGTCAGCCTGATTTTCAGTTCGGCCACTTCGAAGGGTTTGGTCAGGTAATCGTCGGCACCAATTTCCAGCCCGGCGAGGCGGCTTTCAGAGTCAGTTTTGGCTGTCAGCATGACCACTGGAATGTGGTTGGTTCGCTCATCGGTTTTCATCCGGCGGCACAGCTCGTATCCGTCAAGCTGGGGCATCATGATGTCGGTGAGAACCAGGTCAGGAATTTCGGACCGGGCCAGATCCAGGCCCACAGCTCCGTCGGGAGCTTCCAGCAGGTCGTAATCGGCAGACAGTTCGTTGCGCAATAAGGTTCGCAGATCAGGATGGTCTTCAACAATGAGGATCGTGGGACGGTTGGTGGCTGGGTCGCCATCTGAACTGATGGTTTCTTCGCTGTCCTGGAGTTCGGCTTCACCGTCACCCAAGTCTGGATTACCCAAAGCATCTGAGGCCCCGGGTGCTTCTGCAAAAACGGGAATCAGCAGAGTGAATGTTGTGCCGGATTGGGGGTTACTCGATACGCTGATTGTTCCTCCATACCACTGCACCAGTTCCTTAACC
>JADGDU010000073.1 GCA_016744705.1 Candidatus Krumholzibacteriia bacterium
TGGCGACATTCAAGGAATTTCCATCTCGCCAGAAGGCCGCCAGTTTCAACCTGGACCAAGTGATGAAGACTCTTGAAGATGTGGCTGGCAGTCACTAATTCTGAGTTGGTCAGCTGGTTTTTCACTTTGCCGGGCGCCAAATATATTGGGCGCCCGGCTTTATGTTGAGGGAGTGCTATTATGAATTTTCGGTTTATCACCTTGTCTGCTGTTTTCATGCTGTTGGCCATGGTCCTGCTTTCATCTTGTTCAACTGCGGTGGATCCTCTTCCTTCCTGGAACGAAGGTGCCAGCAAAACGGCTATTATGGAATTCGTTCAGTCAGTGACGGACTCATCCAGCCCGGATTTTGTGGAGCCCGGAGACCGCATTGCCACCTTTGACAATGACGGCACCTTGTGGGCTGAACAACCGGCCTATTTCCAACTCTTCTTTGCCATGGACAGGGTCAAGACGATGGCGGCCGACCACCCGGAGTGGGCCACCCAGCCGCCTTTCCAGGCTGTGCTCGAGGGAGACATGGAGGCCCTGGCAGCTTCCGGTGAAGAAGGTCTGATTGAATTGGTGATGGCCTCTCACGCCGGCATGACCACTGATAAATTCAGCGACATTGTCAAAAGCTGGATCCAAACGGCGCAACACCCTACCCTGAAAAAACCGTACACCGAGCTTGTCTACCAGCCCATGCTGGAACTGTTGGATTATTTACGCGCCAATGGGTTCACCACTTTCATCGTATCTGGTGGCGGCATTGAATTCATGCGCCCCTGGACTGAAGAAGTTTACGGCATTCCGCCCCATCAAGTGGTGGGCAGTTCCATCGTCACTGCGTTTGAAATGCAGAACGGGAAACCTGTTTTGATGCGGCAACCGAAAGTCCATTTTGTTGACGACAAGGCTGGCAAACCAGTGGGCATCAACCAACATATTGGGAAGCGTCCCATTTTTGCTTTTGGCAATTCCGACGGCGATTTGCAGATGTTGCAATGGAGCACTTTGGCTGGAGGTGGCAAGAGATTTGCGGGCATTGTTCATCACACCGATGCTGAGCGGGAATTTGCCTATGACAAAGACTCGCATATTGGCCGTCTGGATAAGGCCCAGGGTGAAGCTGAAGCTCATGGCTGGACCGTGGTTGATATGAAATCAGAGTGGAATGTCATATTCCCTTAGGTTGTGCCTCTAAAATTGTGTCTATCTCTAACCCGCTTTGCCGCCCTCTTGGCAAAGCGGGTTTTTAGTAAGCGTGGTTCACTCAGTCCCCAATGGAACATACCAATTAACTCTCCGGTTCCCCTGAGGTATTAAGCACATATTCATGAAAAACCTGGATGGTCGGTGTCACTGAATAACGTTTCAGGCTGATGATTTCATAGTGGCTCATCAGTGAAAAGTTTTCTTGTGGAAGGATGTGTAGATCACCGCTTTGGATTCCCTTTTGAAAAACGGGAACAATCCCCAGAGAGATTGCATCGCATCGGGTGATTATCTCCGGCAGGAGATGGTAAGGAGCCTGGACAAACCCGTTAGGGATCTCGTCCATGGTTGAAAAATTCAAACCGCTCATTGATGAGAATTTTTTAATGAGAAAAGAAGGAAGTTCAGGAGAGGCGATCTTATATTGGAAGATATCTTCCAAGCTGACATGTTTTTTAGAAGCCAGAGGATGGCCACTTCTGCAAACGAAATGGATGGGATAGCTGGGGAGAGGTGCGATCCTGTATTCATCAGTGCTGGCCAGATAGCGCGTATCACAAACAAGAACATCAAGATTGTCATCATTCAGTCCCTGAAGGAGACCGGGAACATCTTCCACTTTTGTCCGAATAGAAATTCCCGGAAAATCTGCTGCCAATTTGCCCACTGTTTCAGCCAGCAGAACTTCTGCAGCCAAGGGTCCGAAGCCAATGCGTATGCTGCCAATTTCAAGATTTGCCAGCATCTTCATTTCCCGTTCCAGCCGGAATGAATCCAGGAGAATTGGCCGGCCCAATTGCAGCGCGCGCTGCCCGAACACGGTTGGACTGACTTCGCGTGGATGGCGGTCAAAGAGCTTGTAGCCAAGCTGTTGTTCAAGCAAACGGATACTCTGGCTTAATCCCGGTTGGGAGATGTTGAGTTCCTGGGCAGCCCGGGCAAAGTTCTTGTGTTTTGCCAAAGTTGCAATCTGCTGCAGAT
>JADGDU010000074.1 GCA_016744705.1 Candidatus Krumholzibacteriia bacterium
TGTGCCGGTTGGGACCGACGTCGTACCGGACCAGGCCTCACAGGAAGCCTGAATCAGGACTACCAGGGCCGCCCTTTTCCCGCCATCACGGCCCGCCGTACCAGTTCCTTCGATTGGAATGGCCTGATGACCCATATGGCTCCTGACCAGGCTCTCTTCAGAGCCGGAATGCTGACCGAACGATCCGTCGCCTGGAGCGACATTTACGGGCGTCATACCAAAGAATCCAATCCCTATTTTTTTCAGTGGTTGCTAGGTTGGGACATCACCTCTTGGTTCCGCACCAATTTGACCCAATCGGTCATGGCCACCTCCCGGGAAGGCACCCTCTGGCCAGATTTGCTGCAAATCAACTTCCCGGTTATTGGCACAACCTGGCGTGAGATGGACAGCGGGCCCATCACTGACAGAATATTCGCGATGCAATTTGAATTCCGTTGGCGGGAAGCTCCCTGGCCAGTACTGCCCTCCCATGCGGGGCGTCTGTTCTGGGAATACGGTGGCACCGATTTTTTACCCTCGGGGCCAGGTGGAGTGATCCCGCAAATTTCCATTCCCGCCAGCCTCGTCGGGTTTGAATTGTTGAGCCCCAGCTGGGATTTGGGATTCGAGTATGCAGAACTACAACACACCAAAGGTTTGTGGTACTCCAATGGCGGTTATAAAGAGGGATATTCTCAGGAAGAATGGTTGTTGGGACACTCCCTGGGGGGATCCGGAGAATCGTTCACTGGCCTGATTCGGATTCGGCCAGATCAATGGGCCATCCAGACTGAACTGAAAGGTCAGTTGGAAAACTGGGGCATGAATAAACGCACTCCGGGCACTGGTGAACGGCAAAGTATGGCATTGACCATCAGCCGTACCCCCCGAAATGAATTTCGGGCTGCTCAATCTTCGTCCCCCCTTCTGTGGGATGTCACAGCCCAATGGAACAGAGAAAAAGCCGATCCTTTTGGTAACTCAAACCAACCACCTGAAGATTCAGAAGTTCAACGGGATTGGTGGCAGCTGGTTTTTAAGCTCGGGATATAAATCCTGCGAACACTTTCCCGCTGCCCTCTACCGGAGCCGAATTTCCATTAAAAGCGGGGGAACATCATGATTTTTTTCCAATTCAAATCTGATCTCAAGACCTGATTCGTTTCGGGACAAAGAACTGGGAATCGCCGTAGAAATCGTATTGGGAGTAGACTTAGAAATAACCCAATTTTCGACCTTTTTATTTTCCATGAAAACAACCATGGGAATGGGCTTATTGGGCGACATTTTATGACGCATTCTCAGATCAAAACCAGTTTTCCCATCAAGCAGATTCCAGGGAATCACTACCGAGGCATGTTGCCCGCTGATACTCCGCCCCTGAGTTAATGGGCTGGACCACCCATCATGGGCGTAGTCGTCAAAATTACCTCCCTCACCTAGTAAAATAATGTCCCCCTCAAAGGATGCGGTAGCCAACTGGTTCAAGTCACGCCCGGAGAGGGACCATGAAGCTGGGTTCCAACTGAATCCCGAGACGACATATTCGGTCATTGGCAGCAGATAGTCCTGTCCCCACCCGGCAAAAAGATAACGGCGATGGTAACGAATCCGATCCGGTGAATCTGATGATCCAAATAATGAAAGACCATGAGTGGACGGCGGTAGCTCCAGTTCTGAAAAAATCGTTTGGGGAACATCACCCAGTTCCACGGCCTTGGCGGAAACGGCCAAAGCTCCGTCCTGGGCCATGGGTTTGGCCAGAATCAGGGGCGTGCCCCCTTGGATAAGCATGCTATCAATGCTGGTAGCTGACGCGGAAAAAGGAATATCCAGCCCCTGTTCTCGTGCACCCTCTTCGCGCACACCCACCATTTCGCATTCACTGGCGCCATGATCGCCCACCACGAAAATCAAACTATTGTCATAGGCATCCAGCTCGCGCAGCCGGGTTAAAATCAGGTCCATCAATTTCAGCATACCGGCAGCCTGATTTTTGAAAGCCGTTCGGTTGATCTCCTGTCGTTCAATCAGGTTCAAATCTTGGTCCAATACGATGGGCTTATGAACACCCAGAAAATGAAAGACCCGGAATGTGGGTTTATCATTGTCTGCGGTCAGAAAGGTCATCATC
>JADGDU010000075.1 GCA_016744705.1 Candidatus Krumholzibacteriia bacterium
GCCAGCAACGGGGTGACACCCGTGTGGATCTCGCGGTGCGGCGGATCGGACTGGCAGCGGAGCGGGAACAAGGCATCACCAGTGATGTGGCTTACCGCCATCTCACCACCGACAAACGTAAATTTATCATTGCCGATACCCCGGGCCATGAGCAGTACACTCGGAACATGGTCACCGGCGCCAGCAACAGTGAACTGGCCATCATCCTGATTGATGCCCGACACGGTGTGATCACCCAGAGCAAGCGGCATGGTTTCCTGATCTCCCTGCTCCAGATTCCTCACCTCGTGGTGGCCATCAACAAGATGGATCTGGTGGATTACGATGAAGAGACCTACAACCGAATCGTCAAAGAATACAAAGACTTCTCTCAGAAGCTGGACATCCATGATGTCACTTTCATTCCCATCAGCGCTCTCGATGGTGACAACGTCACCACTCGCAGTCCCAAAATGTCCTGGTACGAGGGGCACACCCTGCTGCACCTTTTGGAAAATGTGCATGTCTCGGCCGATCGCAACTATGTGGACTTCCGTTATCCGGTGCAATACGTGCAACGCCCCAACCTCAACTTTCGAGGATTTGCCGGCACCATTTCCAGTGGCACCATCAGAGTTGGCGAAGAAGTGGCCGCTTTGCCTTCAGGCAAAACGTCGAAAATTGAATCCATCGTCACCATGGATGGAAATCTGAATGAAGCGCACACCGGCCAGGCGGTGACCCTGACTCTTGAAGATGAGATTGACATCAGCCGGGGCGACATGATTGTGCGCACGGGTAATCTGCCCAATGTGGGTAATACCTTTGACGCCAATTTGTGCTGGATGGATGAGGACCGCCTCAATACCCGGGGCCATTACATCCTGAAACATACGACCCAGAAGGTGAAAGCCTTCATCACAGATATCAGTTATAAAATTGATGTGAATACCCTGCACCGGGAAGACACAGATACGTTTGAGTTGAATGAAATTGGCAGGGTTGCCATCAAGACCAGCCAGCCTCTCTTTTTCGACAACTACAATGTCAACCGCAGCACTGGTAGCTTTATTCTTATTGATGCAGTGACGAACCGGACGGTGGCCGCGGGCATGATCCGTGGTGTGACTCAGGACGTGAAGGATGTCACCAGCAGCAAGCATGCGGAAGCGCATCAGTCTAGTAATGTGCGCTGGGAAGAGGGCATGCTCTCGCGGAGTGCGTGGGAGAAGCGTAATGGGCACAAGGGTGCGGTGCTTTGGTTCAGTGGGTTCTCTGGGTCTGGGAAATCGACTTTGGCAAAAAATTTGGTAGATAATTTATTTGAAAATAGCTGTCAGGTTCAGATGCTTGACGGCGACAACGTTCGGCATGGGCTATGTGGGGATCTTGGATTTTCGGATCATGATCGATCAGAAAATATCAGGCGCATTGGGGAGACTGCCAAACTGTTTTTTGAGCAGGGTAATATTGTTGCGTGCACATTTATCTCACCATTCAGGGAAGATCGGGATTTTGTTCGGTCGATATTGCCCGAAGGTTCTTTCATTGAAATTCATGTTAAGTGTGACATCGAGGTTTGTAAGCGTCGAGACCCGAAGGGGCTTTATAAGAAAGCGATTGCCGGGGAAATTATGGATTTCACGGGGATAAGTTCACCTTATGAAGAACCAGTGGACCCGGAGATTGTCGTGGAGACAGATATTGAAACTGTTGAGACCATGGTTCAGCGGATATTGGGCGTATTGAAGGACAAGGGAATTCAGTAGAGGAAAAACTCCTTCAAGTTTTTTAGAAAGATGCAGCCCAAAAGGAAACAAATCACCTGAACTTGAGGGCTGCTTTCAGAACGAGATGGTGGTTCAATCGACTCATCCAATAGTTCCACTGATTGAACCCGCTTTCCCTGTCCTTGCGAAACTGTTCCACATCGGCCGCCAAAGTAGGGCCATATTCCTTTTGAAATTTCGGGAACCATTGCTGAGAAATAAATTCATAAAGGGGAACTTCTTCCTGATACATGAGATTCAAT
>JADGDU010000076.1 GCA_016744705.1 Candidatus Krumholzibacteriia bacterium
AAAAGATCGGGCAAGCAAATAAACTCATCACATTGGTGTAGATTACAGGGAGAACAATGAGCCCTGGTGGTTAAAACTCTGAACGGACCGCCTTTGGTATAAGGAAACCATAATTCAGGATCCGTAGGCCCAAATAACCCCACAGTTGGCACACCCAGGCCAACTCCCGAGTGCATTACACCACCATCCACCGAGACTAAAAGAGCCGATCGTGCAATGACACCCAAAACCTCCGGCAGACTCAGAACCGGTAACATTTGAGTTCAGCCCATGGGTTCTCCAGTCCAGGTGGTTGAATAATCAACAAAGGATGATCCGTTTTGTCCAACAATCCCCGGATTAATGACTTCCAATGATTCAAAGGCCATTCCTTCGAGGGCCAGGTAGCCGCAGGGGCCAGTACTAAAGGCTGTCCAGAGAGAAGGGTTCCCGCTTCCGGCTTGTTATCAGAATCCCGAACAGCCCAATAATCCCGAGGCAGCCGTGGGCCCAACCTTTCATTTGCGTACTCACGACAAAACCAACGGGTAAAACCCAAACCGCTTTCTTCATGCACAAGCGGAGCCAAACGGGCTAAGTGTTCTCCCATGCCTCCGGTCACCAAACCGAAAAACTCATTAAAGCGGTCTGGCTCCAGGGAAGGAATGACGTTGTGAGAGTAAAGGAAACGTCTGCTGCCCTTGGTGCCGGAAATTCGGTGAGGTATACCGGCCAGGCGCAACAGCCAGGCACTTCTTGGATTAAAGAATAAATCAACAGCACAATCGTATTGGCAGGATTTCAGCTGAGAAACCATGTCCCAGGAAGTCCGTGACTGAAGATTTTGGTCAGAGGATTCAAGGGGTCTTGCTTTGGCGTCGCTTCCGCGTCTTTGGGTTTCGAGAAGATGTAATTTGTTGAGATGCGGATGATTCTGCAGAACCTGTCCGTGCCCCTTTTCAGCAAGAAACCCAAGGTGAACTTCCGGGGCTCCACGCCTCAGCACCTCCAGCAAGGGCGTCGCCATTACAACATCGCCAAGGTAGCGCAACCTTGTGATGAGGATGGATTCCAGAGGACGACCTTCTAACATCCAACCCAAATTTCACCTCCGACCTTGTTCGACAATAAAATCCACAGCAGCGTTCAAGTCGTCAGTCACCTGAACCAACTTATCCTCGGAAAATTCCTGGATCACCGCTTCTTCATTGGACTCACCATGTCCCGTGCGAACCAGCATTCCGCCAAAGCCGGCATTTCGCCCTAAAGCAACATCACATTTTTTGTCCCCAATAACCCAGGACCCATCAGGTACCCATTTTAGGTGTTCACTGGCTTCATGCAACATGCCGGGTTTGGGTTTGCGGCAAGTGCAGCATTCTTCTGGTGCGTGGGGACAATAAAAGAAAGCATCAAAAAATATCCCCTGCTCCTCCAGGAGCTGGTCAAACCTGATCATAACTGCATGAAACTGGTCTGCAGTGAAGCGTCCACGCCCCAGACCTGATTGGTTGGAAACACCCACCAGCCAATAGCCGGCTTCCCGAGCCTTGATCATTGCTTCAGCTACACCAGGCAAAATTTCGACATCTTCCGGTTTGGAAAGGTAATGCCGTTCGGCATTGACAACTCCATCGCGATCCAGAAAGAGCGCCCGTTTTGGTTCCTGACCTGGTGCGCTAAGATGAACTTTCCACAAAGCCATAGCGGATCCTTTTATTTCCCGTTGCAGTTCATTAATTCATCGATGGCCGCCAAAACCGCCGTATGCGAAATGGTTTCGAGGCAAAATTCTTTTTGATTGCATTCCTTAAGGTAACAGGGCCTGCAGGAAAATCCTTCAGCATTCACCACCATGGTTTGTTTCCCCAAAGGCCTGGTCCAATCGGGGTTGGAGGAGCCAAAAATTCCCACGGTGGGCACGTTCAAGGCTGCGGCTAGATGCATGAGGCCGCTGTCATTG
>JADGDU010000077.1 GCA_016744705.1 Candidatus Krumholzibacteriia bacterium
GGGTCTCGGCCTGGTTTTTCTGGTGATGCTCTTTGTGGGAGTTGGGCCGGGAATTAAGGACCGGGCATTTGCCTGGGCCATGTGCTTTCTCGTTTTGATATTTTCGATCATCGAAGGAGTCCTTCTGATACAACATTTCCCCACGGGTGCAGGGGAACTTTTTGCCATGGGAGGATCTGCCCAAGTTGTCACAAATCTGGGCACCCTTGGCTGGTGGATGCTCTCCCCCGGCCCGCTACTGGCCCAGGAACTTCTGTGGCCCCAGGTGGCCGCCGGCGCCATGGTGTTTTTGCTCTGGGGATCCTGGTCTCTGACCCAGCTCCGCCAGGGCAACCGTCTTCCATTGATCACTTTTGTTATGGCCCTGTTGAGTATTGCTCCCGTCCTGCCCTTGCTAAACCAATTGCAACCTTATCAAGGACTGATGGCAGCCTGCGCGGGATCATTGGCGCTCGCTTCATTGATTCCACCCCGCTGGACCCCATCCACACTCCTGCTATTGGGCCTATGTCTGGTTACCGCCGGATGGGCTTATTTCAGCTTCGAAACCAGACTCAGCCAAAGGGATGAATCCGGATTGCCATCGGACCCGCTGGTGCGATCCACCAGTTTATCATGGCAAATCTGCCGGCTTCTGCCCCAATTTCCTCTTGAGCGACAGGAAAATCAACGAGGTGCCATCAGTATTTTGCAAATCCCCATGAGCGGGCAACAAATTGAAATGGCCAACCGTATCGGCGAAAGCTGGGTTACTGAAAGTCCGCTTTATTCGGCATTGGGCGGAAACCTTGGTCCCCGGCTAGTGCTTGGTGAAGGCACCCGGGTCAATTGGGTCAACGCCCTTTTTACCAACCCACAGGAAGCCATTGTGCTTTGCGAATCGGGAGTTGATTTCAAACATTGGGGAACCACCGGCAATGCCTGCCTCTACGCCGCCCTCTCCGACATCGGCACGGGCAATTTCGAGCGCGCACGCAAACATCTGGTGCGCGCGGCATTCCTCAACGAAGACACCGTGGCCTTCGCCTATGACCCCAGTCAGATGATCGTTTCGGAAGATCTCGTATTGGCCCGCAAGGAAGAGTTCATTGACTGGACTGTAAGCTTATTGGGGCCCGATCATTCCACCCAGGAAGTGGGAGGCCTGCAAGATCTTTTCTTTAATCTTCTGAGTGCCTGTTCCGGTACCTCCATTGAAGAATTACGCAGCGGCAGCACCCTCATCATCGGTGAAACGGGTGCGGAAGAAATTGAAACAGAAACATCAAAGGAGAACCAAATTGAATAGCTGGGAAAACATCACCACTCAAACACTGGGCCCCTGGACAGTATCGCAACTTTTGATTGCTTTACTCTTTCTGGTAGGCAGTTTCATTTTGCGCGCCATTTTCAATGCCATTGTGGCCAACCGCCTCAAAAGTTTTGCCCAAAAAACTAAAACTGAAGCTGATGACATGGCCGTGGCCGCGGTCTTTTCACCATTGGGCTTAATCCTTCCCGTTCTAGGAATCTTTCTGGCAATGCGAACTCTGCTGGTGATCAACCCCGTATGGTTGGGTCATGCAGACACCAGCTTCCGCATTGCCACGATATTTCTGGTGACCTGGACCCTGTTCAAGATGATGGATGCTTTAGCAGTGTTTCTTGGTGAACTCACCAGCCGCACCGAAAGTAAGCTTGACGACCAGCTCATCCCACTTCTCCGTAAGGCATCAAAAACCTTCCTCATCATTCTGACCTTTATTCTCACAGCCCAGAATCTGGGGTACTCCGTCAGTGGGCTCATTGCTGGACTGGGAATTGGCGGTTTGGCTCTGGCGATGGCGGCCAAAGATACTCTTGCGAACCTCTTCGGATCGTTGATGATCCTAATTGACCGTCCCTTCCATGTGGGCGACTGGATAA
>JADGDU010000078.1 GCA_016744705.1 Candidatus Krumholzibacteriia bacterium
CCTACACCACCAGCGATGGCGGGCCCATTTCTATTGAAGCTGAGGGAAAACAATTTACCTCCCCCACTTCAACTTTCCCATCCCAATCAAACCTCCTGAGTGAAATAGAACTGCCCAAAAGGCGTCCTCCTCTTTGGGACACCCGCACCACCGGGTTGCCGATGCATCTGCTCAACCCTGAAGTCCCCATCCTTTCAGGCGAGCCATCCCAAGAAATCACTCCTGATAGAATAAGCCTCAACTGGGATATTTTCGGGTCCTCTTTTCTTCTGCTTTCAAGGTTTGAAGAAACAAAGATCACGGACCTTGACGGCCATGGGCGTATCCCTTTTGAAGCCACCATGGAAGGTCGATTCGGCCTAGTGAACCAACCACTGGTGGATGAATACCTCGAAATTCTGTGGAGCTGTTTCCACTCACTATGGCCCCAGATGGTCCGCAAGCCGCGCTCATTTGAAATGGATATCAGCTGCGATCTGGATCATATTTATTGCCCTTCCTCCTTTAGTCTTTCAAACCTTGTGCGGCGAGTTGGCAGTGACATTCTGCTATACCGAAGCCTGCCTCAGGCCCTGACCCATCTTCAAAATTTTTCAGCCTCCCGGCGTGGTGATCACTCCAAGGATCCATTCCTTCAAGCCATCCATAAAATGATAGAGATTAATGAAGAGGCCGGAAATCGTATTGCATTCAACATCAAACCTCTGGTTTCGCATCCGATTTATGATGCCCCCATTGATCTTGATGACCCCATTGTGCGCCAACTGCTTCGAACCATCCACAACCGCGGACATGAGATTGGTTTCCACCCTGGGTATCTTTCTTTCGACAATGAGGAGATTTTCACTAAGGAATTAGCCAAACTACGGCAGGTTCTTGAGCAGGAAGATATCCCAGCCAAGGTCTCGGGTGGCCGGCAGCATTATCTGCGCTGGCGCACTCCTGACACCTCTCAAATTTGGGATGCAGCAGGGCTGAAATATGACTCGTCTCTCGGCTTCGCCCAGCATGCGGGCTTCCGTTGTGGAACAAGTCGTAAATTCCGTATGTACGACCTACACCATCGCCGCCCCATGAAATTATTGCAACAGCCTCTGGTGATGATGGAAGTCAGTGTTATCGCTGAACAATATATGGGAATGGGCAGAACTCCTGCTGCCCTGAAAGTGATGGAAGATTTGAAAGAAAAATGCCGTTTCTACGGAGGGTGTTTTTCTCTTTTATGGCATAATTCACAAATGCGTACGAAATGGGATTTTGAGACTTACAGAAGACTATGCCACTCGGCGCCGCCTCAGCCAGGAGCCCACACTCTTAAATAAAGTCTTTGGTTTTTGTTTTCTCAAAGATTTCAAAAAGCGCCTCATTAAAACGATGGATTCTTTCCCTGTTGAAAAATCCCAGGACAACCTGCAGTAAGTGCATCCTGGATTATCGCAAAAAAAGAACGATGGGTTATCTGCCAGAGTCTTCATTTCCACCTCCAGAGTTTTACCCATATCGGTGATCATGGACTCGGCATTGCCAATACGCCCTCTAGCCAGAATTCCCCCTGCAGCTTCGTACAAAGGGAAAAATTTGGGGAACCCAGCTCCACACCCCCCCACCCAGTTAATTTCAAAGGGAACAACGTCACCAGATTGGTTTTGGTAGTTAAGCCCGTATTTGGGAATTTTCTGCTTTAATTTTAAAAGATTTTGGGCTACGTGAGTAGTTCCAACACCCACCACATCTCCCCCAATGGAAATATGTATGGCTCCCTTGAGGGCCATGCGGTGCAAATGATCATAAGCAGGGCTTCTATCGGTATGACTCAGCAT
>JADGDU010000079.1 GCA_016744705.1 Candidatus Krumholzibacteriia bacterium
CCCCCAGCGCACCCGCAGAATACAACGGCGTGTTGAACACCAAACTGGAAGGCGGCACGGCTGGCGATCTCATCACCTGCCGTCCCTTCGACGCCTCCCTCGAAATGTTCAACAAGGGCTACATTGTCGAACTGAACGACCTTGCAGGTATGAAAGAATTTTCCGACGTCGCCAAATCCGCATGGCAAACCGATGACGGTAAATCCACCTTTGCGGTTCCAATGGCGTCCGTCATCCACGGCTTCATATACAACAAGGAAATCTTCGAAGAACTTGGTCTGTCCATTCCTACAACCGAAGCAGAATTCTTCACGGTTCTCGAAAAGATCAAAGCCGACGGTAACTATACGCCCCTGTCACTGGGCACAGCCGACCAATGGGAAGCTGCCACCATGGGTTTCCAAAACATCGGTCCCAACTACTGGAAAGGCGAAGAAGGCCGCAAAGCGCTGATCGCCGGAACCGCCAAGCTGACCGATGCCCCCTATGTCAATACATGGAAACAGCTCGCTAAGTGGGCACCATACATGGGTAAAGGGTTCAAGGCGCAGAAGTATCCTGACAGCCAGAACCTGTTCACCCTTGGCCGTGCCGTTATCTATCCCGCCGGTTCCTGGGACATCACCACATTCAACACTCAAGCCGATTTCAAATTCGGTGCATTTCCCCCGCCGCTGCCAGAAGGCGCTACCAAAGGGTACATATCCGATCATACCGACATAGCACTAGGCCTGAATGCCGCCTCTCCGAACAAGGAAGCCGCTCGCCTGTTCCTGGAATGGTTATCCACTCCCGAATTTGCTGAACTGTACGCAAATTCCCTGCCCGGTTTCTTCCCCCTGTCCAACCACAAGGTTTCTCTGAAAGACCCGGTTGCCCAGGAATTCATCAACTGGCGCAACACGCATGAGTCCACCATCCGTAACTCCTACCAGATCCTCTCACGTGGCAACCCGAACCTTGAGAACCAGCTGTGGAATGTCAGCTCTCAGGTCATCAACGGCACCATGACTCCCGAGGACGCTGCCAAGGAAACGCAGGCCGGTCTCGAAAAATGGTACAAGCCCCAACAATAGCAATCCAACAACAAAGGGACTCCCATACGGGGGTCCCTTTTCACGTTTTTCCGAAGGTATCAGAATGAGCGCATCAGGCGGTAGGTTCGCCCGTTTCCCACACCACATCGTGCTATTCCTAGCTCCGGCAACGATCATCTACACATTGTTCATGATCTACCCTTTGCTCGATTCCATCCGATTAAGCCTCTATGCAACTGACGGCAATGACGCTTTATCTTTCTCAGGGTTGGCCAACTACATCACACTGATCACCGACCCCCAATGGTCCAAACCGTTCTGGAACGCACTTCTGAACAACTTTAAATTTTTCTGCGTCCACATGTTTGTACAAAATCCAATCGGTATAATGCTGGCAGCCCTGCTCAGCCTGCCGAAACTCACGGGACGCACCACGTACCGCACACTGATTTTCATACCCACCATGTTGTCAGTGGTTATCATCGGCTTCATCTGGCAACTCATCCTCAGTCCACTCTGGGGCGTCAGTGAAACCCTTCTTAGCTTCATCGGCCTAACAGACTGGTTCCAGCCATGGCTGGGACAAGAGGGCACGACTCTTGTCACCCTGTCACTCATCTCGGTCTGGCAGTTCGTAGGCATTCCCATGATGCTGATCTACGCGGCCATGCTAAACATTCCGCATGATCTGGTGGAAGGAGCCATCATTGACGGCGCCACACACTGGGAAATTTTCTGGCATATCAAACTGCCACTCATCCTGCCCACCATTGCCATGGTCT
>JADGDU010000007.1 GCA_016744705.1 Candidatus Krumholzibacteriia bacterium
GAATAAACAATACACACAGGGGGCCTGGCTCACCGCTGTGGTTCTGATTCCCCGAGTCAAAGGATTGGACCGGGAACTGGGCCTGCTGACTTACCCCGACCTGTTGCGCTGGCGTTTTGGTGAGCGCACCGCCATGCTGGCTTCGGTCATCAGCGGTGTGGGCTATCTGGGCTTCACCGGCGCCCAGATTCTGGCCGGCGCCAAACTGGCTTCGGTGACGGTTTTTAAGGTGGCTCCCTTCGGTATGGAGCCTATGACTTTCGCCCTCTGGGCCATCGCCGGCATCACCATCAGCTACACGGTTGTTGGCGGCATTAAGGCCGTCATTTACACCGACACTGTGCAGTGGATGATCTTGTTGGGCGGGCTCATCTTTCTGGCTATCCCGGCGGCCATGGTGGCTGTTGGCGGTTGGGCTGGCATGAAGGCCGCTTTACCCCCCGGGCACTTCGATGTGATGCGGGTCGAGCCCTTGCAGATCATCAACTGGGCCGTGACCATCATTCCCATCTGGTTTGTGGGCATGACCCTTTACCAACGCATTTACGCCTGCAAAGATGTGAAGGAAGCCCGCAAAGCCTGGTACCTGGCCGGGCTGCTGGAGTACCCGTTGATGGCTTTCAGTGGTGTGATTCTGGGTATGGCCGCCCGGGTGCTCTACCCTGCGGTTGATCCCGAGATGGGCATGCCCCTGCTCATTGCCGAAGTGCTGCCTGTGGGGGTGGCCGGCCTGGTGATCGCTGCTTATTTCTCCGCCATCATGTCCACTGCCGACAGCTGCCTGATGGCCTCGTCCGGCAATTTTGTTTGCGACCTGGCTGCGCGGCTGCTGCCCTGGGCCCAATCAGATCGTGCTCAGATGCGGTTGTCCATGTTGGTCACCGCCCTGGTGGGTTTGCTGGCTGTGCTGCTGGCTGCCGGTTTCCGCTCGGTGCTTGAGGCCATTTTATACGCTTACACCTTCATGGTTTCCGGGCTGCTGGTGCCCACGTTGGGTGTGTTTTATATGCGGCGCGGGGGTGGGGCGGCGGCCATCAGCTCCATGCTCATTGGCGGTGGTTCGGCGCTGGCTGCCATCATCGGCGGCTGGAATTTGCCCGGGGGCCTGGATGCGGCCTGCTTTGCCATACCCCTTTCCCTGGTGGTTTATCTGGGTGTGGGCTGGTGGGAGGAAAAGGCATCCGGCAACGCGCCTGGCAAAGCCCGGATCAAATAGGCGGCCGGCTTCCGGCCCCATACCCCGTCAATTCCACAAACCCACGGCCCAGCACCACGTCCTGATCATTCCAGGGGTGAACCAAAACCGCCCCTTCCCAATAATGAATTCCTGTTAGCCCGGAAACATTCTCCTGATCAGGCATCACTGCTTCCACCAACAGCTCAAGCTCTTGCCCGGGAATAACCAATTTCCACCGCACCGGATACCGGGACTCCGTTTCTTCACTCTCCCAATAATCCAAAGCCTCCCACTGCCACTCTTCAGCAGGCAGCGTCCGGTTCACCCCATCGGGTCCCACAATATCTCCCACTGCGAAATCAGTGACTCCATCGGCATCCCGCAAACGGTACAACATCAAATCCCGCCCATCATCCAAACCAATGGCGGCCCAATCCCATCCCGTCTGGTTCCCTGCCAAGGTGCTGGAAAAAATTTCCCGATCCAGCCAGCTCTTACCCTTGACGGTGCGCTTTTTGTCGTTCCGGTAAACCGACCCCGAGGTTTCCAGCCGCGTTTGGCTGAAATACAGGCTCCCGTTCTTCCCGTCGGCCGTTTTCGGACTGAAACTGTCCTCACCGTGAAAAATTCGGGGCCGCGTGGGAACACATTTCAATTCATACCGCAGCTTTTGGGCGTCATCCCGCACCCTCAAATGAAAGGCCCCGTCTATCCATTCCAGCTCCCACTGGTCATCAGTTCCCGCTGGAGCCTGGCACCAGGCCAGAACACTGTCGCCGGCTTGTCCGAACCCACCCAGAAAAGGAGTCGTCCGCCAAATCACTTCACTGAAAATATGCTCTCCTGAAGACGGATCCGAAATAGCAGCGTGGGCCATGATAATATCTTCTGGCTGCCAGGCTGAGGCCTTTTCCAGGCTCTCGGCAGGGGCCATTCCAGACCGAAAAAACGTCAGCTGATAACCCAGGGCTTCCGCTTCCGGTTCATCTTCCCATTCCAGGTGCCCCGTAAAATACCACCACTCGGTTTTGTACTCCGGATGCACCGCCAGATCACGGGGGAACTGCCACTCATAACCCGGCGCTGCCGGTATCCAGGTCGCAGCTGCGGCCCCAAAGGCGCAACCCAATACCACTGATATTAACAACAGACGACGCATCATATATTATCCCTGGTCAATTGCTCAGGCCCCGAAAGTCCGGCCTGAGCAGCCGGATAAACCGCCGCCACCGCAGTGGCCAACAGCACAACCACAAACTGTCCCACCAAATCCAGCCAGGGCACCGCAGGCTGAATGGTCCACCCAAAGAACGCCCGGTTCACCACCAGAATCAGCAACGCAGCCAAACCAATGCCACCTACAATTCCCAGCCCCAAACCAATGAATCCCATGCTCAACCCTTCGCCCACAAAGAGCTGAAAAACCTGACGCCGGGTGGCGCCCAGGCTGCGCAACAGGGCCAATTCTCCTGATCGTTCCCGAGCCTGAGCCACCAGACTCAAAGCCACGCCCAATACGGCAATCAACAAAGCCAAAGACTGCAAGGTGCGGGTCACGGCAAAAGTCTGGTCGAAAATGGCCAGCACTTCACGCCGCAAATCCTGGTTGCTGCGCAGCACCAGAGGGCTGTTTTCGTATTGTTTTTTGAGTTGGGTTACGACCATCTCAACATCGGCACCATCGTCCAGAAAAAGCGCGGCGTTGTTGCGGCGCTCTCTCGGGAAATGCCGGTGCATGGTGTCCATGGTGATGAACGCGGTTCCGCCTTCGCTGGTGTAGTCGTAGGCCACGCCGGCAATGGGAAAAACCAAGGGCCCCGATGGCCCGGCCAGAATCAGGGTGTCGCCCACATCATACCCACCCTTACGGGCCAGGGGCTCGCCAATGAGCACTTCACCCCGCTGAAGCCCTTGGCCAACCTTCACCGGGTCTCCGCCAATGAGGGGCAGCCGCGTGGCCAATTCGGTTCCCGGCAGCCCGGCCACCTTAATACCATTGAGCCAGATCAGGCGCTGGCCATCGGCCGTCTGCACCTGAAAGCGCCGCTGTTCTTCCAGGGCCGCCACCTGGGGCCAGGCGGCCAGTTCGTCAAGCAAGCCATCTTCCAGAAATGCTTCGTTGCCCGAGCGCGCCCAGCTTTCGGTGGTCACGTAAACATCGGCTCTCACCGTGACATCCAACCAGGTGATCAAAGTTTGGCGGAAGCTACCCACCAGCAAAGTGATGCCCACCAGCATGCTGATGGTGATGGCCAAAGCCGCCACGGCAAAACTGGTTGTGTGCAGCCGCACCGCCAGATTGCGCAAGCTCAGGGCCAGGCCAAACCCGCGGGGGCGCGAACTGCCGGCCACCACTTTCACCACCATGGGCACCAGCAAAGGCAAAGCCAGCATCATCAGGGCGCCAAAAACAAAACCGCCCCATTTCAGGTGGGTGCCCCAAAACACGAACCACACCGTAGCGATGGTGGCCAGGCTCAAGGCAGTCCAGCTCAAACGCCCCACGGCCCGGCCCGTTTGTTCCTGCAGATTGACGGCGCCCAGGAGGGCCACCGTATCGCGGCGGGCCATGTCCACCGCGGGCCAGATGGCCCCCGCTACGGCTCCCAGCAATCCCACGGCAACACCCAGCAGAATCACCGGCAGCGGCAGGACCAGATGATCGATGCTCTGCAACACATATATACTAGTGAGAGTGGCGCTCACCGAATCGATGTTTTTCAAAGCCACCCAGTAACCCAACGGGATGCCAGCCGCCACACCCAGGGCCCCTAAAGCGGCGGTCTCAGACAGAATCAAACCCACAACCTGCCGCGGGCTGGCGCCCAGACAGCGCAGCAACCCAAACTCGCTGCGGCGGCGGGACAATGAAGCCTGAACCGTCGTCAGCACCAGAAAAACACCCACAAAAACACTGATCAAACTCAACGCCGTGAGGTTCAACCGGAAGGCGGCCAACAACCCTTCTGCGTTCTGGCTGCGCTGTTCCGGTGTCACCACCTTGAAACCAGGGCCCAATTTCTCCGCCAGTCGCCTGGCCACTGTCTCGGCATCTTCAGGCTGCCGCAACTGGATGTCGATTTGATGCACCAGATGCGGACGAGCCAGAAGCGACTGCACCTGAGAGATGTCCATAATGGCCAGAGTTTTGGGAGCCAGTGGTTCCAGGGCCTGGAAATCAACCAATGCTCCAATGAAAAGGCTGGCCGTTCTGCTGCCGCTGCTCACCCTCACCGTATCGCCCACTGCCCAGCCTTGCTCAGCAGCCAGGACCGGAGTGATGGCCATCCACCCGGGGGTGACCAGGGCGCCAAAAATGTCGGTGAACGTGGCTTCACTTTGGGTGTCAATGTCCAGAGGCAATCGCAAAGGAGCCAGCAAGTCTACACCTGCCACTTCAAGCAGCAACTCGGGCCGTTGTAATACAGAGACATCAACCTTGCACAGGGGCCAGGCCGCAGCTACGGCCGGGTCGCCCAGCACCTGAACCAACACTGTTTCATCAAAGGCGGGCACCGCACCCATCACTGATAGATCGGCCTGCCCACTGACAGCTCGCACACTGCCATCAAAAGCTTTCAAAGCCCCTTGGTTCAAAGTCTGGATAGCCACCACCGAGGCCACGCCCAAAGCCACCCCAACCACAGTTAAGAGAAAGAGAGTGCGCGATTGCCCCAGGTTCCGTTGCAGGCTTTTAAGCAGCAGTTGGAGCACGGCTACTCTCCAGCCGTGGGTTCGCTTGTGCGCAACTGGCCGTCATGAAGCTCCCAAACATGATCGGCGGCTTGAGCCAACTGCCTGCTGTGGGTCACATATAATAGTGAGCCCCCTTCAGCTTCGGTCATCTCCAGCAGAAGGTCCATGATCTGGCCTCCGGTGGCATCGTCCAGGCTGCCGGTGGGCTCGTCGGCCAGCACCAGTTTGGGGCGCAGCAAAAGGGCGCGGCAAATGGCCACCCTCTGCATCTCCCCACCGCTGAGTTTGCCCACGGGATCGTCGGCGCGGTCGGCCAGGGCCACCCGTGAGAGAAGCTCTTTAACCCTGGAAGAGGTTTCGGTTTTGGGGGCTCCGGCCACCCAACCCGGCAAGGCCACATTTTCTCCCACGGAAAGATGGGGCAGGAGGTGGAAAAATTGGAACACCAAACCCAGATACCGGCTGCGCAGATCGGTGCGTTGCTGTTCTTTCAAACTTGAAATTTCCTGACCCGCCAAATGCACCGAGCCGGTGGTGGGAATCAAAATCCCGGCAGCCAAATGCAGTAAAGTAGATTTCCCACTGCCGCTACGACCGACCAGGGAAACATGGCGCCCGGCTTCCAACTGGAAGGAGACTCCAGATAGGACCTGACGGCTCTGGCTTGGGTCGGCACCGTATTGCATAGAGATGTTTTGGAATTCAAGAACGGGCTTTTTCATGAGGTGCCTTTAATTTCAGGAGCCATCTTCCATAGTCATGCGCAAGGTAGCAGGGGTGACCTGAGAGGGGGAGGTCACATTGACTACCAGGTCTTTGCCTTCACAGGAAAAGTCCAAATTCACCATACCGCCTGTGCTATCTGCCTTCAGGGTTTTGTTGACCAGCTCAGCCACCGTTTGGCATAGGGCATCCTGGGGCAAAAATACAATATCATCCGGCACGTTATTATGAACCTGGACCCGATCCCAGTGGGTGGGGTGGATGCTTTCCAGAATTCCGGAGACAGCTTCGGCCAAAAGGAAACTCTGCTGAGCCTCGCCCGAGAGCTGACCAAAGCCTATGGCATTTTGAATTTTACCAACCAAAAACACCACAAACACGGCTGTAAGGGAGTAAGCCACCCACATACCCCACAAATGAAGACGCAAGGCACCGGTCATGTCATTTAACAGGTTTGCAGCAGGAGGATGGTTGGTGAGGCCTCCAATTGAATCCACACCAGGCAAAAAGAGAGCCCCATAACAGAGGATGGTTATCAAAGTGACCAGCCATGAATCCAGTTTGGGCAAAATTATGGCGGCTAGAATTACAGGAATAATATAAAGAAAAGTGAAGGGGTTCAGGGCTCCCCCTGTGGTGTAAATCAGCAGAGTGAGCATGATCGTATCGATAATGAAAACGGCCGTTACTAGCCCATTTGTCACAGTATTGTCAGATTCCTGCTTCGTGTGCAGGTACATATTACTCAACCAGCTAAAGCCAAAAATGACAGATACTACAATGGGAGGGACCGGAATATCGAAAAAGAACACCACCAGGAGAATAAGCAGGGCCTGGCTGACCATGGCGGCCCAGCGCAAACCCACGAGCCAGGGTAGAGCCAATGAAATTTTGTTTTCGAGACCAGGAACCTTGCTGGCTGGCATTGATTTCATGAATTCATTTCAGGTTGAATTGACTCTTGAGTGGGCAAATAAAGTATCGGCGATGATTTGTTTCAGGACAACCCCGGAGTTGATTTCTCTTCGTGAAAACGATAACCATTTTCGTTAAAAATTTAACTTGCAAGGGTCTTGTGAACAAATTAACATGGCTCGAGATCAATAAACGTTTACTTCAGCACGGAGGTCCCCGATGCGTTCCTCAGCCTTGACCCTGATTCCAGCTCTCCTGTTGCTCCTTTGTAGCGGCCAGGTTGTTGCTGGGGGTAGCTTTGCCGATGGTTTTGACTATCCGGCCGACGCTACTTATGTAGGTTCAGACTCCTGCCTCGATTGCCATGAGGAGGTGGCCGATCTTTACGCCCACACTCCTCACTCAGTGGAATTAGCTCCTTTGGTGCCCGGCGGCAACGCTACATCATGCGAAGCTTGTCATGGACCGGGTAGTCTCCACGTGGATGATGAGGAAGTAGATTCCATCATCAACGCGGAAATGCTCCGGGGTATGGATGACAACCAGCGTGATGATATGTGCCTCCAGTGCCATAACACACAGCACGTCGGTTGGTCCGGTGGCCCTCACCAGGGCACTGGGATCAGTTGTGCCGATTGCCACGCTGATCAAATCCACTTCAAGGTCGAAGCCAAACCGGCCAACGCCTTCCGCAACGAGTCAGAATTTTGCATCCAGTGTCACACCTCTCAGGTGACCGACTTCCGCCTGCCCTTCAGGCATCGGGTGCTGGAAGACCAAATCATGTGCGGCGATTGCCACGATCCCCACAACGGCTTCCCCACCAACACCTGGAATGGTTTGAACGAAACCTGCCTGGGTTGTCATACGGAAATGGCCGGACCTTTTGTCTTCGAACATGATGGCGTGCAGAGCGAAGATTGCACCACCTGTCATAAACCTCACGGTTCGACTCATGACAAAATGCTGATCACCGACGGCAATACCCTTTGCCTCCAGTGCCACTACGAGTCCAGCTTCAATGCGGACGACAGTTGGGAACTGGCCGAAACAAATCATGGCGGACTGCTCATCAACGAGGCTCGCTGCTTTGACTGCCACACTGAAATTCACGGCTCGAACGTCGCACCGTCGTTCAGGGACCAGTAAGGAGGAATGTCATGAAAACCAATCAAAAAATGACGGCCCTGGTCCTCACCGGAATCGCCCTTTTGTTGGGCGCCACGGCGATGGCTTCAGAATTACCAGCACAGGAAGGCCGCATGTGGGCCCCCACCGGCGATGAAGTGGGCTTCGAAAACCATGCCACCATCGAAGGCACCAGCTGGGATCCCCACGGGAACAAACCCAAGTATGCCGAAGACTGGCAACAAGAAGATGATACCCTCTTCAGTGGCCTGTTCGGTTTCCATACGGTTTTGGAAAACGGACGCACCATCCTCATCCGGGGATTTGGCCAAAGCGGAGTGGGTACCTTGGGTTCACGGTTCAAGTTGCTGACGAGCAAGCCGGACCGTTGCAAGGTGACCATCGATTTCCGCAACTTCAATAACTCCTATGACACCACCAGTGAGATGCGGGTCAATACCTTTGGTGGACCTCCGGCACCTCCGGCCCTGTCTGAAGTGCCTGGCTTGGGATGGTACAAGGGTAATATTACCTTTGCCTACAATTTGGGTAAGGGCTTTGGACTGGATCTGGGATTCAACACCATGAGCAAAGACGGCACCAAGGGCAGCTTGCTGCGCGGTGGCACCGGCTCTACGGTTCCCAACACCAAGACCTTTGATACCACCACCAACGAATTCCAAATGGGCGTCGGCTACAGTGGCACCCAGTTGGATGTCAACGCCAAGGGTGCGTACCGCCAAACCGAAGGCGACCGCATGGTGGGCGAGCACGCTTACACTGACGACCAGACTCTCTTTCGCATGGGACTGGACGCCACCTACCGCTTGGGTACAAACAACAGCCTGATGGGTATGTTCAATACCAGCAAGCTGGAAGCCACCAATGCTGAAACATTCAGCGGCGGAGCTTACACGCCCACCGGTGAAGCAAAAACCACCAATGGCCGCCTGGCTCTGATTTCCCGGTTGGGTGCTTCAACCACCGCCAGAATCACTGCCGGTATGGGCACCTGGAACACAGACTTCCAGACTGACCTGGCCAGCGTCATGGAGAACATGACCACCCGCGAACGCAGCAGCTTAGATGCAGGTGTCTTGATCACCAATAACAGCCTGTCCAAAACCCGCCTGCGCTTTGACTACCGGTTCCGTACCACCAGCCTGGAAGATGCGGTCACCGAAGACGGCACTGGCACTCAGAACATTGATCAGGATCGGGTGAGCCAACGGGCCAACCTGCGGGCTGGCATCCGCCTGGGCCGCAAAACCACCCTGAAGGCCCGTCTGGGCTGGCGCGCTCTGAATATCGAGCAAACCAACACCGGCGCCAACCTGTTCTACACCATGGGCGACCGCAAGCAAAACCGCTTCAGCGGCCGCATTGCCGTGCAAACCCGTCCTTCCACCAAAGTGCGTTTGGACGTGGGGTTCCAGGGCCACAACCAAAGCTTTGAGCGTGAAGATGTGAGCAGCGTCAAGACCACCAACAATGCCACTCAGGGTTTTGTGGGCTTGAACTACTTTGCCAGCGACCGGATCACCTTCGTGGGAACTGGTAGCTACGGTCTCGAAAAATACGAGATCGAAGACGGCCCCACCTCAGCTGCTGGCATGGGCCCGCTGACTTACGAGGGCACCACCATCCGTCTGGCTCCTGGCCTGATCGTGCAAGCGACCAACGCCATGGAACTGGAAGCTCATTACGAAATGGTGAACTTCGAAGATCCAGGCGATGCCCTGAATGAAGGCAACCAGCTGAACAGCGACCTCAGCCGCGTCCTTCTGCGGGCCGGCTACCGAGTGGGTAAAACCATGAAGGTCAGCGCCAGTTACCGCCGCAACGAATTCGATGAGAACCGTTGGGACGATTACATCATGGATCTGTACAGCCTGTCTGTTTCTGGCAAGTTCTAGGAACCAAAGAAAGTGATGATGAAAAGCACTTCGAGACCAGCCGACCGGCGCCAACAGATTCTCCGTGAAGCTACGGTTCTGTTCACCGCCAATGGATATGACGGGACTTCCATCCGCGTCATTGCCAAGAGCTGTGGTATCACCGAAGCGGCTATTTACCGTCATTTTGAGAACAAAGAAAACCTCTACGAAGTGGTCATTGGAGATAAGGCTCGGCAACATGACATCACCAGGAAGCTGGCCCCCAACAAGGGGCAAGGTTCCATCGAGGAAGTCCTCACTGTCATTGCCGAGCACATTCTCTCCCTGGCCGACAGCGACCCCCAATTGATGCAACTCATGTTCCGCAACAGTTTCCAGGATGGCCCCGTGGCTCGGAGGCTGTTTCAGGATATTCGTATGCCGTATATCGATTTCCTGGCCCATGAGTTGGATGAGCGTCAAAAAACCGGGGAAGTGTGTGAGGTCAATTCTTTCACTTCCAGCCGATGTTTCGTGGGCATGGTCATGGACTGTGCCCTGAACACCGGTGTATGGACGAGACTGACAAGCGAAGAGTTCGTTGCTGCAAAGGTCATTTGCAACAACGTGCCTATTTTTGCCCGTGGTCTGATGAACAGTGCCGTGTCTTGAAAAAACACGGCCAAACTTGGGAGTTTCCGATGAGACACTTTTTGACAATCAGCGTTCTGTTGCTGGTGCCACTTTTCTTCCTCTGGGGTTGTGACAACGACACCTCCAATGGAGACATTGGCGATGGCGGCGACCCGGTTGGAACCGACATGACATGCATTGGCTGCCACTCCAGCAGGGAAAATTTGGAGTTGGCTCTCGGCGGTAAAGTCGAAGGTTCGAAAGTGAGGGTCCCCAATAAGGACGATGGTTGAGGCGGCGTCGTACCCGAGCTGGAAGCTTGGGAAAAAGTTTTGATCGCCAACAGCAACGGCAGTTCCGCTTCTTTCATGACCAGTGTTCATGGTCCTGATTATTCTGGTAACGCCATTGAGCATGCCCTGACCTGCCAAATGTGCCACAACGGACCAGCTGACAATACCTTTGAAGACATGGCCGAGGCCCACACCGGCATCGTGCGCGACCCCAGCACCGGTGGCGACATCGGTTGCCTGCAGTGCCACGACGAAGAATTTGGCGCCACGGCTTGTGACAATTGTCATGAGAGCATTGCGGCCTCGTCAGCCAATAGCCTTCACACGAATTTGTGGGGCGAAAAAGCAGCCATCGAATTGCGGGGCGACTGCACCTTCGACGGCAGCGGATACGAAGACATGTTCACCAACAAATGTGGTGGATGCCATACGACCTGTGGTCAGTGCCACGTTAGCCGGCCCAACAGTGTGGGTGGCGGGTTCCCCAAATTTGGTGGAGTCATCTACTCAGCTCATGGGTTCAACCGCACTCCAGACCAGACCGAAAACTGCACAGCCTGTCACGGCAGCCGCGTGGGTACCGATTATAACGGCGACCTCGACGGCAACGTGCGCGACACTCACCGCAACCAGGGTATGAAGTGCGAAGCCTGTCACACCGGCGAAGAAATGCACGGTGACGGACAATACGAGGGCGACCACTACAACCATCGCTATGAAGTGGCCACCATGCCTCGTTGCGAGAATTGCCACAGCACTCTCAGTGACAATCAGTTCCATAACGCCCATGTTGACGGCTTTGTTGATGGCGGAAACCTGCAGTGCCAGGTTTGCCATTCGCAACCGTACAAGAACTGCACCAACTGCCATAACCTGGTGGCTGATGAGAAGACCGACAAATACGACATCAACCCCAGTGTGGTTCAGTTCAAGATCGCCAAAAATCCTAGTGCTCATCGTTCGGAATACGACTACTCTGTGGTGCGCCACGTGCCAGTCGATCCCGATACTTATGCTGACTGGGGCCTGACTCTGCCCGATTATCTAATCGAGCCCACCTGGAAATATGCTTCACCTCATAACGTGATTCTGAGCACACCTCAGACCACTGTTGAGGACGGGCAAGGCTGTGGTGCATCCTGCCACGGCACTCCCGACAGTCCTGAAGGCTTTTTCCTGAGAGAAAGCGATCTGCGCGATTTGAGCGGCAATCCGCTCGTTGACTACGACGCCAACATTGGCATCGTAATACCGGACGACAGCCCGGTTTTTAACGAAGAAGAATAGTCGAGAGGTCGGCTGCCCAGGGGGGGAAGCCGACCAGTTAAACGCCGGGGTGAAATTTCACCCCGACGAAACGGGTCCTCTGGACTCACAAAAGGAGAACGCAAAATGAAAACGCGTCTTACATGGTTATTAATTCTCATGCTGGCCCTGAATGTATTCGTGGGTTGCTCAGATGACGATGATGATGGTGATATCGGAAATCCATCCGAAACGGCGTTTGAAGTGATGGCAGCTGCTGGTGCTGCATATGTTAACGACAGTGCCCAGTGCCCTGGCGTTTTCTCAGCTGTTTCCCTGGAAGCCAACCTTGACCTCTACACCGTGATTGATATCCGCCAGGAAGTTGACTACCTGGCAGGCCACATTCCTGGTGCTTACAATTCCAGCCTGGGCACATTGCTCGACGATTTGGCTAACACCATTCCTTCCGGAAAACCCTACGTGGTTGCTTGCTACTCTGGCCAATCTGCCGGTCATGCAAAAATCGCCATGGAATTGGCCGGTTACGATGATGTTCACAGCTTGTTGTTCGGCATGAGCTCCTGGAGCCTCGAATTGGACAGCTGGACTGCCAATTGCGCCAACACTTTGACCACCGTGGAGACCACCAATAATAATGCTGATCTCACCGAACACGCTTTCCCCACTCTCAGCGAAAGCAACAGCACTGTTGTAGCTGCACGTGTGGATGCCATGTTGGCTGGTGGCTTCAAGGGCATCGCTTATACCGCCGTGGAAGCCAACCCCGAAAGCTACTTCATCATCAACTACTTTGGTGAAGCCGATTATGAAGGAACTGGTGGATCAGGCGTTCCTGGTCACATCGGTGGTGCTTTCCAGTTCACTCCTTATGCCAGTATGGCTATGGACGAAATGCTGCCCAACATCCCCACAGACATGCCTGTGGTTGTGTATTGCTGGACCGGCCAGCACAGTAGCCAGATCACCGCTTATCTGAACATGCTGGGCTATGATGCTTACAGCCTGAAATTCGGATCCAACAACCTGTTCTATGACGACCTGACTGCCCACAAGTGGGGCGCAGGTGCACAGAACGATTTCACTTTGGAAATGGGCTACCCCGCTTCCGAAACTTTCACCACCATCGCCACCTCTCTGCTTGACTATGTCAACGACAGCGCGGATTGCCCTGGTGTCATGAGTGCCGTGGACTTGAACGACAACCTGGCCCTGTGGACCGTCATCGACATTCGCAGCGCGGAACATTACAACGCCGGTCACATTGACGGTGCTTATAACTCCTCGCTGAGCACAATTGAAGATGACATCGCCAATGGCGACATCCCCACCGACCTTCCTTTCATCGTGGCTTGCTACACTGGCCAGTCGGCCGGTCATGTCAAAGTCGCCTTGGAAATGATGGGTTATGAAGATACCAAGAGTCTGCTGTTTGGCATGAGCTCCTGGAACACTTCTCTGGACAGCTGGACGGCTAACACCGGTAACAATCTGGGTACTGCCGAAACAAGCAACAACAATCCTGGTCTTGTTTACAACATGTATCCAAACCTGGATGGCGAAACTCTGGACTCACGGGTGACTGCCATGTTGGACGGTGGCTTCAAGGGTATCAACTATACCGCCATCGATGGTAACTTGGGTGATTACTTCATCATCAACTACTTTGGTTTGGATGATTACGAAGGCAATGGCATGTCTGGCGTTCCCGGTCATATCGAAGGTGCCTTCCAGTTCACTCCTTACGCAAGCATGGGTATTGACGAAATGCTGGGCAACATCCCCACAGATATGCCTGTCGTGGTGTACTGCTGGACTGGACAGCACAGTAGCCAGATCACTGCCTATCTGAACATGCTGGGTTACGATGCCTACAGCCTGAAATTTGGATCCAACAACTTGTTCTATGACGACCTGACAGCTCACAAGTGGAGCGTAGGCGCACAGAACGATTTCACTTTGGTTCCTACGCCCGTTATGGTGGCAAATTTCTAGCACAGGCTTGAAATAAGGTGAGATGAAGGGAGGGCTTTCGGGCCCTCCCTTTCTTTTAGCAGATTCTTGGCAGTTGTTCGCCGATGGGCATATCCACAATACGCTCGGCCCCAAGACCAGTGATCATCGTCACAAGCCCAGGGTGTTGCTGCACCACTTCGCCCAGGATCACAGCATCACGGCCGTGCTTGTGACCCCGCATGGCTGCCAGGACCTCTTCAGCATCCCCAGGTGGAACCACGGCAATCAATTTGCCTTCGTTGGCCACATACAGCGGATCAATGCCCAGAATTTCACAGGCGCCCATCACATCGGGTCGTACAGGAAGTTCATCACTGTGCAGCCGGATACCCATCTCGCTGGCGGCAGCAAATTCATTCAGAGTGGTGGCCGCTCCGCCACGGGTGGGGTCGCGCATGGCCCTGATGTGAGGACACACCGCCAGCATCTCTTTGATCAACCCATTCAGTGCCGCGCTATCACTCAAAATGGGAGCTTGGAAGCTGAGCTTCTCCCGCACCGTCATCACCGCCATGCCATGGTCGGCCAGCGTACCCGAAAGTAATATTTTATCCCCGGGCTGAATGTTGCGACTGTCCATTTCCAAATGCTGGGGAATCACTCCCACCCCGGACGTATTGATAAAAATCTTATCGCAGGAGCCATGATCCACCACTTTGGTGTCGCCCGTGACAATGCGCACACCAGCCAGGGCCGCCGCCTCTTCCATGCTGCACAAAATCCGGTGAAAATCGGCCATGGGCAGACCCTCTTCCAGCACAAAGCCCACACTCAAAGCCGCGACGTCCGCACCGCTCATGGCCACGTCGTTCACGGTGCCGTTGATGGCCAGGTCGCCAATATCTCCTCCAGGAAAAAAGATAGGGTTGACCACAAAAGTATCGGTGGAAAACGCCAGTTTCCCCGGGGGCAAGTCCAAGACGGCCTGGTCTTCCATCCGGTCCAGTTCCGGGCTGCTGAAGCGCGGCACAATGAGCTTGTCGATGAGGTCGGCAGAGAGCCGTCCACCCGCACCGTGAGCCAGTTGGATGGTATCGTGATCCATCAAAGGCAGGGGGCAACTCATGTTGCTGAAGTCAGGTTTCACAGCAATCCCTTTCGGGTGTATTTGTGGTAGGCGGCGCAGGCCCCTTCGCTGGAAACCATGGTGGCGCCCAGGGGATTCATGGGGGTGCATTCTTTGCCAAAAGCCGGGCATTCGTCAGGTTTCTTAAGCCCTTGCAGGATTTCACCGGCAATGCAGACGGCAGGCTCTTTCGTGGTGATGCCCGTCACATCAAATTTCCGCTCAGCATCAAAAGCGGCCAGCTCGTCCCGAATGCGCATCCCGCTCATGGGGATGGTGCCGATGCCGCGCCATTTTTTATCGCACACTTCGTACACTTCATCCACCACCGCCTGGGCCGCAGGATTGCCCTGCTTACGGACCGCCCTTAAATACTGGTTGGCCACAGCCGGACGGCCATCTTCCAGCAACTCGATAGTCTTGAGAATACCATCAAGGATATCCACGGATTCAAAACCTGTGGGCACAATGGGCACACCGTATTTCTCGGCGATGGGTTCGTATTCTTCCCATCCGGTGATGGCGCACACATGGCCAGCGGCCAGAAATCCCTGCACCCGGTTTTGGGGAGATGAAAGTATGGCTTCCATGGCTGGCGGGACCAGCACATGGCTGACAATTTCACTGAAGTTGGTGAGACCCTCGGCCACAGCCTGCTTTAGGGCCATGGCATTTCCCGGGGCGGTGGTTTCGAAGCCCACCGCCAGAAAAACCACTTCGTGATCTGGATTTGCGCGGGCAATGTTCAAGGCTTCGAGAGGAGAATAGACCATGCGCACATCGCCGCCCCGGCTTTTGACACGGAAGAGATCATCGTGACTGCCGGGCACCCGGAGCATATCGCCAAAAGAAGTAAATATTACTTTTTCCCGAGCGGCGATGGCCAGGGCGCGGTCAATGGTTTCCAGTGGGGTGACGCAAACAGGACAGCCGGGCCCATGTACGAGGGTGATATCTTTGGGCAACATCTGGTCAATGCCATGGCGCATGATGGAGTGGGTTTGGCCTCCACAAATTTCCATAATCACCCAAGGCTGGGTCACCGCTTTTTTGATTCTTTCAAGGAGGGAACGGGCCAGGTCCGGGTCGCGAAATTCAGAAAGATATTTCATCACTGACCATCTTTTTCCAGAGATGCATCGGCTTCCATCAACGCTGACAGTCGGGTCAGTTCCTGCAAAGAGGCCAAAGCTTCGTCCTCGTTAAGAATCTGCAGTGCGAACCCTGCGTGCACGATGACATACTGGCCCACTTCTACTTCCGGTGTATAAGCCAAACAGGCATTGTTGCGGGCACCGCTGAAATCGATCAAACCCATGGTCAGACCGTTTTCTTCAAATTTTTCAATGATTTTACCGGGGATGGCCAGGCACATGCCAGATCCTTTCGAGTGGAGCAAAGTGTATATCCCAAAGATAGGAAAGGAATGTTATTTGTCTAACAGTTGCTGCGTAAATTGCCTACACTTAGACTGCCTGAAATGGAAGCCAAACTCAACAGGAATTGAGACATCTCTTGAAAACAAAAATCCTGGCTCTTGTGCTGCTCTTGGTACCTGTTCATGCCATGGCCATAGAGCAAGCCCCGGCGGAATACTTTTCCTTTTCCGTGCAGGCGGATGTCAAAGGCACCACGGAAGAGGTATTTGAAACAATCACCGGCGATATTTCCAGTTGGTGGGATCACACAGTTTCGGAAAATCCAGTCAAACTCTCGGTGGATCCCTATCCAGGGGGTGCTTTCATGGAGATTTTCGACGATGAGGGCCACGGAGTGCGCCACGCCGTAGTTACGGGTGCAGATTATGGGAAGATGTTACGTTACGAAGGACCGTTGGGTTTGGCCGGAACCGCCCTGTTGATGGTCACCACCTGGACTCTGGCTGAAGCAGATCAAGGCCGAACCACCGTAACCGTAGATGTTCATGGGGCAGGAGAAGTGGGTGAAGGCATTCCTGAAATCATTGAAAAAACCTGGGGCTATTTCCTCATTCAGCGTTTGAAACCGTACTTGGAAGGAAACCTCCAAGACTAGGTAGCCTACTCAAAAACATATCGGCTGTTCTTTACTTCCACATTGGGAACCTTGCCTGTGGACTCAAAGGACAGATAACCTTCTTGTAGATTCTTCCAGAATTCATGCCACGGGCCGCCTCCATGGCGGTCCATGTTATCCGGCGTCATACGAAACGGAAATATGTGCACCCGGATAAAGGGTTGGCCTTGTCGGTAGGCCGCGTCCATGAGGGTCCAAATTTCTTCAATCACGGGATCGGTCATGGCGTAACAACCGATGGAAACACTATTTCCATGCACCATCAAATAGTTTCCGGTGTACCCGTGAGTCCGGTCGTATCGGTTGGGGTATCCCAGATTGAACGACAGGTGATAGCTGCTATGGGGATTCAACTGGTTGGGTGGGACGAAATAAAATCCCTCAGGAGCCTGGTTGTCCCCTTGTTTGGTTTTGGGTCCAGGGTGGCCAGAAAATTTAGCTATAGGCCAGGTTTTGAAGAGTTCCATTTGGCCGTCTTTTTCCAACCACAGTTCCAGCTCTTCTTCCTGCTTGAAAACACGGATGAAGGCAGCCTGGCCCAACTGCATTTCTTTTGCCGCCAGCTGGGGCTCCAGTTGGGCCACGGCCCGCTGCACAGCCTGCCTGGATCGCAGGCTGTGAGGCACTTCCACCGCAGAAGAGACGCTGCTGATACCCAGCAGAATCATGAAAAGCAAACGCCCGATCCATGGCATTTTAGTCTTTGGCCAAATCTTCTAAAATTTCAGGCAAATCGTCCTGGGTGACGCCCAGCAAATACTCTCCATCAGGATACCGCACAGCCACGGGTCCATGTTCGCAGGCACCCAGACAACCGCTGGTGAAAACCTTGACCCCACCGTCCATACCCTTGCTTTGCACCATTTCTTTCAGCTCCCCGCGTAAAGCCATGCCGCCACTGTTGGCGCAACAGGGTTTGGGGTGACCGTCGGGACGTTTTTGAGTGCAGACGAAAATGGCGCTACTGAAGGGGGTTCCAAACTTTCTCATGAAAATCTCCTGTTTTGAGAGGGCGTTATTTTTATCCAGTAATAATCATGTTTTCTGAAGACCGCACGCAGCCCGGGCAATGACGGCCTGGCCCAGGGCAATGGATCCATCATTGGCCGGTGTTTGCAGAGGTCGCAGGGGATGCAAACCCAGGGCAGAGAGGGCGTCCATCAGGCCGCCCATGAGGATCTCATTTTGGAAGACACCACCAGCCAGGACCACCTGGTTAATTCCTGTTTTCTGGGCTGCCAGTTGGGCGGCAGAGGCCAGGGTATCGATCAAGGTGCGGTGGAAGCGGGCGCTGATTTCCTGCGGGGCTACGCCTTGGATCACCGCTTCTGCCGTGGCCACGATAAAGGGCCGCACCGGCAAAATCAGAGAGCTCTCAGGCCTGTCCCAGGGCTGGGCTGCTCTGACCGCCTCTGGTGTCGTCAAAGCCATCAATTCAATAGCTGCCTGGGCTTCGTAATGGGCCTCGGTCCACAGTCCGGTGAGAGCGGCTACAGCGTCGAAGAGCCGGCCACAGCTGCTGGTCAAAGGAGAGTTGATGCCCTTTTCCAATATTTCAAGAACCGGGCCGACAGCTAAATCCGCATAGGTTCCAGGGAGCCAATCTTTCACCGAATCCGCACCAACAGCATGCCTCAAGTAGCTGACGGCCGTGCGCCAGGGAGCCTTGATAGCGGCATCACCACCGGGCAAAGCAACGGGCTCAAAGTGCCCCTCGCGTGTAAATCCCTTAGCATCACCGGCGAGAATTTCCCCGCCCCAAATGGTGCCGTCCTCTCCATACCCGGTGCCATCCATGATCAACCCAATGGCCTGGCCTTCCAGCTGGTGCTCGGCCATCACCGCCACCATATGGGCATGGTGGTGTTGCACTGGGACCAAGCGGCAGGATTGTTTTTGCGCCCATTGGGTGCTGAAGTATCCAGGATGTTTGTCGTGAGCGATGATCGCAGGCGTGCATTCCAGAACCCCCTGCAAAGTGCTGATGGTTTCCTGAAAGAACTCGAACGCCTGCAGGTTTTCCAGATCGCCAATATGGGGACTGAGAAAGGCGCGGTCATTTTTCAAAACGCAGATAGTGTTTTTCAATTCCGGGCCCACAGCCAGAATGTCCGGTCCATCATCCCGCACAAAAATGGGCACCGGAGCAAAGCCGCGGCTGCGCCGAAAGAAAAAGGGCTGATCCTGCAGGATCTGCATCACCGAATCATCAGCCCGTCTGATGATCTTCCGGTCATGCAGCAGAAGGGCGTCGGCGATGGTACCCAGTTTGGTACGGGCTTCATCGTTGCTCAGGCAAATGGGCTCGTCGCTGTTGTTGCCGCTGGTCATGACCAGGGCCCCGGTTTCAAGCCGCTCCAAAAGCAAATGATGCAGTGGTGTGTATGGCAGCATCACGCCCAGACGCTGGTGGCCGGGAGCCACCGAAGAGGCCAAACAATTCGCCCCCCGGGGGGTGCTTTTAGCCAACAAGACAATGGGTGCTTCGGGGCGGGAAAGCAGGCTGGCTTCAGCCTTGTCCAAGGACACAAAGCAGGACGCTTTTTCCAAATTGGAAACCATCACAGCCAAGGGTTTTGATTCCCTGAATTTTCGTTTTCGCAACCTCTGCACAGCGTCATCGTTGCCGGCATCCACCGCCAGGTGGAACCCACCCAGGCCTTTGATGGCCAAAATTTTGCCGTCCTGCAAAAACTGAACGGCAGCATCCAGAGAATCTGCTTTCTCCAGGCGCTGGCCGCCAACTTCGAGCCACAGCTGAGGACCACACTCAGGGCAGGCGTTGGGTTGAGCATGGAACCGTCGGTTGCGGGGATCTTCGTATTCGCTCAGGCATTGGGGACACATCTCAAAGGACGCCATGGACGTGAATGGCCGGTCGTATGGGATACGGTCAATGATGGTCCACCGAGGCCCGCAGTTGGTGCAGTTGGTGAATGCATAACCGAGGCGCCGATTCCCGGGATCCCGGATGTCGTCCAGGCAATCGGGGCAAGTGGCCATGTCGGCAGGAATCAGAGTATTGGTGCCAGGCGTATGGCGAGATTTTTCAATGCTGAAACCTTCAAACTCACCCAAAGAGGGCATGTCTTCTTTCTGCACTGAAACGATGCGCGACAGGGGGGGCGCATCGTCCTCCAGACGGCGGGTAAAGCTCTCCACCTGGGCCACCAAACCCTGCACTTCGATTACTACCCCGGCGCTGGTGTTGCTCACCACACCCACCAGGTTTTCTGCTTCAGCCAGGTTGAAAACAAATGGCCGAAAGCCTACACCCTGGACGATGCCGCCCACCAAAAATCGGCGGCGCAGCTTAGCCACGCCTGGCCCGTAACCAGTCGTACCACTGGTCCATGCCTTCGCCGGTGGTGGCTGAAACGCGGATGAATTCCAGCTTCGGATTCACTTGCCTGGCAGCCTCTTCGCACCGATCCACATCAAAATTAACGTAGGGCAGGAGATCAATTTTATTGATCAGGCACAGAGTGGAGGCGGCAAACATGGTGGGGTACTTCTGTGGTTTATCATCACCTTCGGTGACGCTGATGATGACCACTTTGCCTTCTTCGCCCAAATCAAAAAGGGCAGGGCAGACCAGGTTGCCCACATTTTCAATCATGAGAATAGATTGGTCTTTGGGCTGTAGCTTGTCCACGGCTTTGCGGATCATCTCCGCATCCAGGTGGCAGCCATGACCGGTGTTCACCTGCACCACTTCCGCCCCGGTGGCGTTGATGCGGTCGGCATCGTTCAGGGTTTGCTGGTCCCCTTCAATGACGCTGATGGTCAATTCGTTTTTGAGGTCGGTGATGGTGCGCTCCAGCACAGACGTTTTGCCGGACCCGGGAGAAGAAACAAGGTTGAGGACCTTGATGTTCTTGGCCTCAAACCAGCCCCGGTTGCGCTGGGCCAGCATGTTGTTTTGCATCAGGACATCCTGCTCGATGTCGATGGTGCGGCCATGGTCGTGATCATGGTCGTGACCATGAGCGTGACCATGAGCGTGGTCATGATCGTGAGTATGTGGATGATCATGATCGTGGTGATGGTGATGTTCGGCAACCTCACCAGGCTTGAGAATTTTCACAGCGTCGGCCGGTTGGCTGCAACCACAGGAATCGCACATAAAAACTTCTTTCGATCAATGAGAGATAATTCTATCTCAAGTTTACAATCCCGACGCTGGAATTGCTACCTCCTTAGGTAAAAAGTCAGGCCAAAAATGGGCCCCTCAGAGGCGATCACCTGAGATTAATCTCTCCATATAGTTGCGGAATCAATATTTCCATGTTCCTATGTGGGCAAAAATACCCTGATTCTCCCTCAAGAAAGGCCTCTTGTGCCCTTGGATCTGACACCCTTAGCCGGGTTTATCGCCTTCGCCTTAATCACGGTGGCGGCCCTGAATATAGGAGACGTCTTTGCCCGCTGGCGTTTGCCCCTGATCACCGGGTTTCTCGTCACAGGAGTCATTGCCGGCCCCTCGGTGCTGGGCATGATTCCCGCCGAAGCCCTGCCCAAGTTGCGGCTGGTGGACCAGATGGCTTTGGCCTTCATTGGTTTTGCCGCCGGTGGGGAGCTGCACCTACAGGAATTACGCCGGCATTTGCGCACCGTGGCCCTGACCACTGGTGGCCTGGTGCTCGCCACTTTTACCTTGGGTACCATTACGGCTGCCTGGCTCTTCCAACGTGTTCCGGCCATTGCTGAACTGGGGGATTTGCAGCGCTGGGCCGTAGCCGGTCTGGCCGGATCCATCCTGGTGGCCCGTTCCCCTTCCTCGGCCATCGCCATCGTGCGGGAGCTGCGGGCCCGGGGGCCATTCACGCGCACCGCTCTGGGCGTCACGGTGATTATGGATGCTGTGGTTATCGTGGTTTTTGCCGGTGCCATGGCCGTGACGGAATCGATGCTGACGGGATCCTCGGTGAACCTGCCAGTCATTGGCTTTCTATTGCTCAACCTCGTGGTCTCCACGGCTTTGGGTTGGTTGTTGGGAAAATTTCTCGCTTTGGTTCTGGCCACCCGTTTGGCTGATCTTGCCAAAGTGGCGTTCTTGCTTCTGGTGGGCGCGGGCCTCTTTCGCGTGGCAGGGCTCACGGGCCACTTTACAGCCGGGCTGCTGGGCCACGAACTCCACTTCGAACCTCTTTTTGCCTGCATGGTGGCCGGCGTGGTGGTGGCCAATGCCACGTCCCAACGCTTGGTTTTGGAGCACCTTCTGCACAAAGCCGGGCCCGCCGTTTATGTGGTCTTTTTCACTCTGACGGGCGCCTCTCTGGATTTGGGCGTGCTGATGAATGGCCTGGCTGTGGCGGGCATCCTGGCCAGCGTACGCATGGTGAGCATTGCTTTGGGTAGCTGGGTCGGCGGCACGCTGGCCGGCGCACCGGCGCGGCAAAATCGCTTGGCCTGGGCTGGGTATATCACTCAGGCGGGAGTGGGTCTGGGTCTGGCCAAGGAAGTGGCGGGAGAGTTTCCCGCCTGGGGCGGAACCTTCGCTTCACTCATGATTGGTGTCATTGTCATCAACCAATTCATTGGGCCACCGCTCTTCAAATGGGTTTTGCGCCAATTGGGCGAAGCTCATCCCCAAGCCGAAAAACCCGATTTTGATGGCACCCGTGACGCCTTGATCTTCGGTTTGGAAAACCAATCCCTGGCCTTGGCCCGGCAATTGGCTTCCCACGGCTGGAATGTGCGCATCGCCAGCCGCCGCGGACCGGCCGAGCTCATGAATCAGGTCATACCCGGTGTGGATATCGTGAAAATTGAATCTTTGGAAAAACCCTGCCTGGCCAAGCTTGAGGCCCAAAAATTTGAAGCCGTGGTGGCTCTTTTAAACGACGAGGAAAACCTGCAGATCTGTGAACTTCTGTATGAAGAGGTGGGCACCCGCAATGTGGTGGTCCATTTGCACGACCGGACCCAGGGCGAACGGTTCATGGAACTGGGCGCCATTCCCGTGGAACCAGGCATGGCCTTTTCCAGGCTACTGGATCACATGGTTCGCTCCCCGGCGGCCACATCCATGATTCTGGGTATGGATCAGGAAAAAGATGTGGAGGAAATTGAGGTTCTGGCTGGCGAACTAAAGGGTGTGGCTTTGCGCAACCTGGAACTGCCGGTGGACGCTCTGGTGCTTTCAGTGGTACGGGATCATCGCCAGGTGGTCTCGCACGGATACACCCGTCTGGAATTGGGAGACCATCTCACAGTGATGGGTGGCGCCGAAACACTGGAAGATGTCCGGCGCCTCCTGGAAGGCTAGGGCAGCTCTTCAAAAATACAGGCGTCCCGATTCTTGCGCACATTATCCCAGGTGAAATACCGCCCGTTCATGGCGATATAAACTCCGTGGGGCAGGCACTGGGCAAAAGCCAGGGCACTGCCCATGTTGAATAACCCATCGCTACTGCCAAAGGCGTAAGGAATCATGGCCCCGGTCAGGATGATGGTTTTGTCGGTGATGTTCTCACCCAGCAACCTGGCCGTCACTTCCATGGAGTCGGTGCCGTGGGTGATGACAATGAGTTCTCTCGGGCATTTGCGGCACTGTCCCAGGATGGCCAGTCGGTCTTCGTCATCCATTTCCAAACTGTCCAACATCATCAGGGTGCGCACTTCCACTTCCACCCGGTTGCGTCCCAGGTCCAGCATGTCGCGCAAGTGGGTGTCTTTGAAGAAAAGGGTGCCCTTGCGCTCATTGTATTCTTTGTCAAAAGTGCCGCCGGTGATGAAAAGGCGGATGGGCTGGTTCATGATAATCTCCTGTGGGAATGGACTGCCTGGTTTCGCCGCTAAATAACGATCAACAAGCGCTCCCCGTCCAGCAAAGGATGCTGGAATTTTAACATATTAAAAGCAAACCCCTGGTGGCACTTCCAGGCTTGGAGCACCTGCCCTCCCTGCATCTCTCCAGCAAATTCAGGGGCCGGCTCGGATTTTTCGGCCAGATTATGGAAGGCCTCGGGAAAGGAAGCTCCGTGACTTTTCAGGATTTTGATGATGTAGCTCACCATACCGGCATTGACGATTTTATCGTTCTGGTTGATCAAAATGGTGACCACTTTGTCGGTGTCGGCTGGTAAATCGGCCCTTAAGCGGTCTCCAATGGCCAGGCTGCACTCTGCATTGCCACCCAATTGTCGCAAAATGCGGCCATAGGGTTTCCCCAGGGGTGTATACAAGTCCCCAAAAACATCTTCAAAGTTGGCTAGTAATCCAAAACCTGACAAGAGGTTACGCGCACTGCGTTTTTCATCACCCGTGGTGACCACCAGGCGGAAATCTTTGCCCATCTCCGGCAAAAACTCCTCCCCACCAGGCATAGCCGATGCCCGGCCGCTTACGGGGTCAAAGGGAATCAAAGTCCCTGCCATGTCCCAAAGCAGGACTCCTGAGCCATTCCAAGGCGATGTTTTGCTGTTTCCAGTTTCTGGCATGATGCTGGCTTTCAGTGGTCTCCGGGTTGCGTGCACAGGAGTTCCTGCTTGCACCCGCAGCCAATTCAGAGTTTGATGCTTAAGAGATAAACGGGCTTTTCATCCTCCACTGGGATGGGCCCCAAATCAGGTGGAATAATACCTATTTTTTGGGAATACACCAACAGAGGGAGTGAAAAATGAAGAACATTCTCATCGGGACGCTAACAAAGCGGGGGATATGGGCAGCCAGCCTGCTATCTCTGGCGTTGATGGTTGTCTTTGTGCAACCGGTTTTGGCTGATGATTTTCAGGAGCTGCTGGAACAGGTAGGAGAAGACTATGCTACCAGTTATTCCTCCCCCTTCCTGTACGCCTTCGGCCCCAACCAGAACAGTGGCATGTACCAGACAGCCAGCATTCCCTGGGCCGGATTAACTTTTGGCGCAGGCGTGAAAGTCATGGCCACTCACCTGAATGATGATGACAAAACCTTCTCCAAAAATATCGAAAACGTAGACCTGGGCGATTTTGATCCGGGCTTCGCAGGGGAGATGGGAACAGTCATCATGAGCGGGCCCACCGTTTTTGGTGATACCGGCACCGTGGGTACGGTCAAAGGTTATCTGCATGGCATTGAAGTCTTCAGCCAGGACGCCATCCCCGGTTTGGTTGAATCCAGTTTCGTGCCGATGTTCGCTCCCGAAGCTTATGTGGGCGGCGTTCTGGGTCTGAAAGCCACCGTGCGCTATTTCCCCGAAATGCAATTGAGCGACTACGGCAAGACCAAGTTTTTTGGGTACGGCCTGCAGTGGAGTCCCAACCACTTTTTCCCCACGTTCCCCGTGGATGTCATGGTTGGTTTCTTTGATCAGGAAATGACTGTGGGGTCCCTGCTGGAGACCAATGCTTCCACCATGTACCTGGCTGCCAGTAAACAATTCAGCCTGCTGACTCTCTACGGTGGTTACGCCATGGACGATTCGGATATGTCAGTGACCTATGAGTATCTCGAAGAGGGTGTCGACGTCAGATTTGATGTTGAGGGCCGTCAGGATAATCACTTCACCCTTGGTGTTGCCTTAAAGTTCCTGCTGGGTATTAACCTGGAAGTGAACGCGGGCGATATGACTACTTACAGTGGCGGCCTGATGTTTGGTTTTTAACCAACAGGCTTACGAAAGGAAAATGTCATGAATAGCAAAAAGATTTTTGGATTGGCCTGCCTGGCGCTCATGCTGGGGGCAACCTTGTGGCTGACCGGTTGCGAAAGCGACTCGGTGGCTCCTCACGATGAAACCCCCGAGCTGACGTCTGAAGACGTGGCTTACCAGGCCGCGGCTATGGCCTCGGCTGTAGGGATCGTTCTGCCTCAGTTGGTGGAGTTCAGTGAACCTACCAAGAACGAATATTTCTACACTTTTCCTTCTGGCAGCGATGTCTCGGGAACCGTGCATTTCGATTTCCGCCTTGGCGGTGCCAACGGCAGCCCGGCTCCGTACGATACAGCGGACTGGGGTCACCTTTTCACCGCCACCGGGGAGACTGTTTCCTTTGCCGTGGGTATTGGCGGCAGTGTTGAGCTGAAGTTTGATATCCTGGCCGACATCACCCGCACTCCGGACACCGCCACCCTGCTTCAGGGCAGTGCCGGAACCTTCACCAGCGGTGCTTACGGCGCAGTGTTCTCTTTTGCTGATCTCGTCGTAGTCCGGGATGGAAATTATCCATCCGAGGGCTCCATGGCCTTCACCAGTGGCAACTACACCATTACGGTGGCCTTCGATGGCTCCAACATGGCTGTGGCTACCCTGAACGATAGCCTGAGGTGGGAAGTGAATCTGGATGATGCCAGCATTACGCCCATCGTATAGCAATTCATTAGACCGGTGAAAAAACAAGGCGGAGTCCTCAGGGGCTCCGCCTTTCTCCGCTACTATCCGAACTCTCAACCACCCGGTTCCTTCCTTCCGGACCGAACCCAGCCTTACGGCCGTGAGTCGCAGATCCAGTCTGGTGCCTGCGCCCGACACGACTTTGCGCTGCCTATAATCGAGACAGACCGTCGAGACCCGGGACAGATATCCAGTTCGGTGATTCTCCGCTTCCGCTCCGTCGTACAAAAACTAAATCGCCCTAGCCCGCTCGTGCCAGGGTGAAAATTGAACTCACCTTGTCTGCATTATGAAACAGATAAAGAGATTACTCAAGGAGAGATTTTTTGGTGCTGCATACGAGTGTGTGATTGGTGGTGTGGTTTGTGTGCCACTCAATCAAGAACACTGCGAACCTCACTCACCCCACACCGCACCCCATCGTACTGCACCAAAATCTTTCCACTGCCCTCAACTATCCACTGAACTTCTCTGGTGCCAAAGGCGGGGACAAATGTGGGCACCCGCCAACTACGGTGTTCTACGGCTTCCACCTCATCAAAATACCGGTCCACCAAAATGCCACCGGAAATGATGTTAACCTCTTCACCTTCAAGGGTGAATAGGTCATCCCTGACCAACTTTTTGCTTCGGGCCCGGCTGGACAAAGTGGGAATGGCGCCGCTGTTAACAGCCCGGACACGAACCCGTCGCAACCCGCCTCCCAGATCTTTGATTTCTGTAATTTCAACTTCAATGCGCGGCATTTGGGAAGCAGTCCAGATCACGAACATGGCATTGCGGTGCAACATGTCGGGCAGCATCCAACCGGGGCTGGTGCGCACGCTAAACTCTCGCCAGCCGCCAATTTCGATGGCGCCGTAAGTGGGGTGATCAAAGGCGTGCCAGTCGGTGAACATTTCACCCATCATGAGGTGGTCATTAAATTGTTGCCGCTCCACTAGCCGGGGTCGGCGAGACCATAAATTGCCATCTTTGCCATTGGTCTCGTCCCGGTATCCGCGGTAGGCCGCCTGGGCGCTCATGTACAACTCGCCCACGTAGGCATAGGAACCAAAAATCTGGTACAGGAATTCATCAAAATCCCCGTAGGTGGTGTACAGGTCATTCATGCTGACGAGGTAGCGGTAGCCGGGGACGGTGCGCTCGCCTTCACGTCCCAGGTAGTCAAAAACCTTCAGGTCTTTGGGAGGCATGGGGGGCGATAATTTGCTGCCCGGGCCTCTCAGGAACATGCCTCCGTAATTGTGGAAGGCAAACCCGAAAGCAATGTTGGGGCGGCTCAAAATGAACTCGGCCAGGGAGCGGGTATTGGAGGTGCTAAAAGGAAAGTCGCCGCTGCCGTTTTGCACTGATGGCGGTTGCCACTCGAAACCCCAGTTGCGATTCATGTCCAGGTAGCCGGGACCATCTTCGTTGACTTGGCCATCGCCATCATCATCCAGGCCTTCATGCCCCAGACGTGTCCATTGGCCTTGCTCGCCCGGCTTGATGCGCACCATGACGCGGGGGTCACCGGCGTGGGTTTTCCATTGGCCGTGGGGATCGGCAATGCGCATATGCAGGATGCGGCCGTCGCCATCCAGATCATTGGGGGCGTCTTCGTCCTGAAGACCATCGCGGTCATCATCGTGGGGCACCCGGGCGGTGCGGCCGATGTTGTAGTTGCCGGGATCGGTAAAATACCGCGCGCGGCTGTCCACGTTGATGGTGGGGATAATGTAGAAAGAGGCCTGGTCCAAAAGTTCGGTGATGCGGTCCCACTGGCCGTGTTTTGTCAGCAGGGTCCACGCCGTGTACAGGCACACTTCCGTGGCCTGAATTTCGTTGCCGTGCACGGCGCCGTCCACATACATGGCGGGTTTGGTTTCGGCTTTGCCCGTCTTTTCGTTGGTGATGGTCAGGCACCATATTTCCCGGCCTTCGAGGCTCTGGCCCAGAGATTCCAATTCCGTCAGGTGAGGCCAGGCTTTGTGCATTTGCTTGAGGGCATCGGTGACCATGTCCTGGTCGTAATAATGATCCCAGGTGAGATTGGGTTGCCCGGAAAAACCCACAGAAGGAAGGCTGCATATGAGAAAAACAGCCATGAGAAACAAACTCAGGGTTTTCATTTCTGGCCTCCTTTGGTCTGGGTGTTCAGGCTCTTGGTGATGCTTCCCAGGGATGGGGCCTCAGCCGTGACGTCCAACTTTGCTCCAGGTTTCAAACGTATCAGCCAGCGCACCTTGGCACTGCCATGAGCTGGCAGGTGATCCACCATGGCCCGGGGGCGGCCTTCCAAAATTTCCACACCTGAGAGGGTAACCACCACAGGGGGCACTCGGCGGGTTCGCGAGCCCTGGGCTGTGGGGTAGGGGATGGGTCCGGCATTTTCCACCCAGACGTTGAGTTCATAAACATTGGCCCCCTTGGGGGTCAGTTCCATAGTCCCAAATTTGAGTTCGGGCAACCATTGGGGCAAGCTGGCCAGGGCTCGGACGGGAGTGGCCAGTAACGAGTTCACCAGGGCCACCGGTGGAGTGGTGGTGGCGTAGGGAACCTGCCCGCCAACCAAGACCGTTGTGTCGTCGGGCAGCTTCACTTTTTCCCAGGCTTGCAAACCACGCCAATCATTCAGTTTGGTGTTCTCCTGAGCCTCCAGGCCATAATCCAAAAGAGCCCGCTGCTTATCACTGAAGGGTTTTTCTTCTGCCGTTTCCGTAGAATCAACTTCAGCTTCCATGGGCAATGTCCAAAAATCTACGGCAAATGTAGGCACTCCAAACTGGAAGTATCCCCACTCTTCCACCGATCCCACGGTGGATTTTGCCGAGGGTAAACGTTCTCCATTCAATCCGGCCTTTTCCAGAATCTCACTGTAATCTGCGCCCACGGCATGCCACCAGCCCAGATCCTCAGGATCCACCTTGGTGGCGGCATCTTCTTCCAGATAAGTGCGCACCTGGCGCTCAGAAACTTCCTTCTGGCCAGTGAATTCCTGCACCAACTCTTTCAGCTGATCCATGGAGAAGGGCTTCCCGGGGGGCACTCCCAGAGCGCCGGCCCAACGTTCAGGAAGCGAATATTTTCCGCCTTTGGAGGGCTCATCCAAGACAGGCAAATGGCGCAGGTTGTTGGCCCGATCCAGCACCAAAATCATACCGATATCAGGGTGTCCGTAAGCGAATTCAAGGATGGCTCTGGATTCCAGTTGGTCGGCGGCCCAACGCCCGCCTGCGTTGGTCCAGTGCACAAAACGGTGAGGGAAATTCCGGCCGGGATTCACGCCGCCGGGGCCGTCCTCGTTGAACAGGCCATCGCCGTCATTGTCGATGCCTTCAGTTTCTTTGCGATACAATCCACGCTGGCCCACGGCTGGGTCGGCTTTGACGGCCAACAGAGGTTCTTCCTCGCTGATCATCCAGGAGCCGGCCGCATCGGGCACCAGCATGGTGGTGATCAGGCCGTCACCGTTCAGGTCTTCAGGAGGGTCTTCGCCAAACTCCCCATCACGATCTTCATCTACGGAGGCTAAGTTGAGGCCGCCTTTGTGTCGGGCTTTGGCGAAAAAAGCGGCCGCACCGTCGGGGTTGGCTGCGGGTAAAATATACCAACGCACCGAGCCCATATCTGAGGGACTGTCCGCATAAAGAATATCTCCCGCCAGTCGCAAGGCCGCTTCGCTTCCCAAGGGAGACAGCCCGCTCATATTACCAATGACCAGCACTCCTGGTCGCTCATGAGATTGCACAGGATGGATGGTCAGCAGGTTCATTTGGGCACCCGAGGCGGTGGTGCCGATGCTTTCCAAGGTGGTGCGTTTGGATTGGCCAAAATCCTTAAGGCGTGTGTGGATGTCTTTGTTGGAATGCCAGGCATCGTCGGTGCCGGCCCAAGAGGCCTGGGGTAAAATCAGCACCAACAACAAGAAAGAAAGGACCGGGGATATCCGGAGAACCATGCGGCACCTCAAAAGGAAGGGGAAGGCCAAGCCGTGACGATGTTGGGGGCATTATACCCCCAATTCAAGGCTGGGACAAGGATTTGGGCGGGCCATCGCGCAAGGCCAGGGCCAGGAAGACGAGGGCGGTCGCCACTAGAAATCTGGGTGAAATCACTTCATCGCGGAAAACAATCCCCAACACCGAAGCGACCACCGGTTGCAGGAAAATGTACATGGCCGCCCGGGTGGCCTGCACTCTTTTGACGGCCCAGAGGTTGAGATAATAAGTAAGGACTGTGGCGCCAAAAATTACAAAAATGATGGCCGTCAGCACAAGAGGGGTCAGCTGGGAAAACTGTGTATGGAAAAGATCTTTGCCCCCGTAGGCCATCATGCCCAGGGCTCCAAAGAAAAAGACCACACCAGTGGCTGCCCATGGATCGTTGCGCGCCATAACTCGTTTGCTGATGACAAAGAACATGGCGAAGCTGGCGGCATTGGCCAGGATCATCAAGTCACCAGCCATGTATTGGCTGTTCATTTGAAACTGATCGGCTTTCAACAGGATCATCACTCCGGTGATGCCGGCCAGAAAGCTGAAAGACTTCATCCAGGAAAGCTTTTCCTGCCGTGAAATGACGGAAAACAAAAGTACGAATGTGGGGATTTGGCTGCAGAGCAAAGCTGACCGGCTCACCGTAGTGCGGGAAAGGCCTTCCAGGAAAAATCCTTGATTCAATACGATGCCAAAAAAGGAACTCAAAGCCAACAGTGCGGTGTCGCGTTTCGAGGGCAACTTGTGCTTTCCTATCAGAACCACACCCAGCAGAACCAAAAAGGCCGAACTGGTGCGCATGGCGGCCCAGGCTCCGGGAGTCATGTAGGAAAGAATATATTTGCTGGCCAGATAATTAATGCCGAAAAGAACCTGAACTGAGATCAGGGCTGCGCGGATGCGTCTCTGGCTGGATTCTGGAGTCATACTGCAATGGTCCTCTGCACAAAAAAAAGAAGAGGTCGGTTTGGCGTCCGGCCTCTTCTGAAGGTTATCAAGTCGGGCGGCTACAGCATAACGCCCTGGGTTCCTCAGGGAAACCTAGAAATCATCATCATCCAAAGGAATGACCTGATCTGGGCTACCGGAGGGCACAAAGGCCTTGGCCGGAGCGGGCATGGAAAACGTTTCCATTTCACTGGCATAGCCATCGACAGAGGGCATTGTTTCAATAATGTCTCTCTTGGCTTCAGGCTGAAGCGGTTGGGATCCGCCGGTGATGATCACCTGCAACTGAGTCACCATGTTGTTCAGATCGCCGGCCAGAGATGACATTTCCCGGCTGGCGGCTGCCGATTCTTCAGCGCTGGCGCTGTTGCTTTGAGTGACATTGTCAATCTGATTCACGGCGGCGTTGATCTGGGAAATACCCCGAGATTGCTCAGCGGAAGAGGTGGTCATCTCGCCCACTAAACCGGCTGCACCCTGAACCCGGGTGCTGATTTGACCCAGAATTTTACTCACTTCTGAAGCCATGGCCACACCGTGGTCGGCATTGCTTTGGCTTTCGTCGATGAGTGCGCTGGTGCTTTGGGCCGCCTCTGCGCTCCGTTTGGCCAGGTTACGAACTTCTTCTGCCACGACAGCAAAGCCCTTGCCTGCATCACCGGCACGGGCTGCTTCCACTGCAGCATTTAAAGCCAGCAAGTTGGTTTGGAACGCAATCTCATCAATGGTCTTGATGATTTTGGACGTTTCATCACTGCTGCCTTTGATCTTTTCAATAGCCTGGGTCATGCGCTCCATGGCATCCTGGCCATTTTGCGCTGCTTCCTGGGCTTTGTTGGTTTCCTGGCTGGCCTGTTCTGCGCTTTCGCTGTTTTGCTTTGTTTGAGCAGACAGTTCTTCCAGGGAAGCTGCGGTTTGTTCCAGAGCCGAAGCCTGGTTGGCCGTTCCGTCGCTGAGTGTTTCGCTGGAGGACGAAACCTGGTCAGCGGAACGGGCCACATGGGCACTGCTCTGGCTCAAGCCGGCCACCACCTTGTTTACGGGACCGGTGATGATCCGTGCCAAAAGCAACCAGGTCAAACCGGCCAATAAAACAAGACCGATCAGAGTGATGCCGCCAGTCCAATATGCCATGTTCCAGGCAGCTTTTTCCCCTGCCTTGTCTGCATCCAGCACCATGGCATCGATATTGGTTTTGACTGATTCGTACACATTATTGGAATGGGCATGAGACAGTCCCACCACCACCGAGCCCACTTCTTCGCCATCAAAGTGAATGGGATGAACTTTATCTTCCACGTCCTTGGCCTCAGAGGAATACTCTTCGGTCAGTGCGGCGCCATCGGACCCATAAAAATTGACGTAAACAAACTCGTCATCCTTCATGGTGATTTGGGCCAGGCTGGCCAACGCTTCAAAATCGTATCCCACAATGTAGGTTGCGCCAATTTCAGCCAGCAAAGCAGCTGTGGCTACTTCTTTACCAAGAAGTTCCTCTTCCAGCAGGAGTATTTCTTCCTCCTGGATGCTCCTCATCAACTGAACGAATGACGCCGCCTGTTGGGATTGATTGCTCCGGCTCTTAATCAGGGACACAACCCCAGAGCCGGTTTGGATGACCAAAATCGCCAAAGAAATGGCCACCAGAAATTTTGCTGTAATACCCGACTTGCTGAACATAGTCTTTTTCCCCCTAGTTACTGAATCACTGCAAAGGCACCATATTTGATAGTCGTCAAACATTCTCGCACGGGTGCATAATCAGCAGGGGCTTCCCAGCCGACGATTTTTGCTGTGGTGGCCGCTTTATGATCCTTGTCCAGTGCCATCAGGGCAGTGGCTAGTTTTTCAGCGGTGGCAGCATCAGTGTGGCTGCAGGCGGCCATGGGCCACTCAGGGTACAGACGTGTGGAATGCACAAAGGGGAAATCATCCTGCACCTGGTTGATGATGCGGAAGTCGGCCAAGTTGATTTTGCCTTCATCAGCCATACGTTCCATGGTATCACTGCGCACACTGCCCACTTCACAGGCACCGTTTTTAACAGCTAACACCACATTGTCATGCTTGTTGCCGAACATGAACTTGGCGCAATCAGTTTCGGGATTGATGCCGTTGTCCATGAGCAGACGCCAGGCCATCTGGGCTCCGCCAAAGGATGATTTTTTAACAACCATGAATTTCTTGCCCTTGATATCGGCCAGGGTTTGCACGGGGCTGTCCTGGCGCACCAGGACCACTCCACCAAAGGTGCTCAAGGCGTTTCCTTTTCGGGAATTGACCAGGGTGGAAATAGCTTGCACATCATATTTCTTTTCCAGCTCAACGTAGAAAGCACTGTTGGCCAGGACAAAGTCCACTTTGCCACCGGTGACGGCAGGTTCCACAGCTTCGAATTTCAAGGGCACGATGGATACTTTTTCGCCCATCTGCTCTGTCAGGTATTTGCCCATGGCTCCCCATTTTTGCATGCACTTGGGGGCGCCGCGTTTAGCCAGCACACCAATTTTCACAGCAGCGAATGCACCCTGTGGAACCATCATGGCCACCAAAGCCACAAAAAGCAGTGCTATCGTAAATTTTTTCATTGCCATTCCTCCTTTTGACACCGGAAATTTCATATTTTTTAGGACAAGACAGACAGCTCCTGTCTTCTCTATGGGGTTATCGGGAACTCTCCGTGATTTCTTTAGTGTCAAGCTACAGAGGTGCCGCAGCAGGTTCGATTCCGTTGCCAAGCGGCCTGTTACATACTATGATCTGCAACTGGTTCGGGCATTTTCCTCATGGGAGAAAAAAATTTGGTGAAAGCATTTTATAGCATTGTGATCCTGATGGTGGTCCTCGCCGGAGCTGGTTTGGTCCAGGCAGAGGAAAAACCAGGCAGCCAGGTGGTTGTAGAAGCAGGGATGGTTGTGCCTTACGGGCATTTGGGCGCCGATTTTGATAAAACGCGCTTGGGCTTTGGGGCCTCCCGGGGCCTGGAAATAGGGTTCAGTTACCGGATCTTCCTTTCGGAAACGGTATCCATTGCCCCTACCTTTTTGTTTTTGGATTATGGCAGTTACAACGGTTCTCATGCAGATGTTGGCGATTTTCGGATTCAAACATCCTCTTATCGCTACGGTGCCGAGTTGATGGTCAAGATGCCTGGCTCCGACAAACGACCCCGCCCTTTCCTGGCTTTTGGTGCCGGAATTTACCGTAATCGGGTCACCGGTTTTTATCATGACTACACCAAGGCTTTGGACCAATCCATCAATACCATGGGTTATTCTGTGCGGGCAGGAGTGCAGATCATCGGCCTTGAATTCAGCGTGGTGTACAATATCAACCGGTTTAACACTTGGCAGTTCTACCAGTCTGATTATCGGGAACGATACAACTGGGACAATGTGAGCCTCAGGGCCGGATGGTTGATCCCCTTCGGGGAATAACCTCCTGCCATATTCACACAAAAAACCGCCGGCTGCACCCATGTGCGGCCGGCGGTTTCCATTTCGCCTTCAAGAGAATTTAGAAGATGATTGGTTTCCCTGGCTGGCCGGGAGCGCCCAGATCTGGAGTGTAGGCGTCACTGGGCAATGAATAACCACCCTGACGAGATTGAGCATCCACCCCGGCCACTCTGATTTGATGGGTCTGGCCCACTGTGGCTGTCAGGGTATAACTGTTGGAGGCCGAAGTGGCGATTTGGGTAAAAGTTCCCCCATTGACGGAATGCTGAATCACATAATGATCCACAGGTGAACCGTCGGTTGGGGCAGACCACGAGTAGCTGACGGGCAGTTCTGTCTGGGCCATGGCAGAGCCTTGAATCAGAATTAGGGAAAGGGCTCCGAGAATAATCAGGGTGGTATTGAATCGTTTCATGAGGCTGCTCTTTTCGGCGAAATTTGGAATTGAGTGTGATAAAGTCTCTTGTTGGGGGAGTTGCAAAGGGGATGCCAGCAGCTCAGGTCTGGTTCCGGCCTGGAAAAAGACCATGGGAGAGTGGATATTAGAGCTGTGAGGCCTTGTTCCCCTGTGGGATGAGGCCCCGGAACCCAACCTTGAAGCCACTGCATTTTGCACCTGTTTTGCTTTATTCGTGCAGCTTGCAAGTGGGAAGGATTCATTTTGATTCTGAAACTCAACGTCGGTTAAGTGAGTTGAATACAACGACTAACATAAAAACGTCACCCCTGTACCCGGCAGGTATTGCCTGGTCAGGCTTAGTCGTTCTCTATCTTGGGTTAATGTCCATGGGGGCTATGTTCCACCTCATCCCTCCCGTCCTTCCTTATGTCATCAAGGATCTGAGTTTGAATCATGGCCAGGGCGGAATGCTGATGGCTTTGTTTGCCTTGCCGGGCATTCTGTTTTCCATTGGTGGTGGCTGGTTGGTGGATCGGTTTGGCGCCCGCATCATTGGGGCATTGGGCATTCTGCTCATGGGCTCGGCCACGGCAGCCATGTCCCTGGCCGAAGGCTACTCTCTGATTCTCCTGGCCCGCCTGCTCACTGGTGTGGGGGCCGTCTTCAGCGTGGTGGCCATGCAGCGTATGGTGACCCGCTTATTCCAGGGCCGGCCTTTGGGATTGCCCATTGGCATCAGCGGCAGCGCTATCCCCGTAGGAATTATCGTCATTTATAATGTAGCCGGTCCTCTGGCTGAGCGGTTGGGTTGGCGGGCCGTGCCCTTGCGGGCTGGCCTGGCCTGTGTGGCGGTTTCCTTCATCTTCTTTCTTGCCGGCCGCTTTCTTTTCAACCGGCCTCCAGCCGTTTCTACAGACCTGCCGGATGTGAAGACCAGTGACACGAGTGATGGCCTGAAGGTTGTTTGGATTGCCGGTCTGATCTGGTTTTTCATCAATGGCGCCATGACAAGTTTCCTCACTTTTGCTCCCGATCACTATCTGGAAATGGGATTTGGTTCTCAGGAACGAGGGCTGTTCACCAGTCTTCCCATGTGGTGCTCCGCATCCCTGGGCCCGGTCATCGGTTTGATGGGGGACCGTTTTGGCCGCAAGCCGATGTTTGTTGCCGGGGGCATGACCTTGCTGACCTTATTTCTGGCCTTGGCCGCTTCCAATGGCGCCACACCCCTGATGCTGGGTTTTGGGTTGGGCGGAGCCATGGCCCTGGTGGTCACGCCCTTGCTTTCACTTCCCGGTGGTGTGCTTCCTCCTTCCCATCATGGCCGTGGTTTTGGTATACTCAATACATGCGCCAACATCGGCATCTTCATCATGCCACCCATAGCCGGTTTGGTGCGCGATAGCAGTGGGGGATATTTCTGGCCCTTTGTTTTACTGGCTGGCCTGACATTGGCCGGAGTCCTGGTGGCTTGGGTCCTGAATAAAAAGATGACTATTTCGGAGATGACCTGATTTCCATGAAATCGTTTTGGGGAATTGTTTTCATAGTGTCCCTGATGTTGCTGGCCGGTTGTGGCAGCCAGGACCGCTATGAAGTTATGCCAGCCAACAGCAACTATATCATCGAGGAACAAGCCTGGGGGACAGTCACCGGGGTGACCACGGTGCACAATAACTTCAACCCTTCACCGGCTGCAGTGGTGGACGGGCGCTTTTATTTTGGCTCCCGTGGCGGCATGGTGTACGCCGTGACTCCCACCGGTTTTGAAACCTTACCCCGCCCCAACGATTTATTTGTGCGTGATTTGATCGCCGGACCTGACGGCTTACTCTGGATGACCGATTACAACGGCCGTGTTCTCTCTTTCCAGGATGGTCGGTGGGAACTGGATCAGGATTTGGATCTGGATTGGGATACCGGCACCCGTCTGTTGCTGGATCATGAAAATCGCCTGCTGCTCATGGGGGACCATGAAGACGAGTACTACAAGGGCAACACTCGTGGTCTGTGGCGCCGGGATGGTACCGGGCAATGGTCCCAACAGGATCTGCCGGGTGATCCAGACATCATGCACGGTTGGTGTGAATACGGCCAGCCCCCGGTTTTTCTCACCCGACACCTGGAGCTGATCACGGAAACCCCTGACGGATGGCAGGTTTCAGACCCTGTGTGGCCTGATGTAAATAATAATGGTGTGGAACTGCAATGCAGCGAAGATGGCAAAATGGCCATCCGCATGCCCGGTGATTACGGTTTCCTACTCAATAATGGGCGCAGTTGGCAGCTTATGGCCACCGACATTGTGCTGGAGCATCTGTTCTGGTTTGAAAACCAGCTTTTTGGTCTTCCCAGATACTTAGACCAACTTCTTCGCTGGGACGGAGAAGCATGGGCCTTTTTCCAGAATACTATCCCTGATTACCATAACACTGGGGCGTGGTCTCTTGCGGATGGCTCACGCCGTATCCTGTATTGTTCTCAGGGTGGGTCCATGATTTTTGATGGTATGGAATTGGTTGAAAATACGGCACCTCTGGGTTACCCCCAAACGGTGGTTCGTTATGGAGGCATGGATCACCTGTACATGTATCATGGTCTCCATGTCATGGGGACAGAGGGGCAATGGGAAGTGGTTGGCGACCCCTTTGGCTCTTCTGATCGCAGCTCAATCAATAAAAGGATGCTGGTGGATGATCAGGATCATCTGGTTTTTTGGAGTGGAAACAAACTGGCCGTGTGGGAGGGTGAAAGTTACCGGATAATCACCTTTGATCAAAGCCTGACTGGGTACCTTCAGCCCGACGGGAAGATCGTTTTTCTCTCTTACGATCAGGTGGGCGTTTGGACCCAGGGGCAACTCAACTGGGTGGGATTCCACGATGAATCACAATGGTCTGTTATCGGTGCGCAATGGTTATCTCCCGAGAAAATTCAGCTCTTAACCCGGACACATCTGCGAGTGGTTGAGCCTGAGCAAAATGCTATCACTCTGACTTTTCAGGGATGGACCCCAAGAGTATGTGCTTCGGGAGAAAGTGGCCGTCTGGCTGTGGGTGGTGTCGAGCGGTTAGTGGTCATTGAAGACGGGGAAATTTTAGACATCACTCCCACCTGGGGCACCACCCAAGGGGAGGCGGCCCGTATCAATACCTTGATTTCCGACGGGTTGGGTGGCTGGGTGGTTTTCGATTATGATCACTCGACCCTGCTGAGGTATGATGGGGGAAACTGGTTCGACATGGGCGTGAATTTTAGGACAATTATTTACGATTCCGGTACGTTGACCAGCAACGGAGATGGCTCCTTCATGCTGCAGGATTATGGTTATGTTTTTCTGGTGGACCCGGAGGCTGCGCCATGACCCGGTTCCGTCTTTTCGCCCTCTGTATTTCCTTGCTGGGGTTGATGGGCCTGTTGGGCTGCAGTGAAGGGGAAGTCATCCCCCTTGTTCCATCCGGTCCTTCCTGTGAGCGCCCATTGGACCAGGGCTGGAGTTATCATGGCAACATCTGCGATTCAAAAAGGCCAAGGGATGCGGTGTGGCCTGCGGAGCAAATGCCCGTGGTTGTGGGAGGAGCTGGGCTCATTCTCCAATGTGATGCTAACTCCCAATGGCAGGTCGTAGACTTAGGCATCCAGGAGAATCTGAATGTGGTTGCGGCCAATGCAGATGGCGATCTGATGGCGGCGGGGGAAAATGGCGTCCTGGCCTTTCGTCAAGACGGAGAGTGGCAGACGATGGAGCCTCTGGCGGATACCCCCTGGAGAGATGCCCGATCCAACGGTTCCCAGGTGTGGCTGGCGGGGGAAAATGGACAGTTGGCCAAGGGGCAGCCCGGTTCAGCCTGGGAAATGGTTGCGGTGCCCGATAGCACTCATTTGTATTCCGTCTGTGCTTTCGCTGATTCTGTATTTACCGGAGGCAGCAACGGTCTTTTGAGGGTTTTGGTGAATGGGCAGTGGGAAGATGTTTCTTCACCCCTGTGGGAAGCCTGGTTTGTTCAGTCCATCGTACGTTTGGACGATGGGCGGTTGGCTGTCTGGGCCGGCGGACTTTGGATTCGTGAGTTGGATGGTTGGCGAGAGATGACTGAAATCCAATACTACGCCTTGAACGATCATATGAAAGTGCACGACGGTTATTTGTGGCTGATGTATGGCTACAACGAGTACTACCGTCTGGATCTCTCGGTGGACCCCGTGGAAGTTGTCCCTTATCAAGGTCTGAGTAACCCCCAGTGTCTGGCTCCTGGCCCCGACAACCAGGCCTTTGCGGCAGGCTGGTATGGAACGTTATCCTGGACGAGTTTGGATGATCAAAACAACGTCATCAGTTCCCTGGACCCAGCCGGACTTGTGGAGGTGGATCAACTGCAACGGCTAGATGATGGCACCGTGGTTGGCGCCACTGAAGGGTCGCTGTTCAGAGCCACGGCCTCAGGGTTGGAGTCCATTGACTTTTTGAGTTCTGAAGTACGGGAACATTTGACCTCCTATTCTTTGATTCATGGCGCCACTCTTGATGATTTCTATTTGGCCACAGAGTGGAATTTATATCGTGTTCAGAATGGAAACATCACTTTTGCCACGGAAATACCCACTGAAGATGGACGCCCCCGAAAACTGTTAGTGAGCCGGGAAGGCGAAGTCTGTCTGGCCATGAGAGATATTGGCTATTTCTGGACGGGAAGCATATGGCGGGTGTGGAAGGAAGATTTATATGTCAGGGCTTTTCTGACTCAAGAGCAAAACTTCATCGCCGTTTTACAAACTCGCGCGGAATATATTTCCCCCAGCGGAGTATTTTCCATCCCCCTTGGGATGAGGGCTGCTGTGGCCTGGGAACCTGAACCGGGTGTATTGAAATTCATGAATAGCGATTTCATCCTGGCCCAGTGGCAGGACGGAGTGCCCATGGGGGAGCATATATATATGGTACCCATGCCCGGATGCTCTGACGTGTATCCCCAAGCCATTGTGGAGACTACCAGCGGGATTTTGGTGGTCACATCCAACCACTCCATGGTGCTCAGAGTCCCGGACGATCCTCATTTGGTCGATTGGGAACTTGTGGCTGGGCCTTGTTTGAACGAGATTTCAGATGTACAGGTTTTGGAGGATGGTCATCTTGTGGCGCTGGGAAACGGCGGCGATAACATTATGATTTATTCGCCTTTTGGATATTAACCCATTCGCCCTGGAGCACAGCCCCTTGACGGTGGATGACCTGAACACCATCCCTTTCATCCTCTTGGTGCCAGTTCTGATAGTCAGCTTCGTGGCCTACAAGCGCTGCGTTGTGCACGTAGCCCGTGGACATGGACGTCTGCATTGCCGGAGCCATCTTGGCCGGTGTGCCTGGCAGTGGGTGCCACATTATCGCGGCTCACGCGGGAGAAGGCGACATGGTCAAACGCACCACAGAAGCCTACATCGTCCACCACGCAGACTTCATGACCTTCCTGCCTTTCAAAAACAAGGCGTAAAAAAGGTTGGCGCGAGAAGAAATCTGTTATATTTAAGTCGAGTGGCTTTTTATGTAGAACCGGCCTTTGTGGTCGGGTGACCTGAACATCATCTGGAGGAATACCCATGGCCGACGCCAGCAGCAAGGTTGAAGGAAACGCCGACGGCGCCTTTTTCGTGGATACCGAATGCATCGATTGCGACCTCTGTCGCCAGACCGCTCCTGACAATTTCGACCGCAACGAAGACGAAGGTTACAGTTTCGTCAACAAGCAGCCGGAAAATGAGGAAGAAGAAGAAGCTTGCCGCGAGGCCATCGAAGAGTGTCCTGTAGATGCCATTGGTGAAGACGGTTAATCGCCGGCTTTTCCATTGTTTTTACCCGGCCTTCCCCTGCGGAAGGCCGGGTTTTTTTATAGGTTGTTGGAAACTAATTTCGGGATCTGGCGTTGCAAGTCTCGATCAATGAGATATTCCCCTGATTTGAAATACTCCTGAAAGGACTCTCTTATGTCTTCGAGCATCAAAGGCCGCGCCTTCGGCGCCCTGCTGGTTATTTTGCTTCTGATCCCCATGGCCGCTCAGGCCCAATCCGATAATCCTCTTCGTTCCTACGCCGACGTCGTGGACGTAGCTGGACCCACCGTGGTCAACATTTCCGCTGAAAAAGTGGTGGACATGCGTTCCCAACATCCCTTCATGGAAGACCCCATGTTCCGCCGCTTCTTTGGCGACCCGGACGAAGGCGGCGAACGCACCAACAGCAGTCTGGGCTCCGGTGTGCTCATCTCTTCCGACGGCTACATCATCACCAACAACCATGTGGTGGAGGGCGCCCGGGACATTCGGGTCACCATTGCCGGCGAGCGGGAATTCAAAGCCGAAATCATCGGCACCGACCCCCGCACCGACGTGGCCCTGATCAAAATTGATGCCCAGAACATGAACAGCATCGTCGTGGCCAACAGCGAGGCCCTGCGTGTGGGCGACCAGGTTATGGCCATTGGCAATCCTTTTGGAGTGGGGCAAACCGTCACCATGGGTATTGTCAGCGCCCTGGGCCGGAGCATTGGTCTCATCGATTACGAAGACCTGATTCAAACAGACGCTTCCATCAACCCCGGCAACAGCGGCGGCGCTTTGGTGAACATGCGTGGCGAGTTGGTGGGCATGAACTCGGCCATCCTGAGCCGCGATGGTGGCAGCCAGGGCATCGGTTTTGCCATCCCTTCAAATATGGCATTCTACATCATTGAGGCCTTGAAAAAAGACGGCGAAGTGAAACGGGCTTACCTGGGTGTGCAGCCCCAACCGGTGGACCAATCGGTGGCCGATTATTATGGCCTGGAAAAGCCTCGCGGCGCTCTTGTGGTCACCGTGAATGATGATACGCCAGCAGCCCGGGCGGGTATCAAGGAAGGCGATATCATCCTTGAAGTGGATAAACGGGAAATCAAAAATCCCAGCATGTTGCGCAACGTGATCAGCCTCTCTGCGGTGGATCACAAGGCCGAGATCCTCATTCTGCGGGATGGCAAAGAGAAAAACCTGAAGGTCAAGCTGGCTGCCTTTCCCAGCACCGGAATTACCCAGCCCACAACTCCGGAAATCACCGAGGACGAAACTCTGGACGGCGTGACGGTGCGCGAACTTACCGTTGGTGTGCGGGGCACCCAGGAAATTCCTGAAGAGTTCAACGGCCTGCTGGTCACAAGCGTCGACCCGTCCAGCAATGCCGCCCGGGTGGGGCTGTCGGAGGGTGATGTCATCCTCAAGGTGGACAATCGGGAGGTTACCACATTGGAGGGTTATCGTGAGGCGCTGGAACAGAACACCAGCAAGCCGGCCTTCCTGAGAGTGTATAAGTCGCAGCAGCGACGAAGTATCTATATTGCAGTGCCCCGGTAAAATCCGGTTGCTGGTTGACCCTTGGCGGGGCAGGATTTATGCTGCCTCGCTAAGGAGTTGTTATGAACAGGAATGATATTCATTCTCACCTCCGCACATCTGGTTGATCTGGAAATTTCGCTCTCCTGCCATCCGTGGTGAAATTGTCGCAACCCGTCCGGAAAGATAGACTCAATGAATTCCTATTGGCGCATGGTGAAAATGATTCGGCCCTATTTAACCCAGGCCGTTTTAGCTGTGATTTTTGTCACCCTGTTCTCGTTTTTCAGCGTGTTCAGTTTAACCATGATCTCTCCATTTTTGAAGGCCATGTTTCTGGATGAAGGCAACCGGCCAGCGGTGGAGCAGGTCCAGATTGAAGCTCCGGACAGTGAACTTCCAGGTGATTCCTCAACTCGCGAGAGGTTAGCCGCCCTGGAAGACACACGAACCTGGGGTAAGCGCCAATTGGCCGAGGCCATGGATTGGACCTACGACAATCTTCTCAACGGCACCCGGCAGGACAACCTGCTGCGCGTCTGTATGTTTCTCTTTGTTATCCTTCTGCTGAAAAACATCACGGGATATTTCCAGGATATTCTCATGGTGTACGTGGGTGAGAAAATCATCCGCGACTTGCGCAATGCTCTGTACATGAAATTCACAACTTTGCCTTTGTCTTTTTACCACAAAAACAAAGCCGGCGAATTGATCAGCCGCGCGACCAACGATGTGCTGATGGCCCAGAAATGTGTGGGTGTGAGCTTCACTACTTTGCTGCGTGATCCCATCCAAATCATCATGCTGCTGGCTGTGGCGTTGGTCATCAGTTGGAAACTGACGCTGTTGGCTCTGGTGATGCTGCCGGCCAGCCTGGTGGTCATCATCCGTATTGGCAAAGGCCTGCGCAAAATCAGCCACCGGCAGCAGGAAGAAATGGCCACCCTGACGATCAAGCTGCAGGAAACTGTATACGGTATTCGGGTAGTCAAAGCCTTTGCCATGGAAGACTTTGAGAACAAATCATTCCTGACTCGCAGCGCCGAACTGTTCAAGCAAATATTCCGTTTCAACCGTTATATGAAGATGTCCTCCCCCCTGACGGAAATCATGTCTTCGGCGGTGGGGCTGTTCATTCTCTGGTACGGTGGCAGTAAGGTTTTCACCGGCGGTTTGATGGCTCCAGATCTGTTCCTTGTTTTCTTTGCCATGATTTTCAGCCTCGTCAAACCCATTAAAAACCTCGGCCAGGTGAACAATGAGATCCAGGCAGGCGTGGCGGCGGCCGACCGCATTTTTGACATTCTGGATACGCCTTCAGAAATCGCAACCGGCGGTGGTGGTCAGATTTTGGAAAACGTCCGCGGCAGCGTAGAATTCGATCAGGTGAAATTTGCATACCTACCCGGCGAACCTGTTCTGCAGGGCATCAATTTGCGGGTGCAGCCAGGAGAAATTGTGGCTCTTGTGGGCAGCAGCGGCGGCGGCAAAAGCACCCTCATCGATATGATCCCCGGCTTTTATCACCCAGACTCAGGCCAGGTTCTCATCGATGGTGTGGATATCCAGGAGTTGGAACTGGGCAGCTTGCGGCGCAGCATGGGCATCGTCACCCAGGAAGTGATTCTCTTCCATGATTCCATTTTTAACAACATTGCCTACGGCCTGCAGGACATGACCGAAGAGGCCGTGCGCCAGGCAGCCCGGGCCGCCAATGCCGACGACTTTATCATGAAACTGCCTCAGGGGTACCAGACCATCATCGGCGACCGGGGGTTGAAGCTTTCGGGAGGCCAACGCCAACGCCTGAGCATTGCTCGGGCCATCTTGCGCAATCCGCCCATCCTCTTGTTGGACGAAGCCACCAGCGCGTTGGATACCGAGTCCGAGCTGCTGGTGCAGGAAGCCATCGACCGGTTGGTGAAGCACCGCACAACCATTGTCATCGCCCACCGTCTTTCCACAATTCAAAACGTGGACCGGATCTATTTGCTGGAGGCGGGCAGGGTGGTCCAGGTGGGCACTCACGACGAGTTGCTGGCTTCGGGTGGCCGATACCAGCAGTTGTATGAGATGCAGTTCAGGCAGTAATCAACGGTTATCGGTTCTGACTTTCAGCGAGTTTATTACTTTACTTATGTCGGGATGGTTGGGCAGGGATTCCGCCAGAGAAACTGGTAAGTGCGTAGCTTTTGAGGTTGAATTGCCACCTTGGCCGAGTTAAAGAATCACTTTCTTTTGAAATCACGAACCAGGCGTTTTCCGTCTCGCTGCACACAGGTCCATGCGGAAATGCTGCACCAGACAAAACCCGGCCAGCCATCCACGAGGCCTCCTCTTAATACGTAATCCTTAAAAAAAGTATGGGGCCCGGTGATCAGCATATGCAGTGGGTTGAATTTCTTGTCGTTGGGATTGGCCACATCCAGGGTGGTGTACATGGAAACTTTTTCCAGGTATGGCCCAATTTCCAGCATCGTATCATGGAGGATGGGTTCGTTCAGGGTCCCGATGCTGCAACCTTCATCCATGATCATGCCTTCGTGAACCAGGCTGTCGGTGAGTCGGCCTTTTTTTGCACGGAAGAGGCGTAGAACAAAATTGGCGGCCAAACGGCGACTTTTCATAACCCGTCCGAGAACCCGGTTGGCCCGGTGAATGTCCCACCCGTCATGATCTTCCAGATGCCCACTCTGGCGCATTTCCAACAACCGTGCGCGCAGCATGGGAGAAAGCAATTCATCGGCATCCATCCACAGCGCCCATTCAGTGGTGACAAGGTCCAGGTTGGCCTGCCGGGCACTGCCAAAATCTTTGAATTCGTGATGCCCCAGTTGTACGCGCTGAAAATGCCCGGCGGCGGCTTCCTTTTCGATGATGGCTACGGTGCCGTCGGTGCTGCCTGTGTCCAGAATGGCGAGCTCGTCCACAACACCACGCATGCTTTCAAAGCAGCGGGCCAGCAGTTGTTCTTCGTTTTTAACGATCATAAATGCGGTGATGGTATTCATGGGTAAAAGGTTGCGCATCATGTTTGTGAGGTCAACCTCTAGGTTTGGGGAGGTAGGGATTTGCCCCCCGGGGGGTGGTTTATTTTTAAAATAATCAACATTTCTCTTGCTGTTTTCGCTAAACTTTCGTATTTTGAATTTAAGCCACCTCCCGTATGGTTTTGACCCCATGACGAAAGGTTGTGCTATGGCAACCGCAAGTTTAACCCCGTATATGCCCGGATCTTCAGCTTATTCCGCCAACAAGGCCCTGAAAAAGGCTCTTAAAACCATGGCCAAGGCCAAACACTGTGCAGTGTTGTGGTTCAAAGAGATTCATGGCCGAAAACTGTATTCAGAGCTGGGTTATGCCTCAATTTATCTCTACGCAAAACAGGAATTGGGTTTCTCAGACACCAAAACAGGAGATTTTCTGCGGCTTTCGAAAAAGCTGGATGATTTGCCTCAATTGAAAAAAGAGCTGGAAGATGGCCGTATTGGCTACACCAAAGCACGAGAAATCATCAAGGTTGCCAATCCCCAAAATGAGGCTGATTGGTTGACCGAAGCCCGCCACAGCCCCCGACGAGAACTGGCCCGAAAAATCTCTCAGGCCCAAAAGAATGCGAAGGCCAAAGGCAAAGATAACCCGAGGCAAATTCCTCTATTGGAACGCCCCTCCTTGTCAACTCCAACCGTAGCGTCCCAACACAGAGTGACCTTGGAAATGACCACTGAACAGTTGGCCCGTTTCGACGCCCTCTGGGAAAAACTGCATAAAAAAGGAGCCATCCCAGCTGGCTCACCCCAGGTGGAGTCCATCCTCGAGGGGCTGGCCGCTTTGGTTGACTCTGTTGATCCTCAAGGGGCAGACAGCGCATCTCCAGTCCAAATCCACATCCACCATTGCCCAGCCTGTGAAAAGACCGAGGTTACCACCAGCCGCGGTCCCGTAGCTCTCTCGGCTCAGGAGTTGGAACGCCTCAGTTGCGATGCCCAGTTGGTAGAGTTCGGCCAACGCAATCGTGCCACAATCAAGCCCTCAGTGAGGCGCCAGGTGTTGAGCCGAGACCAGCATCGATGCCAGGTGGTTGGGTGTGGAAATACCAGGTTTCTGCAGATTCACCACATCGTCAGCCGAAGAAAAGGTGGAACCAACCATTTAAAAAATCTTATAACTTTATGTTCTCAATGCCATACTCATCTGCATGAAAACGGTCGCCAAGGATTTTACCCCCCGGCGGGCAATGTTCCCTAAATTGGTGTTACTTGTAGATGCTTTGCATAAACTCAATTACTGGAAGTGAATGATTCCATTCCTGGAAGGGCCCCTATGTCACGCTTGATAATCCTTACCCTACTCTGTTTTACTTTTGGCCAGCTGCAGGCCGCGCCCGAGTTGCCTAAAGATTTTGAGCCCACGGTGGAGGCTCTCATCCCCGGTGGTGAGTTTCTTATGGGCGTGAAAGATGGTACAGGCGGTTATCTACAACACCAGGTTCGGATAAGTTCATTTTATATGGACAAACATGAAGTAACGAATGCGCAATATCTGGCCTTCTGCGAAGCCACTGATCGCAAGCTCCCTGTATTCTGGGACCTGGAACGTTTTCGCAGTGGCCCTGATTTTCCTGACCACCCGGTTATTGGGGTGAGCAACAGCGACGGTAAGGCCTATGCCAAATGGATTGGCCGGCGCCTGCCCACGGAGGCTGAATGGGAGTTCGCCGCTCGTGGAGGTCTGGAGGGAAAAAAATACGACATCGGAGATGACTTGCCCGATTCCACTGCAAATACCAAATCCGCCAAACTGGGTGGGCCGGTAGCTGTGGGAAGCTTTCGTCCCAATGCATATGGCTTGCATGACATGGTGGGCAATGTTCGCGAATGGGTGTCCGATTATTATTCGGAAGATTATTCAGCAGAGAGTCCCATAGATAACCCAACAGGCCCAGCCAAAGGCAAACTGAGAGTCATCAAAGGTGGCGGTTGGTTCAGCGGAACAGGTTGCAACAAAGTTCATGTGCGCAATGCATTGGCTGGTAGCTGGGGAGATTTTAATGTGGGCTTCAGGTGCGCTCGTGACACAGAAAAAGCTCCAGAATGATAAAGACCTGAAAACAGGGGATCAGGAATTGGGCGCTGCAGCCAATGAATCATGAACAAATAACTTGCCTCAAACCAGCAGTAGCCCAATTCTGATACCATGCAAAAACGAATCCTCATCATTCGTCAGGACCGCATCGGTGATGCCGTGCTGGCCACCGCCATCCCGCGGGAAATCAAAAAACGCTGGCCCGACAGCCATGTGGGTATGTTGTTGCGCGGTGCCACCAAGCACCTCTTCACCAACAATCCGCATGTGGATACCGTCATCACCGATAACTTCACGCCGGAAACCCGCCAGGATTCTTTTTGGCCCATGGTCCGTGAGTTACGCAGCCATCGGTTCACCCACGCCTTGATGCTACTGCCCGAAGCCCGCATCAATTACATGGCTTTCTGCGCTGGCATTCCTTTCAGGGTTGGCCACGGCATCATTCTTTTTCATGCTCTGACTTTGGCCCGGCCAGTAATGACCAGAAAGTTCCAAAAGGGCCGCCACGAGGCAGACTACAGCATGGACCTGGCGCGCAGCATCGGTGTTAAAACGGATGATATTGCCCCAGAAATTCATCTCACAGAGGCCGAAGAAAATCAGGCTGCTATCTGGGCAGCTAAGTGGGGTGCCGGCAAACGGGTGATCGGGTTGAATGCCACCAGCGGTCTGTCCTCTCCCAACTGGGAGGCTGCCGACTACGCCAAATTAGCGCACATTCTTCAGGAAGATGGTTCGGTCCAAGTGGTGGTCACCGACTACATCATACCGGAACCATTGCAGAACTTACCAGGCGTCCTGTACCCCTGTATTGGAACAGACCTGCGAGAGGGGATGGTCCCCCTGCGGGCTCTGGATCTACTGGTCTCAGCCAGCACTGGCCCTATGCATATGGCAGCGGCCTTGAAGGTGCCAACTCATTCCCTCTTCTGCCCTTTGCCCGCCTGCGAGCCTGCCCTTTGGGGCCCCTTGGGAAATACAGCCACATTCAGCCTGCCTGAAGAGGAATACTGCCGCACCCAATGCCCGGGTGATCCCCATATTTGCCGGATGCAGGGCTCTCAACTAGCCAGTCCCACTGAGGTTGCCCGACTCATTCTCAACAAATAAAAAATCCCCCACACCTGCAGCGGCGTGGGGGATGAAATTTCCGCGTCAATACACTAATCAGTTTTCAGGCTCGTCATAAAAATCAATCATATCCACCGGCATAACGACCGTGCTACTGATGTTGCTCATGTGGGCCACCAATCGCTTGTAAAAGCGCAAGACCAGAACCAGACAAACAGCATCGTGGGTGGGGATAGGGCTGGCGGTGATTTCTCTGATCATGGTTTCATATTCCCGGCCCTGCTTCTTGGCCGTTTTGATCACATGTCCAGCCAGGGCTTCATCACTTTCAGCAAAAGCTTCCCGGGTTTTACCGAAGAGTTCGCTGACCACTTTACTGGGTTCGCTCAACCATTTCTGGTAAAGGGCCCGGTCCACATTGTCAGGCTGCATCTCAAACACTTCGTGAACATTTTTGACGTAGTCCCCAAGCCGTTCGCCGTCTTTCACCGCATTCATAAAAATCAAACCGGATGGCACTTCAGCCCGGGACCCCTTGATGGAAAGATGCGACACCACCCGGCGGCGAATCTTCCGTTCCAGTTTGTTAATGCGCTTGTCTTTGTCGTACAAATTGGTCTGGGGGTCGTCGTTGGGTTTCCCTTCCACAACGACACCGCTGGCAAAAGTGAACATGGTATCTGCCAACTCCAGCATTTCGCCGATTTTGTCCACCAGTTCGTTGCTCCAGTTGTCTTCTTTGAATAAATCCAGAATCGATCCGAAACCCATGTGGCTTCCTCCCGATGAAATGCGAAGCCGGCTTTAGCTGGCCTTCAGTAATTTGTCGATCAAGACGAACAGCAGGGGCATCACGAAGAAAACACCCACCATGTAGAGAATGGCGTAATACTTTTTCTCGGCCGTAGCGGCGGCCAGGCCAGTAGCCAAACGCAAAGGAATGCGCCGCACCGCAGCAATGGGATAGATGAGTAGAATCCCGGAAATGTTAAACAACAGGTGCACCAGAGCCACCGTCACCGCGCCGGGTGTGCCGGTCATGGAGGCCAGCAGAGCCGTCACCGTAGTACCAATATTGGCTCCCATGGTGGCGGCAAAAGCCGACTCCAAAGGCACGATGCCCGCACCGATTAACGGCACCATTAAGCTGGTGGTGATGGAACTGCTTTGAACACCGACGGTAACCAACAGCCCCACCAGCATGGCGGCCATACCACTTTTGCGCAGGTTCTGGGTGAAGGCTCCTTCGGCTCGGTTCAGAACCAATACTTTGAGAACTTTGGTCAGGAAGGTCAGGGCGAAGAAGATTCCGGCCAGAGCCAAAACCACCATGATGACCACCATCACAACCTGAGAAAGTTCAAACTGGTGCAAAAACTCTTTAATCTGATTGATGGCAGGTTTGACGGCAGCTTTCACCGGATTGGGAAATTTGGTGCCATCAGCGCCCACCAACATGGTGCTCAACCAGGTGGCCGAACGTTCCAGAAAATGGGTGGCTTGTTCAATGGGGAAAAGGATCGCAATGCTCATCAGATTGAAAAAATCGTGCATGGTGGCGCCGGCGAAAGCTCGCTGGAACTCCGTGCGACGATTCATGGACGTCATGGCCACCAGCGTATTGGTGACGGTGGTCCCCATATTGGCACCCATGATGATGGGCACGGCGCCATTGACCGTCAAAACGCCCCCGGCCACCATACCCACCACAATGCTGGTGGTGCTGGAAGAGCTTTGAATCAGGGAAGTAGCCAACAGGCCAATCATAAGGCCGACCACGGGATTGGTGGTGGTGGCAATGAGCTGCTCGCTAAATCCCTTACCCGCCATTTTGAAAGCCGCTCCGAAGAGGGCGATGGACACCAGGAAAAGATAGAGCAGGGCTACAAGTTTCAGAATATTCAAAAGGGCAGGCAGCACCCTGTTGGAGGGCGGGGTCTCGGCAGGGTGAGATATGGGATGGTCGGCCATGAGACTCCTGATGTTTTTCCGTGAGGGCAAACGGTTTCGAGAGTGAAATTCTGGAGGGCTAAGACCTCCTGATGCTGGGACCGGCAATCTTTCGGGAATGTAAATGGAGGGGAAAAACCCGGTCAAGATAAAAGGAATGACAGATGATTATCAAAGGGGGTGGGCGGTAAAAAATCCCCCAAGTGACAGGTTTCTTCCCTATTAGAGGAGGTCAGCCTTTGTTGAGTGTTTTTCCCCACAGGGCGGCAATGGGGTCAGGAAGCCCTCCGCAAGAGCTCAAAAACGCCTTGAAATTGATTCTTGAATAAAATTCCATACGGCCTCCCTTTTGCATTGGTTGAAAATGGGTTATGGTGGACCGGTTCTGTTCCGCCTGAAACCTCATTTTGAAGGAGGCATGCCTACCATGTCCATTTTGAAGGTCGCCCGTTTGGGGCATCCCGTTCTGCGTCAAAAATGTAAAACCATCGATCCCAAAGCCATCACTGGGCCTGAGATTCAGCGGCTTATCCGGGATATGTTTGAAACGATGGGTGAATACAATGGCGTGGGTCTGGCCGCCCCCCAGGTTCATCAAGCTGTCCGCCTGTGCATTGCCGGTGGAGAGGCTGATGAAGAAGGTCGTCCCAGCTTCCGTATCCTGATCAATCCCGAAATTACGGTATTGAGCGATGAGGAAGACCAACTTGGCATGTACGAAGGTTGCCTCAGTGTTCCCGGAATGCGTGGATGGGTAGAACGCCCGGCCATCATTTCGGTCAAAGCCTACAATGAAAAGGGCCAACTGGAAGAGTTCAATCTGGAAGGATTTCCCGCCGTGGTGATGCAGCACGAATGCGACCACCTCGATGGCATCCTTTATGTGGACCGTATCCAGGATATGACCCGGTTCGCCTACGACGAAGAAGCTTCGCGCTATTTGGACACGGCGGATGAACACGATGAAGACGAGGAGACGTAAGAATGAGTGCGGATTATCTGGCCGACACAGTGAATGCTTTTAATGTACGGGACTACAAAAAAGCCGTGGTTTGCAGTGCCGAAGGTTTGGCCATGGCCCAGGGCCGGGACGAAGCTTTCTGGATGGGACTGCATGAAGCCTGCGAAGGTTTTGAACAGTTGGAAGACAACAAATGGGCCCTTGCCGAGCGGAAACTTGTGGCGTCCATGCAAAAACTTCGTAATTTTGGTTTCCGGTACAATAATTTTGAAGTGACGGCTGCCCTGGCTGGCATTCGCAAGAATGTTGAAGAGATCAAGGCTGTGCGCACCAGAAATAAACGTGTTTTTGACGTCACCCTGCTGCCCCAGTTCCGACTGGCAGCCAAGGCCGACGACTAAATAGAGCTGACGAGGTGAGCCCCCGTCAGATGGGGGCTTACACTCATGCTGCCTGCAAACCATTCCCTGCACGATATCGCCCTGAAGGTTGAAGCTGGCCAACGTCTGTCTGCCGAAGACGGACTGCGCCTGGCCACCACTCATGACTTGCCCGCCCTCGGCCTGCTGGCCCATCACGACCGCCAGCGCCAGCACGGGGACGCGGTTTATTACAACGTCAACCGCCACATCAATCCCACCAATGTCTGTTATGTGGGATGCGAGCTGTGCGCATATGCCGACGACCCCAACGCCGAAGGCACCTGGTCCTACTCTCCTGAAGAGTGTGTGGAGATTGCCCGGCGAGATTATTCACCGGATGTGAGCGAATTTCACATCGTGGGTGGACTGCATCCCCGTTGGAAATTTGAAACCTATCTGGATATTCTCAGCTCTCTGAAAAAAGCGTTCCCTACGGTGCACCTGAAGGCCTTCACCATGGTGGAAATTGATTTTCTGGCCAAGTTGGCCAAAAAGCCTGTACCTGAAACCATCGCGGCCCTGCGCGAAGCCGGCCTGGACAGTTGCCCCGGTGGTGGAGCAGAAATTTTTCACGATGATATTCGGTCCCAAATTGCCTCCAAAAAGATGAGCGCTGAACGCTGGTTGGAAGTTTCGGCCCTGGTCCATGATGTGGGCCTGAAGAGCAACGCGACCATGCTTTTTGGTCATGTGGAAGGCCCGGAGCATTGGGTCGATCATCTGGTGCGCTTAAGGGAGCAGCAGGATATTTCCGGCGGCTTCCAGTGCTTTATTCCTCTGGCATTCCATCCGGCCAATACCAAGTTCGATCACCTGCCCGGTCCGGACCTGATCATGAAACTTCGGGTCATTGCCCTGTCGCGTCTGATGCTTGACAATATTCCCCACATCAAGGCTTACTGGGTGATGCTGGGACGGGAAATTGCTCAGCTGGCCCTTCGCTACGGAGCCAACGATCTGGACGGAACCGTGGTGGATGAACGGGTGACTTTTGCCGCCGGAGGAGAAGCGGGCAAGGGCATGACCGTGGATGAAATCAGGGATTTTATTGCGGGTGTCGGTTTGCGACCGGTGTTGCGCGATACGCTTTATAACGAGGTGGCCATCTGATCCACCCTTATGACAAAGGCCTTTGCCCATGACCACAGAGCGCACTCTCCGCGGGAAAACCCTTTTCATCACCGGAGCCAGCCGTGGCATTGGCAAAGCCATTGCCCTAAGGGCGGCTCGTGATGGAGCCAACATCATCATCGCAGCCAAGACCACCCAGGCTCATGCGAAATTGCCCGGCACCATCCATTCCGCCGCCGAAGAAATTGAGGCCGCGGGGGGCAAAGCCCTGGCCGTGAAGACGGACATTCGCTTTGAAGAACAGGTGACCGAAGCCATCAACACCGGCGTAGAACATTTTGGTGGTTTGGATATTCTGGTGAATAACGCCAGCGCCATCAGCCTGACGGGCACTCTCGATACTCCCATGAAAACTTTCGACCGCATGTACGACATTAATGCTCGCGGCAGTTATTTGGTGACCCAAAAGGCTCTTCCGCATCTTTTAAAAGCGGAAAACCCCCATGTTTTGAATCTCAGCCCCCCGCTGAATTTTGATCCCAAATGGTTTGCAGGGCACGCAGCTTACACCCTGGCTAAGTATGCCATGAGCGTATGGGTGCTGGGTATGAGCCAGGAATTTGTGGAGCGCCATGTGGCATTTAATGCCCTTTGGCCCTGCACGGCCATTGCCACGGCAGCAGTTCGTAACCTGTTGGGGGGAGAGAAAGCCATCCAGGCTTGCCGCAAGCCAGAGATCATGGGCGAGGCCGCCTGGGCGGTGCTCACCAGGTCCAGCCAGCAGTGCACGGGAAATTTCTTTACGGATGAGGCCATTCTGGCCGAAGAAGGAGAGACGGATTTCGATCAGTACGCCGTTCAGCCTGGCACACCGTTGTTCAAAGACTTCTTTCTGGACTGACGCCACCACATCTCATTCAAGGTGAGGACTATGAAAAAGACCAAAATTATTGCGACCATCGGACCGGCCAGCCGCACTCCGGAAATGTTGGAGAAATTGGTGGAAGCGGGCATGAATGTCTGCCGGCTGAACTTCTCTCATGGCACCCACAAAGAGCACGCCGCTCTGATCAAAGACATCAGGAAAGTGGCTAAAAAGATGGGCCAACCCATCGCCATTTTACAGGATCTCTGTGGACCAAAAATTCGCACCGGTGTGATGGGTGCTGGAGAAATCACTTTGAAGGCAGGGCAGAAATTCACTCTGACTTCACGGGAGGTTCCGGGCGATGCCAAGGAAGTGGGACTGACTTATGCAGACCTTCCTCACAACGTCCGTAACGGAGATACGCTGCTGCTCGCCGATGGGGCCATGGAATTGAAAGTGCTTTCAGCCACGGACACCGATGTGCGCTGCACTGTTATCGTTGGCGGCCCCTTGAGTTCCCACAAAGGAATCAACTTGCCGGCCCGTTCCATCAATGCGCCCATCCTGTCGGAAAAGGACTTGGCGGATCTCCAGTTTGGACTGGACCAGAAGGTGGATTTTGTGGCTCTCAGTTTTGTCCGCACGGCTCATGATGTGCGAACAGCCAAAAAAATCATCAAGGTTCATGGCAGCCACACTCCTCTCATTTCCAAGATCGAGAAGTTTGAGGCAATCGATAACATTGACGAAATCATCGAAATTTCCGATGGCATCATGGTGGCGCGGGGAGACCTTGGGGTGGAAATTCCGTTGGAGTTGGTACCCCGAGTGCAGAAAATGATCATCAGGAAAACCAACGAGGCGGCTAAGCCTGTCATCACCGCCACCCAGATGTTGCGCTCCATGGTGGAGAGTCCAAAGCCCACCCGGGCCGAAGTCACCGATGTGGCCAACGCCATTTATGACGGCACCGATGCGATCATGCTCTCGGAAGAAACCGCCATGGGTGGTTATCCCATGGAAGCGGTGAAGGTGATGAGCGATGTGGCGGCCGATGTGGAAGATCATTTCGACTATGAAGGTTGGACTGAGAAGTTGGAGAATTCGGCCAAAATGAGCATTAAGGGCGCCATTGCCCACAGTGCCGTAAAAATGGCAGAAGATTTGAAAGCCGCGGCCATTCTCACCTGCACCAAAAGAGGCGGCACCACCCTGGAGGTGGCCAAGTACAGACCTCGTCAGGATGTTCTGGTGATGACGCCCGTGCCCGAAACGGCTCGCCGCATGGCGCTGACCTTTGGCGCTGTCCCCATTGTGATTCCTCAGGTGGAGAGTGCAGAAGACCTCGAGAGATATTCCATCATCCAGGCTCTGCAGGGTGGGTATGTGAAACCGGGGCAGGATGTGGTTATCACCGCCGGTATTCCCTTTGGCAAAGGCGAGACCACCAACATGATCAAGGTGGCCACGGCCGAGTGGTCGTGATCTAAAAAAAAGGTGCCGGCGATGGGGTGCTCACCATGACCCCTGTCGCCGGCGTTTCCCCATCCGGGGGAAGCTGCTCTTATCTAATAACTACAAAACGACCCCTGAAGTCGTCAAATCCACTGCGATCGCTGTGCACCGAATAGATATAAATTCCGCTGACAACTTCTTGCCCATTTCGTGACATCAGATTCCAGGATATTTGCCCACCTTGGGTGTAGCCATCGTGTTGGAGGGTTGTGATCAAATCTCCTGCCACGGTGAAAATGCGGATGGTATTGTGGGCTTCGGGCAAATTGTTGAACATGATGCGGACCCCGGTGGGGTCGTCGTGGGAGGCTGGTTGCTGGTTGAACTCGGCCAGAGATTCCCGGGTGGCTGGGTTAGGATAGACATAAATGTTGTTGCCCATGGTGGCGCGTTGCTGGGGAGTTTGACCCAACGGACCGGGCATGGTGGCCAGGGGAGAGTTGGCTGGTTCCCCACCCAGACCAGGTCCCGTGAGCACCATGACATCATCCTCGTTCCAGCCTACGGTGTGATCGGTGGCCGTGACGCTGACGTGCACAGGGAAGCCATTGGGCAGCCCGGTGCGCAGGTAATGATAGAAGACAGTGGAGCGCTTGTCGACACCACCGGAACCGGGCTGCGTGAGGCGGGGGGTGACGGCAAAGAACGTATCCAGGACATCGGTGCGGGTTTCCCAGGGAATAAAAACTTCACGCCCGGGAATGACGGTGCCGTCATGGCCTCGCAAGGGGGGCATGACGGGGAAAGCCCCGGCCACATCGGCTTCTACAAAATCCTGCATCACCGGGGCCAGACCGGTAAAATTGGGGTCCGAAAGGCAGGCAGGAGTATAGCGACAGTCTTCCAGGCCTGTGTTTAGTCCCAAGGGTAAATCATTGGGAGAAAACCCCATGCCAGCGGGGACGATATTGATGAGATCGATTTCATGGAGCATGCTCCAATTGTTATGAGGTGGGGTTTGTTCAGGTCCGACGCCCTGGGGCCGAATCCAGTGGGTGGCTTCCCAAACTCGGTAAGATTCAAAATCGAGGATGCCCGAGTCGTAGTCGGGATCATGTTCACTCTTGTCGTCCCAGAAAAGTTCCCATTGTTGGTCGCCGGGAACCACTCGGGCGTGGGGTGACTCGGGAGGGTATTGCCGGGGGATGATCCAGCCGAAACGTTTTTCCCTGCCCGAAAGACCGGTGAAAAACTGCGGATGTCGCCAGGGGCTGAACCGACCCTCAAAGGAACTCCAAAATAGGTCGTTGGCCTGGGTGCAATTGGTTCCCATGGCCCGGAAGCATTCTTCACAATTGTCCGCATTGACCCAAGTGCAATATTCGCCGTTTTCATCTACAAACATGTCATCAGGAGAGATCAGGTAGTAACCCATTCTGGGTTCGCTCCCCGTGCATGAGTCATCCATGAGCATGTAGCGAAAACCGTAAAGGCGTTCGATGCCGTGGCCTTCGGAAGGCAGGTCGCTCAAACAAATTTTGGTTTCCTTTTTGCCGGTGCCAGTGGTGACATCGTGGTCCGCGTCGAACATTTGTCCCCGGGCCAGCTGGGCGGCTTGTCCGGCCTTGGCCAGGGCGCCTCCCAAGCCGTTGCCGATGACGAGAGCCAGCTGATATTGCAGGGTTTCGTTGGGTTCGAAGTTGTTGAAAGGGCCACTGGAAACCAGAACTTTCAGATCTCCCTCCTGGCCAGGCCAGGTGTTGGCGTCATGGTGGTTCTGGGACATTACAGAGTAGCGGTCGGCATCGGTCAGGGGTTCGCCATCTTGAATGACCTGTCCGTGAGATGAAAATATTTGAAAAGAGTTAACCGCTAAATGCCGAGGAGCTTCGTAACCCAGAAAACCGGTGGGGTGGTGAACGGTCATAAGGCCAATGCAACCGGGCAAGGGATCTTCTTCGGCTCCATCAAAGGCGTAGGCCAGATTAACCCGGTAGAAAGTGTAGTTGTCGCCGCGCACTACGCCATCAAAGAAACCGGCCATGTCATCAGGTTGGGCGCCTTCTCCGCGTCGCTGGATTTCAAAATCGGCAAAGAAGCCCAGATACATGTTGTCGCGCACATGCAAGCCGGTGTTGGTGATGGAATAATCCAGGGCCACAATATCCTGATGATCATCGTCGGCCCAGGTGGCGGTTCGTTGGACGACTTGCACACCTATGGGCAAATGTTCCGGATACAGTTCCTGCACCAGGGGAATGTTGTCGTGCATGGTGCAGGTGAACATCTGGCTGCCGATCTGGCCAAAATCTTCGTCCACCTGGCCGTCGCCGTCATCGTCCAATCCGTTGAGCCAATCTTCATCGTATTGCTGGTCGCCGTCGTCGTCGGCATCCGGATGAGGCAGGCGCCGGCCCGTGGCTCTGGCCAAAGAGTGAGGTCGCTTAACCCGCCCGTCTACGCCTTCGTACATGGTATCGGAAAGATTGGGCCCTGGGCGCAGCTCCCGTTCGTATTGGCCGGTGGTGACGGCCAGCTGACCATTGACCTGGGCGGCGATCCACAGCCCACCGCCCCACATGTATTCATGTCCTGAACCGCCGGGCCATTGAGCTGAGGGCGCGGTGTTGAATGGGAAATCGGAATCAAAAAGGGACCCGATCAGGCCGTGGTTGGTGATATTCACATGCAGCTGGCCGGCATCCAGCACAAAGGAGCCGTCCAGGATATGGATGCCGTCAGGGGCAATAATGGGGTTGTGGGTGTCGTCCAGTTCCGTGCGGGCCAGTGAGACACGGGCACCCAGGGCCACGATGGAAAGCATGACGACAACCAGAACTCGGAAGCTGCGAACTACCGTCATTCTGAATCCTCAGGAGCGAATGAGCGAGCCAGTCGGGGAACCTGAATGTAGGGACTCAATCAGTGTCGAGCAAGGTCTCATCATCCTCTTCATTTGAGGAGAATTCCGGTAGGGGCCGGGCTGGTGCAGGCAGAACATCGCGAAAAACCATGCCGTAAATTTCCCAGATCGTCACAAAGAGGGCAGCCACAATGGGGCCGATGATAAAGCCCAGGATGCCAAACATGGCGATGCCTCCCATGGTGCCCAGAAGAATGAGTAAATCGGGCATTTGGGTGTCTTTACCCACCAGGCGGGGACGCAGGAAATTGTCGATGCTGCCGACGATCAAACCACAGAAAATAGCCAGGCCGATGCCTTTGGCTGTGGAGCCACCGGCAACCAGGATGATGGCTGCAGGGACCCAAATCAAACCGGTACCGATGCCGGGGATGATGGACATCACCATCATCAGGGTTCCCCAGAAGATGGCGCTGGGGATACCTACGGCCAGGAAAGCAAGACCGGCCAGCCCTCCTTGCAGAGCTCCAATGACCGCGGTGCCTTTCAGGGTGGCCCGGGTGACGGAGGCAAATTTCCCCATGAGTTTGCGCTCGTCCTCATCTCTCAATGGCAGGTAATAGAGAATGCGGTTGAGCAGGGCGGAGCCGTCGATGAGAAAAAAGTACATGGAGTACAGCATGATGAAGAGCATGAAAAAGAACTGCACTGTGCCCGCTGTGGCCGACGATAGGCTGCTGATGAAGAACTTGCTCAGATAGCCCACCATTTCACCGGCCTTGAGCAGGATGTCGTCTTCGTAGGGTTGCACCTGGTTGTAGAATTTCTGCTGTTGCAACCAAAGGGTGACTTGGGTCGGATTGGCTATTTTATCCTGCACCCAGGGCGTGATGTTATTGCCCACCTTGATGGCCTCAGCAGTGACCACACCCAGCAGAAAACCCAGAGGTAGGATGATCAGCAAGACAATGACCGCCAGAGTTCCGATGGAGGCGGCGGGCTTGTTTCCTTTAAACAGTTTGGCCAGACGAGTGTACAGGGGCTGGGCCAGGGCGGATGCGATGCCTGCCAGCAGCACGGCCATCAGAAACCCCTTGGTCATGTTCAGAAAGACAGCAGAGATGGTCATGACCAGCAGGAGCAGGACAAGTTTGCTGATGGAAGTGGTGCTCATGCCTTCTCCTCGGATAATTTCATGATGCCTTTTTGGGATTCTTTTTCCCTAGAATACCCTGCCGGGAGCCATTTCATCAAGCATCCCTTGGTTCAGCACTGGCATTTGATGGCCATTGGGTTATTTTTAGTGCCAAGCCAATATCAATAGTGCGGCTCTGGTGCCGTGCCAACCTCTAAAGAAGGAGCCTCCCGTGGCCGATTTGAAAGCCATCTTCGAGACCGAAAAAGGAACCATCAATGTCACTCTGTTTGCGGACAAAACTCCGCTGACGGTGGCCAACTTCGCCAATCTGGCCAAGCGCGGCTTTTATGATGGCCTGAATTTCCATCGGGTGATTGACGATTTCATGATCCAGGGCGGCTGTCCCATCGGCACCGGCACCGGCGGTCCTGGTTATCGCTTCGCTGACGAGTGCTGCGACGAGTTGCGCCACGAAGGCCCCGGCGTGCTGTCCATGGCCAACGCTGGCCCAGGCACCAACGGCAGCCAGTTCTTTATCACGCACATCGAAACCGCCTGGCTCGATGGCAAGCACACGGTTTTTGGCAAGGTTGTTTCCGACACCGATATGGCCGTTGTGAACTCCATCAAGGGCAGTGATAAGCTGACCAAGGTGACCATTGAAGGCGATACTGCTGAACTCTTCAGCGCCAAGGCCGATGAGCTGAAATCCTGGAATGAAGCTCTTGATGCAGGCTTCCCCGAGTTGGATGCAGCAGAGTAAGTTGTGATGTTTCTGGTTTGATGGGCCCTCCGGATTTTCTCCGGAGGGCTTTTTTATGGGAACCAAAAGTGTCCTCTATCCTTGAAGTGGATGACAAAACAACTTTCATGTTTATCATTTGCTGGAAGGTGAAAACGAAATGTTCGGAGGTGCTGAAATGTTGAAAATTCTGGTGGCGGCCACCCTTTTGATTGGGTCCGGTTCACTTTTGGTCAATTTGTTGCCTGCCTCTAAGGGCACGAGTCAATTTAAAAAGCCGACGCTCTCTTTCGTGAGCCAGGCGCATGCTGCTCAGCCTGGTGATCCCAACCTGAGCACTTCGGCAAAGGATCCCAAGGCCATGGATAAAAAAGTCTTCAAAGCCAAAGAAGTGTGGGAAAAAGAACTCACTTCTCAGCAATACAATGTAACCCGTTGCGGCGGCACAGAGCCGGCGTTCACTGGCAAATATTATGACCATCACGAAGTGGGTATGTACACCTGTGTGGGGTGTGGTGCTGAACTCTTCACTTCCGATACCAAGTACGAATCGGGAAGTGGTTGGCCCAGCTACTGGAAACCGGTGGATAAATTTGCTGTCTCGGAAATCAAGGACATCAGCTACGGCATGTTGCGCACGGAAGTGGTGTGCAGCCGCTGTGAAGGACATTTGGGACACGTTTTTACTGACGGCCCACCTCCTACCGGGATGCGGTATTGCATCAATTCCGCCTCACTGGACTTTGTCCCTGAAGCCTCTAAAGAATGAGTTTGTGGAACGCGCCATTTGCTACAACACATGTGATTATCACCGGCGCTTAGGCCGGGCTGGACTAAGGGCCAGCCCGGCCTTTTTTTGTTAAAAACAGGTTAATTGGGCTTCCTGCTTTGACCAACTCTTGGAACAGGGTATACTGAATGAAATACTAATGGATTATCTACCATTCTGGACAAAGGAGTGACCGGTGAAAAACGTGACAGCCATCATCCTTGGGGGAGGACGGGGCACACGGCTTTTCCCCCTGACTCTGGAGCGCAGCAAGCCCGCCGTGGGGTTTGCCGGCAAGTACCGCCTCATCGATATCCCCATCAGCAACTGCATTAATTCGGGTTTGAAAAAGGTTTTTGTCCTGACGCAATTCCTTTCTGCCAGCATGCACCGTCATATCATGCAAACCTACGCCTTTGATACCTTCACCGATGGTTTTGTCGATATTCTGGCTGCCGAACAAACTCCCGATCGTGACGCCTGGTTTCAGGGCACCAGTGATGCCGTCCGCGCCACACTGAATCACACCATGTATTACGATTCTGATGAAATTGTCATCCTGGGCGGGGACCACCTTTACCGCATGGACTATTCCGAGATGGTAAAACATCACCGGGAGAGTGGCGCCGATATTACTTTGGCCGTGTACCCGGTGGTGCGGGACGAAGCCAGCCGCATGGGCCTTCTGCGCGCCGACAACAGTGGCAAAGTGGTGGAGTTTGTGGAGAAACCCACCGACCCCGACGTCATTAACCAGTTTGCGGCCCCCAAAGAATTGTTCGCCGCCCACGGCACCGAAGTGGAGGGCGACAAGTACCTGGCCAGCATGGGTATTTACGTTTTCAGTCCCAATGTTCTGCGGGAATTGCTGGAAGATGAAAAGAAAACAGACTTCGGCAAGGAAGTGATTCCTGACGCCATTGCCACCCACAAGGTGGTGGCCTATCCCTTCAGTGATTACTGGCGGGATATCGGTACCATTGGCGCCTTCTTTGATGCCAATATGGAATTGGTGCGCCAAAACCCTGAATTTAATTTGTACCAGGGCGGGTGGCCTTTTTACACCCGTACCCGAAGCTTGCCCCCCAGCAGCATCATCAATTCGGAAATCAACAACAGCCTGGTAGTGGAGGGATCGTCTGTTACTGGAGCGAGCATCAACAATTGCATTCTGGGCATTCGCAGCCGGGTGGATGAAGGATCGGTGCTCAAAGATGTGATTATGCAGGGCAACGATTTTTTCGACGGCGAACAAAATCTTTATGATGAAGAACAAAACCAGGGGCCCCGTTTGGGCGTGGGCAAAAACTGCCAAATTGAGCGCTGCATCATCGACAAGAATGCACGCATTGGCGACAACGTGGTGATTAAGCCCAAGCCAGGTGAGAGCGACTACGAAGGACAACGGCAGTGGGTTCGTGATGGCATTGTGGTCATTCCCAAAGGCACGGTCATTCCCTCGGGAACGGTGTTGTGATTCAACGATCTTTTTTGACAGTAATGTTGTTGGTGCTCTTGTTGCCCGGCTTTGCTGAGGCTGACAACGCCTGCTGGGAAGCTTCCCGACTTGTGTACCAAACAGCACCTGGGCTGATCTATACCGATCAGCCCGATTCTCTGTTGGGTATGTTGTGGGAGTGGGAAGACATCTGTGGCGAAGCGGAACCTGTTTTGCGCCTGAAAATTTTGGCAGCCATCTGGGATGGGGCGTTCCAGGAGGGCATCTACGACGCCCGTATCATTGACGCCATCATCTGGCGGTACGATTCCCGACGGCAGAAACATTTGGGCGAAGAGGTGGACCCGGATCTCGCTTCGGGAGGCATTGCCAGCCCCGCTGATTTTGCCTTCGGCATAGCACCCTTCGATACATTTACCACTGAATTTGCGGATCAATTATTGCCTCATACTTCGGCTGGGACAGTGGAAGAATTCTTTTGCCTGTTTTATTCCGGTAAGGTGGATCTGGCCTTTGAACTGCTGCACAGTGATGCCCTTGCCGGATCAGACTTGCGTTGGTATTACCAACGGGAAATGAGCTCTTTGCAGACCGATGAACCGCGCCCCGTTTTTGCCCTGACCGGAGGTTATTGGCGGCCCCGAGGCAGCCTGGTGCGGGTGGGTGACCACGCCCAATGGGGTGGCACGATTGGCGTGCGTCATGACCGCTGGCTGGGGCGTTTGGTGATGGAGATCCGTCCTGGCCGCACAGACTATCCATATCAAGTGGACGATGGGGAATATGAAGGCCAGTCCAATCGCTTCGATAACGTTTACCTGGGTCTTGAAGTGGGACGCGAGCTGGTAAGCTACCGGCAGCATCGGGTGGATGTTTTTGGCGGCCTTGGCTTTGATGGCATCAAGCCCTTCTGGGAAGAAGATCTGATTTTGGGCACCCTGAATGCCAACTTTGGTTTGGGATACAGGATGTATCTGGGGTCGTCTCAAAACTGGATCGCGGGGGTTGATTACCGTTTTGAATATCTGGGAGCCCGGCACACCGGGGTGGTCGATCTTTCCGGTGAAGCTCGTTGTTTGCGGTTCAGTATTGGGTATACTTTTGATTCGGGGAAGGGTCGGCGGCTGGCTGGCGTCGGACATTAATTTTCAATTTCATTTTGTGAGGATAGTGTTAGGATGGCACGGTCAGCTTCAAAAATGAAAGGCTTTCCATGTCAGAATCCATCCTTACGCGTTTTTCCCTGGGCTTAGCCGGTTTTTTTGACAAACTCGAAGATCATTGGTCCAGCAGTGCCACTGTACGGCGGCTGGGCAATACCTTGGTTCTCGTTTTTCTGCTCGAACTCCTGCTGATAGAAGCCAAACGCCAGGGCTGGCTGCCTGATTTTTTGTATCCCTACGTCAAATCCACAAACTATTTTTACGCGGTCAATTTCGCCTTCACCCTGCTGCTTGTTTTTGAAGTGGTGGAGCTGGTGTTTTCCATGGCTCATTCGGTGGCCAGATCAGTGGGCAAACAATTTGAAATTCTCTCGCTCATTTTGTTGCGTTCCTCTTTCAAGGAATTCACCTATTTTAACCAACCCATCGATTGGCAGGAAGTGGGCGAGCCCATGCGCCACATCCTCTCCGATGCTTCTGGGGCGCTGATTATATTCCTGGCTTTGGGCGTTTATTACCGGTTGCTGAAGCATCAGAAAATCACGAGTTCTCAAGAAGAACAGGTCAGGTTTGTGGTGGCCAAAAAGGTGTTGGCACTGGCCATGCTTCTGGTTTATACACTGATTGGCGGAATGGTGATGGGGGCGTGGCTGAAAACCGGCACCGCCTCTCCACCTTTTTTCCAAACCTTCTATACCATTCTTATCTTTGCCGATTTCCTGCTGATATTCATCTCCCTGCGTTATAGCGGTTGTTACCATGTGTTGTTCCGCAATTCAGGATTCGCTCTGAGCACGGTGGTCATCCGCGTGGCCCTGACCGCACCGCCTTATTACAGTGCGGGCCTGGGTATTTGTGCCATGGTTTTTGTGCTGGGCATCACCTGGGCATATAACCGTTTTGTGCCCGTGGCTGAGGCTAGTTGTTGAACGGGTCATCGGTGTGAGCGAAGACGTAGTCTGTGCCATTTCCAGCCACCGTGGCCGCGGTGTGGCAGCCGATGCACATGGATGAATTATCGCCCATGGTCATCATATCGCCTGAGTCCATATCCATCATAAAGTACTCCCACCCGCTGTGGTCAGTGTCGAAGGTGGCACCCCGTTTGGCCATGCCTGTTTTGCCGATGATGGTGCCCACAGAATCCTGAACTGTTTTCAGAAAGAGAGTGCCTACGGGAAAGCCATTCCAGCCGGCTGGGTTGGCCTGCAGTTGCTTTTTGTAAATTTTGCGTACGGTGTTCTCGTCATTGCCTTCGTGGGCCATGCCCAACAAAGCATCGGGACCCTGTTCGGTGCCGATCAAGCTCCAGGTATTGAAGTCATCGAAGTCGGCACTTTCGGCCATGAATTCATAAGGATGGGCAAAGATGTGATCGCTGCCGTCATCTCCGGTGGCGTTGGTGTGGCAACCTTTGCATGAACCCAGATTGGCGCCGCTGGCCAAAGTGCTCAAGTCATCAGGATTGATGTTGAAATATTCCCAGTCTCCGCCATCGGTATCAAAACCGCTCTCCCGTTTGATCATGCCCAACAGGCCCATGGCTTCGGGGTACATTTTATTTCCCTGATCATCGAATGTGTAAGTCTCTTTGGCGAACAAAGTGCCCTCCAGGTAATTACCATCAATTTTTGTGGGATCGTTGGAGAAAATAGCCCGTACATACTCCGGATTATTTCCCTGGTGAGCGGGGCCCAGGAAAGGACTGGGAGCGTTGGTATATTCAACCTGTGGCCAATCGCTGTAGCCCTCAAATTCAGAGGTGGGAGCGGGGGTGATGGGGTCATCTCCGTCGTCGGAACACCCGGCAAAACCCAAACTCAAAATCAGGATGATTAACAACAGAGGCATGGCGAAACGTTTCATTTTCAAGGCTCCTCATTGGTGGTAGCTGACGTAAGAACAGTCCAATTTGGAGGTTATGAAGAAATATTGGCTTCGCAAGAGGCTTGCGAGAATTCATTTTTAACCTAATCCTGAATATACTGAAGTTTACTAGGAGATTACTTTTTTGGAGGAGTATACGATGCCGCGATCGCTGTTCAGATTTGGATTGATAGTGGCGGTGGCCGTGCTGGTTGTGCTGGAAACCCAAACAGCCCAGGCTTTGCCCCGCTATTCGGCCCAGTACGGTCAAAGTTGTGTTTTGTGCCACACCAATCCCACGGGCGGAGGTATGCGCAGCGAATACGCCACTCAGTTTTTGATTCCTGAAGAAATGGCAGCCCGCGGATATGAGGAGGGGGAAATGGAAAACATGAACCCCCGCATCAGTCCCAACATCACCCTGGGGGTGGATTTGCGCTCTCTGATTTACCAGCGTGAAGGTGGGTATGGCTCTAGTTTTGCCATGCAGGGCGATCTGTACCTGAACCTTGAATTGGGCACCATGTACAGTGCTTATGTAGAGCAGGGACTCAACGGTAGCGGAGAAATTTTCGGTATGGCCCGGGCTGATATCCTGGACAGTTATTTGAAAGCCGGGCGATTTGTACCGGATTACGGATGGCGATTTGCCGATCACCAAATGTTCAATCGCCGTTATTTGGCCGATGGCAACGGCAGTGAAAGTCCGGCTGGTTTGTATGGTGAGGGTTTTGAGGTTGGGATCTCTCCCGGGGAGTTCAGCGCTACGGCCGCTCTGTTGGGTGGTAGCCAAAGCAATGGTGATAACTATTCAGGCAAGGTCCTTTATCAGAGCAGCTTAGGGAATGTGAATCTGGGCTTTGGCGCATCTGTGTTACGCAGGCAATTGGGCTCATCCTCCCGAAGGGCGGCCGGTGGAATTTGGTATATGGCCTGGGGCCCACTGACTTGGCTTGGAGAAGTTGACGAGACAAAACAAGACGGAAAGCGGGGGAATATGGTTACCCAGGAAATGGCTTTCCAGGTGAGTAAGGGGTACGACCTACGTGTGAGTTACAACTTCCAGGACCCGGACCGGGCTCTTAAAAATGGTTCACGGCAGCGTTACGGAGCCGGATTTTCAGCCATGCCCAGACCTTATTTTGGCTTTTCCCTGATGGCCAATTACTGGGACTTGGAGCCGGGTCCTGCTATCACCGACGAGGACCGTTTCGAAGGCGAATTGATGATCCACTTTTTCTATTGATGGAGGAAAAAATGTTGAACATAGATAAAAAAATGCTGCTGGCAGTCTTGGTTTTCGTGGCAATGTCAGCGAGCAACACCCTGGCCGCCCGCTACCAAATCCAAACTGGGGACCAGTCTGAAATCGTCTTCAAAAGCAAGGCACCACTGGAGAAGTTTGATGGCAAAACAAAAGAGCTGTCCGGGTTTTTTGAGGCTGATTTGTCGAATTTAACGGGCTCTGTCTCTCTTGAAGTGGCCATCGATCTGGCCAGTTTTGATACGGGGAAAAAGAAACGCAACAAACACATGCGTGAAAACCATTTGGAAACGGAAAAATTTCCCACCGCTTGGTTTCGCGCTGGCCACATTAAGAGCAGCAGCAAAAGTTCACTGGCTGCTGGTGAAACGGTGACTCTGGTTTTGAGCGGTACTCTGGATTTGCACGGAGTCAAAAAAGACCACGATGTGAATTTGACCCTCAAGCGCAGTGCCGATAACACCGTGACCATCTCGGGTGAATTTTCAGTTCTGTTGAGTGAACACGCCATCGAGCGACCCAAATTTCTGGTCATGAAATTGGCCGATGAACAACTGGTGGTGATCAATCTATTGGCGAGGTTGGGCTCATGAGGGGGGCCAAGGCGGCGCTGCTGACTCTGATGATTGCCAGTGCCCTGAGCGGATGCAGTGACCATGGCGATCCCCTGGAAGTGGAAGGCCCACCAGGGGGGCAGGATCCGGTTTCGTTTGCCTCGGATGTCCAACCAATTTTTGATGCGCAGTGCCTTGGTTGCCATGGCGCCGGGGGCAATGCGGGGCTGGACTTACGCAGTGGGTTGAGTTACGCCAATTTGGTGGGCGTGGCTGCCAACAATTCCGCCGGTGATCTGGTGGTGGCAGGGGATGGTCTGGCTTCGGTTCTTCTTCAGCGCCTCACGGGAAATCCGGGTGGATTTATGCCTCCCGCTGGTCCTTTGCCCGAGTCCAATCAGGAGATTGTGGCCGACTGGATTGCTGAAGGAGCGTTGGACAATTAAAAAGAATACCAAAATAGTATGATTTATGGTACGATGCTTGGAGATTCAAAAAAACGCAGATCAATTGGACATCTGCTGGCATTGGAAATGACCATCTGGAGGGGAAGAAAATGAACAACTTTGCAACCAAAAACCTTGGAAAATCGTGGCCTGTGGCAACCTGCTTGATCCTGGTCTTGAGTCTGAATGTTAGCCTCGCCATGGCCTATTCCAGCGGGCCACCCAATGGCCGCACAAATGCCCCCGATGAAGGCAACTGCACGGCTTGCCATTCTTCATTCCCCCTGAATTCGGGCATGGGCAGTTTATCGGTTTCGGGCCTCACTGGATCTTACGAAGCCAATCAAACTTATGATCTGGTTGTGAGCCTGGCTGATCCGGAGGCCAGTCGCTGGGGGTTTGAATTCACCGTCATCGATGATGAAGGCTTGGCTATCGGTTCGGTGGCCAGTTTAGATGCCAACACCCAGGTCACTTCCACGGCCACTCGTGATTATGCAAAACACACCACTGTTGGCACCCAGAGCGGAACTCCTGATGGAGTGAGCTGGACCATGCGTTGGACAGCCCCGGCAGCCGGTGCCGGAGATGCCTCTATTTACATTGCGGCCAATGCCGCCAACGGAAATGGCAATACCAGCGGTGACCTGATTTATGCTATCAGCGAGACCTGGACTGAGAGCAGTGTCTCGTCAGCACCGGCCCCTGCTTTTGCTGCAGCTCAACTGCAACCCAACTTTCCCAACCCCTTCAATCCTCGCACCACCATCACTTATGAGCTAAAGCAATCGCTCTCTGTACGTTTGTCCGTGTACAGCCTGGATGGACGTTTAGTCACTCAACTGGAAGATGGTTTGCGCAGCGAAGGCCAACACCAAGTAAACTGGAATGGCCTGGATGCCCGAGGCATGGCCGTTCCTTCCGGAACATATTTCTACCGCCTGCAGGCTGGAAGTGTTGACCAGACCAGATCCATGGTTCTGGTTCGGTAGTGTTTGCCGGGTTTGACAGGATTTGCAGAAATCCGTAGGATCATTCACGGCTCCTGCGGGGCAATCGTCCCAAGTCGTGGCCCGAAGCTGTACCACAGCTGGTTTGCCCATTGGTCCCGGCTCGGCCCCGCACTCTTCCCTCCGGACAATGTCCGGAGGGTTTCTTTTGCCCACAAAAAAAGGAACAGACCTGCAAAGGTCTGTTCCATTCAATTGACTCCATGATCCTCAAGCCCCAAAAGGCACTTTTAGGGTGCAATCAGAGTCATGGTTCCTGTACCAAAAGACGTCTCTCCAACATAGTCGACCCGTTTCGACGGATTGAGCACCCAAGCGACAAAGTCGTCCGGACCAGGCACCTGATAGGCAAAGGTCTGGGTGGGCGCCACGTGGGGATTCAGGTCGATGTTGTTGTAAAGGGTGCGCAAGTTATTGATCACTTCAGTGAGGGCTTCAATAACAGGTTCATCAGCGGCTCCGCCTCTAAATTGATCCGTCAGTGTCGCTTCCGGCAATAGAATCAATTTACCACCAATATAAAGAGTGGCGGCGAGGTCCGTGATGATCGCTCCTTCGATGGCGTTATCTCTTCCCTGTAGGAAAGTGATATACGTCCCAGGTTGCGGCTTGGACAGATCCCAGCCATCACCAGGTCTGAACACTGGTTTCTCATCAATGAGAAGTCCCACCAGGTCCAGAATCTCTTTGGTTTCAGGCAACGTGATCGTCACGGCAATTACCCTTCCTGCCAGATGATAACGACATGGGCTTCAAGGCCTCCAGCACCGCGAACGGTCTGGGCCATGCCCTGAATACCTCTGGCAAAAAATTCAATGCAGCTGCCGCCTTCCATGAACAGGGGCAGTCCCAACTGCACGGCCTGTCCGGCTTTGGCCCGGCTGGCTTTCAGTACGCCCGCCGCCACATTGGCAATTTCGCCTACAGCGTCGGCCATATCGGCCATTTCCGGTTCTTCTTCCGCTTCCATGGCGAACATGGCACGGGTCAGATCCATGCAGCTGTCCTTGTTGGCCATGACTGCCAGTTGCCAGCCACCGTTTTCGGCCGTCAGGGCAATGGCGGTTCCATATTCAACATTGGCCTCCCGGGGATCCGAGGGGTTGGGATCGACGTCAAGCTCCAGGCCCATTTGGATGGAGCAGGTGTCTACAACGGCTTTCACTGCCTCTTGCAGAACCTGTGTTGGGACGCTGATACTTGTTGCTTCGGTTGTACTAGTAGTCATTTGCTGAGTGCCTCCAGCATTGTCGTTATATCTCCAAATGAGGATCACCTGCAGGCGGATGCCTTCAGGGCCTGTGAGTTTTTGAGATATAGCGTTAATTCCACGGGGGAAATATGTGATCCAACTGTTGCCCTTCAGAAATGTGGGCAATCCCAATTGATACCATTCGCCAGCTGTTTTTTCCCGTTGGGCCTTCCAAACTCCGGCGGCCACATTGGGAATTTCGTTCATGGCGTCATTCATGTCTTCCATGGTGAGTTCTTCGTCCTCATCCATGTCAAACAGGGTGCGTGTCAGGAGCTGGGTCGTGTGATCGTCGAAGACGGTGGCGTATTGGTAGCTGATGGTTTCATTGGCTAACGCAATAGAGCTTCCGTAGAGAACATCTTCAGAATCCGGCGCACTGGGCATGCCATCCATCACCAATTCCATTCCGAATTGGGTCTTGAAGGTGTGCGTACAGGCGTCCACCGCTTCCTTGAGGGCCTCCATTTTGGACATCAAGTCCATGGGGTCTTCAATTCTCCTGATGCGACCGGTTAATGTCACGATACAAACGCTCCCAGAACCTGGGCCATGTCATCGGCGGTGAAGGGTTTGGCCAAAAGGAACATGGCTCCGCCTTCGGTGGCCTGGTCGACCATTTCTTTGGTGCTCTCTGATGTCACGAATCCAAAGGGAATTTCAATACCCTCGGCGTTCAGCGCGGTCAGGAATTCAATGCCCGTCATAATTGGCATGTGCCAATCGGACAAAATCAGGTCAGGCTTTTCGGCTTTGGCGACTTCGAGGGCTTCCTGGCCGTTTTCGGCCTCCACGATGTCATGTCCGGTGAAGCCAGCTTGCCTGATCGTCCGCGAGACGATGCGGCGCATGGCCCGAGAATCGTCTACGACCAGAATCTTCATTACGCTCTCCTCCTGAGATGGTGCCTGATCATCCGGCTCCGTCGAGGTCAGTCCCCACCTGGATGATCGTTACTTGCGCGGGAAAGCGGATCGCCTTCCCAGATACAAGGATTTCATCGGGTGGAAAACGCAGGAGTTAAGCGTTATTTTTCAGAATTGTCAGGGGATTCTTTACCGACAAGGACCATGTCTGAGTCTTTCAGGGCATGGTAAACTGCTTCTTCCATGTCCATGTCTTCACTGTAGCGCAGAAGATCCTGGGGGCGGGCGTTTAAAATGGGTTTTGGGGACCGGATGGAGCAGCAGTCCCGGTAGGGGAGGATGGACGTTTTGAAGGCGCCAATGATCTTGGACCAGGCGGTGATTTCCATTTTGTCCATGCCAATGAGGGGGCGCAGAATGGGCATTTCGATGTCGGGGGTGATGGCGCCCAGGTTGTGGATGGTTTGGCTGGCCACTTGCCCCAAACTGTCTCCGCTGATCAGGGCCCGGCAACTGTTGTGTTTCGCCAGGCGATTGGCGCATTTGAACATGAAACGGCGGAACATGACCATGTCGTATTTATCGGGAACCACGCCAATGGATCGCATCTCGAAGGGAACCACCGGCACCAGGTGCAGGTTCAGGGGTACAGGTGAGTAGGTGGCCAAATTTTCTGCCAGGACGATGATTTTAGCCACATCGGCTTCTTGAAGGTTTCGGCCAGAATAAAAATGGATGAACTCCGGGCGCAGGCCCCGGCGCATCATCAGCCAGGCGGCCACGGGTGAATCGATGCCACCACTGAGCAAAACCATGGCCCGGCCGCTGGACCCAGAGGGCAGCCCGCCGAAGGCTTTTTCTTTTCCTGTGAAAACAAGAACATCGTTTTTCAGAACCAGCACGTTGACCAACATGTCGGGGTCGGCCATGCGTCCGGGCAATTCGCAGCTCTGGTGCACAGCTGCGCCCACAGCGATGCTAATGTCAGGACTCTTCAGAGCGAAGGTTTTGTCGCTGCGCCGGGTGGCCACTTTGAAGTTGGTGGCTGTGCCACGGTTTTGTTCGGTCAGTTCGATGGCCACTTCGCAAACGCGGGTCAGCCGGGGCTCGCGTTCGGCTTCCAGGTCAGCCATTAACTCATCATCAATTTCCGTGCGCGGGACGGGCACTACAGGAGAAACCCAAACCAGGCCAAAGACCTTGCGCATTTTCCCGGCTACTCGCACGGCGGCGTCAGCATCGGTCAAATACACCAGCACCCGGCTCTCCACGTGGCGGATATCGTCCACGGGTTCACCCTTCAGCGCCACACGGATGTTGTTGATCAACTTGCGCATGAAGGTGTTGCGATTGCGACCTTTAAGGGCGATTTCGGCATAAGTGGCGGTGATGATGGGTGTGGCCAGGGCCATTTCTTTCTCCTGCCCTCACGATGGGCGTTGATTCTGAGGGAAGTCGTTGTATTCTAGGTACACGAATTATACTAAATAGCGGGTTGGCGCAAGGAGGATCGGGATATGACGCGGCATAGCACGGAAATTGGTGGAATCAGGCTGGATGTCTCAGCAACAGAAAAGTATCTGCCGGCGGCCGAATTGCAGGCCATGGCACCAGCGGTGAACGCGGCGGCGGCAGAGCTGGAAAAGGGCACCTGTCCCGGTTCCGAATATCTGGGTTGGTTGGATTTACCCGACCGCATCACCGAAGAAGAATTCCAGGCCATTGAAACTTCTGCCGCCCGTGCCCAAAAAGATTCATCTCTGTATGTGGTCATTGGCATTGGTGGTTCATACCTGGGTGCACGGGCTATTCTGGATGCCCTCGGTGGTTCCGTTGAAGGTTGTCCGGAAATCATTTTTGCAGGAACGGGCCTCTGCTCGGCTTCTCTGGATCGGGTATTGAAAAAGTGCAAAGGCCAGGATTTCCGCATTTGCATCATCTCTAAATCAGGCACCACTCTGGAGCCGGCGGTGGCTTTCCGGGCTCTGCGCACCATGCTGGCCGAGCAGTTTGGGCAAGAGGGCGCAGCCCAGCGCATCACCGCCGTGACCGATACCAACCGCGGCGCCCTGCGCCAACTGGCCACAGACGAAGGTTATGAAACATTCATCATTCCCGACAATGTGGGCGGAAGGTTTTCCGTGCTAACTCCCGTGGGTTTGGTGCCCTTGGCGGTGGCGGGCATTGATGTGCGCGCCCTGGTGGCCGGCGCCAGCCAAATGCGCAAAGCTTGCCTGAATGAAAATTTGGAATCCAACCCGGCCCACTTGTACGCTGCTGTGCGCCACGGCCTGTACACTCGCGGCTTCACCACCGAAGTGATGAGCACCTTCCACAGTGATTTGCAAACAGTCCAGGAGTGGTGGAAGCAACTCTTCGGCGAAAGTGAAGGCAAAGGTGGCGAAGGAATATTCCCCGCTTCCACTGTTTTTACCACGGACCTGCACAGCCTTGGCCAATACGTTCAGGACGGAAAACGCAATCTGCAGGAGACCTTCCTCTGTGTGCGCCACGCCGTTTCAGAGCTGACCGTACCGGGCGACGAATCCGAAGGTGGCAACCTCGATGGTTTGAACTATCTGGCCGGCCGCACCCTGGATGAAATCAACTGGAAGGCCTACGAAGGCACCAAAAACGCCCACATCAGTGGCGGTGTTCCTTGCACCAGCCTGGAGATTGAGCGCATCACTCCCCAGGTTATTGGTGGGCTGCTTTTCATGTTTGAAAAAGCGGTGGGAGTGAGCGGTCGCCTGCTGGGAGTGAATCCATTCGATCAGCCTGGGGTCGAAACTTACAAAAAAGAAATGTTCCGTCTGCTGGGCAAAACACAATAGGTGAGGCCCCTCCTGACGGGAGTATTTGCCCTCGGGCGGGCGCTGAGCTATTTTTGAAACGATGATGTACCAGAGCTGGGCCGAAAGGTCTAGCCTCGCCACTGCAAACCATGGAGATTCCTGTGATGAAATCTGCTCGTAATATTCTGTTGATGCTGGCTGTCGGCCTTCTGGCTTTCTCTGCCATCGGCTGTGGGGATAAAGCTACCACTCGCGATATTGAGGCCACCACCAGCCAGGCTGCCGCGGGGCACACCGATGAACCTGCCGCCCATGGGCAAGAAGCAGCCGCTGCTCCTGCTGGCGAAATTCTCGAAACCATGGACTCGGGTGGATATTCTTACGTGCACCTGGACATGGGTACTGAAAAAGTTTGGATCGCCGGCCCGGCAACTCCCGACCTCAAGGTTGGCGAGCGGGTGGCTTTTGACGGCGCTATGGAGATGCGTGATTTTCACGCCAAAAGCTTAGACCGCACTTTCGAATCCATTCTCTTTGTGGGACAGATTGCCAAAGAGGGTGAAATTGCTGCGGCCGGAACTGGTGGCGGCATGCACGGCGGCGCCGGTGGCATGGGTGGTATGGGTGGCATGGGCGGTTCTAGCTCAGCCGATGAACCCATCAGTGGCACTAAGACCCTGTTGGAAAACGCCAAGGTTGAAGGCGTAGCGAAAGCAGCCGGCGGTCACACCGTAGCCGAAATTTATGCCCAGGCTGCCGATCTCGGTGGTAAAGAAATTCTGTTGAGCGCCCGCGTAGTGAAGTTCAGCCCCAACATCATGGGCACCAATTGGATGCACGTGCAGGATGGCAGTGGCGACGACGCCACCAGCGATCTGACGGTGACTTCCGATGGGCACGCCCAGGTTGGCGACCTTGTTTTGGTGATGGGTAAACTGTCCGTGGATAAGGATTTTGGAGCCGGCTATAAGTACCATGTGATTATTGAAGGTGCTACGGTAACGCGGCAGTAATTGGCATACATTGAGAGCTTGATTAATGGGCCGTCCCTTTTGGGGTGGCCCTTTTTTATCATTTTAAAAACAAATAAAAAGCAGGGTGAGGTAAAAACCCCACCCTGCTTCACTAACCTTTGCAATGTCTACTCGCTATTACAGCGTTTCAACATCCACAACTGCACCCTTGGCCTCTTTCAGTGCCAGCAACTCAGCCTTTTGAGCTTCAAACACTTCAAAGAGCTGGCCTGGAAGATTCTCTTCCTTGCTATAAGCGTCGGTCTGCAGATCAATGCGTGCCACAATCTTGTCGATATACAGAGCAAACTGCATGTCGTACAGACTCTTCGGGTATTCCTTGTCGATGCCGGCGAAGAGGTTCTTCAGGTCATCGTATTTGGGAACAAAACCGATGGGGGTCTCGATGGCGGTGACATTGCCACTGGCGTATTCAGCCAACCAGCCCAGCCACACATGCACGTCTTTTTTCTCGCCCAACAAACCTTTTCCATCGCTGCCACGGTTGGCGTGGGTCAGGAAATAGTTCAGGCCTGCCATGATGGGGCGGTTGCCTTCGCTGAATTTGTTGGAGTTGAAAAATTTGAACTGTGCGTCCATGTAGTCAGCCAGAGCGCCGGGGATGAACGGGGCGTTGGCCCAAGGCTGACGCCGCACACCGGTGGCACCAATTTCAGTGGCCGTGGCAGCTGAAACAATGCTGGCACCAACGGCCACACCGGCGGTGTTGTTCTTGGCAGCCCATACGGGAGGCATGGTGTCTGCGTCGCGACCGGAATAAGTGATGACCTGCACAGCCACACCTGCGGGATCGGCGTTGGCCGGGCCGTTGTGGTTGGCGATGGCTTTGGCGTCGATAGTGCAACGAGAGTTTTTATGGCTCATGGGAACCGGTTTACCCTCAGCATTGGTCATGCCTTCTTTCCAGGGACCCTGGAAGTTCACGCCTTCAGCGGGAGTGTCTTCGCCACTGCCACTCCAGTAAGGAACATTGTCTTCGCCCACAAGGACGTTAGACCAGATCACTTCGGTGTCGTCGTCACGCAGAGATTTCATGAGCATGGGATCGCCTTCGCGATTCACATCTTCCACGATGCCAAAAATACCGGCTTCGGGGTTGATCGCGCGGCATGTGCCGTCTTCTGCGATCCACATTTGGGCCAAATCGTCACCGACAAAACCGGAGCCAACCATGGCAGTGGTGGTTTTTCCGCAACCGGAAGGAGCTGCACCGGCAAAGTAGATAGTCTTGCCGTCTTTGTTCTCCAGGCCGGTGATGAACATGTGCTCGGAGAGTTCTTTTTCCACGCCGAAGTAAGTGGCGTAATCCACGCTGAAGCGGTGGTTGCCTTTTTTCATCAGCAGGGTATTGCCGGCGTAGGTGCAGAAGGTTGAGAAAGTGGTCAACCATGAGCGATCCATGAAGATGCGGGCGTTGGGTACGTCGGCCGCGGTGTTGGGCCCTTCACTGTGCACGTTGGTGAAGAAGATGCCCCGGCGCTTGGCTTCGGCGTCAAATTTGTCGTAGCAGTTACGGTACAACAGTTCGGCCGAGTGCAGCACGTAAGTGGAGCTGGAAATCTCAATGGCTGGTGTGGTGGCAAAAGCACCCACGGGGCCGCGAGCGTAGAAGCCGACCATCATGATTTTGCCCTTCATGATGCCCTTCATGTATTCGGTCACGTAGGCGTGGCCTTCACTGCGCACGACTTTTTTGGCCATGGCGCTGATCTTCTCGTCTTCGTTGACGATGTAATAGGTCTGGTTCACCAAACGGGCCTGGTCTTCAGGAAGATCGAAGTGGATGGTGTGACCTTTTTTGGCCAGAGCCTTTTCTTCACCCTTTTCCAAGGAGTATTTACGGATCCAGGCACAATCGGCTTCATTACCTGTGTTGATAAAGACACTGTCGGGCTGGCACATGTTGATGGCTGCGGCGATTTTGATCAGCGCATCTTCATTGGTGATAGGGGCCAGTTTTTTGAGATTTTCGTCATCGAGTTTGGCGTCGATAATGGCTCGGGCTTCGGCAATGGTGCTAATTCCCCCAACATCGGTGAGGATGTCAATACCCTTCTTGAGCTCCAACATACCTGGTCTCCTTGGCTGATGATTCACGCCCTCGACCTCACATTATGCAAGGGGGCTGCTTCGAAATTTATCTGATAGGAAAAAATAAACCATTTTCCCCTCATTTCAATGTTAAATATCCAACGGCACGCTGGGTTTTCCTCCAATTTTTGATGTTGAAATCGTCCAATTCCCATTAATAAGGTGATGTAGGCTCTTTTTTAGGGAAGAAAAACGGTGTGTTTTAAAAAAAAGAGCTCCACCAAAGAGATTGGTGGAGCCCTGCCAAAAATTTAGCATTCAACCAAAAGGTTATGAAAGTTCATCCATGGAAATTCCCAAGGCCCCAGCCACTCCTGCTCCGTAGGCTGGGTCAGCCTGAGCACAGTTTCCTATGTGGCGAATCTTGATCTCCCGTGGTGCATCGCCCATGGCCCGGGCTGTGTTTCCGAACAAAGCCTCCTGTTGTTGGGGCGTCATCAGGCGAAACAATTGCCCCGGTTGCGAAAAATAATCGTCATCCACGCGGTGGTTCCAATGGTCGGCGGCACCCTCCAAACTCAAGGGCGGTTCGGAAAAATCCGGCTGCTCTTGCCATTGGTCATGACTGTTGGGTTCATAACCTATGGTGTCGCCGTGGTTGCCATCCACACGCATGGCCCCGTCCCGATGGTAGTTGTGGAAGGGGCAGCGTGGAGCATTCACTGGAATTTGTTGGTGGTTCACCCCAAGCCGGTACCGTTGGGCGTCGCCATACGAAAAGAGCCTGCCTTGCAGCATCTTGTCCGGAGAAAAGCCAAGGCCCGGTACGATGCTGGCCGGGTTGAAGGCCGATTGTTCCACTTCGGCGAAGTAGTTTTCCGGATTCCGGTTCAGTTCCATGATTCCAACTTCCACAAGGGGATAGTCTTTGTGGAACCAGACTTTTGTGAGGTCGAAGGGGTTGTAGGGCAGGGTAGCTGCTTCGGCTTCGGGCATGACCTGGATGAACATTTTCCAGCTGGGGAATTCATCATTTTCGATGCTCTCGAAGAGATCGCGCTGGTGGCTTTCCCGGCATTGCCCGACCATGGTTTCGGCCTCGGCATCAGTTAAATTTTCCACGCCCTGTTGGCACTCCAGATGGAACTTGACCCAGAAACGTTCATTTTGGGCGTTGATCATGCTGAAGGTATGGCTGCCAAAGCCGTGCATGTGGCGGTAAGATTTTGGAATGCCCCGGTCGCTCATGGTGATCGTCACCTGGTGCAAGGCTTCGGGCAAAGAGGTCCAGAAATCCCAGTTGTTGCTTGCGCTGCGCATGTTGGTTTTGGGGTCCCGTTTGACAGCATGATTCAGGTCGGGAAATTTCAGAGGATCGCGTAAAAAGAAAACAGGAGTATTGTTTCCGACAAGGTCCCAGTTTCCTTCTGCAGTGTAAAATTTCATGGCGAAGCCACGGATGTCACGTTCGGCATCGGCGGCTCCGCGCTCTCCTGCCACCGTGGAAAACCGGGTGAACATTTCTGTTTTTTTACCCACTTCGGAGAAGATGTCGGCTTTGGTATACTGGGAGATGTCGTGGGTGACGGTGAAGGTACCGTAAGCGCCCGATCCTTTGGCATGCATGCGGCGCTCGGGGATGACCTCACGATCGAAATGAGCCAGCTTTTCCAGATACCAAGTATCCTGGAGCAGCATAGGACCTCGTTGCCCAGCGGTCATCACGTTCTGGTTGTTGGCCACGGGCGCACCTGCGTTGTTCGTCAATTTGGATTTTTTGTTCTTTTTCATTGTTCTCCCTTTCGGAGGGTTACGGCAGGTGCGGATCAGGCCCGCGCCAACCGCGTACCGGTTGGCGCTGACCATTTCACAACAGAGTTTGCCTGGTTATTCAGTTTCTGGTTTCCAAACCTTCCACACTTTGCCCACTAGGTCGGGGCCTGGTTTGAGCGTGGGTTTTCCGGGAGTCCAGCCAGCTGGAGTGGCTTCGGCGCCTTCAGTTTTGTGTACGAGTTGGTAGGCTTGCACCTGGCGGGTCAATTCGGCGAAGTTGCGGCCCACGGGTGGGGTCATGATTTCAGCCGCCTGAATGACAAAATTGGGATCGATGAGGAAGCGTCCGCGGATATCCACGCCGGAGTCTTCATCGTATACGCCGTAGATGGAGCCGATGCGACCACCCGCATCTGAGAGCATGGGGAAAGGCACCCCGCCATCGACCATTTTTGACAGCTCTTCTTCTTGCCAGATTTTGTGAGTGAAACGGCTGTCTGTGCTCATGGAAAGGACCTGGACACCAAGTTTTTCCAGCTGGTCATGGTTGGCAGCGACCGCTGCCAGTTCGGTGGGTCAGACAAAGGTGAAATCACCTGGATAGAAGCAGAGGGTAATCCACTTGCCTTTATAATCTGAAAGTTTCACGTTTTCGAATGCACCGTTCACATACGCTGTGGCTTCGAAATCCGGGGCTGGTTGGCCGACTTTTGCTTGCATCTTAATCGTCCCTTCGGTTGGAGTTGTAGCTTGTGCTTCAGTGGTAGCCGGTTGGCCTACTGGGCCAGCGGCGGGTCTTGCACATCCGTCTGGTTTTTCTGCCATCGAATGTTCTCCTTTTTGTCCCGCAGTATGAATGCCCCATCCTGACCTCGCGGGTTGAGCAGGATGAGAAGGCGGAGATCCGGGTTTGATCCTTATCGCCCACCTTTGTACTAGATATTGTTTACCTGTTTTGAAATAACAAGACACCGTCTAGCATGAGGTGAAAAAAATTTCTCACCACTTTAAACGAGGCTCATCACGCTATTTTTTTCTCCCACGCAAAACCACATGGTAATCTTCAACTTCAAACCCTTCGCAGATTTCTGGTTCCCGGACGTCCACGGATTCCCAGGGAATGTCGTGGATGATGCCCGTTTCGGTGTCGATCAAATGGTGGTGTCTTTGGGTTCGAGGATCAAATACAACCGCACCTTCTTTGAGAGTGCGAGAAGCAATCAACCCTTTGTCTACCAATAGGTTTAATGTGTTATAAACAGTGGCCCGAGATACAGTGGGACAACGTTTCAAGACTTCTTTCAGCACCTGGTCCGCTGTGGGGTGACTCTGCGTGGCGAGAACAAATTTAGCCACTTCCAACCGTTGCGGGGTTGGCTGGATACCATTTTTGCGGAGAATGTCTATTAGGGCGTTCATGCAGTCTAGACTAGTTCTAAACTGGGACGGCGTCAAGGTGTTATTTTGGGCTCAGTGGGGCAGAACCATTGGGACACTGTTGGTGTGGGGCCCGGCTTTGATCCGGAGGAAATAGAATTCCGGCCGGCCCGTAGTTCTGTGCTGAGAAGGTTTCGAATGACCTGACCCCAAACATAATAAACCGTGGCCGTGACAAAGGAATCGGCCTCCAGATTGTATCTGATGGCAGAGCGGCTCACAAAGGGTTTGGGATAATTTTGCTCTATTTGGAATGCATTCAGGGGATCATCGGGGGCAGCACTCACTGCGCATCATCACCATACAAACCGTCATTCATATAAGTGATAAAGTTGGCGAAATAGGCCCAGCAATAAGCCAGGCTCGCAGCGCCACCCATACCGTTGTCACCGGCAGAGACATCGTTGTCGGCAAAAATGCAATGTGTGGCTGAAACGAATGTCCTGCGTGCTCCTGCTGTGTCTTATTCCAGTCATAACTCAGGCTGGATCCGGTGCCGGTGCCATCAATATGTCTTTCAACACTTCAACCCGGGCCGCTGGTATGGGTGACGCGGGAGTGGCGGTGGCCTGGGATTCCGATACCAATCACCGGGCGAACCCCGTCTTGCTGGCTTTTCGTCAGGGTGTTCATTACATCTCCTTTGAGTCCAAACTGGCTGCCGGGTTGGCTGATGATATTTACTTAACCAACGAGGAACTGACTTTTGGGGCCTAAGGCTGACATTTCTGCTGGCTAAAGCCCCGGTGAAGGGCAATTACCTGGATATGGGATTTCAGGAAGGCACCGATGAGAAGGGAATGAGTACGGGAACTTTTCATTCCTCCATGGAAAGCCAATCTCTTGGCCTAGGTGTTGAGAGTATTGAATTTTTGGAGCGCATTCTTAATAAAAGCCCCGGAAGCTGGACCCGATATGCTTCCGTTGCAGGATGAGGGCGGGGACAGTAGAGAAGGCTCGACCATAAGTATGGGATATGTCCTGCGCATCACCCCGGTAGACCTGACTCTGGCCGATGATATGCGGCTGGAAAATCCAGGCAGGCCGTTTTGGCGGTTTCAGAAAAGGCTGGGCCACCGTACCCCAGGCAAGAGGCCTACCCACCGTAGGCCGAGAATCCTGGTCCATCTGGCTTAACCCACTGGATATTTACAAGGCCCTGGCCACAAATTAAAAAGGAAAAGGTCCGCCCGGGCGGACCTTTTCCTATAGATCATGACGCAATGCAGGCAGTAGCCTACTTGTGGTCAGTCAGGTATTTCGCTACGCCTTCAGCAGAAGGAGTCATAGCGTCATCACCCTTGGTCCAGTTGGCAGGGCAAACTTCGCCGTGCTCTTCAAGGTGCTGCAGAGCGTCGACGGTGCGCAGGGCTTCGTCGATGTTGCGGCCCAGGCCCAGGTTGTTTACGACTGCGGACTGCATGATGCCGTCTTTGTCGATGATGAAGGTACCACGAAGAGCCATGCCACCATCCAGCAGCACGCCGTAGTCCTGGCTGATGGTCTTCTGGAAGTCGGCCACCAGAGGATACTGGACGTTGCCGATGCCACCGTTGTTCACGTCGGTGTTTTTCCAGGCCAAGTGGCTGAAGTGGCTATCAGTGCTGACACCGATGACTTCAACGTTGCGGCTCTTGAAAGCTTCCAGCTGCTTGTTGAAAGCGATGATTTCGGAAGGACAGACAAAGGTGAAGTCCAGGGGGTAGAAGAACAGGCATACGTACTTTCCCCGGTAGTCGGACAGTTTGAAGTCGTCCTTGAAAGTATTGTTGGGCATCACAGCGGTGGCGGTGAAATCGGGGGCTTCGGTGGAAACCAGAGGCATGGGGAAAATATCGAAGTCCATGTTATCCATTTTTAGTTCTCCTTGAGGCAATCAGCTGAATGAAGTCGGCATTCCGGACAAGTTCCGAAATACTCCAATTTGAATCCCTGAATCAGGAATCCGTTAATTTCCGCAGAAGCACTTTCGAACTTCCGGGGATCAATTTCGGGGAGGTCCCGAACTTTTCCGCAACCGGTGCAGCGCGCATGGCAATGTGGCTGTACCATACCATCGAAACGGGCTTCGTGCCCGTTTAACTCGAGTTTGCCGATCTGTCCGTCCTCGTGCAGCACTTCGAGGTTGCGATATACTGTGCCCAGGCTGATACGAGGTAACCGTTTCCGTACTATCTCGTACAACTCAGAGGCTGTAGGATGTGTATTCAGGCTGCAAAGCTCCTCCAAGAGGATTTTCCTTTGAGGAGTATTGCGGCGTATGCTCTTGCCTGTAGGCATGATCGTCCTTCCGGGCCTCCGGAGAATATCTGGGTGCATTTCAAGAGATGCTGGGAGGCCGTGGGGCATATTACTAATAGGAATGATTCCGAATGGCAACCCTGAAAAGTGAAATAATCGAGTTTTTCTTTCTTAGATGAAAAACCATTCCAACCATTGCGTGGGCCGCGTCGTCTTAATTAAGAACCGATTGAAGAGAGCCGCAACCCGACCATGGAAGGCTGGAAGGAATTGAGCGTTTTGGCCAAATACTCGGATAACATCCCGGATAACCCAGATAGTCATCTGGTCCGGCAGGCTGCCGAGGGTAACCGTGAGGCTTTTTCACTGTTGTATAAGCAGTGCGTCAATCGGGTGTATGGGCTCAGTTTGCGATTGACGAACGACCAGGTGGAAGCGGAAACGCTAACCCAGGATGTTTTTGTAAAGGCTTGGTCCAGCATCGGCAGCTATGCGGGGCGGGGCAGTTTTGCGGGTTGGCTCAGTAAGATGGCGGTCAATTTGTGGCGGGACCGGTTCCGTTATGACAAACGTCAGGAAAAATTGAAGGAAGAGGCCGCTCTGCATTGGGAGCATGATCGACCGAATTCTGGGTCGGTGGTGCCAATGCTAACGGCCATGGACCTGGAGAGAAGTTTGCGCAAACTTCCCCTCGGGGCCCGCACGGTTTTTGTTCTTCACGAAATTGAGGGCTACAAGCATCATGAAATTGCAGAGATGCTGGAATTGACCACAGGTACGGTGAAATCCCAACTGCACCGAGCGCGCAAGCTGTTGCGGGTTTTGTTGGCTGGGGATCGGGCCGAAAGTCATGGAGCGTAATTATGGATAAACAAATCAATGATCTGGCCAAAAAGATGGCGGAGGAAGGCATTGCGCCCCCTCGCGACCTCTGGCCAGAAATCGAACAGGCCATGGATCAGGCAGGGCAGGAGAAGAAGCCCCGGCGAACTTTTGATCCCAATGCCTGGTACCGCCTGGCAGCCGTGGCGGCCACACTGATTCTCTTGGTGGGCGCAGGATATTTTGGAGGCAATCCGCAGCAGCAGCCGCAGGGTGAAAAAGTTGCGGTACTCGTGGAGGACAACCCATCTCTTCTGCAACGTCTGAACAATACTATTTCTGAATTGGACAAGGCCATGGCCCTGGATCCTGAGAACATCAAACTCACCCGGCTGTCGTTGATGACACACAAAAGTCGCGCAAATCTTTTACGAGTAGAAACTCGTCGATAAAGAAAAGGGAAGAACCATGAGAAAATTTGCAACCATCGTTCCTGCTCTACTGGCTATTATCTGGCTGCTTACTGGACTAGCCGCTCAAGCTGGAGAACCTGTGGAAAAATCAGGAAAAGCTTCGGCCAACGGACGGGTTTTTGTGGAGAACATTGCCGGCTCCATCACCGTCATTGGCTGGGATAAAAATGAAATTCATGTGGAAGGGACACTGGGCAAAGAAGTCAAAGAACTGAAGTTCAAAACGGGTAAGAAAAAATCCATCATTTCTGTGGAATACAAAAAGAACCGCAGGAATATTCGTGAAGGGGCTGACCTGGTTATCAAAGTGCCCAAAGGCAGCAAGCTGGAAGTGGAATGCGTCAGCGCGGATGTAGAGGCTTCCAAGCTCACGGGATTTTTGGACTTATCATCCATCAGCGGGACAGTGGAATTCAGTGGCTGGTGCCAGGAGCTGGATGCTGAGTCCATCAGTGGCGACGTGCTCATTGATGGCGGTGCCGATGAGATGTCCATTGAGTCCATCAGCGGCAGTGTGAAGGCCCAGGCCAAGGGCAAATCTGCGGAAATCAGTGCCGAAAGTGTGTCCGGAAATGTTTTACTGGAATACGACACATTCCTCGACTTGTCTGCCGAAAGTGTCTCGGGCAGCATTAAAATCTTTGGCGACCTGGATCCCAAGAGCCGCATCCGGTGTGATGTGGTCAGTGGCACCATCACTTTGGTGATGCCGGGTAATGTGAGTGCTTCTTTTGAGGCCAGCACTTTCAGCGGTAACATCGACAATGATTTTGGCAAGAAGGCCAGCCGGACAAGCAAATATGCCCCGGGTAAAGAACTGGAATTCACCAACGGTGACGGAGAAGCCGACGTGGAACTCAACTCTTTCAGTGGTGATGTCCGCATCCGAAAAAAATAAATACCGATCTTAAAGTGATTCTGTCCCGGGCTCAACGGAGTCCGGGATTTTCATATTCAGGATGCAATCCCGGCCATTAGCGCTTATCTTCAGCAAGTTCAATTTATCACCCCGAATAGCACAGGAGCTTTTCATGTTCTTTTCTGCCGATCATTCCCTTCGTGGCGCTTCGCGTCTGGTGATCCTTTTGGTCACCGTTTTGGCTCTCTTTTTAATCAGTGGTTGTGGCGGCACAGCCAAAGATACAGGCACGGCCGAAAAAGAAGGCCAGACTGAACTGCAGGGCAACGAAACCGTGGTCGTTCTCAAAACCAATCAAGGTGCCATCACTGTGCGCTTCTTTGCTGACGTCAGCCCCGAACATGCCAAAAACTTTATCGCGCACAGTAAAAGCGGTCTGTACACCGGCACACTGTTTCATCGGGTCATCCCCGGTTTCATGATTCAGGGCGGAGATCCCAACAGCAAGAACGACAACCCCAATGACGACGGGATGGGTGGCTACAGCTACCAGGGTGAAGGCACTCTGCTCAATGCTGAGTTCAATGACATCCCTCACACCCGCGGTATCCTCAGTATGGCCCGCAGTCAGGATGTCAACAGTGCTGGCAGCCAATTCTTCGTCATGCATGCCGCCTACCCCAGCCTGAATGGCAAATACACAGTGTTCGGCGAAGTCATCGACGGCATCGAAGTGGTGGATTTCATCGCCAATGCTCCCAAGAACAACCGGGATCGTCCCAACGAGAATCAGGAAATTTTGGAAGTTCAGGTTCTGGAATGGTCTCTGGCTGACATTGAAAAGTCCAAAGAGGCCATGTGGGCAGAAGACGAATCGGTCAACGGGAAGTAAATATACTGCGGAATTTTCCCACTTGATTCGTCGGGTGGGAAAACCGTAGTATGTTATGACCATGCTAAGCAGATACCCAAAACCCATTGATATTGTCTCTGGTCGCACCTGGCGCTACTGCGTGGTTCTGGGTGTGGTCCTTTGTTTTGTCTTGGTCTTTGGGGCCGTTTTGGCTGCTGATGCCTTGCGCCCCGTCCACACCTATACTCTTACTCCCCAAGTCAAAACTCTCGTGGGCGAAGATGGAAATCTGGAAGTTCTCTCTTCTGAACTGGCCCTTCCTCTGTTGCGCGGCACAATGGACACCTTGGCTGATACGCGCCGGCGCAGAGGCAATCCCGAACCCACGCAATCTCTTGTTTCATTTTCCCGGGAGGGAATGGCAGGAGGCCAGCGGGGTTTTTCGTCTCTGGCTGATGATGATGCAGACGGCCAGGCCGATGAAGACTGGCTTGATGGCCGGGATAACGACGGTGATGGCTTAATCGATGAAGATTTTGCCGCCATCAGCGATGCCATGACCGCTATATCTCTTACCCAGGGGAGCGGATGGGCCCAGCTGGAATTCATGCAGTGGGCAGGCACCCGTCTCCAGAATGCCCTTTTTCTCAATTTCGCGGCCGCTCATGAATTGAGTGGGGTCATGGTACCTTATTACCGTCTGGAATCCGGTGGTGAACCATGGCGGGAAATGGATGTCTTCAGCCGTCGTCACAATCTGGCCGGACAAAATGTTACTGAAAAGGCCACTGCTTTTGTCTTGCGCCAAGAGATGCCCAATTCTGGAGTAGACTTGACTGATCCTTCGTCTTTGGACATGAGCGATCAGCCCAATCACACCTGGTTGGGGGTTTTGGTGCTGGACCAGAGCACAACAGGCCGAGCTAAAACCTTTTTGCGCCCCCAGCTGGCCGGCGGCACCCTTTCGTTGCCCTTGAGCGATGAACCCACAGCTGCGGTGATTTGTGTTGCCAGCAGTTGGATGCAATTGAATCGCCTGTTGCTGGATGCGGTCACGGTTTACGAAGGTGTTAAGGATCCCGTAAACCAGCAAAACGCCCGGTGGATTGTGAGCCCCCTGTGTTCCCGTTGTCGCTTGGAAAAAGAGGTGGATGTGGCAGTTGTGGCTCCTGCTGAAGGCCCCGCTTCTCTGAGCTTTACTTTGGAATCCGGCCGTTCCGGACTGCTGGACCCCGACCTCTTCGTGGTTTCGGGATTCAGGCTGGGATATCCGCAAAATATCCTCTGGGAACCCACTGAGGGGACTTCCCTGGATGTTTCCTGGTTCCAGGATGACCTTTTTGCAGGAGATCAAAATCTTCCCAATGATTTATACGGTCTTTTGGGTGGCGTTTCCGACCACACAGCCAGCGGAAAACTGATTTATCAATTTGATAACTTTCCCGCAGAGCTTTTTGACATTTTGAACACTGGCGTCCAAGTGGAATTGGCGGGCGTATGGCTTGATGGTAGAAAATTTGTGACCCAGAGCGCCGTCAATCTTGGTGCTGGAGGCGTGGGGGATGTGTCAGAATCCGGTGTTGATGCGTCTGATGAGTCCGAGGTGGAACCATTCCAGATGGATAGTCTCTCCCTGTCGCCCAAGCTTCTGGAGGGTTGGCCCAACCCATTTCATGACCAAATCCGGATAGAGTTTACGATACCGTCATCTGCCCATGAACTTTTTGACTGGCCTGAAGGCGAGCCCATTCCCGAAGGTGTTGAACTGGCTGGTCCCATTGTATGGTCAGGCGGTCAACCTTCTGTGTCCGTTAAGGTTTATAGTATTAATGGCCAAGAGCTGGTGGCTCTGCAACAGGGAAACCTGGGCGAAGGCCGCTATTCCGTATCCTGGAATGGGACGGATGCTTTTGGCCGGCAGGTGGCCAGCGGCACTTACTTCTGCAAACTGCAGCTCGATGACTGGAGCATCACCCGGCGCCTGGTCTTTATAAGATAGTTTTCATCCTCTTTGTCTTGATTTGATAATTATTTTTTCAAAATAGAAGGCCACCGGACTTTTTCGCTATTCCTGTTCCGTCCTCGGGATAATATTTATGCCTCTGGTTATCTGTTCTCGCACTCATCCGATAAAAAATGTAAATTTTCTGTGTTTTTTGATGGACAAGATCTAAAGGAACGTCGTATTATACATCACGTCAGAGAAGAATATTTGCATTTACAACACCTTTGCGCTGCCCAAGAGTGTGTAAGTTTACTTGGGGGTATTTTAGTGGAAGAACGAATGGAAACCCTACACGAACCATGGACGAGCTTTGTGATTGAGTTCCCGACTTATCCAAGGCAAATGGTCCACGGCCGGGAGGAGAGTCAGAGGATTCTGTTTCTCTGTCCCCAGGCTGAAAGCAATCCAACCGAACTGTGTCTGGCCCTTTTTGGATCCCAGATCCTGATGCACAGGTTGCAACAGGGCGAATCCACTGAGGTTTTAGCTACCACCGGTTTCATTTTTGTCTATGCGAGCGAGACTCCCAATGCGCTGCGGAGTGTTTTGGCTCGGTATCAGACAATTACGAATGCCCCGGTTTTGGTGGCTCAAAAGTCAAATGTCGTTAAGACAGCACATTTTGTTACGGAATTTCTCAACCGGGTGACGACACCTGGTTATGGCCATCCCATGGCCTTTGGTGGCGAGATGCATGCGGTACCCGGCATGGGTGGAACCGCTATGGAGCAGGAAATTGCTCCCATCATCAGTGATGCCGAACTCTGGAACGAAAACCTGCCCGAAATCGTGCTGGTTGACGAAGAAGGAAATACGGTTCACGCGTCCCATAATCTTCAGGACTACCGGGCTGAATACGCTTGCCGTTATGTGCTGGCGCATTACAACGAGAACATCAACCGCGACAAGATGGCTGAAATGGTCAACCTGTCACCCGGTTATTTCTCGAACCTGTTCCGGTCCGAAGTCAGCATGAGTTTCAGTGATTACCTCATCCAGGTACGCATTGACAACGCCAAGGGTTTGCTGCGCCGTTTCGACCTCTCGGTTGAAGCCATCAGTAAGAAGTGCGGCTTCAATAGCCTGGCCCACTTCTCCCGGACTTTCAAGGATCGCTGCGGCTTGTCGCCGTTGAAGTTCCGCAAGAGTCCACACTTGGTGAGTTAGATATCGGAGCGAGAAGAGTGATAGAAAAGGCCCTCCCTGAGTCGGGGGGCCTTTTTTGTACCCAGGCTAAAGAATTGGTGTGATATACTCTCTGAATCCTGGGAGGGAAATCTATGAAACTCAAGCAACTGCCATCGTTTGTGAGGAAAATCAGTGTCCTGCTGCTTGTCCTTGCCACGACGTGGACCACACCCACTCTCGCCACGCCTGGTGACGAATTTTGGTCACCTGATTTTTTCCGCCAGGGCATCACTGGCCAGATCAATTCCCTACAGACTTTCAACCACCTCTTGGTCATGGGCGGCAACATTGACGCGGCCGGCCAACTCTCGGTGCAGAACATAGCCACCTGGAATGGATGGCAGTGGGGAACTCTGGGAGATGGCATCAATGGTGAAGTGACAACTCTTTTGGAATTTAATGGCGATCTTATCGCAGCTGGGGCATTCAGCCAGGCTGGCTCCACCCCAGCGGCGAACATTGCGCGTTGGGACGGTTCCCAGTGGCAGGCTCTGGGAACAGGATCCATCAGCGCCATTAATAATTTGTATGTTTTTGAAGGCCAGCTCATGGCCTTGGGTGATTTTTCCCACACGTTGGGAGCTGCAGGTTCAAAAGTGGCTGCCTGGGATGGCAGCAACTGGTTGGCTTTGGGCAGTGGGCCCGATTTTGACGAGAATGAAGACCTCTACGCCGTCACCGTTTTGGACGAAAACTTGGTTGTGGCAGGAGATACCAGCTGGTTTCCCCTGGCGGGCCCCCAGGTTTGGGATGGAACCGAGTGGAGCAGTCCCTATCCCTTCCCCGGAAATCAACCAGACGCCTGGTACCCAGATTTTGGCCACATCTCAACCCTCCATGTTTTTGAGGGAGAGCTGGTGGCGGGAGGGCATTTCCGCTACTACGACGAAGAAACAGGGGACTACTTTTCTGCCATCTGCCGCTGGGACGGCAGCAGTTGGGTTGGATTGGGCCATGGTTTGTTCGCACCCACTCCCATTGAGTCCGACGATTCAGACGTGATGACCCTTATGGAATATGATGGCAAGCTTTTGGCGGGTGGCGTTTTCTTTGCAGAATCTTCTGCCATGTCGGCCTGTGGCATTATCCAATGGGATGGAGACACCTGGCAGACTATGGATGCCGGACTCTTCGGCTACCAGGGCTGGGAACCGGGCTTTGTCAAAGACATGGGCATTTGGAATGGCTCATTGTTTGTGGGCGGGTCTTTCGAGCTGGTTGGTGATTTACCCCAGCGGGTGGTCCATAATCTTGCTTTCTGGCATAGCCATCAGTGGCAACCTGTTGGGCCGGTAGGTCTGGGTGTCAATGGGCTGGTGAATGCGACCCTCGAGTTTGGCGGGCAAATTGTGGCCGCGGGCCTTTGGCGAAACATCGATGGTACCATGGGATATTTGGCGAGTTTTGATGATGGAGACAGGGAGGTCCTGTGGGATCAACCGGATGGCGAAGTTAAGGCCCTGGTCTCCTGGGAAGACCAATTGGTTATTGGTGGCGCTTTCAGTGGCGTTGGTGACCAGGCCGCACTGCACGTGGCTGTGTTTGACGGAATCAGCTGGCAGGCTTTAGGCAGTGGCGTCCCTGATGAAGTTCAGGCTCTCGCTGTGTTTGAAGGCGAGTTGTACGCGGGGCCGTACCGCTGGGATGGCGTAGCTTGGATCAACGAAATACAAACCAACGGCCCGGTCCAATCCCTGCAAGTTTGGGATAACGATCTGTACGCCGGTGGAGACTTCAGTTTGGCAGGGAATGTTGCGGTTGCGGGCATCGCCGGGTGGAACGGTGAAGATTGCTTCTCTTTAGGCACGGGGGTGACCCACCCTAACGGTAATCCCATGAGTGTTTACGCCATGACCACTTACGAAAACGACCTGATCGCCGGAGGAAACTTCTACCTGGCAGGCGACGAATTGGTCTTTCATCTGGCACGTTGGAATGGTACTGAGTGGAGCGCAGTCAGTGACAGCCTCGGCAGTGCCGGGTCGCACTACGGTGTCTATTCTTTGGCCTCCCATGAGAACCATCTTTTTGCGGGCGGCCGGTTTCTTCACCACGGCATGGAGCTGAACGGTTTGGGGCGTTGGGATGGAAATTCCTGGCACCCTCTGGGGGCGGGCATTGAAGGCGAAAACATCCTCTGTCTCACGGTGATGGATAGTGGCCTTGTGGTTGGTGGAGAATTCCAAGCTGCTGGAGGCGTTCCTGCACTCAGCATGGGACGGTGGGCGGATCCCTCTGTTTTCGTGGATCCCGCGGGAGTCCTTGAGCAGTTGCCAGCGTCAGCCATGAGTTTGAATGCTTATCCAAACCCGTTTAACCCTCGCACTGAAATCACCTTCAGCATCTCTCAATCCGGCCCGGTAGATTTGTCTATTTACGATTTGAGGGGGCGGCAGGTGGCTGTTCTTGAGCAGCGAAACATGAGCGCTGGCAATCATGCGGTTTATTGGAATGGAGCGGATGATTCTGGGCGAGCTTTACCCTCAGGTGCGTATTTTGTGCGGTTGGGGATAGCTGCGGGTGTGGAGGTTGGGAAGGTGATGTTGGTTCGGTGAGTCTTATTGGTTGCTTTGCTGGGCTGTTGGTCGGAAATGTTCAGCTTCAGCGACTGCGCACATCATCAGGAGTCTAAGAGCGTTTGATGTTGAATTTGCGTAGTTGATTCCAACATGGGGAAAAGGGGAAAAATGAAAACGACATTTCCCATTTCTTTGGCCTTGTTTTTGGCCTCGAACGCTTTCGCAGTCATCGATTCAGGTGAAAACAGCGTAGGGGTTTATTTTGACGAAGGTGCCGATACTTATTGCATGTAGTCAGTGGCATTAAATGACCAGGTGACCATGTATCTCATCCTGTGCAATCCATCTTTTGAATTTCTACACGGTTGGGAAGGCGGCGTGGATTTCGAAGGATCTGCGTTGGTGCTCGGCGCCATTTATTACAATTTTGTGGGGTATCAGGGGCCTTTGAGTAACGTGATTGTGGGCTATGGGACGCCTTATCAAACAACAACCGCTACACCGCTTGTGGCCTTTGAAGTTTTGTATTTGGATTCTGAACTTGAGCCGGTTGGTTTCTATGTGCACGGCTCAATACCCAGCTCCATCGATTCAGCCTATCCGACCCTTTTGGCAAGTGAAGGGGAGTTAATCATGGCTGGAATAAGCGTTGTTGAAGGCCAGCTGCTCAGGTCAACGGCGGCTGCATGGTTGTTCCTACCGAAAGCATAAGCTTCGACAGTGTTAAGAGTTTGTACCGGAATTGACCCTTAGGCAAGCGAGTTTAACCCTCAGCGACGGCGCAGTGTTCGCGTCAATCGCTGGAGTTTCGGCGCTAGTTGCCATTGTAGGCATCTCGAATTCTGAGGGAGAGCCGGATTATTGATGCCATTGGGGCGCAATACACATCCCCAGGGTTGCGAAAACAGCCAATATATAGCAAATTGGGCCCAACCTGAGACCAACTTAATCCCCAACTCAGCATCCACTTTTGCGAAAGGCCCCCATGGCCCTGCTCTCCCTCACTAACGCCACGTTCGATTACGGGCGGGAAAAGATCCTCCGCGGTGTGAACCTTGCGTTGCACCCAGGTGTGAAATGCGCTCTGGTGGGGGCCAACGGTGCGGGGAAAACCACCTTGCTGTCGGCCATTGCTGGCACCCTGTTGCTACAGGACGGAACCCGCTCAGTGATGGGTTCGGCTGAAATCCGCCTCCTGCGCCAGGAAACATCTTTGGATGTGAAAGGCGCCCGCGGGGGCCTTCTTCTGGAAACGGTGGCTTCTTCGGCTTTTGCCCGGGAATTGGATTTAGAGCAACAACTGGCGCAAATTTCGGCCGAATTACCCGCAGCAGATGAGGACCAGCAAAAGGAATTGGTGAAGCGCCAGGGCCACATTCAGGTGGAATATGAACGGCTGGATGGGTATGGGGTTCAGCACCGTTTGGAAACAGCTTTGCGAGGGGTGGGGCTCAGGCCTGAAACCTGGGACCGTCCTGTGGAAAAACTCTCGGGAGGGGAGCGCCGGAGAGCCGCTTTGGCGGCCGTGCTGCTCAGCAACGCCGAGTTGCTCTTGCTGGATGAGCCCACCAACCACCTGGATCTCGATTCCTGTGAGTGGTTGGAAAACTTCCTGGATCAATATCCGGGGGCGGCGATCATTGTTTCTCACGATCGCTATTTTCTGGATCGGGTCGCCAAGCGCACTCTGCATTTGGACCGGGGCAAGCTGATTTCCTACAGTGGGAATTACAGTTTTTTCGACACCCAAAGTGCTCTGCGTTTCGAGCAGGATCTCAACGCCTGGGAACGCCAGCAGGCTAAAACCAAAATCACCGAAGACTACATTCGCCGGAACATCGAAGGCCAAAAAACAAAACAGGCTCAGGCCCGGCGCAAGCTGTTGGCCAAAGAAGAAAAACTGGACCGTCCCACCACCGAGCCCGGGTTGTTTCGCTTTCGCCTGCTTCCGTCGCGCTCCAGTGGCGGCACCGTGATGCAGTCCGAACATTTGAGCAAAGGTTTCGGTGGCCAGGCTCTGCTGGATGATTTTGACATGCACATTTCCCGTGGCGAACGCATTGGAATTGTGGGGCCCAACGGCTGCGGAAAAAGTACCCTTCTGAAAATGATGGCCGGCCGGGTGATTCCCGACAGCGGCCGGGTGGTGATGGGGCACAATGTTGATCTGGGTTTTTATGACCAGGAATTGGCCAGTGTTTCAGATCATAACACGGTGATTGCGGAGATCGCTTCGGTGGATCCCCAGGCCTCCCTGGGTGAGCTGCGATCCTTCCTGGGTGCTTTTGGATTTGGCGAAGACCTATACGACCGCCAGGTGGCCCGGTTATCCGGAGGCGAGCGGGGGCGGTTGGCCTTGATGCGTCTGATCAAGGAAGGCCACAACACCCTGCTACTGGATGAGCCCACCAACCATTTGGACATCCGCAGCTGCGAGTCTTTGGAAGCAGCCCTGTCTGAATTTCCAGGCACCTTGATTGTCGTCTCTCACGACCGCCGGTTTCTGAACAAAATCGTGGAAAAACTGGTGGTCTTTCCTTCGGCCAAAGAAGCAGACGGGGACGTCAAGATGTTCCTGGGCAATTACGAAGATTACAGCCGAGACAAAGCTAAAAAGCTTTCTCTCCAGGGTGCGGCCTCTCGAAAAAAGCAGGAGAGCAAACCCCCGGTAGCCCACATAGACGCCCATTCCGGGCGAACACCCTTGAGTAAGAACGAGCAAAAACGCAGACAAGAGTGGGTCGATTCGGCTGAAGCAACTATTCTGGAGTTGGAAGACGAAAAGGAAACGGTGCTTTCAGAGATGGGCAGCCCCGACCTGGACAATGACCGTCGTCTGGCTTTGGGCCAAAGGCATACGGAAATTGTTTCAATTTTGGAAAAAACAATGGCCGACTGGGAACAGTGGAGCCTGGAGATCGAAGAAGGGATCTGATCAATTATATGGGTACTCGCCGCGACGAAGAACAGGGATTCAGCACCGAAAAGCCACGGGATAGGGTGGTCCTTGCCGGGGTGAATCTGCCTGCTGCCTGGGGTGGAGGACAAGGTGGCGATGCGGATTTGCCCGAGTTGGCCCGTTTGGTGGATACCGCCGGAGCCGATGTGGTGGGGCAGGTTGAGCAGAATCGCCACCGACCCACACCGAGCACTTTTCTGGGTAAAGGCAAATTGGAAGACCTGCAGGAATTGGTGGAGCAGACCGAAGCCAATCTGGTGGTTTTCGACAACGATCTTTCGCCGGCCCAGGGCAAGAATCTGGAGAAGGTTCTGGAAGTGAATGTGATTGACCGGACCGAGCTCATTCTGGACATCTTTGCTTCCCACGCCAGCACCAAGCAGGCCCGGTTGCAGGTGGAGCTGGCTCAATTGCAGTACATGCTGCCACGGCTGACCCGTTTGTGGTCTCACCTTGAGCGGCAGGCCGGTGGCATCGGAACCCGCGGTCCCGGTGAAACCCAGTTGGAAACAGATCGGCGTTTGGTGAACAAGCGCATAGCCGTTTTGCGGCGTCAGCTTCAGGAAATCGAAAGCAGCCGAAGCACCCAGGTCCGGTCCCGGGAAGGAGTCTTCAAGGCTTCCCTCATCGGTTATACCAACGCCGGAAAAAGCACTCTCATGAACGGCATCACCGATGCCAGGGTTTATGTGAAGGACCAGCTCTTTGCCACCCTCGACGCCACCACCCGCAAGGTGGAAATTGACGAGCGCCGCCGTTTTCTACTCACCGATACAGTGGGCTTTATTCGCCGCCTGCCCCACCACTTGGTGGAAAGTTTCAAGGCCACTTTGCAGGAAGTGCAGGACGCGGACCTCATGCTCCACGTGGTGGAAGCCAGCAGCGAAGATCCGCAACATCAAATCGATTCAGTGAATGAAGTGCTGCAGGAAATTGTCCCCGAAGACAAACCCACCCTGATGGTCTTTAACAAAATGGATCTGGTGGACGAAGAGCTCTTTAAGAACCGGTACAGCCGGCATTATCCCGAAGCTATTTTCATCTCGGCCAAGAGCAAAGAAGGCTGGGCTGAACTACGGGACGCCATTGTGAAGCACATGACCGTGGATGAGCGCATCGTTAAGGTGGCCATTCCCATCACCAATTTGCAGTGCCTGAGTCGTTTTCACCGGACCGGTTCCGTGATCGAACAGACTTTCGAAGCTGACCTTTGCCATGCGGTGTTGCGGGTCAAGGAAGAGGAACTGAACCGGCTCTTGAGCCGTGAAGGTGCCACTCTTTTGGAATAATTCCTGCAAACCCTGCTTTGTGTGACCTGAACTCTCCATTTTCATTGCAACGGGCAATCACCCATGCCGTTTGTTGTGGTGTTCTGCCCGATGGCACCTCCTGCTCATACTTATAATTCCCTGAATGGTACGAATATTCCCCATATGGGGCTGGCATAGCCTTTGCAACTAAGGTTTTGGGTCGACGTGCCGAAAAGTGAGGCATGAAGGAATATACGGCCTCACAAGGAACTTGGGGGATTAAGACATGAAAACCATGGCTTTAATAAACAGGAAAAAATTGCCTGATCACAGCGGGTTCTCCCTGGTGGAGATCATGATGGTTGTGATGTTGATCGGGTTATTGGCCGGAATGACCGGTCCACCAATTTTCCATTACCTGGAAGCCAGCCAAGCGCAAACCAGTTTGGATCGGTTGGTGGCTGATATGCAATACGCCCGGGCTGTCGCCGTTTCCAAAGGCGAGACCCACCGTTTCTCCTGCACAACCGGTGGTTACGATCTGAGAAACATGGTCACTGGAGATGTTGTGCGGGCTGTGGTCTTGGATCATGGCATGGAACTGAATTTAGCTCAGACTGCAGATTTCTACCCTTGGGGCATGGCCCAAACCTGTAACGTGACCTTGACGAGAAACGATTTAGCCTGGGATCTGCAATTGCTGCCCACGGGCATGGTTGAAGTGGAGGTGCAGTGATGATTCGGGAACAGAATGTGCAGAATATGAACCGTGACGGGTTCACTCTTGTGGAAATTTTGATGGTCCTTTTCATCCTTTCAGTGGGGATTTTGCCGTTGGCCGTTATTCAGAATCAGGCCAAACGGGAAGTGACCGAAGCTGATAACTATACCCAGGCCATGCTGGTTGCTCAGGACCAGATGGAAAGAATCAAAGGCATGGGATTTGGCGACGCGGTATCCGATTCAGGAACTGTTGGCCCCATTAACTGGGTGTGTACAGTGACCAACCAGAGCTTCGGTTTGGACCGCCTGGAATTAACGACCACTTGGCAATCCCGACAGGAAACTCGCAGCATGACCATCGCAGATATTGTGTCCTTGCGTTGAATGGGAGAAAGTTCATGGCCAAAAAACGCAAAATGATTTCCATCACAAATCGCCGAGGCATGACCCTGGTTGAGATGATGGTTTCGTTGTCAATTTTCGGAGTGATCATGGCTGTGGTGTTCGGGTTTATGACCAGTACCCGCCGTTCTTACGATGACACCCGGGAGAAAATCCATTACCAGCAATCGGTGCGGGCTGTGGTTTCTCTCCTGACGAGGGAGATTCGATCCACCGGTTGTGATCCAGGCAGTATCGGATTTGATCCCTTCTTTCTGGCCACGAATAACGCCATTCGGTGCCGGGCAGATCTCAATGGCGACAGTGATATCACCGATGTGAATCCCGATGAAGATGTGACCTACACCTACAATGCTGGAGCTGGTGAACTGTCCCGACTCAGTGCTTCGGGAAACTTGGTGATCCTTAGAGGTCTGACCAATTGGCAATTCACTTATCTGGATGGCAATGGCAACGTCCTGGGGGCCATCCCACTGAATGCAGCGGACCGGGATTTGGTTCGTTATGTGCAAATCACCATGGCCGGTGAAACCTCGGATGGTGCACCCATCGACTACGAGACCAGGGTTCTGGTCCGCAATGGATAGAACAGGGAGAAGATTCATGACAGTTCAAACGCCCAAGACTATGCCCAATCCCCAAGGTCCACAGGTTGACCGCGAGGGTTTTGCCATGGTCACTACTTTGTTGATGGTGCTGGTACTCTCTGTCCTGGCAGTGGGAGTGGTGTGGATGGCATCAAGTGAGAAGAAGACCACTTTTGCCGAACAGAACCATATCTCATCGCTTTTTTCAGCCGATGCCGGAGGTGAGGCGGGTATCAATTTTGTGCGACTTTCTTCGACCCCGCCACGCATCATCAGCTTTGCCGATTCCACTGTGCGCAATCAGGGGGAAACAACATTGCATGATAGTCAAAACTACGATTTCAACTGCGCATATTCCGGAAAAACCAGACGCATGGGCTGGGGAGTAAACTACTTGAATTATAACTATCGGATTGATTCCAACGGCGCCGCGGCCACGACAGGAAAAAGCGGTGTCGAATTGGTGGTCAATCGTCTTTATCGGGAAGGGTATTAAAATGTTTATGAGAACCGGAAGGGAATTCCCTATGAATATTCATGGAACGAATAAGCGGGGCCACGGGAAGGGAATGACCAAACTGCTTCTGGTGATCACCGTCATTCTAGCAACTCTCAGTATGAGCAGCCTGGCTCTGGCCCAATGCCAGACCCCCTTGTTTATCCAAGAGGGGCAGGTAGAGGCCAATGTCATGGTTCTCTTCGATAATTCCGGCTCTATGAATGAGGCCATGTATTCTGCTGCATATGACCCGGGAATTGACTACCCAGGAAACTTTACCAACAACAACATTTACAATGTGAATAACGAAACCAATTATACTTTTAACGGCAATACGGCCAGGCTGGTCAAGGGCCCTGGTGGGTATTCCGGCCGGTACATGGGAAACTATCTGAACTGGATTTTCTGGCACGCTTCCGATGACGAACGGGCCAATATCCCTCAGGATACCCGCATGGATGTGGCCCACGAAGTCATGTATGACGTCATTGACCGCAGCAGTGGTGTGCGCTTTGGTTTGGCCAACTTCCATTCTTCCAATGGTGGTTATATCAGAAAACCTTGTGGTACTGATAAGGACGAAGTCCGGGATGCTGTGAATAGTATTTATGGGACGACCTGGACACCTTTGGCAGAAACCATGGAAGATGTGCTGGATTATTTTCAAGGCGACAATGGCAGTGATCCCATCCAGGCCAAATGCCAAAAAAACTTTATGATCGTCATGACCGATGGCTTTCCCACCCAGGATGTCAATGTCAGCTCGTACCTGCATGACGCTGATAATGATGGCAATGATCCGGGAAGCTGTACCAGCATTGGAGCCGTGGCCTATTCCAACGGTTCCGACTGCAGCGACCATATGGATGATGTCGCGTACTATATGCGCCACAACGATCTGAGGAACGATTATGGTGATGCGGGTGAATCCTGGGAAGATGGGCAGAACGTTGTAACCTACACCATTGGTTTTGGTATTGATGCCCACTTGTTGGAGGAAACAGCTGACAATGGTGATGGTCTTTATCTGGTGGCTGCCGATGCGGCCGAACTTTGGACCAGCCTCGAATTGGTGATGCTCGATATCATCAGTCGCATTTCAACGGGTGCGGCTGTGGCCGTGGTTTCAACTGAACGTGGCGATGAAGATTACCTTTATCGTGGCAAGTTTATGCCCGGTGATTGGACCGGATTTTTGGAAGCCTTTGAGCTGCCCTATGCCGTTGGCGACATCCCTGTATGGGAAGCAGGATATCTTCTGTCACGCCGCTCTTCTGCCAGCCGGGAAATTTTCACTGCGGTGGACGATGTGAGGCACAACTTCACTACCTCCAATACTTCTGATTTATACGACGCCATGAATGTGGATGAAGACGATGCTTCGGATCTCATCAAATGGGTGCGAGGATCCTGGGTCAATGGACTGCGTGAAAGACCGGATGATTGGAAACTGGGAGATATTATCCACTCCACTCCAGTGGTGGTGGGTGCTCCCAACCATTTCACCCTGGATGAAAGTTACCAGACCTTTATGGATACATGGTCCAACCGGACCAGGACCATCTATGTGGGTGGCAATGACGGGATGCTGCATTCTTTTGATTCCACCACTGGTGAAGAGAACTGGGCATTCATTCCCGAGTTTGGGCTGAAGGCCTTAAGTGATATTGCAGATCCCAACTACTGTCATAAATACAGCTGTGATCTGACGCCTTCTGTGAGAGATATGCTCATTGATGGCTCGTGGCGAACGATTCTGGTTTCTGGCCAGCGAGATGGTGGGGCCTCGTACTTCGCTCTTGATGTGACCGATCCATCTACGCCAAAATTCATGTGGGAAATGACCCTGGACGATGGCTATCCGGGGTCTTCTGAAGTGGAATTTGCCATCATCGATGACCAGCCCGTCATTTTGATTGGCTCGGGAATTAATGAAGACGGGTATTCTGCCCTCAATGTGCGGAACGTAGAGACCGGCGCTGAAATGGGCATAGTCCAGTTCAGCCCCATGAGCGGTAACACCCGCAATAAAACCACCGGGGCCCGTGCAGTGGATCTGGACCTTGATGGAAACGATGACCTTTGTTACGTGGGAGAACTCCAGGGTGTTGTCCACCGTCTGGACTTTGGTGGCTCCACCACCGTGGGAAGCTGGGATGAGAGTGAACTCTATTCCGGAAACCAGGAAATTTCCGCCACTCCTGTTCCCGCCTTTGGTGAAGGAAACATGATCAACGTGTATTTCGGTTCCGGGGCCTACCTTGAAACCGATGACATTTTGACCTCCAATGACAATACATTCTATTGTGTCATTGATCGTCATTCCGGCAATGAAAACCCGCACCTGGTGGATCAAACTGATTCCATCGATGACATAGGCGAAGACGATGGTTGGTACATCGATATGCCTATATCCGGTGAACGCATTACGGAGCCTGCCGCTGTAGTGGCTGGTTCGGTCTTCTTTACCTCATACCAGCCCAGCAGTGAAGTCTGCGAAGCCGGTGGGCATTCCTGGCTATACAGGGTGGCTTATAATGATGGGTCGGTCCCTGACGATGGTGAGGAAGACGGTTTTGATGGAGATCGCCGCCTGGATATGGGGGATGGTATTGCGTCCCGTCCGGTGGTGGATATTGTCAACGAGTCGGTCATCGTCCAGTCCAGTGATGCCACCATCACCATCGAAGATATCGGTCAGGTTTTCTTCAATCTTGAAGTCCAGTCCTGGCAGGAAAAGCATAAAACCGGCACTACGTTCTAGGTTGGTTGGAAATTATCAGAAGCGTGAAATTGAATTAGGAAAGGCATCAATATGAGCAAGCAAATCAACAATCTCAAAGTGGCCAGGGTTTTGTTGGCTTCTGCATTGGCAATAATCCTGATGGTGGGTTCGGACCCGGCTTTGGCTTGGGGAAAGAAAAAGAAAGAATCCAAAAATGAGCCAGTAAAGGCCGTGAATTTGGACAAACATCCTACCATGAGTTTTTTCCGGGGAGTCTTGCATCAGGACATTCACGGTGAATGGCGTTTGGGTGACAAGCCTTTGTCCTTTAACACTTACAGCCGCATCTCGGACACTCCTGGTTCCGAGGGCGGAACGGCGTTGATAGACGGGAGCACGGCCCGGGTGACCGCCGCAAATATCGGTGGTACACTGCTGGTTCACCGAGTGACTATGATGAGCCAGAAAGAAATGATGGAAAGAGGAGGCTACAGTGTGGGAGGCTCTACGGAGGAGCCCAAGCCAATGAGCTCGTCTGAGCCCCGCTAGTTATTTCAACCATTGAGAATAAAAACCCGAGCGCTTCGGCGGTCGGGTTTTTTATGGGTTCTGGATGCGGCTTTGCAGCTCTTTGATTTGAATGATTTGGTCCTGAGTGAGACCCCGAATGTGGTTCGTTTTTTCCAGAGATTCCTGTGCTTCGGCAGACTGTCCACACTGCCACTGGACCATGGCCAGATTGTACCATGCATTGACATAAAGGGGAAAGTCGATCACCAGTTTCTCCAGTAGAATTCGGGCCTCATCGAACTGCCCCATGACGGCATAAGCCGAGGCGAGGTTGGAACGAATCTGGTGATTGCCCGGGCTCAGGGCATAAGCTTTTTCCAAAGCATCGATGGCATCATCCATTTGTCCGGCAGTGCGCAGATTCAAACCGGCTTTCAGCCAGGGCAAGGGCCATTGGGGGTCAAGGTTGGCCGCGTGGCCGTAGGAGTCGAGTGCTTCGGCAAGCTGGCCCTGCTGGGATTGATAATCTCCCACCCGGTAGGGAATCAGAGGATCCAGGGGCGACCGGCCAGCGGCCAATTGCAGAGCTGCCATCGCCTGGGGCCAGGCTTCCATTTCTTCCAGATAAAGAGCCAGGTGGTAGGGCGTATCGGCCAAACCGGGCCGCACTTCTTCAGCCTGGCGGCCTTTGGCCAGGGTGGTTTTCAGATCATGCCTTCGGCTGGCCCTGGATGCTTCATGCAGGTGCACTTGCCAATGCACTTCGGCTCGGCTGAGATTGGCCCAACGCGGCAGCAAGGCCACCACGGTGAAAACAGCAACCAACAGCCATCGTCGCTGCATGGGCCCTTTCATTTGCCACACTCTGATGATAAAAACGGCGGTGCTTATGGCTAACAGGGGGGCCAGGGGAATGCGGTACCGTGAGGTGGGAAAGAATGGCAGCAAACTCAGAAAGTAGGTGCCCAAGAGCAGAAACATGACCAACCGGCCGCCACGGGGGATCAAGCCGGTTCCCCACAAACCCAGAGCAGCCAGCAGGGTAAAAGGAAAAACCAGGATTTTCAGGGCCGGCATCTGTTCATGCCAGTAGTCATAACTGAAAATTTGGGGTAGCTCGTATCCATTCCAAAAACGATAACCCTTGCGCAGATAGTGCATGGGCATGGCGCCCAGATTGTCCTTAAATTCTGCCACGGCCTGCCGGGTCAAAATGCGGGAAATTTCCGATCCCTTGAGGCTGCGCCCTCTTTCCCTTTCCAGGGGGATTTTCATGGAAGCATCGTATTGGGCCTGGCTCTTTTCCATAATGGGGCCAAACATGCCGTGGTGAGCAATTTGCTGGCCGATCAAAAGGTTGATGCCGCCATTGCTGGTCAGGATGACAAAATCATCAGCCACCACATAGTTGCGCACTGTAACAGGAACCAGCACCACCAATCCGGCCAGAATGAAGGCCATGGTCTTCTTCAGCCGTGTGCCGGCACTTTTGTTTCTTTTGAATACCAATAGGGGAAGTGTGGCCAGCAGAAGCAATATGTTACCTCGGGCCAAACCGGTGAACCCGATCAGAAGGCCCAGAACCAACCAGGAAGACAGAGTGTTTGTGCGCCAGGCCCGAAGAGTTTGGCGAGCCACCAGCAGGTACAGGGTTGTCACCAGGGTGGCCATGAGGATGAGTCCTGCGTAGAAAACCGGAGCCCCGTAAAGAGCAAAAATCCCAGCGGCCAGGGGGGGCGTCCAATGGGCTTTGGGGTCATCCAGGAACTCTTGTGCCAGCACATAAACCAACCAGATATTCAGCACTGAAAGCATGAGCTGCAAAATGCTGATGGCCATATTGCCAATGCCAAAAACCCAATACACCAGGGCCAGCAGATGGGGGTACAGAGGGCCCATCCAGTAGGTCTCTCCCCAGCCGGGGTTTCCTGAAACGAGCTTGACGGCCCAGTCATGATAGTCGCGGCTGTCCAGCATGGGCACGGTCACTAAATCAGTGGCTGCCAGTTGCTGGTAAAAGAAGATCCGCACCACAGCAGAAAAAAGAAGGATCAGGGCCAGGAGAGCCTCGGGTGTGCGCAGCTTGATCACGGCTGGAGGGGGTGATCCAGGTGGAGGCGAATGAATTCATTGTCGTCGGGCGTGTGGGGTGGGCGGCGGCCAGAGCTCATGGGGTAGTTGTTATCGTTAATCACCAGCAAGGTTTGTCTGTCCAGCACCAGGAGGCATTCAGGAGTGACATAGGGGAAGGAGTAGTGAGGGCCAAGACCAATGGCGCCGCCTTCCGGGCTGGTGAAACCGGCATCGTCGCGAATATCCATGAGATCGCAAACCAGGGTCTTGGTCAAAACTTCGTCGTCCAGGTCCACTTGATAGATTCGTTTGATGAGAGCATTTTCACCTTCTCCGGAATCGCGTTCCAGCACCAGCAGCACTGAGTTGCTCACGGCTTCGAGGGAGGCGATGGAGACATCAGGGGCGTCCACTTGGTAGAGCTTGTGTTGGCCGGTGAAGGCGCCGGTAGCGGGATCAAACTGTAGGATGACCCGCCGAGTCCGGGAGGGGTCTTCCACCATGGCTTTTTCCACCGATGCGTAAATGAATTGCCCATCCGGGGTCAGGGCCAGGCCCTCGATGCCACCACTGCGGGGCAGATTGGCCATGTGGTCGGCTTCCGCTTTGTGGCGCAGAGAAGGGTGGTCTGGTGTCATGAGAATGTGAGAGTCGCGTGCGAAGGATTGCAACTCCGGAACCACGGGAATATCCACGGCGGGTTCCACCACATGGCCCTCGTCATTGACGTGAATGAGGGCTGGTCCAAATTCATCGCCAATCCAGAATGTGCCGTCGGCCAGCCGCACAAAAGATTCTGGATCCAGGTGGGCACCAGTCAGGCGTCCGCCCGGGGGTGTTTCACGCAGGTAGAGTTTGGGGTCGGTGATGTAGGTGACATTTTCCAAGGCCACCATGCCGGGTGTTTCAGGGCTGTCGGGCATGTTGAGCCGAAAGTGGAACCACTGCAGAGGCACATCGGGGCTGTTGGCCAGGGTGCCAAATCCGTTATCCTGCAGCAGGAGGTGCATGCTGTCGTTGAGGGCAATGATGGAGCTGAAGCCCTGAACAGGCACCCCATGGAAGGGCAATGTGCGACCGTTGATTTTGGGGCCCAGAACTCTTCCCACCATTGGCCCGGGAATGATGGTATCGGCAGGCAGGATGGCCCGGCCTGTCAGATTTGTCGTGAGAGTCTTGTCTTCATTTTGACCGCATCCACTCCATAGAACCATAAGGATTGTCAAAAGCAGAAAATGACGCCGGCTGAGCATGCAAAACCTCAGGGGATTGGGCTGAATGTGAATGGATCATTAATGATTAGTATCATACACCCAAACCCATAGGGCACGCAAGATGATCCTCTTGTTTTCGGTTCCGCACAAAACCCTTTTCAAGGGGCTCATTCGGAAGTATATGAAGAGGTGTAGAAGTTGCCAAAGTCAGGAGGACTCATGGACAGAATCATCAATTGTGCGCACCGGGGAGCATCGGGTCGGGCACCGGAAAATACTATCGCCGCCCTGGACATGGCCGTGCGTTTGGGCGCCACCATGGCGGAAATCGACATCCAGCAAACCGCCGACAATGAGTTGGCTGTGTTTCATGATGATGAATTGCAAAGGACCAGCAACGGTGTGGGCCCGCTTTGGAAACAAACTTTGCCACAGCTTAAGCTGTTGGACGCAGGGTCATGGTTTGCCGAAGAATTTGCGGGTGAAAAAATTCCTATTTTGGCCGAGGTTGTGGCCACCGCCCGTGGCCGATTGAAGCTGAACATCGAACTGAAACTGCATGGCCATGAAAGAGACTTGGCTCCGCTGGTGGCCAGGCATTTGCAAAAATTGGATTGCCTGGATTTTTGTGTTGTCACTTCCTTTGATCATGCCTTAATCAATGAAGTGGCCGCTATTCTTCCTCAGCTGAAAACGGGATATATCATTGACCGGATGGGATGGCATGATTCCCTGTTGGAAAGCCTGGTTTCGGTGCTCAGTATGGACAAAACGCTGGTCACTCCTGAGAGAATACGGCGCATCCAGGCAGCCGGAAAAGAGGTCCATATCTGGACCGTGAATGAAGTGGCAGAGATGAAAAATCTGCAGCAGTTGGGGGTGGATGCTTTGATCAGTAACTTCCCCGATCGTGTGGCTGGGGTTTTTTTAACTGACGATCCCACCAAGACCCGTTAGGATGGTCTCAAAGACGAACCCTTAACGGAAGAATCTGCTATGAGTCACTTCCCGCCAGAAATGCAGGGTGAAAAACTTACCCCTCCCCATCATCCGGGCCTGGGCCTGGTGCGTGTCACAGAAGCGGCCGCTTTGGCCGCCGGCCGCTGGATGGGGCTGGATGCGGCTGCCGCTGCCGATCACGCCGCCCAGGACGCTATGGCATCGGCTATGAATCTGTTGCCTTTAAAAGGATGCGTCATCAGTGGAGAAGAGGGCCGGTTGCACGAACATTCCCCTCTGGACAGCGGTTGCATCGTGGGCACCGGTGAAGGCCCCGTTCTGGATGTTGAGTTGAACGCCATCGACGGCGCAAACATGGTCAGCGAAGGCATGCCTGGTGCCATCAGTGTGGCGGCTTTGTCTGCCGAAGGGTCCATGTGGCAACCAGGCCCTGCCGTCTATTTGCAAAAGCTGGTGGTGGACAGAGATGTGGCCCGGGAGTTGGGCCCCGAAGCCCTGGACGCTCCACCGGCCTGGACCCTGGCTCTGATTGCCCGGCAAAAAGGAAAAGACATCGGCGACCTGGTGGTCTTTGTCCTGAAACGCGAGCGCCACCAAAAGCTGGTGGAAGCCATCAGGCATGCGGGAGCCAGAGTTTTCCTGCGTGAAGGTGGCGATGTGGCGGGCTCATTGATGGCCGGTTATGAAGGGGGCGAGGTGGATGTCCTGATGGGCACCGGGGGAGCTGCCGAGGGTTTGGCTTCGGCTTGCGCTCTTAAGGTTATGGGGGGCGAAATTTTGGCTCGCATCGATCCCCAAAGTGAAGAAGAGAAGCAGTCCTGCCTGGATGCTGGCCTGGATATGAGACGCATCCTCACTGCTGAAGATATGGTCCAAGGCGACTCTGTCTATTTTTCGGCCACCGGCATCACCGACAGCGTGATACTCGAAGGTGTTCATTATCGCGGCGATGTGGTGGAAACCCACACCCTGGCTCTGCGATCTGAAACGGGGACCAGGCGCATCATCAAAACGGAACATAGGTTGAAGTGAAAGCCAGTCCGAACGGATCTCCAAAGCCCGATTTCTGGGCCGCCATGAGAGAGAGGCACCAGGAAGATTCTTCTTTCCTGTTGCACCCTGTGGCCGTGCTCAAGAACTACACTCTGGCCAATCTGCGCCCAGACTTGGTGGCGGGCCTGACGGTGGCCGTGGTGCTCTTACCCCAGGCCATCGCCTACGCCATGATTGCCGAATTACCTCCTGAAGTGGGGCTGTACGCCGCCATTGTGGGGGCCATTGTGGGGGCCCTTTGGGGAAGCAGCCTGCATCTGCATACCGGGCCCACCAATGCCAGCAGTTTGTTGGTTTTGGCCTCTCTGGTGACGGTGGCCCAGCCGGGCACTCCCGAGTTTATTGCCGCTGCTGGTTATTTGGCTGTGCTGGTGGGTATCATCAAATTGGTCATGGGGCTGGCGCGTATGGGGGTGCTGGTTAATTTCGTGGCCGACAGTGTGGTGGTGGGGTTCACCGCGGGTGCGGGTATTTTGATTAGTTTGAACCAGCTGAAGCATCTTTTGCGGATTGAATTGCCTGCCTCTCCGGAAGTGGCCCAGACTGTTCAGGCTTTGGTGGCCAATATTGGGCAGTTGCATCAACCCTCACTTTTTCTGGGGTTGGGGACCATTGTGCTGGTGGCCGTCCTCAGATTATTTTTCAAAAAACTTCCCGCAGCTTTGATCGGCATGGTGGCCGCATCTGTTGTGGTGTGGTTGATGAAGCTGGATACTCAGGGCGTGCAAGTTTTGGGCGCCATTCCGCGGGGATTGCCACCCTTGACCAGTCTTCCTCTACTCTCGGCCGATTTATTATGGAAACTGACGGCGGGTGCTTTTGCTGTGTCGGCCATTGGTTTGGTGGAAGCCATGAGCAGTGCGCGCAACATCGCTGCCAAAAGCGGGCAACACCTGGCCAGCAATCAGGAATTTGTGGGCCAGGGTCTGGCCAGCATCGCGGCCGGATTTTTCTCGGGTTATACCGTCAGTGGATCTTTCACTCGGTCGGCCATCAATTATGAAGCGGGCGGTCGCACACCTCTGGCCAATGTTTTTTCAGGTCTTTTTGTTCTCGTATCCATGATGATTTTTGCTCCTTTGGCCGTTTACCTGCCGCGCACGGCCTTGGCCGGAGTGCTGTTGGTGACGGCTTACGGCATGGTGGACCGGCAGGAAATGCAGAAGATTCTGTACACCAGCCGGGGCGACAGCGCTGTGATGATTTCCACCATGTTGGCCACTGTGCTGCTGCCTCTGGAATTTGCTGTCTTGTCCGGCATGCTGGTTTCTTTTGCGCGGTATCTGATCAAGAGTTCCACCCCCGCGGTGGAGGCGGTGGTGCCGGATCTCAGCTTCCAGCATTTTGAAATTGCCGATAGGCGTGCGGTGTGTCCTCAGTTGGGGGTCATCCGGGTGGAAGGCTCTTTGTATTTCGGAGCCGTGCACCATGTGGAAGAGATGATCCACCAGAACCAGGAAGCCCATCCCGGCCAGAAATTTCTGCTTTTGCGTTTGCAGATGGTCGATCATTGCGATGTCAGCGGTATTCACATGCTGGCAGGAGTGGTGGCCGGTTACCGGCGCCGGGGGGGCGATGTTTTTCTGGACGGGGTGCGCCCAAAAGTGGTGGATATGATTCATCTTTATGGTTTCGATAAAGTCTTGGGATACCGGAATATCCTAAATGACGAAGACACCATCAGCCACCTCTTCCATAAAGTATTGCACCCGGGTTACTGTGTTTATGAGTGCCGGGAGCGGGTTTTTGCCGAGTGCCAGGCCTTGCCCAAGGATGATCACGCAGCCAATTTACCTGAAGACGCGGACATTCCCGAACATGAAATCGAGCAAATCACTCCCACGGCTCTGAAGCTGATAAAAGATGACCCAGAAGACGAATTGTATTTGATTGATGTGCGCGAACCGTCAGAATTTCGGAAATGGCACATTCCCGGTTCGGTCAACCTTCCTCTGCGCAATCTGGTGGATGATGTGCCGTTTATGACTACGGATAAATCGGTTGTTTTTGTGAGCCGTGTGGGGCGGCGCAGCACTTTGGCCGTGGTCATTTTTCAGGACTTTGGGATGCAACGTGTTTTCAACCTTAAGGGTGGCATGCTGGCCTGGGAGGCTGCCGGGTTCCCTCTGGCAGTGGAGTAATTTCGAGTGAACAACCAACGCAAAGCCACGATGTTCGGTTTGCTGGCTGTGCTTGCCTGGTCCACGGTGGCCACGGTTTTCAAGTTGGCTCTGCAACGCATGGACCATTTCCAGCTGCTCTTTCTGGCCAATATTTTTTCCCTTGCTGCTCTGGGATTAGTCTTGGCCGTGCAAGGCCGGTTGGGTTTGCTGTTGAAGGCAGACCGCAAACAACTGGGTCTGTGCGCAGGGCTGGGGCTGATCAATCCTTTCTTATACTATCTGGTGCTTTTTAAGGCCTATGCTTTGTTGCCGGCCCAGGTGGCTCAACCATTGAACTTTACCTGGGCTCTAACTCTGGCCTGGTTGGCTGTGCCCATTCTGGGCCAGCGGCTGCGGCTGCGCGATGGTTTGGCTGGGCTGGTATGTTACAGCGGTGTTCTGGTCATCACCACCGGTGGAAATCTGCGTTCCATACAGATGGATAGTGGCCTGGGAGTGGCCTTGGCTCTGGGCAGTACTTTGATTTGGGCTCTGTATTGGCTGGCTAATACGCGTATGAAATATGATCCGGTGGCGGGCCTCTTTCTGGGGTTCCTTTTCGCTTTGCCTCCGGTCACGACGGTGGTCTGGTTTTTTTCTAATTTTCAAATTTCCCCCTCCGGCTGGGCTCTGGGCGCGTACGTTGGCGCCCTGGAAATGGGGTTCACTTTTGTGCTCTGGTTGTCGGCCATGCGCCTGACGGCCTCCACCGCACGCATCGCCAATTTGATTTTTCTTTCGCCGTTTCTGAGTCTTGTCATTATTCACTTTGTTCTGGGTGAGCATTTGCGCCCCGCCACAGTGCCTGGTCTGGTGTTGATCGTGGCTGGTTTGTGGTACCAATCAACCGGGAAAAATCCAAAGGAAAAATCAGCATGATCCAGCGCCAGGAAAACGGAATGTTCGTTCGTGAATGGACTCCGAAAAACCCTCGGGCCACGGTGCTCTTTATCCATGGTTTGGGAGAATCCGGTCTGTGCTTCGAGCATTTCCTGCACCGGAAAGAATTGGCCGACTACCGTCTCCTTGTTCCTGACCTGCCTGGCTATGGCCGCAGCCCCTGGTGCTCTGGAGAGGCTTGGGGATTGGAGGAACAGACCGATCATCTGGCTGGCTGGCTCCAGCAGTTGCAAACCGGTCCGGTGGTTATTGTGGGCCACAGCATGGGGGGAGTGATGGCCTTGCTTCTGGCAGAGCGTCATCCTCAACTGGTGAGTTTTATCATCGATGTGGACGGCAACAAGAGTGTGGGCGATTGCGTTTACAGCAGCCAGGCTGCGGCCTATGGCCTGGAAGCTTTTGTTCAGGGTGGATTCGACCAGGTGCGCAATACCATCTTTGAGCAGGGCGTAGAAGATCTGGCCCATCGTGGATACTATGTGAGCCTGCGATTGAGCGATCCCCGGGCCTTCCACCGGAACAGTCTGGACTTGGTGGCCATGTCCAAATTGGAAACCATGGCCGGCAGATTGGCTGAGTTGCCAGTGCCCTCAATTTTCATCGCGGGGGTTCCCGCAGGAGTGTCGGCCCGTTCCCGGCAACTGCTGGGGTTGGCAGAGATCACTTTGCTGGATGTTTCGCCATCGGGTCATTGGCCATTCATAGACCAGACGGAAGATTTTATCGCCCTGCTGTCCGGTTGGCTTGAAAAAACCTCTTGAACCATAGACTGTTTTTGATAAATAGTTGTCCCACTGTCCCATTTTATCCACAGGGCGAGACACAAATGTGGGACACTATTTTGGAATTTGAGCACTCAAAATTGGTGTCAAAAGCTGTGCCGTTCGCGTAATACCTTTAGTTGCAGCGCTTTGTCATGTGTCCCGCATTGTTGGCATCACACTTGCAACTCTATGAGCAGAACGCCTCCTGAACCCGGCCATTTTGAGCGAGGGGCCGGATTCAAAAAGCAGCGGGGCCGGAAGGGCGAACCCGGCTCCGCTGCTCCCCCCAAACTCGGATGGTCCTTGGCGAGTGAACCATCCGAGTTTTCTTTTGTCATCTATCTATGACGGACCAATCTTGATTTCAGGCAGAAAATTGACGAAATTTATTTGGTGGAACCCCCGAAACAGGGGTGTTTTTCCCTTATTTTTGTTGCTACAACCTCGAGGAGATCGGGATGGATATCAAAATCACCAGGAACCCAAATCCTGCACCCATTCCTGCTGGCGATTATGGTTTCGGCTCCATCTTTACGCCCCACATGTTCCGGATGGATTATAAAGACGGCGCCTGGGGAGAGCCCACCATCGTGCCTTACGGCCCTTTCAGCTTGGATCCGGCCGCCAAAGTGCTGCACTACGGCCAGGAAATTTTCGAAGGCATGAAAGCCTATTCCAAACCGGAAGATAACTCGGTGCACATGTTCCGTCCGGACATGAACATCAAGCGTTTTAATACCTCTGCCGAGCGCATGTGCATGCCCACGGTGGATGAAGGACTCTTCCTGAAGGGCTTAGAGTCTCTGATTGATATGGACCGCGGCTGGGTGCCTGAAAGTCCCAACGCCCTGTACATTCGCCCCACCATGATCAGCACGCAGGTGGGCCTGGGCGTGAAGGCCAGCACGGAATACATTTTCTACATCATCATCGGCCCCGTGGGCTCGTACTTCTCCGGTGGCATTTCGCCTTTGCGCCTGCGGGTGGAAGAACGTTTTGTACGTTCGGCTCCCGGCGGTGTGGGTTATGCAAAAACCGGTGGCAATTACGCTGCTTCACTGCTGCCCATTCAGATGGCCCAGGAAGATGGCTTCGATCAAATAGTCTGGCTTGATGCCAAAGAGATGAAGACTGTGGAAGAGATGGGGGCCATGAATATTGCTTTCGTCTACGAAGATAAAATCATCACTGCGCCCACTGGCGATACCATCCTCAACGGTGTGACCCGCGACTCTGTGGGCGTGCTTTTGAATGACATGGGATACAACTGGGTGGAAGAGCATCCGGCCATTGCCGATGTTTGTGAAGATGCGCGCAGTGGAAAATTGAAAGAAGTGCTGGCCTGTGGAACCGCCGCAGTGGTCACTCCCGTGGGAGTCATCCACTACAAGGGTGCCGATCATCAAATTGGCGATGGTGGCGAAGGCACACTGACTAAAAAATTGCGGGAGACCCTGACGGGAATCCACACCGGTGGCAGCGAGCTGCACCCGGAGTGGGTCCACAAGGTGCCCGCCGGCGAAAACGTCTGATCCGGGGTTTTGGATCCGAGAGTTTTCCTAGGAGCCTGCTTCCCTTTGGGAGCAGGCTCCTGGCTTTTTAATGAGCCGATATGGCTTGAGTAACACCCAAACCCACAACCCTATTTCTCCCCAGCCACGCCTCAGCAATATTCAACACATGATCCTTCACCCGGCGATACGAATTCAACATATCGGTAAAAATCAAAGCGGCCCGCGGGTTGGTGAGCTCCTTGCCTACCTTGGCCAGATGCCGGCGGCGTGATTCTTTGACTAAAACCGTAATGGCTTCACCCTGGATGTTGGCCTTGCTCAAAACCTCGGGCCGCCTTTCGGTGACGCCTTCGGATACATGCTGCAGACATTCATCCACCAGATCGTGCAAAGCCAAAAGGTCTTTTCTGCCGCCTTCGGAAAACTTGATTTCGTTCTTGATGCGTTTCAGGTTGAGCTTGAGAATTTTAGCGTAATAGTCGCTGACGGATTCGTACTCGTCGGCCATGCGCAGTTGTTCGCGGCCCGCCTCCACCGTTTCCAGGGGGATATTACCCGAGAGAATATGACTGAGGAATTCGGTGACTTCGTCCTGCATGATGTCCAGGATCTCTTCCCGGTGCAGAACCCGGCGGGTGTTATTGTCGTCAATGTCATCGGATTCCAGGGAAGTGCGCAACATGGTGCTCATTTTAGCCGTGTATTCACCCATGCGGATGATCTCATCCTGGGATTGGGCAATGCCCATGGCCGGCGATTCCAGCAGGCGAACATCCAGGAAAGTCAGGTGGGGTGTTTCTTTGTGGCTTTTGTCCGGAACCAGCCTCGTAACCAAGTTGGCAAATGGTCTCAGGATGGGTAAAAACACCAAGGTGTTGACGATATTGAAGCAGGTATGAGTCAGGGCAATCTTGGAGACGATGCCCGGATTGAGCCCAAAAAATCCTCCAAAATCCTTCAAAATTGTTTCCATGAGCGAGGTGTACCAGAAGAAGATCGGAATGAGCCAAAGCGTGCCCACCACATTAAAAATGATGTGGGCATAGGCGGCGCGTTTGGCGTTCACCGTGGCCCCCAGAGAAGCCAGGAAGGCGGTGATGGTGGTTCCGACGTTGGCCCCAATGACCACCCCGAGGGCCTGCATCAGAGTCATAAACCTGCAGTTGACAAAGCCGACCACCATGACTGTGGTGACGGAACTGGGCTGGACAATATTGGTGACGAGGGTCCCGATGGCGCAGGCGGCAATCCGGTTGTTGGTCACGGCGCCCATCAGAGAGCGCAACCGGGTTCCGGCTACGGCCTGCATGCCGTCGGACATGAATTTCATTCCCAATAGGAATATACCCAGGCCGCCGACAGCCTTGAAAACCAAAGCGTCGAGAATGATTCCTGTGAGTCCGTTATCCATGTGGATATTTCCCTGGAAAAGTCGTCGGGCTATGCCAACTGTCTGGCCGAAGGTATCGACTGAGTCGTTACTTCTCCCGTTAAAATGTCCCCACTTTTAACTGGGTTTATGGGGTGAGGGCTGAGTGCCCACAAATCCCACACCGCTGCGTCTGAACCTTTCCCCAACTGAGAACCGGCACAAAAAATAAGCTCACCCGATTGCATTTCTCAATCTTGATCCACTGGGTATGATTATTACAACGCAGGCAGGTCCGGTATTCTCCAAACCCCACTTCTTTTTCGTGCTTCCCTGCTCCAAATATTAAAAAAAACATTAGCCTCCTGCGGCCTATTCAGGCACCAGCCCATTCAACAGAGCCTGCACAACCTTTTCGGCATCACGGCGGCGCAATTGTTCATATCGCACAGCCCAAATGTGATCATCGAAAGCCAGATTTCTCATTTCCACCAGTAACTTGTAGGTGGCCGGATTGTTCCGCAAAACTCCCAGACTGCGGCCTTTGGCTTTGGCTCCAGCGCCCATATCAGGCAGCAGTTTCTCGGCCAGTTTGCGGCTGGTATGGTCAATACTTCCTTTACGTTTGTAGTACAGCAATGTCACCACTTCACCTGAGGGTGGATCGTTGTCCGCATGAAAACTCAGGAACACCTGCCGCTTCGCCGGGACACCCTTCAGGGCCTTACGCGTGATGGTCACTCGCTCGTTGAGATACTTCTGCCCGCCCTTGGGCCAGGTGGCGGGGCGGTTGCGACGGTTCCAGTCCTTGTCATTGAATACCTCGTTGCGGTCGTGCACGAAGGTGTTGGTGACTGGGGTATTGCCGCGCAAAAGATGATTGGGAGAAATCATGGTCAATGTAATATCCGCCCCATGCAGTTTGAGCAGGGCGTATACGCGTAGGGCAGTGTCGTAAGCGTACTCATCTTCCACGATGTAAGTGGCCTTACCTGACGAATCGAGAGTGCGCACGATGGCGCCGGGGTCGATGCCCCCATGACCAGGGTCCAGGACAAAATGCCAGCCATCAAAACGGTGACTCAGCCGAGGCATTTGGGCCAAAGTTTTATCAAAATGTTTGAGCAATTTGTGAGCGTGGTTGTATGAGACCAGGGGGTTGATGCTGCTCTCTTCACAGTAGGTCCGGTTGCGCTGCTGTGTCGCTTTGGGCTTCTCATAGTAGTATGGGCCGTTACCTGGTTGCAGCCGCTGCACGCCGGAGATCTTGATGTTCAATTTGTCCCAGTCCATGGTGGCTTGACCAGCCGAAGGTTGGGCTTGGGCCAGGGCTTCGGTGGCGGCACCGGGAATGGGACGAACCTTCAGCTTCTGGCCCGGATGGATGACCGAACCACTCATGCTATTCAGCTTGCGCAGCTCCCTCAAACTCATCTGGTGGAGGCGGGAAATTTCAGTGAGGTTGTCGCCTCGCTGCACCTCGTAAAGGGCGGTCAGGGTGGCGGCTTCGGCGCTCAGTTGCAGCTCTTGTCCAATGAGGATGCGGTCCGATTTCAAATTGTTGATGCGTTTGATTTCCGATACGGTCATGCCATAGGCTCGGGCAATTTCCCACAGGGCATCGCCCCGTTCCACAATGTGCGCTTTGCGGCCCACTTCGCGCAGGCGTAATTTCTGGCCCACAAAAATACGGTCGGTATCCAGATCATTGATCTGCATCAGGCGTTTGACGGTGGTGCCTTTGCGCTTGGCAATGCGGGAAAGAAAATCTCCGCGCACCACCACATAGACAGCGTCGTCGGAAGCCAGCTGGCCCACCTTCAGATTTTGTCCGATCATGATGCGGTCGCCGGTCAGACCATTCCACTGGCGCAGGTTGCCTACGGTGGTCTTGTGCTTGCGGGCCAAACTGGTCAGGCTTTCGCCACGCTTAACCGTGTGGGTTTTCCACTCGGCGGCGCAGGCAGCTGAAGCGCAGACTAGAAGGAATATCAAGGGTACGAATGTGCGGAGCAGACGCTGAAAAATACCAATCCTCCTTGATTGGTAGAAAGCCTTCTTGCGGCAAGGACTATCCAGATGATATTGTCTTCTTCTCAATAATGCAATGGAAACGGCGGCAGGTCCCGCCATTGGAAAAAATGAGGCTCGGCATGAAGAATCTGAAACTGGACCGCCCCCTGGCCATTTTTGACCTTGAAACCACGGGGATCGACCCGGACAAGGACCGCATCGTCCAGATTGCCATCATCAGGGTGGAGCCCGACGGGCGGCGCAAAACCTTCGAAACGCTGGTCAATCCGGGTGTGCCCATTCCACCGGAAGCCAGCAAAGTGCACGGTATCCACGATTCTGATGTGCAGGATATGCCTACCTTCAGCCAGATCCGTCCTGAAGTGGAAGAATACCTACGGGATGCGGCTCTGGGCGGATTCAATTCCATCAACTTTGATACGCCTTTGCTGGTGGCGGAACTGAAGCGCTGTGAAGGAGAACTGGATCTCACAGGCGTGAGGCAAGTGGATGCCATGCGTATTTTTCACACCAAAGAACGCCGTGATCTGACGGCTGCCTACCGCTTCTATTGCGATAAAGAGTTAGTGGGGGCGCATTCTGCCCTGGCCGATACTTCGGCCACTCTGGACATTCTGGATGCCCAACTGGGGCGCTATGAGGATGTTCCCAAGGAAATTGAGGCGCTTCACACTTATTGTAACCCTCACGAAGGCAAATATGTGGACCGCCGGCGCAAGTTCCTCTGGAATGACAGCGAAGAAGCGGTTTTCACCTTCGGGAAGTACAAGAACCAGAGCCTGAATGAGGTCTGCAAAGATCAAAAGGGCCGGGGATACCTGGAGTGGATGCTGGGCAAAGATTTCAACGAAGAAGTCAAAGATATCCTGCGTTCTGCCCTGGATGGGGTCTTTCCCCGGAAATAAAGTTGTCGGTAATCTACCGCTCTAAACCCGGAATTGGCCACCAAAATGGGGCTGGTTCCGGGTTTTCTTTATTCTATTAACGCAAAAACCGCCATTTTGGGCCCATTTGGCGGCTGTTGGCCAATTGGAACGAGTGTTGCATTCCTACCCCTGAGATTTTGTCCCTGTGGCAGATTGCCGCACACCCCCAATGGAATCGAGCACAGGATTTCCATGAGGATTTTAGCCAACCAACCAGGTTTCTCACGTCTTGAAAGCATGCTGGGTTTAGGCTTGCTGGCCGCCGTGGTTTTGTTTGTGGTTCCGCCTTTGCAATTGGGTGTGGAAGCCGAACGGCCATTACGCACGAATATGGAGGCCGAAAACGTGGCCCGGGCAGTGCTGGATTACCATAGCGACACCGGTTTATGGCCGTTGAAGGCTGACGGACAAACAGATCTGGCGCTCCTGGTGCCGACCCATAATCAAGGGCGTGTGCGGGCCATGGCCACTTCCATGAACTCCGCCACCCAGAACATCATGATGGGCACTCTGGTTGATGCTCCAACCTCTGGCGAGGCTACGGAGTCCGATGTGCCCAGTTGGCTCAGCGAAGTCCCGGTGGATCCCTGGGACCGGCCATTCCGAGTCGTGATCATGGGCGACCGGGCGGGTACTCAACCCCTGGACACATCTTCGGGCTACCCGGATGACCCTCCGGCGGGCACGGCCATCGTTGTGATCAGCGCGGGCCCCAACGGACTATATGATACTGACCTGGCTCACCTGTGGAGTGCGGACCTTTCAGGCCGCCTGACCCAGCAGGGCCGGGATGATTCACCCAGAACTGACAATTCTTTTGGGGGGGACGACCTTGGTTTCGTCCTGACCCGTTCATCTTTAGGGAGCCATTAATGAGTGTCGATACAGCCCTTGGCAGTGAATGGAAAACCGTACGATTTGAGGTTCTGGAAAAAACAGAAAGCCTCCCCAGCCTGAGCATCGTCGTATCTGAATTTCTCGTGCTGGCCAGACGCGATTTTTTCACCGCCAAAGATTTTGAAACCGTCATCAGCAAAGACCAGGCTTTGGTGGCTCGGTTGCTGAAGGTGGCCAACAGCGGGCTGTATGGTCGTTCGCGCAGCATCACCACCATACCTGAGGCAGTGGTTTTGATCGGGGTGGATAATCTCAAAAAAATTGTTTACGCCGTCAGCAGTGAAGGTTTGACCCGGCAAAGCCTGGACAATTATGACTACCATCCCAACCAGGGATTTTGGCTGCATTCCATGGGCGTAGGTTTTGCCACCAAGGTGTTGGTGGAGGCATCATCACGGTGCCCTTTGAATGGAGAAGAAGGGTTTGTGGCCGGCCTGTTGCACGATGTGGGCAAGTTGGTTATTGATGAATTTCTGCCGTCGGGTAAGGCCCGCGGTGTGAGCAGGGAAGAGGAAAAAGAAGCCGTGGGGCTGGATCATGGGGAATTGGGGGAATACATTTTGAAACAATGGAATTTACCCAGCAGCATCTCCACCACCGTGCGCTACCATCATGACCATTCCCCTGCTGGTGAAATGGCTGGAGGCGCAGCCGCGCTGGCTCTGGCCGAAGGCATTTGCGCCACCTGGGAACTGGGTAAGCGCATTCCCATGAATCTCAGCCAGGAAGTGCCTTATGAACAATTCCAAGTCTTGATGGACTTCCTGGCTATCGACGCGTCCAAATGGGACCAGGTGATCTGGGACATCCGCCAAAGTCTGGTGGGCCTGGACGAGGCCTTTGCAGACGAATAATTACCGTCGAGACATGAGCAGCCGGAGCACGTACCAGAACATCAGGGCTACCGAAGCGAAAAGCTCCAGAGAGGCGCCCACGTACCGGTCGTTGGGCCAGTAACGCAGAATGTTGGATGTATCGTGCAGGATGGCGCCGCCGGCCAGGGCAATCATCGCCACTGAGAACCAGGTGCCCAGCTCAAAGCCGAACAGCACCGCACCGACGATGGCCACTAGGGCCATCACTCCGCCCCAGCGCAACATACTGCCCAGGAAACTAAAATCTTTGCGGGTGGTAAAAACCACGGCCGTCAGTCCGGCAAACCCCAACAAGGTGATCACCGCCGCGCTTTGTATCACGCCACCGCCTGTGTAGTTGTTGGCGATGTACAGCATGGGCGCAAAAATGATGGACTGGGCCAGAACGTATAAAGCCAACCCGAAATATTGGGTGCCGATGCCTCCGGCTTTGGCGGCCATGCTGCGGGCCAACCAACCGGCCACCATAAATCCGCCCATGACCAACAGCCAGTTCACACCCAGCAGAACCTTGGAAATGCTCAGAGCCAATCCCGATTTGAAAAAATAGACTTCGATGAGGGTGAACAAAGCGATGGCCCCCACCAGATGGCCGTACACCTTCATGATGAATACGCCCCGTTGGGTGGCTGCCTCTTCAGGGCTGAATGACGGTGTGGTTCGGAAGTCGTCCTGGGCAATACTCTGGCTCATGGTATTCCTTTCGGGGAAATATTTTTACAGAGAATAACGAAACCCCGGAGGAAGGTCAATGTTCCCCTAAATCCCCAGCAGCCTGAGGGCGATGTTGGGAGAGGTGTTGGCCTGGCTCAACATGGATACGGCCACTTGTTGGAGGATTTGAGAACTGGTCATCTCACTGGTTTCCCGGGCCACATCCACATCCCGGATACGGCTGTTGGCAGCTGAGAGGTTTTCCTGATAATTCAGGTTCACGCGGATGGTGGATTCGAGTCGGTTCTGCATGGCGCCCAGCTTGGCCCGGCCACGGCTGACGGTTCTGAGAGCATCGTCCAGCACCGGCATGATGGGCTGTGCTGAAGGTCCGGGCAGGGTGGCAATGTTGGCCGTGGACAAGACCAGGCCCCCAGCGGTGTAAGCATCACTCAGATCCAACTCAATGGATGAAGAGGGTGAAGTGCCGATGCCCACATGCAGGGACATGAGGCCGGCGCTGCCGTCCAGCAGTTTCACTCCGTTGAATTCGGTGCCCTGGCCGATACGGGTGATTTCTTCCATGAGAGTTTGGAATTCGGCATCCAGGTGGCCGCGCTGTTGGTTGGTTACGGTGCCGGTGGCCGATTGCATGGCCAGCTCCCGCATACGGATGATGATATTGCTGATTTCGTCCATGGCGCCGTCGGCTGTTTGCACCACACTGATGCCATCGGATGCGTTGCGGGTGACCACGTCCAGGGCCCGAATGTCTGATTTCAAACCTTCGGATATGGCCAGTCCGGCCGCATCATCGCCAGCCCGGTTAATGCGCAGACCCGAACTCAGCCTTTCCATGGACCTGGAAACGCGGGCGGTGGCTCGAGCCAGATATCGCTGGGTGCTCAGCGCCCCCATATTTGTATTGATGCGGATACCCACAGGTCAGATCCTTCTGTCCCTATTTGAGTGTTCACTGGGTTGTGTATCCACGAACGGGATTCCTTTCCCGCAGCGCAATATACAGATACGGCCCGGCTGGGACCGGTACCTGTCTGTTTGTTTTATCGGTGGAAATGGGGCCGAAGGTTAGCAAAAAAAAAGGGAGCCGAAGTTCGGCCCCCCATCGGTATTGCCTAATTCAGTGGAGGCGGGAAGTTGGCCATGATCTTGTTCACCACAGAGTCTATTCTGTACTGAACTTCTTCCGGGGATTTTTGGCCACCTTGCATGACAGATTCGCCAGTGCCGCGCCATACGAGATTATGAGTGGCTGCATCCACTAAATCGATGATCAGGCGGCCCTCCTGGTACTGATAAACATCCATGGTGCGTCCACCGTAATAGCCATGATAGCCACCATAGTAGTAATTGGAATATCCGTAGCCCCAATCGGAAACCTGGATTTTATCCTGCACCCCAAGGTGGAAAACGGCCAACAATTGAGGATTGTCTGTGCTGAGAGCAAATCCTTTGGTGGCCATTTCGTTGTTTACTGAAGCTTTGATGCGGTTGCTGAGCAATCCGTTTCTGGTGGTGGCCTGGGCGGCATCCAGGGCCTGGGTGGCATTGTCTGGATCAGGAGCCCAGTCGAAGGTCTTGTAGGCGGCGAAGTTGGTGGTGGTGTCATAGTCGAAGTTGACGTTCACACCGGAGGAACAACCCCCCAATAAAAGCAGGGAAAGGCCCAAAGTAGCCAATAGAATGCGAGTCGCGTGAGAATAAAAAGTCATCATGAATCTCCTAGGTAAAATGGTTTGTGCCTATGATACATCGTCATGCCAGCATCGGCTACTACCAATGGAATTTACTGAGAGCCGAATGGCAAATTGAACCCGATCAGAAATTTGAGGCGGTTGAAGGTGACTTTTGTGGGGGGGAAATATCCTTCGAGGTCTTGCTCGTCGCCAATATTATAACTGGGATATTTTTGGGTTGTGCCGCTGCCGTGGGAAAAGCCCAAACCGGAAGTGAACTCAATGTTCATAAACTCAAATGAAGCACCCAAATTGGTGTGAACAAGATCCCAGAAGGCCATCATCAGGTTGGGGTCATCACCCGGGTTCAGGTTGCTTTTGTCGACCCAGAAGCTCATGTAGATGGCCACCCGGGATGAAAAATTATGACTGGCAGCCAGCCCCCAATTGACAATGGAACGGGTGGAGGAACTGATGTCGTAAGTGTAAATGGAGTTGGGGTGGCTTTGTGATGGGTAGGATAAGGGTGACATGATGTCATATTTGCCCACAGTATTGAACCATTCCAAAGAAAAGTAGAGGCGAGTATCCCCCAACTGGTAAGCGGTGCCAATGGCCACAGAGAAGGGCGACTTGTAGGTGGATGTTAAGTCGGGTTGGTGGTTGGCGGCCAGGTATGAATCGGGTAATCCTGCCGGGTCAAAGGCGTCCACACCAGAGAGGGAGGCGTCATGATATGTCTGACCACTGCCAAACAGAGCCACACTGGGCGTGGTGAGGGTCACCCCAAAAGTTAAGGGTGAATAGTCAAAGGCCAGTCCTGCCTTGAGCAACATTCTCACATGCCAGAAGTCGGCATAATCCATGGAATAGACGTGGGAAAAATCTTCATCGCTATTCATCCCTTTGGCGGAAATTTGTGTGCGCATGTTTTGGCTGCGCAGGGCGCCAAAGGGTGTGATCCCGGCGTAGGTGTGATCACCAATGCGTTTGGCAAAAGTCACTCCAGACCAGTATTCACTGACGGAAGAAATTTTATAAGCTTCCCCGCTGAACCAGTAATTTCCTTCAGCCGGGGGGGCTGGGTTTTCATCGACCCTTACTCCGGCGGCGTTGTAATCAAATTTGACCCGCTGTAAATATGAGAAGGCGATGGATAATTCATTCTCTTCTGTATTGTCAGAGAACTGAACGCCAAAAAAGCCGGGACTGGGTGTGATTTGGGTGCTGGACGGAGCGGTTCCGTCACCAAAACCGTGTTCGACTTTCAGGTTATAGGCTTCGAAGGTTTTGGTGGTGAGCAGAACACTGGGTTTGTTTTCCAGGGCAAGCCAGGCTGGATTATAGAAGGTGGTGCTCAAATCATTGGGAGCGCCCACCACGATGCCCCCCAACAGCTGGGAGCGGGTTCCGTATTGGCTGTCCCAGTAATGGGCATCCTGGGCCTGGGCAGCCGAGACCAGTAGGGTGAGCAAGGGGAGTAAAGCCAGGATTGATGATTTTTTTTGCAAGTCAGATACCACCACATATCATGAATTGGGAATGTTTTCTGGAACCCTGAGGTTATGGTAGCTGACTGGGGATTGCAACCACCATCCATCGGGGTTAAGGTTCTCTTAGAAGGTGACCGTCCCAAACTGACCGGAGGATAGATTTGAATTCCCTGCGCCCACTTCGCCTGATCCTGGCACTGACTATTTTGGCTCTTTTGGTGGCGGCCTGCGCCACGGTGCCCTTGACGGGGCGCAAGCAGTTGAGCCTGATTCCGGACAGCCAAATGAATACCATGAGTTTCCAGCAATACGACCAGGTGCTGGCCGAAAGTGCTCTCAGCAAAAATGCTGAGGAGACGGCTATGATCAAACGGGTGGGTGCGCGCATCCAGGCCTCTGTGGAAAAGTATCTGGCAGATCATGGCCAATCGTCCCATATCGATGGTTACGCCTGGGATTTCAATCTCATTGAAAGTGATCAAATCAATGCCTGGTGCATGCCAGGCGGCAAAGTTGCTTTCTACACGGGGATCCTGCCCGTCTGCCAGGATGAAACCGGAGTGGCGGTGGTCATGGGCCACGAAATTGCCCACGCCATCGCCGAACACGGCTCCGAACGCATGAGCCACAGCATGATGGTGCAAATGGGCGGGGTGGCCTTGAATGAAGCCGTCAAAAACGAGCCGGATGCCACCCAATCCTTATACATGTCAGCTTTTGCAGTGGGCAGCCAGTACGGGGCCATGTTGCCCTTTAGCCGCAAGCATGAGAGCGAAGCCGACCACATGGGTTTGATTTTTATGGCCATGGCGGGATACGACCCCCAGGAAGCTCCGGTGTTCTGGCAACGTATGGCTTCCCTGGGTGGAGAGAAACCACCAGAGTTCATGAGCACACATCCGGCCGATGAAACCAGGGTGCGCCAGCTCAACGAATGGATGCCCGAGGCCCTGAAATATTACAATGCCAAGTAGGTGCGTTTGAGAAACCGCTTTTCCAGACGCTTTCATGGCTTATTATGGTTTGAATTCATACAGAGACGCTAAATAATGACAGAGCACTGGGACGGTTCATGAAGTATCTGATGACAGGCGGCGGAACAGGGGGGCACTTGTACCCGGCTCTGGCTGTGGCGCGGGAGTTGGCCAGGGACCCGGACAACGAGCTGTTGTACGTGGGCATTCGTGGGCGTGCTGAAGAAAAGATACTTGGGGGCGATCGCAAAGATCCCCGCATCCCTCTGGTGTTTGCTGCCTCGGCCGGCTTTCCCGGCCGCAGCTTGCGCCGTTTCCCCGGCTTTTTTCTCTCTCTGGGTTTAGGCTTTTTGCAGGCCTCGGGCCATCTGTTGCGATTCCGTCCGGACCTGATTTTTGCCACTGGCGGTTATGCCAGTGCTCCCACCGTTTTTGCCGCCTGGACTTTGGGCAAGCTGGGTTTATTGAAAACCCGCATCCTGATCCACGAACAAAATGCCCAACCAGGTTTGATGAATCGGCAAGCGGCCAAGATGGCCGACCTGGTGGCCCTAACCTACCGCACTTCGGCCCATCATCTGCCCACCCGGAAGGTGCAGTTGGTGGGGTATCCCGTGCGCCGGGATTTGCTGGAGCGACCAAGCAAAGAGGATGCCTGCCGCCTCTTTGATCTGGATCCGGCCAAACCGGTGCTGCTGGTTTTTGGCGGTAGCCAGGGTGCCCGTTGCATCAACCGCACCCTGTACCGAATTTTACCCGGCTTACTGAACGATGGTGTGCAGGTGATTCATGGTTATGGCACTTCCCAGGGGGCTGGTTACGATGCTGGCCGGGAACACCAGGAGGCTCTGAAATCGTTGGCCGACCACCCCGACCTGAAGTCTCTCTATCGTCCTTTCGATTACCTGCATGATATTCGGCAGGCTTATGCGGCCGCCACTTTAGTGGTGGCCCGGGCGGGTGCCGGTGCGATTTTTGAATTACTCAGCTGCGGGTTGCCCACCCTGCTCATTCCCAAAATGGGTCTGCCTGCAGATCACCAGGTGGCCAACGCCCGGGGCGTGCAGGCCGCCGGTGCGGTGGAGGTAGTGCTGGAAAGGCCCTTACCTGTTGAGGGCGGGTTTGAGGAAGAAGTGGATTGCCCTCTCCTTCTGGAAAGAATCCGTGCCTTGTTGGCCGACCCTGCCAAGCTGATCTCCATGGCGGAAAACTGCCAAAAGATGTGCCAAGACGGCGTTTTGGATCGTTTTGTGGCTTTGGTTCGCCACATGGCCCAGGGCGGAAAAATTGAATTTGAAGACTTGGGTGCTCCCGAAAGAGCCGATGAAGCGGGCCAGTTGGAAGAAAAATCTGACGACGAATTAATCGGGGTAGCTGCTCGCGGGGGATTGGACCCAGAGGTCTTTCGTTATTTGCAATATCGTTGCGGCGCGGCCCTGGGGTCGGCAGCCTGGACCAAGCAAAACCGGGGCATTAAACTGGCGGGTGTGCTGCGGGATCGATCTCTGGTTCCTTTGTTGCTGCACATGGAAAATGATCCCCGCCCTGCCCGTCCCCTGGCTCGGTTGTTAGGGCAAAAGAGTATCCAGAACGGATTCATCCGCAGAAATCTGGCCACGGCGTTGGGACAAATCGGAGACACTTCTGAAGAAGTTTTGCAGGCTTTGATCCGCAAGCTGGATGACGGTTACTGGGAAGTCAGAGTGGAGGCCATCACCGCTTTGGCCAAACTGGATTGCCGCAACCATCCCCAGGAACTGGTGGACCGTCTGTTGGGCTTTCTGGACAGTAAAAACTTTGAAGAAGTATTGGCGGCCTTGTTCTATTGGAACACCAGAGCCGAGACGGCCGATTGCCGCCAACGCATTTTTCCCTTGGTGAATCACCACAATGTTCGCGTCCGTGAACGCACACTGATCGTCCTGGCTGAACAGGTGAGGGCCCGGCGTATTCCAGCCGAAGCCCTCAATGAAGAGTTGAAAGAAATCATGGTCACAACAACCTGGTTCACTCCGGGCTTCCCCTTGAAAAACAATCTGCGGGATCTGGGTCTGGCCGTGGAGGAGGTGTTGCGCTCATGATAATGTGGTTAGCGCATTTTTTACGCGATATGGGTGACGGCCTGAGCTTTCTTCGCTTGGCCGACTACTTGAGTTTCCGGGCCGTGATGGCCACCATGACCACCTTCACCGTGAGTCTCATCATTGGCCGGCCCATGATCACCATGCTGCACCGTCGGGGCATGCGCGATGTGGTGGAAGATTTTGGTGTCATCGACATCAAGAGCAAACGCGGCACTCCCACCATGGGTGGCCTGATCATCATTGCGGCCTTCCTGGTGGGCTACCTGTTGTGGTGCGATTTAACCAATCCCTTCACTTACGCCGGCCTGTTTGCCTGCCTGGGTTTCGGAGCCATTGGCTTCATTGACGATCTGGGCAAAGTGCGCGGGGGTGGCGGCAAAGCCGGCCTGTCCCAGAGTGCTAAGTTGATTCTGCAAATTCTGCTGGCTTTGGTCTTGGTGTGGTGGGTCATGTCCAGTCGTTCGCCACTTCCGGATCATTTGCGCACGTTGCTTTTCATTCCTTTCAAGAAAAGCGCTCTGCTGGATTTGGGCTGGTTCTATGGCCCGTTCATGGTCTTTGTTATTCTGGCCGTGGCCAACAGCGTAAATTTTGCCGACGGCATGGACGGCCTGGCCACGGTGCCAGCCGCCATCGCTTTCATGGTGTACGCGGTGTTGGGATATGTGATTGGCAACGAGTTCTATAGCACCTATTTGCATTTCGATTACATCATCGGCAGTGGAGAAATCACGGTGCTCAGTGGCGCAGTGCTGGGGGCTTGCATGGGCTTCCTCTGGTACAACTCATACCCGGCCCAGGTTTTCATGGGCGACACCGGAAGCATGGCTCTTGGCGGCCTGCTCTCCGTTGTGATCATCCTGTTGAAACAGGAAATGCTCTTCTTGATTGTGGGTGGCATCTTCGTCGTGGAGGGCGCCTCGGTGTTGATTCAACAACAGATTGGGTTTGCCATTTTGGGCCGTAGGCTCTTGCTGCGCGCGCCCATCCATCACGCTTTTGAAAGGCAGGGTATAGCCGAAACCAAGATTGTCATCCGTTTCTGGATGGTGGCTCTCATTCTTGGTTTTGTAGGCCTTCTTTCCCTGAAAATTCGTTGATGCGAACGGTTGTATGGCTTCTGTTCCTGTTTCAGGTGGCCGGCTCTTCCTGGGCCCAAACGCCTGAAGAAAAGGCTCGCCAGGTTCTGGGGAGTTTGACTCTGGAGCAGAAGGTGGCCCAGCTTTTCCTCGTTTATCATTCCCCTGCAGATTTCATGGCCGAGCACGGCTTCGGCGGCAGCCTGGTGATGGAGTCTATGGTGCGCGATGCACCGGCTCTGGAAGCATCCCTGGACGAGGCTTCTAGATTGTGCGCCGTGCCCCTGTTGGTGGGCATGGACCAGGAAGGCGGAGAGATCAACCGGATGCGTCCTCTTCCGGGTTTTGAGGGTATTGTTTCGGCTGAAGAGCTGGCTCTTTGGTCTGCCGATTCGATCCAAGCCTATCTCCAACCAGTAGCCACTCGTTTGCATAAGTTGGGTGTGAACCTCAACCTGGCGCCGGTGCTTGATCCCAGCATCAATGTGGATCACCAACCCACTTTAATGAAGAGTCGCCATCGATCTTTTGGGCGAGACAGTGGTGCCATTGTACCCCCCGCCCGTGCTTTCATGGCTGGATTTGCCGATCATGATATTGGCTGCATCGTCAAACACTTTCCTGGTTATGCCGTGAAAGAAAACAGCGACCATGAAGTGGCGGAATCCCTTGCCGATCGCTCGGCTCTGGTGGGCTATGTGCATCCTTTTGCCGCCTGTATGGATCAGGCTGGTGGGGTGATGATGTCCAGCATTCTGTTCAGCTTTGTATCGGACCGGCCGGCGGTTTTTGATAGCAGTTTGGTGGCTTTGTCCCGTTGCGGGTATCCTGATCGTCTGGTAATGACTGATGATTTGTGGGGCACGGCCTTGCGCTCCTGGGTCAGCGGAGGCCAAGTGGAACGGGCCGATTATTCTGATGCGGATTTGCGCCGTTTGACTATGCTCGCCTTTGAAGCCGGCAATGATATGCTGATGATTACTTACCCGGCCAAGGCTGTTTTGATGAAAGAGATTCTGGTAAAGGCCATCGAGGGAGACCAGCGGTTGGCAGGGCAGCTGGATGGGTCTGTGTACCGTGTACTCTTGTTGAAGGCTGAGTTGGGGCTTTTTTAAACATGAATGAGTCATCCGGCAGGAACCATGAACAACTATAACCTTCCAGATTTGTTGATGTTATTGGCCTCAGCCCAGGGGCTCTTTCTGGGTGTGCTTATTTTGCACAAATACAGCAGCTTGTTGGCCAATCGTTTTTTGGCCTCATTGATGTTTTTGCATGCGGCCATTTTGTTACAAATGTCACTTCAGAACCTGGTTGGGCTGGAAGCGAATTCACGCCTGGTGATGGTGGTTATCGGGTTGTCTTTTCTGGTGGCCCCTTTGCACTATCTCTATGCGAAATATTTGACACGACCAGGGGATAAACCCACCCGGCGAGATTTTCTGCACCTGATTCCTTTTCTGGTCTTTGAACTTCTGGTCCTGGGGTTTTACTGGCCGGAGAAGGAGGCGGGGACATCTTTTTCAGAAAATGAATGGATGAACAATTTCGGGTCCTTTCATTTGGCTGTGATGATTCAGTATGGTGCCTATCTGCTGAAAATCCAACGCGACCTGCAACGGTACAGCAAAAGATTACAGGAAGTCTTCTCCACCCTGGATCAAATCAAGCTCACCTGGCTGAGAAATATCACCTGGTTGGCTATGTTTGTGGTCTTTGTTTATGCCACGGAATTTCTACTCCTGGTTTTGGGCGTGGGCACGAGTGAATATTTTGCTGTTAGTTCCATTCTGCTGGTGCTCTATGTGTACGCCATGGGCTATCTGGGATTGTTCAAATCGGAGGTCCTTTCCAGCAGCCCACTGAGAGAAGCCCTGCAGAGTTCGGCCGAGGTGGAAACTCCCCAGAGTGAGGGAAGCCCTCAGGCCAAATACAGCAAGTCGGGGTTGAGTCTTGAAGACCTGGCGCACTATCAGGACAAACTTTTGTCGGTTATGGAAGAGTCCTTTCCATATACCGAAAGTGGGCTCACTTTGGACCAATTGTCCGGCATGGTGGGGCTCTCCCCTCACAACCTTTCCGAAGTCATCAACAGAGGGTTGGGGCAAAATTTCTTCGAATTTGTGAATGGATATCGGGTAAAAATGGTTCAGGCCAGCTTGGTGGATCCCCAAAAAGCCCACATGACGGTTCTGGCCCTTTCTTTGGATGCCGGTTTTGCCAGCAAATCTACTTTCAATTCCATCTTTAAGAAACACACAGGGTTAACCCCTTCCGCCTGGCGCAAGCAAGAATCTAAATCCCCATAAGACAGTCCGTCCCGATGGGTTCGGACCTCCATTTGGCCGCCATCAGTCCGCCCCAATGGGGTCGGTCGTTTTTACCATCAGATTCCTTCATCTTCCCCGTTGTCGCAAAGCCCATTACTTACAAACGAGGAGAATGAAAATGAAGAAAATAGTCCTGCTGATCACTTGGGCGGCCCTTACCATGACGGCTGTCCCTGCTTTCGCACAGTACACTTGGTTTGGTGCCCAAGGCAGTGCCGTGCTTCCTACCGGGGATTTGAAAGAGATCACCAAAAGTGGCGGTGGAGGAACGGTCCATTTGGATCAAACTCTGTCCAAATCATTCCAGGCCCGGTTTGATGCGGGCTGGCTCCAATTCAGCAGCCGTGATATGCCCGAAGACTTCAGCAGCAAAGTACGGGTGATTCCCGTGCGAGTGGGGCTTAACTACTTGATAGGCCCTTTTGATGGCACTCGCTTTTATGTGGGCGGCATGGCTGGAGCCTACTTCCGGCGCACCTCCATCACCATGGGCGAAGATGATGAAGCCAATGAAGACACTTTCTTTGGGGCCGCGGCCTGCGCAGGTTTGCTCATCCCCGTCAGTGCCCATGGGGGAATGCTGGAAATCAATGCGTCCTACGACCTTTGGTTTGATGAGAAAGGCCTGGATGATAAAGACATGGATATGGGCTTGGTGCGCTTGGGCGTGGGCTACCGTTTCAACATCTGATTCCAGGAGAGGAGAAGCTATGTTCAATTCAGGGAAAGAGAGGCTGCTGGGCTCGCAGGATCGGTTGATTCTGGAATGGGCCGAAACTCTTTTGGAACCAGATCGTCCCGATTGTTTTGACCTTCGGCACCTGGGCAAAGTTTCAGGAATTCCACATCAAACCATTCTGGAACGGTTTCCTTTCCCTGAATTGTTATCAATTGGGATCCTGGTATTGGTGTGGGAAGGAAAAAGAAATTTCAGACCAGCCTCACAGAGTTATGTTTTGAACAGACCTAACGGTTTCAAATTGAATGCAAGTGACTGGGAACCTGATAAGGAACTCTTGAAACACTTTGCCGCTCACCCGATCGTCCAATCCTTTTTGGAGGGTGAGCCCCCCATGCGTTTTTGGTTCAGGAAATCAGGAAAGGCTTCTTTGTGCTACACATAAAAGTTTCGGTAATTTGTATTCTTCTGTTGGCACCTCTTTTGAGTATGGCCCAGGATTCTGTTGATATAGAGGCTGCTGCCGCAGATAGTCTTGCCAATACCAGCAGCCGGGTTTGGCTGCCAATTTTGGGGTACACACCAGATACTGGTATGCTGGTTGGTGGCAGCGTTCTGCAGTTTTTCTACCTGGAACCAGATTTTGAAGATTGCCGCCCATCGGTATTTAGCCCTGTTTTTATCTACACTTTTGAAAACCAGATCATGGCTTTTCTGGGTTTGAGCCTGAATTGGGGTGAAAATCGAAATGCCGCAAATATTGTTCCCCAGTATTTCAATTTTCCTGACCAGTTTTATGGTATTGGCCGTGATGTGAGTGAGGACGACGAAGAAGACTATACCTCCAAACGACTGGGCCTGGATCTTGATTATAACCGTAAGGTCTTGGGTGATTTGCGTTTGGGCGTGAGTTACAGCCTTCTCAAGAACCAGCTACGGGAGTTGGACCCAGAAGGTCAGTTGGTCAATGGGTCCATCAAGGGAACAGAAGACACCTGGCTCTCGGCGGTGGGCCCAGCTTTGATCTTTGATACAAGGGATAACACCTGGTCCCCTGATCGTGGCTGGTACTTGCAGACCATGGCCCGCTTTGGTGGCTCTGGTATAGGCAGTGACTACAACTATCAGGAATATTCTCTGGATTTGCGCAAATACTGGACTGTTGGGGAGAATACAGTGCTGGCTGGCCAATATTTGGCAAAACACTTTGCGGGTGATGTTCCTTTCTTTAGCCTTCCCCGCCTGGGAGGAAACGACGGTTTGCGTGGGTACCGAGGTGCCTTGTACTCAGATCAATCCCGAACCCTGGGGCGGTTGGAATTACGGCGCAGCCAAATTTGGCGCGGGCTTGGAGCTGTCGTCTTTGCAGGCATTGGCGACGTGGCTCCTTCACCCGAAAAATTGACTTTGGCCAATGAGCTTTGGACCGCCGGTTTTGGGTTGCGATACATGCTGGATGCCAAGGAGAAGGTCAACGTCAGGTTGGATTTTGGGTTCGGGAATGGCGATTCAGGATTCTATCTGTCCCTGGGCGAGGCGTTCTGAGCAACGCATAAAAAACGGGAGGCTGCCAAGGCAACCTCCCGCCAATCAAACCAATTTCATTTACAGCTTGGCTGCAATGGCATCGGCCATCTCGGTGGTGGTATTGCTTCCACCCATATCGTAGGTCAGGCATTTGCCTTCGGCGATAACCGCAGAGACAGCATCTTCCAAACGCTTGGACATATCCATTTCGCCCAAGTGATCCAGCATCATTTTGGCGGACAGGATCATAGCGATGGGGTTGACCTTGTTCATGCCCACGTACTTGGGAGCGGAACCATGGCTGGGCTCGAAAACGGCCACTTTTTCACCAATGTTTCCACTGCAGGCAAAGCCGAGGCCGCCAACCAGCTGAGCACAAAGATCGCTGACGATATCACCAAACATGTTACTGGCCACCAGCACGCCGTAGATTTCTGGGTTTTTGACCAACCACATGCACATGGCATCAATGTTGGTCTCCCACAGTTCGATACCGGGGTAATCCAGAGCGATCTTGCGGGCTTCGCGCACCATCAGACCACTGGTCTCACGCACCACGTTGGGTTTTTCAACGATGGTCACGGTCTTGTAGCCGAATTTCTTGGCATATTCAAAGGCATCGCGAACGATGTTCTGGCAGCCCGCGCGGGTGAAGATCCTGGTGGAAATGGCGATGTCGTCATTGTCCACACCGTCGAGTTTGGCCATTTGCGAAGGATGGGTTTCGGTGAGTTTTTCACGCACATCCTGGGGTAATGGATGGTATTCCACGCCCATGTATAAGCCTTCGGTGTTCTGGCGGAAGATCACCAGATCAAGTCCGTCTTTGAAGTTCAAGGGGTTGCCGGTGTAGGCTTTGCAGGGACGCAAATTTGTGCTCAGGTTGAATTCCTGGCGCAAACGAACGATGGGGCTGCGGTAGACTTTGCCTTGGCCCTGAAGTTCAGGGATCAGGGTGGCTTCAGCCTCTTCTTTGGGCAGGCTGGTGATGGCGCCGAAGAGGGCGGCATCCACGTTGTTCAGCATGTCGATGGTACGATCGGGGAAGGGGTTAGCTTCGGTCTTCCAAAACTCCCAGCCGATATCACCGTGTACGTATTCGGCCTCGAAGCGGAGCTTGTCCAGCACGACGCGGGTGGCGTCCATCACATCAACACCAACGCCATCGCCGGGCATCCAGCCGATTGTGTATTTGGCCATTGTCTCCGTCTCCTTGAATGTCGTGTTTTTGGGCGATCTCCCGCACTTGACGTGGAATCGGGGAGTTCAAAGAATCATACTTTCAAAAAGATAAAACGCCAAGACTTAGGTTGTGCCTCTGAATTTGTGTCTGGTCTTTTACTTGCCACAGACTAGACATGAATACTTTAAAAAAATCGACTGAATCATGGACTCCTCCCTTCTGCCCAAACCCTAAGTGCTTTTATCACAGCGAATCTGCTGACGAATGGCCGGTGAAAATGATTGGCCACTACAGTAGACAGAACCCGCCATATTGTGTACAGCGGTTTCTATGCAAAGCCTGCAAAAAGAGCTTTAGCACTCAGGCTTTCTCTCAATCTTACTGGCAAAAGCGTTCAGACCTTGATGCAAAGATTATTATGAAGACCGTTGGTGGCATGGCAAACCGCCAAATCGCCCGAGATCTCAAGGTTGCTCCCGAAACAATCAATCGACATATTGCCAGATTGGGAAGACATTGCTTTCTCTTCCACCAAGAGCAAATGAAACACGCTCCACCTGTGAAAATTGTCGTTGTCGATGGCTTGAATCGTTCGAATTGAGTCAGTACCATCCCATCCACCATCACGTCGCCGTGGAGAAAGATACGGATTTCTTTGTCTATTTCACAGATAGCGAGTTGCGCCGGAAAGGGCGGATGACCGCACCCCAAAACGAAGGCGAATGGAATTGGGATTACTTCTTGGACGACCTGACCCAAAAGCCATTGAAAATGATATGAAGGAGTTGTTGGAGGTGACTCTGGGCACCCAACAAGCAGCCCTTGTTCATAGCGACGACCACCCCGCTTATCGGCGCTCAATAAAGAGATTAAGCTACACTCTTGATCATCGTGTCACCCCTGGGAGCAATCATAGGGACAGTAGAAATTCACTTTGGGAGGTGAATTTGTTAGATCTTCTTATCCGTCATTGCAATGCCAACCATAAGCGAGAAACAATTGCCTGGTCGAAACGGAGACAGGCCAGCGCTGCACGGCTGGCAATTCTTTTGGTGTGGTGAAATTACATGAAAGGAAGGCGGGAAAAAGAGCGGGGAAGTCCGACTCCTGCGATGGTTCGTGGGATGAGGGAAGTACCGCTGGAGGTTGAGGAGTTATTGGAGGAGAGGTCTTGGACGTGAACGGCATCATGAGTTGAGTTATGCATATTGAAAGCCCGCATAGCCAGGTGGCTGGCATTGCGGGCTTGAGATAGACACAATTTCAAAGGCACAACCCTCGGGTCACCAGACGCCGGCTCCGATTTCGATGGCGTAGCCAATACTATCCCAATTAAACAACCCCTTATTCTTAACCCCCACACGCACCCCCCAAAAATCCGTCCCCAGTTTCCCCAAAAATTTCAACGGAGTGTGGCTCATGTTCAACCGAAACTTAACACCGGTTTCCGTCATGGTGTCTGTATGAACATCTCCAAAATCATCTTCATCCCATTCCCAGCCCACGGCAAAGTATCCATCGACCCAGCGAGAGGCGCTGGGGGTGTAGACCAGGTTCCAGGAGATGTCCCGCAGGCCTTTGTCCTTAAGATAAATACGATTTACAAACCATCCGCCGGCCACTGGGTCAGATACATTCTTGATGACCAACAGCGGAAACATGAAGGAGATGCCTGAGGTGTGGTCGCGGCTGCCATAATTGAGACCATCGTACCGCAGGGCAATGCTCAGGGAGTTGATAAACTTTTCTTCATCCATCCAGCGAGTGACGGCACGGACACTGTTGGCTTCCAGAACCTCTGGCCAATCTTCGTCGCCTTTGTCGTCAATGAAGTGGATGAGCTTAGGTTCTTTTTCCTGATCTACATCGCCCGGGCGAGGGAAAGGACGCACTTGATAAATGGCATTATCCGGGGCATAAACGCCATCTTCAGTGAAGTATTGGCGCAGGGGGCTGTCATAGGGCAGAGGAGGGAAAACACGGTCATGGGTCGTGCGAACCTTGGCCATCCAGGCCTGAAAGCCGCCGCTGTACAGACCACCCGATCGCATAATGTCACGAAGACCCCAGGCATCGTTGATGCGGCGATTAACATCGAAGGTGGGCGTGTAAATTCCATCGTGATTTTTGTCGGTGCAACTGGCGTGCTTGCCCTCTTCCACCAGAATCGTCATGGGGAATTCAGTATACTGGTCGGTGACCAGAGTGTTGTCGTACCAATCCAGACCGTGGGCTTTGGCAATGGTCCGCTCTACAAAAATGGCATACGAGTCATCGTCGCAATCTTCGCAGTGGTGCACATAGAGTTTCAAAAAGACAGATTCCACATCGTGCTTGTGGGCGCCCATGCCCTCTTCGGTGGGATAGTAGAAAAAATAATCCAGATCGATGCCGACCAGAGTGCGCAGGTCAATTTGAGTGTCAACACGGTTGGAGTGGTCGCGGAAAATGGCTGGCTCTTCATTGGAATTGCGAGTCAGCAGGGTGCGCACCATGTAGTAAACGATGGGGGTATCGGCCTGCTCCTCAAAGGGGAAAGCAATGGGTAGGACGATGTCCTTGCCGTGGAGGCGATTCAGGTTGGGCTCGTCGGGGGAGAACCAGAGAATGGGGCCGCAATAGGAAGCCAGCTCCTCATAGGTCATGATGGGGTTGCTTCCGGACCAGATGATTTCCAATCCTTCGTCTATTTGGCAACACTGGCTGTGCTCGGCAAGGGAAGGTCCTGCCAGGATTGTCAGCACGATAAGGGAAATCAAAACTCTGAAGGTTAGCATTATTTTCCTCGCGTTTTAGAAGACGATGGATCAGGGCTGTTCCTGAAATCGAGCCGGTCGCTGGGTGCAAGTTCTGACCATTTCTTTACGCATGGCCACTGACTTGGGTTGGGCGGCAACGCGAACGTGCTGTTGGTCCAGCATGTGAGCCAGGCCTACCGAGGCCATGGCGAAACCCAGGGGCACAAGGTAGGGAACAAATCTTCGGTAGCCCGCATTTTTCAACATCCGACAAGTGCTGCGGGTGCCTCCTGCCAGTACAACGCAAAATCCCAATGATGTCAAATAGAGATGACTGAGATTTAGCCAGGTTCCAGCGGCAGTGCTGCCGCAGAAGGGCAACAGAGTGATGTAGGTCCAGGCGATGAAAAATCGGATGGCTTTGTTGCCAAAAACGAATCCAAAAAAGCTATAGGAAATGATGGCCAGGGTCAGGAAAACCCTAATGAAAGTTCGGCCTTGGTAGAGCCATACCACGAGGTCGTTGGTCTCAGCAAGGATGGGACTTTTCTGCAATGGAAAGAACATCAGGGTCAAGTACCTGAACAAATTTTTGAGGGATATCAGGCTGAAATGATGAAAAGGGGCCGAGCTGTCAAAAACTGTAGGTTGCCGATAACCCCATTGGTGCTGAGCCCAGTAGAAAATGATGCCGGTAATGGTGAAAACCAGCAGGTCTTTGGAAAGGATCGCCCGTCCCTGGCGCCAATTGAAAAAGAAAGCCTTGTAGGCGATGAGGGTGAGTATGAGGGAGAAAGAAGCCGAGCGGGTCAGGCCAGTTAGCAGAAAAAGCCCCAAGCCAATCAGGAAGAGGGGCGAAAGGATTCGGCCATCGCGCCGGAAATCATTGCGGATGAAAAAGTACAGGACCAGCATGTGCAGGCCGGCCAGAAGCAGCGACTCCAGATGGTGCACACCCATGAGGATTTTACCGTAACTGCCAACTCCCAGGGCAAATAACAGGGCGGAGAGAATAGACATGGGCCGCCGGTGGAAGAGCATATGCACCAGCATGTACACCACGAAGGAATTGAAGGCATGGATGAAGAGATTAACGGCAATGTACCCGGTGGGGTTGAGGCCGAAAAAATGATACTCCAAAAGAAAAGCCAACTGCAACAATGGTTGGCTGAAGTAGAAGCCGATGTGTTTGAACATGGCCATGGGGTTTTGTGCCAGATTGTTAGCTTCACAGAGAATGTTGACGTCGATGGGGTCCCAGATGGGGGTGCTCATCAGCTTGCCAAAAGCAAGAAATGAAGTCGCCAGCATCAGTAGAAAAACCCAGCCATGTTGTTTGATGGTTTGCATAATAGAAAAAGAATAAACCCCATCGTGTACGGGAAGCAATTAATCATTGGCGGCATGGGGAAGTGGGAGCTTACCATATTAGTCTTACACCTACTTCGACCAGGAGCATTATAGCATGAATCTTCGTCTTGAAAACCCCCGCTTCGCTTTGGCGGCCATGATTTTGGGAATTCTTATTTCCGGGCTCTGTGTCAGCATGGCTGTGGCCTCAGAGGAACCTGTCAAGGGTGACGGTCCCTTCAACCTTACCATATTTCACACTAACGATGCTCACAGCTACTTCCTGCCCCGCCCGGCTGTTTGGCGAGACGATGGTCGTATGGTGGGTGGGGTCATTCCGCTGGCTTGGCAGCTGAAAAAGCAACGGGGAAATTGTGCCCCGGACCTTCTGCTGGATGCGGGTGATTTTATGACTGGCAACCCTGTCTGCCAATTTGAGCCAAATGGGGTGCCCGGAGAGGCCATTGCCAGGATGATGAACCTTCTGGAATATGACTGCGGCACCATTGGCAACCATGAGTTTGATATAGGGGCGGAAAATCTCAAACGCCTGGTTCCCATGTTCAATTATCCGTTGATCGCGGCGGATATTGTGGATGGCGATGCTCAGAAGGTCTTCCGCAGTGAGCCCCTGATTGTGGAGCGGGATGGATTGAAGATTGGCATCATGGGAGTTTCCTGTGCCGAGATGAGCGAGGTGGTGACTCCCCAGCGGTTTGATGGCCTGAAGAGCATCGACCAGGCTTGGGTTTTGCAACGGCAGGCGGTGCGGCTGGACCCCCTGGTGGATCTCATGGTGGTGATCACCCACAACGGAGTTGATGGCGATGTGAATCTGGCAGAGGTGCTGGCCGGCACTGGTGTGGATCTCATCGTGGGGGGACACAGCCACAGTCGCTTAAAAGAGCCCCGCCTGGAAGAGGGCATTCTTATTGTCCAGGCCGGGTCCAAGTGGTCCAACCTGGGGCGGTTGGATCTGCAGGTGGCCGATGATCGGATCGTATCCTACAACGGGCGGCTGATCACCCTTTGGGCCGATGGCGCCGAAGCGGGTCCCGAGCTGACCAAACTGGTCAATACATACGAGAAACGGGTGGCCGATGAATTTGGGCGCACCCTGGGAACTCTGGTGACTGACTGGCGCAAAGGAAAAGGCGAAAGCAATCTGGGTAATTTCCTGGCAGACCAGATGCGGTTGGCCGCTAAAACTGACGTGGGTCTGGTCAATAGTGGGGGCATCCGTAAATCCATGAATGCCGGTCCCATCACGGGGCTGGATATTAATGAAATGCTTCCCTTCTCCAATATGCTGGTGAAAACCCAGCTCACGGGAAAAGAACTGGCCACTGTAGTGCAGGCCAATGCCGATGCTCAGGTTGGTGGCAAGCACGGCATTTTACAGGTTTCCGGTTTGAGCTACCGGTTTCGGGACAATGCTGCTGGCGATGCTGCGGTGATGGAAGAAATTCTGGTGCAAGGGCAACCTTTAAAACCGGAGCACGTCTATACCGTAGCCATGCCCGACTATGTGGTGATGATGGCTCATGTGTATCTGAACATCGATGCACCGGCCACCGAAGATGTGGGCATGACCATGACCGCAGCCGTGGTGGCAGGCGTGGAAAAAGCGGGCCGCATTGACAGCCAAATTGAAGGACGCATCATGCGCCTGGATTCAAAATAAGGAGACCTGATTATGGCTCACGATATAGATTATGAAATTCTGGGTGACGACATGCAAGCTGTGGTGGTGGAGCTCGATCCCGGTGAAGCGGTGCAGGCCGAAGTGGGCGCTATGCTCTATATGGAAGAGGGCATCACCATGGATACAGGAACCGGCGGCGGAGTTTTCGCCGGTCTGAAGCGGGCAGTTAGTGGAGAAAGTTTCTTCATCACCAACTTTGCTTTTAATGGCAGCGGCAAAGGACGGGTGGCCTTTTCAGCGCCTTATCCGGGGAAAATAATTCCGATGGATTTGAGTGAATTAGGGGGCACTATGATGTGCCAGAAGGACGCCTTCCTCTGCGCGGCCAAAGGCACGGATATCAGTGTGGCTTTCACCAAAAAGCTGGGAGCTGGGTTGTTTGGTGGCGAGGGCTTTATTCTTCAGAAACTGCAGGGTGATGGCTTGGTCTTTGCCCATGCGGGGGGAACTGTGGTGGCCCGTGATCTGGTGGCCGGAGAAAAGATTCGCGTGGACACTGGTTGTCTGGTGGCTTTTCAGGATTCGGTGGACTACGACATCCAGTTTGTGGGGGGATTCAAAAATGCACTTTTCGGTGGTGAAGGCCTGTTTCTGGCCACAGTGAGTGGTCCTGGACGGGTTTATTTGCAGACTTTACCTTTCAGCCGTTTAGCGGATCGTCTGAGCACTGCTGTGGGCCGAAATAAGGGTGAACACCGTGGAGCCGGGGGCTTGGGCGGTTCCATTTTGAAAAACATTATCAGTGGAAATTGACAAAAACCTACTAAAAATACAACACCAAAGGGTGTGTTTGTGGTAGGATCAAAAAGTCGGTCTTCGGCAAAAGATTTCGAGACGGACATCAGACGCAGAAAGTGGTTTGACTGGTTGTCAGGCCAGGCCTCCTTCGCGCAGGTTGCTGATACCGAGTTTGACGAGTGAATCGTCACATCCGGAGTTTCTCCTCACGGAACTTCGGTCGGCACGGCGGCATGCTGTAAACGCGAAGGAGAGGCACTATGAGTGCTACCATCTACAGTGTAGATTATTTCTACACAACCGTTGAAGACACGCCTGGTATGGGCTGCAAATTCCTCAAAACACTGGTCAAGGAAGACGTCAATCTTCTGGCTTTCAATGCCTTTCCGGTGGGGCGCGACCGAACCCAATTGGTCATTTATCCCTTGAACAGCACATGGCTTGGAGATCAAGCCCGGAACGAAGGCTTGCGGCTGATCGGCCCTCACCACGCCTTCATGATTCATGGTGATGATGAGTTGGGTTCCTTGGTGAATTTTCACAAAGAACTTTGTGATTCGGATATCAACATCAGCAGTTCCAATGGGGTTTCTGATGGACGCGGTGGGTACCGGTATATCCTGCACGTGCATCCCGATGACTATAAGTTGGCCATGGAAATATTGAATGTGGACCAAAAGGTGCGTCCCATTTCCGATTTTCACGTGAATCCTTACAGACGTTTTCAGGCCAAGGGATAAAAAAAGCCCACGGATGATCCGTGGGCCGGTGTACCTCTTTTTGGACGCATCAACCTGGCCCGGCAATGCAGACCAGATTGCGCCCGGCATTTTTGGCTGCATAAAGGGCTTCGTCTGCATTTTTAATCATGTCGGCAGGGGAAGTGTGCCATTCGGATCTGACGGACACACCAATGCTGATGGTGATGTTTCCCTTGAATTCCGGGGCGTCGATGATGTTTGTCTCCACCGCTTTACGGAGGCGATCGCCCAGTATTTTGGCAACTTCCACATCGGCGCCGGGGCAAATGACCAGGAATTCTTCTCCACCAAACCGGCAGACAACGTCACTGTCACGCATGCAGTGGTGCATCACGGCGGCAGTTTTATGCAGGACAATATCACCGGCATCGTGACCGTAGGTATCGTTGACGTTTTTGAAATGGTCGATATCCAAAATCATGCACAGAATGGGTTCATCATTGCGCGAAGAGCGGGACCATTCTTTGTCGAAATGATCAAGGCCGCAGCGGCGGTTGGGCAAGCCTGTGAGTTGGTCTTCCAGGGCCATGGTTTGCAGTTGTCGGTTCAGGATGCCCATCTCGGAAATGGTACGTTGGATTTCATCCTGATTTCTGGTGGCTTCTTCCTGCAGGTTGATCACCCGGGTCGCTGCTTTTAAGCGAGCCTGCAGAATTTTGTAGTTCAGAGGCTTGGCGAGGTAATCGTCGATCCCGGCATCGAAGGCTTCAATCAATTGATCACTGCCTTCCTGGGCGGTCATCATAATGATGTAGGTGCCAGCGGTCTGGGTGCTAAGACGCAGACTTCTGGTCAGCTCCAGGCCATCCAGTTTGGGCATTATCCAATCTGTGAGAATCACCTGGGGGCTGGTTTTGAGGGCCACCTCAAGGGCCTCCTGGCCATCCTCCGCAATGGTCACGTGGAAGGCCGGAGCAGGTAACTTTTTTTGCAGAATACGGGTGTCCACAGGGCTGTCGGAAACCACTAAAATTTCTAAACCACCTTTTGTGGTTTCCATTTCGGAAATTTCAGTATCCGGTGCCTCAGCTGGATTGGGAACGTCAGAGGGTTCTGCATTCTTTCTTTTTTTGTCGGGAAGGGTCCCTTTGAATTCACGAGCGCGACGCACCAGGTTTTCCATGTCAGGCACTGGGCTGGTCAAAATATTGAGGAGCTTGCCAAGGCGGTCCCACTCATTCAAAATTTCATCAAAGAGGCCCACCCATTGTTCATCGGATTGGCCCAGTGTTTTACCAACCTTCATAAACTCGATGGTCATGGGGTGGCGATGTGGCCCTGCCTCCATACAGATATCAGAAACAAGGTTGGCAATGTTCAGAATGCGGCCCAGTTGCTTGCCGCGATCGGCCATTGACCGGCCAGTAGGCAAATCATCCCACTCGGTATTTTCCTGTAATTCCACTGCAAGCTGGTACGATTCGGGCAGGCCCCAGTCTTCAAAGAGGGCCGCACTGACCTGATTGTGATTGATGGACAATTCCTGGTGTTCCAGCTGGGTGAGTTCGAGGGTTGTGCCGTCAGCCCACTGGGACAGGATACCGGAATAACGTTTGGGATAGACACTGGCCAGGGCCAGATGGCCGATTCTGCCCAAGAGGCCACAAGTGAATCCCTCGTCTGGGCTGACAGACTTGATTCGGCTGCACAGGGCGTGGCAACTGACGGCCGTGGCCAGAGATTTGGTCCAATACTGGCCATAATCAAATTCACTGCAAGGCCCGCCACGGGTGTTGCTGAGCACGGAAAAACCCAGGCATAACTGGCGCACCATGCTCATCCCCAAACGGACCAGGGCATCGTTGATATTGGTCACTTCACCACGGGCGCCACCGGTGGCGGCGTTGGCATATTTCAGAATCTGACCGGTGAGGGAAGGGTCTCCCACCAGGACCATAGCCATATCTTCGGTGCTGGTGTTCGGGTCACGGGTCAATTCCAGAATGCTGAGAGCCACCCCAGTGGGCGATGGCAGTCGGCCCGAAGATTTGATTTCCGTGATGATGGTATTGTCAGCAAGAATCACAATAAATACTCCGAATCCCACCGTGCGGGAGGACCGTTGAGGCCTGTGATGGCCTGTGCCAAAAGACTACCCAATTTTTGGGGTCAGGTAATTTATCGGCACTAAAATGATCATCTTGAGTAGAGGTAACCCGTAATTTTTGATACTCCCAATTTGCAGGATATTCCTGGGTAAGCCGCCGAAGATACTCTTCGACAAGGATTTACCTGCTTCAGGTAGGACCCTTGCAGGCTTCGTTTTGGGATGCGGTGAAAAAGGCCCGGTCTTTTTCCAAATGGCATTGTTTGTACTTTTGTCCACTACCGCACCAACAGGGAGCATTGCGGCTCATGTTGCGGGCCAATTCAGGGGGAGGCGTATCGCTGCTGAAAAGCTTCTTCCAAAAACTCATGGTGTTCCTTGGATTTGCGTGAAGATGGGTCATTGAATTCTCCCAGATAATACAACAGGGGACCGTTGGGCGCAAAACCAGCTGCTCTCCCTCTTGCCCCTTGGAAGGCTCTCTGCTAAATTGGCTGCGAATATAATGTGATCCCTATTCTGTGTTTGCCGAAGAATGTTCGGCAATTTTCCGAGGTGAAAATGCTCCCCGCCAATGCTGTGCAAAATTTACAATCCTTCGTGGAATTCCTGGAAAAAAAAGGCGAGTTGATTCGCATCACTGAACCGGTTGATCCGACCCTCGAGGTCACGGAAATAGCTGATCGTTTTGTGAAAAATGGCGAAAATCCTGCTCTTCTTTTCGAGAACCCTCTGCCCGGGAAACTGAGCGCTGCTCATGGTCGCACCGAAACGGCTTTCAAGGCCGATGGCAAACCGGTTCCTCTGCTGATCAATCTCTTTGCGAGCCGCCAGCGCATGGCCTGGGCTCTGGGGTGTGACAGTTTGGAAGAAGCCGTGGCCCGGGTAGAAGAACCGTTGAAAATGGGTCCTCCTGAGGGTCTGTGGGATAAAGTTCGCATGCTGGGCAAGTTAAAGGACTGGGGCGGATCCATGCCACGCAGCGTAGGCAAAGGCGCCTGTCAGGAAGTGGTGGTGCAGGGAGCCGAGCTGGAGAAGCACGGCCTGCTGGATATCATGCCTGTCTTAAAAACCTGGCCAGGCGATGGTGGGCCTTACATTACCACGCCCTTGGTGATCACCCGGAACCCGGAAAACGGTCGCCGCAACATAGGCATGTACCGGATGCAGGTTTATGACGGTCAGACCACTGGCATGCATTGGCAAATTCATAAGACAGGTGCTTCCCACTATTCAGAATATGAAAAGACTGGCACCCGGATGCCGGTTTGTGTGGCTGTGGGTGGTCCACCCGCTCTGACTTACGCGGCCACGGCACCGTTGCCCCCAGATATTGATGAAGCCTTGTTCGCTGGTTTTCTCATGGGGCAACCCGTGGCCATGACCAAGGCCCTGACCTGCGACCTGGAAGTTCCGGCCGAAGCGGATTTCGTCATCGAAGGGTACGTGGAGCCTGGCGAGCGCCGCATCGAAGGAGACTTTGGAGACCACACTGGCTGGTACAGTCTGGCCGAAGAGTTTCCCGTTTTCCATGTGACGGCTATCACCAGCCGCCGCGATCCCATATACCTGACGACCATTGTGGGCCGCCCCCCCATGGAGGATGGCTGGCTGGGCATGGCCACCGAACGGCTCTTTCTGCCTCTGCTGAGGGTGCCACTGCCTGAAGTGGTGGATTATCACTTGCCTGTGGCCGCCTGTTTCCACAACCTGGTCATCATTGCCATCAAAAAACGTTACCCGGGGCACGCACGAAAAGTGTGCCAGGCTCTATGGGGAACCGGCCAGATCATGTTCACTAAAACGGTGGTCGTGGTGGATGAAGATGTGGATGTGCATGACATGAACGAAGTCTTGTGGCGGGTCACGGGTAGCCTCGATCCCCAGAGGGATGTTTTCTTCAGCGAGGGCCCGGTGGACCAACTGGATCATGCGGTGAACCTGGCCTGCTACGGTGGAAAAATGGGCATCGACGGCACCCGAAAGCTGTCTGGAGAATTGGGCTTTGAGCGAGAATGGCCGCCCGTGGTGGAGATGGATGAAACTGTTAAAACCATGGTGGGTGAGAAATGGACCGATTTGTTGGGCAATCTTAGAAATGGCAACGCATGAGCGATTTTCAGGATCTTCACGGGCGGGAAAGTGGCAGTTGGTCGGTGCGCGACGGGCAGGCTCACGGCCGGGAAGTGCGCTCTATGTTTGCGCGCATCAGCAATGTCTACGACTTCATGAATCACTTCATGAGCCTGAACCAGGACAAGCGCTGGCGGGATCATGTGGTGGCTCGTTTGGACAACGACTCCTGGGAAATTTTAGATCTGTGTGCGGGCACGGGGGATCTGGCCCTGGCTTGTGTTCGTGGCGGTAAAGGCAAATCCTGGATCGCAGCAGATTTCTGTCCTGAAATGCTGGAAGGATCCCAAGGGAAAAAAGACGCGGAGCACCTGATACTTTCGGCTGCAGACGCCATGAATCTGCCCTTCAAAGATCACACCATCGATGCTGTGACCGTGGGGTTTGGCGTGCGCAACTTTGCCGATGTGCGGCGGGGTCTGAAAGAAATATCCCGGGTCCTTCGTCCGGGCGGGCAACTGCTGGTGTTGGAATTTTATAACGATGATCCCCAGGCCGTGGGTGAAGCTCATGGTGTTCCTGGGATCATCCGTTTTGGCCTCAACACCGTGATCCCCTTTTTGGGGAAACTGGTGGGGCGCGACGGCAAAGCTTACAGTTATCTGCCCAGCAGCATGGGAGAATTTTTGACTCCCACGGAATTTGCTAATTTGCTGGGCGAGTATGAATTCACCGAAACTTTCATTGAACGCCAGACGTTCGGCATCGCCCACATAGTGGGCGGGAGGTTGCCCTGATGAGTGAGTCTAAATTACCCCCGGTGGGCGTGGCCTGGACCGGAGCCAGCGGATTGGTTTACGGTATTCGCCTGGTCGATTGTCTTTTGCAGGCCGGGCGGGATGTGGATCTGGTCATCAGCAGCGCCGTAGCGCAAACATCTCAGGTGGAAATGGGACACCCTGTGGAAGGGCTTGTGGAGCGGCTTAGCACTTTAGGGCCTGGTGGGTTGGAAACTTATGGGCAGAAAGATTTCTCTTCTCCCATGGCCAGTGGTTCAGCCAACGGCGGACCGTTGGTGATTGTCCCCTGCAGTATGGGCACTGTGGCGCGCATCGCTGCCGGCACCAGCGAAACGTTGTTGCTGCGCGCGGCCGATGTTTGCTTGAAAGAACGACGCCAACTGATCATCGTGGCCCGGGAAACGCCCCTGGCTACGCACCATCTGGAAAACCTGGCTCGTTTGAGTTCTCTGGGTGCGTTGATCATGCCGGCGGCTCCGGGTTTTTACCACCGCCCCACAAGTCCGGGCGATTTGGTGGATTTCATGGTGCAGCGCATTTGCGACCACCTGGGTGTGCCCATTAATCTCGTTCCCCGTTGGGGCGAGGACGCCAAATCATGACCCTGATCAGTCGGTACATGTCGCTCATCAAGTTCGAACACACCATTTTTGCCCTGCCTTTTGCCCTCATCTCGCTGCTGGTGGCCTCTGATGGTCGGCCCAACCTGATGACTCTGTTGTGGGTGATGGTGGCTATGGTGGGAGCCCGCAGTGCGGCCATGGCTTTCAACCGTTTGGTGGATGCGGACATTGATGCCGATAACCCTCGCACTGCTGACCGCCATATTCCGGCGGGCATGATATCCCGGGTTGGCGCATCGGTTTTTGTTCTGATCTCTGCGGCTCTTTTGGTTTTTGCGGCCTATATGTTGAACCCCCTCTGCTTCAAGCTGAGCCCCGTGGCATTAATTGTGGTGCTGGCTTATTCCTACATGAAACGAATCACTCCCATGGCCCATCTGGTGTTGGGGCTGGGGTTGGGCATTGCTCCGGTGGGCGCCTGGTTGGCTGTCACTGGGCAGTTTGCTGCCTTCCCTCTGTGGCTCTCAGCAGCGGTGATGTTCTGGGTGGCTGGTTTTGATGCTATCTACGGATGCCAGGATGCGGAGTATGATCGCCAGGTGGGGCTGCACAGTTTGGCGTCCCGGTTCGGAGTGGAAAAAGCTCTTACTTTTTCCCGGGTTTTCCATGTGCTGAGTGTGGCCTTCATGGCGGGCGCCTTCCGTCGGGCGGACAATCTGGGCACCTTGTCTATGGTGGGGGTGGCGGTGATGATCGTGCTGCTGGGCTGGGAACAGTCCCTGGTGCGTGGGGGCGATTTGCGCCGCATCGACAAAGCCTTTTTTGAGATAAATTCCTGGATTGGAATGATGCTCCTGGCCGTAGTTCTGGTGGACCTTTATCTCATCTAGCTGGTATTTTGCAAAAAATCACTTCCAGGGGTTCAGCATCTTCGGTTTCATCTTCATCTGGATTCCCGGCCCCAAAGGCTGAACGCATGCTTTCGGCGGCTCCCTGGAATCCTTTCATGTACAGAAAATGATCTCCATCCAAAAAGAGCAGCGCATCTTCTTCGGTATCAAACCCGGGGAATTCGAGGGTTAGTTCTTCCTGAAAAACTCCATCTGCATCAATGATGTCGAATTTTTTTGCGGTTCCTGCGGGCCAATGTTTGGCTGCCTGGTAACTGTTCTGGACAAAGAGGCGTCCATCGGTGGCCACATCCAAACTGAGGATGCTTCGGTCAAAATCCAGAATGTGTTTTTCCATTTCCACCCTTTGACCATTGAGGACCATCTGCATTCCAGAAGTCAGGTCTTCCTTGTCTTCATCACTGCGTTTGCGTGGCTGGAAGGGACGGCTGATCACGCGCTCGATTTCTCCATCCAGACCCTTGACGTTGATGCGGTAGTCATCACGATTGGGAACCGTCAGGACAGATTGATTTCCCAGGGTCCAGGTGGCTAACTCAGAGAAATTGGCCGTCTCGTCAAAGACTTGTTTGTGCATGTCGCGCACTTGGTTGTGTTCAGCAAAACGCGTCAGCTCCTGGCCTGTTTCATCCACTGAAGTCAAAAGGGTGCGCGTATTGATCATGCCGGTTTCCATGTCGAAGGTTCCCTTGCCGTGCAAAACCACCAGATTTTCGTCCCGCTTGAGTGCTGTGCCCACAAAAGCAAACCCGCCGCTTTCGGAATCCTGATTCACGGCTACGGTACCACCGGGAGTTCCGTCCATGTTCAGTAGAATGATTTTGCCGGGAAAACCCTGGGAAATGCCAATTTGCTGGGAGTTGTTGAGGAACAAACCACTGGGCCGGGTCATTTCACCGGGGCCCTCCCCTTCACGGCCCAGGGTGGTTTTCAGCTCTCCAGCGGGATCGATGACAAGGACCTGGGACAACTGTGAGTCCAGTAAATACACATTCCCCTCTTGGTCGAGCACACCCACGGCGACCATACCCAGGAGAAGGTCTTCATCGTCTTCGCCACCCACTCGCCAAATTTCTTCCAGCTGAACCGTGCGCTGGGCCGGGCTGTCTTTCGGGAGCGTAATGATCTGAGGTTGGGCCAAGGCAACGGTGCACATGAGAAGAGACAATACTGCGAAGTATAAGGTTTTCACGAAAAACTCCAGGCTGATAAGAACAAATAAATAGCCGTTTCATTTACACACTTATCATGCCTGAAGGTTCCGGGTTGGGGAAGATCAAATTCTATTTGGTTACGAGATATTTGGTTTCAGGGTGTTGTGCCACCCACCCCTGCCAAAACCCTCGATAGGAATCGAGCCGGGGGGTTCTGCTGTTTTGCAGGGGGCCGGAAAGGCACAGCATGGTGTCATTGCCATCCATCCCCACACCAGTCCACCACAAACTGCCGGTCTCCAAATCCTGGAGTATAAACTTCTCATGCCAGGTCCATCCGCTGGCAGCCATGGTCATGATTTGTCCGTCTAGATTCCTGCTGTACACGACAGCAGCATCACATAGGGGTCAGTAAGTGGCACTTAAGTGCACACCTCCCACCACGTCATTGACCACTTCCCGGTTGGCGAAATCGCCGGGTGGATAAGCGCGGGCCTGGCCACCAAAAGAAACTCCCAAAACATTAGTAAGGAGGTGGGAGGCTGGATATCCCACATCACCTGGGCATTTGAATTGTGGGTTGTTGATGGGGCGTATGGTGTCGCGACCAATGCCATGTCCCCAACCGTTTTCGGACATGAAATATTTGAGCACCGCGTTGGTGATATCAAAGTCTTCACCCCGGCGGTCGGTGATGATGATGGGCACTGGAACGATGGTTTCTGCTTGGGCGAATGGGGGTGCTTCTGATCGGTTGCCGGCGGAATCTACAGCCACTGCGTAAAAGCAGTGGGGGCCATCCACACTGGCCAGGAAGGTCACCGGGCTTTGATTATAGTGGCCCAAAGAAGTCCATGCCCAATCAGGAGTACGGACAAATAATTCGACGGAAGCCACCCCGCTGTCATCATCTTCCGCTGCGAATTCCAGCTCGAATTGCAGGCTGAGTTGGGCTTCATCCAGGAGAAGGATGGTGGCCGTGGGGGCGGTGGTGTCAGGGGTGGGGGCAGTAGCTTCAGACTGGCACCCCAGCCAGAGAGAGAGGCTTCCCAAAATCATTGCTAAGGCCAGTTTCCGCGCCATGGATTTTCCTTTCGGTGGGTACACCAAAATCATAGGAAGAGCCGGGACAACCGCAACCGGCATAAAAAAGGCCCCCGGTGTATAGCCGGGGGCCTGGTCTCAATGAGTCGGGTTTTAGAAGGCGAAGCTGGCTGTCAATCCGTAGAAGAAGGCATCACTGTCGAGTTCCCGTGCATCGGTGCTGTCTTTGGTATCACCCAATTGGGTGCTGTAGTTCAGACTGGGGGTGACGGTGAAGAAAGGGATCAGTTTCAGTGGTACTGAAGCGGCGAAGAGGAAGTCGGTCATGCCGCCGCTGTCCAGGCCAAAATAGCCTTCGTTGTACCCGCTGTCGCCGAAGCCGAGATTTCCCGCCAGGTCCAGATCAATCTCGGGGCCCAGGGCGATGCCGTGACTGATACCGGCGTTGATGTAGGTGCCGTCATATTCATCAAAGTCATAATAAATGGCCAGTGATGGACTGAGTAAAATACCCATGGAAGCGCTGATGAAAACTTCAGCGGTTGCTGGAATATCAGAGGTGGGGAAGTCGTAGTACAACAAACCCATTTCCAGGTCGAACAGGGGTAAGGGCAGGCTGTAAGTGGCAATCCAGTCGATTTCGGTGAATTCGCCGCTGCTGTTGTAGATGTCCGTCAGGTCCATGTTACCCCAAAATCCTACGCCAAAGCCCAGGAAACTGGCAGAAGCCGCAGGTTGGAGCACAGCCTCTGGATTGGCCACGATGCCTCGCCATACGTATTTGGACATGAAGGCCAAGTCTGCGTTGGCGTCCAGGGGGCCGAGGGCCAAAGCGGGAAGCGCGGTGGAGACCATCATTAGTAGGACTATAGCGGTCAGAAGGCTCTTTTTCATTTTCATCTCCGGGGCGCGGAGGCCCTTAGCAAAGTGGTTTCTTTAATTGACCTATGGTTGATGATTCGGCTGCTGGGGCCATGGGTCAACTCTTTTTTTTCAATAAAGAAATTGGAGCACCTGCCGAAAAGACAATTGAGCTTGCTAATAGTAGTGATCGCCCCACGAAAGGATAAGCAACGTGAGCAAGGAATTAGCGCAGCCTGGGCCAGATATGCCAGTGATAGACGAAACCCGTCTGCTGGAGGAATTTGGTGGAGACCAGGAGATTTTGAATGAGCTGAGGGATCTATTTCTCGAGCATGTGCCACCCCTGTATGAGGATATTGCATTGGCCTGCACCAGCGCCGATGAAGAAGCCTTCTCCACAAGTATTCATAGCCTCAAGGGAGCTTGCGCTACCTATGGCGCGCCCCGTTTAGCCATGGTCTGTAAGGAATTGGAAACATGGGCCCGTGATGGAGATATGGATTCCGTGGCGGCTGCTTTTGAGCATCTGACCCGAGAGTATCAGGCCGTTTTTGACCAAATTAAGGGAGTGGGTGCAGGAGTCTGATCCTGCTAATCTTCTTGTGCGTCGTCCAGGCCCTCAAAACGGGGAACACCTAGGCGGCGCAAAATTTTTCTGCAAAATATGTGGTAAATGTGAGTCTCCCAATTCACGATTCCCGCACGCATATGCAGCTGCCGTAAATAGGTCATGAACTTCAGCTTCTCTGCATCACTGTAGCCCACTTCACCCATCACCGTAGCGATGTGACCGTACATGTTGTTCAGCTCAATTTGTGTGGGCATTTTGGTGTTGCGGTGAGGATGGCGCACTCGCATTTCAGGACGCCGCACATTGGGCGCTTCGGATGCCGGGATTTCATCCTTCTGGTCCAGAAGCAAAGCAGCGTTCCAGGCCTTACGAATTTCCCAACCATAAAGCATGACCGCTTGGGAGAGGTTCAGCGACCCATGCTCCGGTGCCGTATCCACGGATGTGAGGTAGCGGCAAATGTCCACCTCGTCGTTGGTCAGACCCGATCGCTCGGTGCCAAATAAAATTCCCACCTTGCCGCCCCGGCTGTGATCCACAATGTGTTCAGCAGCGGCAGCCGGTTCCAGATGGCTCTTTTTGCGCAACTGCCGCATACGGGCGGTGGTGCCCACTACCACGGTGCAGTCGCTGATGGCATCCATCAAATCATCCACCACCAGAGCCGCGTCCAGAATATCTTCCGAACCGTGGGCCAGGGCCCGGGCGGTGCGGCCCTTGGGGTTCAGGGGAGAAATGAGGCGCAGGTGTTTTAGGCCCATGGTCTTCATGGCCCGGCAAGTGGCGCCAATGTTCATGGGCTCGGTGGTCCGGCTCAAGATGATGACGATGTTGTCAAGGCTGGCCGGACCCTGATTTTCTGCGATATTCTCAGGCACTGTTTCGGACACGTTTGACTCTCCGGTGCAAATCAGACCTGCTTTTTCAGCAGGATCAGGGTTTCGATATGAGAGGTTTGGGGGAACATGTCCAAAACCTGCAATTTCAGAATTTCATAACCGGCTTCCACCAGGGCGGCCGTGTCCCGGGCCATGGTGGCGGGGTCACAGCTCATGTAGGCCACATGGCGAGGCTTGCGGTCCAGAAGGGTTTTTACGCCGTCTTTGCCCAGGCCGGTGCGCGGTGGGTCGATGATGCAGAAGGAGCTTTCCCAGGCCTCGGCCGAGGTCACTTTCTCACTGTTCAGGACCTGGGCCAGGTCGCCTTTGTAGACCTTGACCTTGTCCTTCATTTCTGCGCTGCGTTTGACATTGTTTTCGGCGTCGCGGCAGCCATAAGGATCGCTGTCCACGGCCACCACTTTGTCAAAAAAGTCGCCCAAGGTGAGGCTGAACAAGCCCACACCACAGAAGAGATCTCCGAGCAAGCCGCCCAGTTCATCCTTATCTTTCAGTTCTTGAAGCCAGCTGCGGACGAGGGTGATGACCTCTTCGGTGACTTCAGCATTGCCCTGGAAAAAACTCTGGGCTCCAACGCGAAACTTGCTGCCGGCAATTTCGTTGATGAGATAATCTTTTCCCCAGATGGGGCGGTTGTTGAAAAGGATACCGATGCAGCCTGGAGCCGGTCCTTCATCCAGGGGCATGGCAGCCAGGATTTTTTTCATAATACGCATGCGCTGGGCTGGGCCAAAGAGGGAGAGCAACCAATGTCCTCGTCCATCCAGGCGGATGATGATCTGTTCCACCGGCGGCAGCATACGCAACCAAGGCAGGATGTCTTTGTTGAACTGCTCAGGCAGAAGCGGGCACTGTTCGAGGGCCACCACATCGTGGGAGCCGCGACGCATCATGCCGTAATGACCGGCGGGGTTGGAAAAAACTCGGATGCGGTTACGATAACCCAGATCATTGCCGGTGGCGTTGGGCCCCTGGAGTAATTCCGAGACATCCAGCTTGCCTAAACGGCCGAAGCACTCCAGAACAATGTCGGCCTTGGCCTGACGCTGGGCTTCGGGAGTGAGGTGCTGCATATTACAGCCACCGCAATCACCATAATAAGGGCAGGGAGCTTCCCGGCGGGCGGGCCCGGCTTCGATCACCTCTTCAAGGGTAGTCTGGACAAAACCACGACCCTGTTTGATGATGGTGGCACGAACCAGGTCACCAGGTGCGCTCAGTGGCACAAAAACAGCCTGTCCGTCAAGGCGACCAAGGCCGTCGCCCTGGTTCAGAATTTTTTCAATGCGCACTTCGACCGCTTCTGCGGGAGTGCTGGAGTTCCCCTGGGGGTTATTTTCGCTCATGATGGCCCTAAACTAGCACTTATGGGTGGCTCGGGCCAGTTCAAGCATAGGTTTTGCTTCGATATGCAGATGGATAGTATCAAAAGAAATGCTACAAAGCTTTGGCCTGTTAGGAAAACAGGCCTGTTTTTGCTGTCCATTATATTCCTGGGAGGGGCTCTGTGGGGTTGTGCTCCCAAGCGTGTTATCAACGGGAAAACGGAGCCAAAGCCTGCTCCGGACCTCCATGTGTTGCAATCTCCCTCAGCTGAAATGCCCCTTCCTGAAGCCCATGGCAAAGTGGAAATAGCCCGAGCTCCAGAGCCCGCCCAAGACCCGGTTCAAGACCTTCAATTGGGAATTAAAGCGGCAACTCTGGCCCGAAGCCAGCTGGACAAACCTTACCAGTGGGGGGCCCAGGGTCCGGAAAAATTCGATTGCAGCGGCCTTGTCTATTATGTTTTTGGAACTCTGGATGTATCCCTGCCCCGGGTATCCCGCGATCAGGCCCAATTTGGCACATTGGTGAAAAAAAGTGAGCTCCAACCAGGAGATCTTGTGTTTTTCATCACTTCGGGTAAGGATATTAATCACGTGGGCATTTATATGGGTGGATCCCGTTTTATTCACGCGCCCCGCAGGTACAGTCCGGTGCGTTACGACAGTTTGAATAATTCATGGTGGCGCCAACGGTTCCAGTTTGGACGACGAATTCCAGGATGATGAAACGTTTCGTATGGACCTTTTTTCTCGTGATTACGGTGACCGGTTTGGCCCAGGCCAATCCGGCTGAGCCCGTTCCTTCTGTTGCTGACACTCTGAGCAATCATTGGGGGATGCGTCCCGTCCGCAATGATTCCACCACGGCCCATTTTGTGGACCAACCCCGTCCCGGGTGGGAGAAGGCGGCCTTGGTGCCGTACTACATTCTCGGCATCCCCTTCAGAATTTTGAATACCGTGGGGCAAGAGTCCATCAATGCCCTGGACCGGTGGGGTGTTTTTAATGTTCCTCCATCTGAACATGCCGGTTTGCGTTTGCCTGGCGATTTCTATCTGCTGCCTGAGGGAGGCATCTCCGGTCTGAAGGGCATTTCCTACGGGCTGAATGTGCGCCGGTATGATTTTTGGGGACAAGGGAGCAAATTATTTCTATCGGTCTCCTCATCCACAAAACATGCAGACGAATTGGCCGGTGGTTTCTATTTCCAGCTGGATAAGCATTGGGGATTGCAACTGGGCGGGGGAACATCCGAACTGCCTCTGACCAAATATTATGGATTGGGCTATGAATCTACTGAGGGGAATGAGTCCTATTATAACCGTATGTCCCGGTGGGTTGGGGCTGAAGTGGATCATGATCTGGGCCGTGCTGTCAGTATGGAATTGCGGTCGTATTATTCCCGGGTCCAAGCCAGAGAATCGAGATATGAGGTGGATGAAGGCCTGGGTGTTATCCATGAAGGCAATCTTCCTTATGGATTTCCCGGAGAGAGCAGAGGCTGGGCTTTTAAATTTGGCTTGGTACACGACGGGACGGCACAGACGGGCCGCCCTCAGGATCACGGTTTTCAAAAGGCGGGTATCAGTTGGTTCCAGGGGACCGATGATTCTGACCTGACTTTCATGCAGTACTCATTTGATGTGCAGCATTTCATTCCTTTGTGGTACACCCAACGAACCCTGGGATTGCGGATTTTTGGATCGCGCTTGCTGAAAAATGGAACCAGCGACGTTCCTTTGACCCGCCTGGTGACCATGTACCATCCCAACAGCTTACGTGGTTTCAGCGATCTGCGTTTTTATGGCATGGGCAACCTTGGCGGAAGTGCGGAATACCGCTGGCCTTTGTGGGTGGCCAAAGGACGCGAAGGATTGGGCCTGGACGCCTACATTTTCTCGGATGTGGGGCAGGTGTTCAACCACACCGATGATGTTGCCTTGAATCATATGGAATTCACTGGTGGCTTTGGTGTGCGTTTCATTGGTTCCGATGGGCAGTTTAAAGGACGATTTGAGTTAGGCTTCAGTGATGAGGAAACCGTAGTGACGCTGACTTTCAGTCAGCCATTCCAACACCATAGCAAGGGTTTGTTGTATGGCAAGGATCCTTCCAGGAGACCTTAATTATTCCCGGCTGTTTTTAGCCGGCTTGATTGTAACGGCAGTCGTCTTCAGCGATGCATGGGCCGACGACCGTCCAGCCCTGCAGGATGCGCCGGTGGTGTGGTTTGCCGATGACGACCAGCCGATTCCCTTGCCTTCTTTTTATGAACCTGGGGTGATTCCTTATTCTCTCCAGTCTTTCGTCTCCCGGCCCTTTTCCCGATTCTTTCACCCGGGCCGCCTGGTGCGGAAGATTGATGATGGATACCCCGGGCGCCGTGCAGCCAATGTCAACAGCCTGGACGAAGTGATCAATTCAACCTGGTTCACCAATCGCATTGGCCTGAATGATCTGAGTTGTGAGGATGTGGCCCAGGGGCCGGGTTTTGCAGAAGGGCCGGATCGGTCAGCACCCTGGACAATCATTGGAGCCAAAACTGCTGGTGTTACTCCCGGGTTCCGCATCAAGGATGCCTTGGGCGATGTGTGGCTTTTGAAATTCGATCCCCCCACGCATCCGGGCATGACCATCCGGGCCGGCGTAGTCAGTAATCTTATTTTTCATGCTCTGGGGTATAATGTTCCCTCGGATCGGCTGGTGGTTTTTGATGGGCAGGATTTGGTGGTGGGCGAAGGTGCCATGATGAAGCTGCCTCGTTTGGGTGAAGTGCCCATGACGGCGGCCAATCTGGATTCGGTTTTGCAATCCACCCATAGCATTTTTGATGGTCATTACCACGCTCTGGCAAGCAAGTACCTTTCTGGTCAACCCATTGGGCCGTTTGATGACCAAGGCCACCGAGTTGATGACCCCAATGATACGATCAAACATCAGGACCGCCGTGAACTGCGGGCTCTGAAAGTTTTTGGTTCCTGGGTGAATCATTTTGATACCAAGATGCTAAACTCTCTGGACGTTTATGTGGGAGAGCCCGGCCAGGGACACGTAAAGCACTATTTGATCGATTTTGCCAGTACCCTGGGCGCTTTTGGCGCGGAACCAGTTAAACGCTTTGGGTACGAATATGGCGTGGATTTGCCGCCTATGCTGGGACGAACGCTGGCTTTGGGATTGCACGAAGACCCCTGGGTGGCATTAGAGCGTCCGGAAGGCCTGGCAGAAATTGGCTACTTGGATGTGAAGACTTTCGAACCGCAAAAGTGGAAGCCCGATTTGCCGCACAGCGGCATTGCCAACTTGACGGCAGCCGATGGATATTGGGCAGCCAAAGCCTTGTCCGCTTTTACCCTGGAGCATATCAAAACCATGGTGGGAGAAGGCTACTATCAGGACCCCCGGGCGTCAGCCTATCTGGTGGATACTTTGCGTGGCCGGCAGGAAAAGATCATCCAATATTGGTTCACGGAAGTTCCTGCTCTGGACTTTTTCCAGGTGAAAAACGGTGTCGTGCATTTTGATGACCTGGGTGTGTCGCGGGGGTTTTTTCCAGCTGAAGGAGTTCTTTACCGCTGGCGGTTGGCCGCTGTTGATGAAGACCGAAATTCTGTGCAGTGGAGCCCTTGGCAGGAATCACCCGTTACGGTCATTCCTGTGCACGAGGCTTCGGTGGACCAGGGCGGTTTTCCCTTTTTGGCCATGGAGTGCCAGGTGAATCGGGGGGATGGCTGGAGTTCCACAACCACCGCGTATTTGGCCGTGGCGTCTTCTCGTATTGTGGCCGTGGAACGTTGAATATCCCAGGGGAGTCCTTGAAAAATCATGTCTGATATGCAGGAAAAAACTCTATTGGACCGAGCCCTTTCGGTTTTTGCACCCGTGCGTGGTGGCGAGGGAAACCGGGTCTTACTACTGGCTCTGAATGTGTTCTTTCTGCTGACAGCTTACTATATTATTAAGCCCGTGCGCGAGGCCTTGATTCTCTCGGAATGGGGTGCCGAGGCTAAAATTTACACATCAGCAGGCCAGGCTCTTCTCTTACTTTTGGTTGTTCCTCTTTACAGTCGTTTGGCGGGAGCGGTGAACCGACGGCGGTTGATCACTCTGGTGCTCCTGTTCTTTATGGGCTGCCTGGTGGCTTTTTACTTTCTGGCTCTGGCTCATGTCTCACTGGGAATCCCCTTTTATCTGTGGGTGGGTATTTTTAATGTTATGGTGATTGCCCAATTCTGGTCCTTTGCCAATGATGTCTATACCAATGAGCAGGGTAAGAGGCTGTTTGCCATTGTCGGTTTTGGTTCCAGCGCCGGTGCCGTATTCGGGAGTTTTATCACAGGACAATTGATTGAGCCCCTGGGTGTGTATCAGTTGCTGCTTTTGTCCGGAGTTTTGCTGGGTGTATCCTTGGCTCTTACGCTGGTGGTTGATACCGGAGCCCCCCAGAAGGAGGCGCCCAAGACCGAAACCAAATGGGGGCGCAGTGGTTTTACGCTGGTTTTTAAAAACAGATATTTGCTGCTGATTGCCTTGATGATGGTTTTGGCCAATTTGGTCAACACCACAGGAGAATACATTCTGGGCAAACGAGTGGCCGCTGATGCCCGTGCTTCCGTACCGGAAGTGGTTCTTGTGGATGGCATGAGTGCGGAAAACTTGGCGCTGGCCGAAGCCGGACGAATGAACGAAATCGGCATCATCACGGGGAAATTCTATTCCGGATTTTTTAATGTGGTGAATTTAGTTGGTTTGTTGACTCAACTTTTCCTGGTTTCGCGAATTGTCCGTTGGGGTGGGGTGCACCGCGCCATTCTGATTCTCCCGCTGGTGGCTTTGGGTGGCTATTTCATGATGGGATTGTTGCCCCTGCTGGTGATCACCCGGTGGGCCAAAACGGCCGAGAATGCTACGGATTATAGCCTGCAAAATACCGTGCGAAATATGCTCTTTCTGCCCACCACCAGGGAAGAAAAATACCAGGCCAAACAGGCCATCGACTCCTTCTTTGTGCGCGCTGGAGATGTCTTGGCGGCTTTGCTGGTCTTGGTCGGAACCTCAATTTGGAATTTATCGGTGGGCGGCTTTGCCTGGATCAATGTGGGCCTTGCCCTGGTCTGGATTTGGGTGGCCGTTGGCATTGGTCGCCGGTACCGCGCTCTCACCTAATTACTACTCCACATTTTTAATCTTCGTGCCACGAGCCTCCTAGTGAGGTTCGTGGCATATTTGTTGCGTTTAAAGACATGTTGGGGCCATGGGTTTTCCCTAAAGATCGCACGTATGTGGACGATGAAAACTATGGATGCACACATGCTGGAGACCCTGATTATTATGCAACGCTCTGGCTAGCATAGGGTTGCAGATCCGGCTTGGGAGCATTTCGATCACTGTAGATCGATAGAAATGATCGTCCTTGGGACTGGGGTCAAAAAATGGACTTGGTTGAGCGGTAAAAAAGTATTCGCTCCTGACCGGGGATGATGGCTGTTTTTTAAGCCGACAAAAAGGAATAACGGATGAATGCAGCAGATATTCTAAAACTTGTGGATGACATTTCCCAAACTTTGGTTTTGACGGATCCCGATGAAGTGGAAGCTTTTGAGCTGCTCCCTGAAAAATTTGGCGATTTATCTGCGGTTTTGATGGAGTTGGGGCAAGAGGAGGCTTCTGAAGCCTGCCGCGCTGCCATTTCCGTAGCCGCGAAAACCTTATCCGGGGAAGCGGACTGGCCCTTGGGTATTGGTGTTCTGGCACAAACTTGCGATGCCTTGCAGGCCTGTATCAATGAAGAATGTTCGGCCAGTGAAGCCGGGTTCCCGTCAGAGTTGAAAGAGGGATTGCCCGAGGCTGAAATTTCCGCTGAAACTCCCATCGACCCTCCAGCTGCCATTGTGGAACCAGTTCCCGTAGAAGAGGATTCTTCAGCTGCGGGCTTGGTGGATGACTCCATTGTGGGGGAATTTTTGAGCCGTCAGGCTGATATCCTGTTGGACGTGGAAGAGATGCTGCTGGACTTGGAAAACGACGGAACCGAAGAAGAGAAAGCCTGGCTGTTGCGCTTCTTTCATACACTCAAAGGTGAGTCAGCCCTTTTGGGCATGAATGATGTTGCGGATCTTTGTCATGCTGCGGAAGACATGATGCAAAGGTCGGCAATGGCCGATTGTGTGGATCGCTTGTTGGACGTAAAGGACTGGTTTATTAAATACTTCCGCCATTATGCAGAGACCGGTCCCGCTCCTCAACCCCTTGCCGAAGTCCAGGCAATTTTAGCTCAGGAAAAAGAAGAAACACCAGCTCAGGAAATGCCAGAAGAAGCTGCGCCACCTGAAGTTGTGGCCCAGACTCCGGAGGTGCCAGAAGTGGCCTACGAAATCAACGAATACATTGGTCAAAATATCCTGGAAGGCGACGTGGAGCTTTTGCAGGATTTCCTCGAAGAGGCTGTGGAGCATTTGGATTCAGCCGAAGTCCATCTGATGACTATTGAAGCGGATCCGCAGGAAACCGAAGCCCTCAATGCTGTCTTCCGTGGCTTTCACACGATAAAGGGTTTGGCCGGATTCATCGAGCTGGAACATGTGAAAGACTTGGCTCACAAAGCTGAAAATCTTTTGGATATGGCGCGCCGGGGCGAGTTGGAACTTGTTGGATTGAATATGGACCTGGTCTTTGAATCAGTGGACAAGATGAAGCGGCTGATTGGCGATGTGGGGACAGCAATGGGTGGCAATGGCATTCTTCCCGAGGAGGAGGGTCTGCCTGGTTTGATGACCCGCCTGATTGGTGCCACCAGCAATGAGGCTCCCGCTCCTGCAGCACCACCTGCTCCCAAACCTGAGCCCGTTGTGGTTGAAGCCAAAAAAGAGGCCAAAAAAGAGGCCACAGAAGAGGCCACAGAAGAGGCCCCTCCAGTCATTAAAGGTTTTGTTCCTTTAGGAAATATGAAGAAAAAATCACCTGCAAAGGTGGAGCCTGAAGCGGCGGCACCAGTGGCGCCCTCAGTATCAACTCCTGCTCCAAAACCAGCTGCTGTGACCGCTAAAGCAGAAGCGCCTCAGGCTGGCAAAGCTAAAGCTCCGGTGAAAATGAAAGAAGCCGTGCGGGTGGATGCTGAGCGGTTGGATCATTTGGTTGAAACCATCGGCGAATTGGTCATTGCCGAATCCATGGTCAGCCAAAGCCAGGAAATGAAGGATGCCAGCCTTTCGGTGAAGCTGTCCAAAGACCTGGATCATCTGGATAAAATTTGTCGCGAGTTGCAGGAGATTGGAATGAGCTTGCGCATGGTTCCGGTGCGTCCCGTCTTTCAAAAAATGGCTCGTCTGGTGCGTGACTTGGGTAAGAAACAAAACCGCCAGGTAGACTTCTTTATGGCGGGCGAGGATACAGAACTGGATAAAAACGTAGTGGATAAAATTGGTGATCCTCTGGTGCATATGGTGAGAAATTCGGTTGATCACGGCATTGAGCCGGACCCTGCTGATCGCCTGAAATCCGGTAAGCCAGAACGAGGTCGGGTGGAGTTGCGGGCCTTCCATAAAGGTGGCAACATCTGTATCGAAATTGAGGATGATGGTCGTGGTTTGGATCGGGATGTTATCCTGGAAAAAGCGGTCTCCCGAGGCATGGTTCGCGAAGGCGAAAAATTGAGCGACCGGGAAATTTTCAACATGATTTTTGAAGCCGGATTCTCCACCGCCAAAAAGGTAACCGATGTTTCGGGCCGGGGTGTGGGCATGGATGTGGTACGCCGAAATATTGAAGAGCTACGCGGCACGGTGGATATCAGTTCCGAGAAGGGAAAAGGCTCGGTGTTCAGCATCAAGCTCCCCCTGACTTTGGCCATCATCGAAGGCATGGTGATCATGGTTGGATCGGAACATTATATCGTTCCCACTTTATCGGTGGTGCGTTTGATTCGCCCTCGCCAGGAAGATATCACCCAGGTGTTCGATAAAGGTGAAATGCTGGCCTTCGAAGGTGGCCATTTGCCTCTGTTCCGTCTGGGGACACTGTTCAATGTGGAAGAAGCCAAAACCGATCCTGAAGATGCCGTAGTGATAGTGGTGGAAGAAGAAGGCCGCAAAATTGGCCTGATGGCCGACCAGTTGCTGGGCCAGCAGAGCATCGTCATCAAAAGCTTGGGCGAAACGGTTCAGGGCACCGACGGGGTGGCCGGTGGCGCCATCATGAGCGATGGCAACGTGGCTCTGATTATGGATGTTGCGGGTCTGGTACGCGTGGCTCACAGCACGGATATGGCCGTCAAAGTTCCCCAACAGGCGGCCAAGGTGGACACCACAGTGACCCAGGGAATCAGTGAGGCTGAACTTGAACCGATGATGGAAGAAATGACCGAGACTGAAATACAAACCGAGGACCAACAGCCGGTGGAAGCTGGCGTCTGATCTAAACCCGGGCGAGAGCTCGAAAGCCGGAGGTAGATAATGGCAGCCGAATCTGCTGTAGCAAAAATTGCACAAGCGGGCAAATACCTGAGCTTCGTTTTGGGCCGTGAAGAATACGGCCTGGAAATTCTGAAGGTACAGGAAATCAACGGGATGATGGATATCACCCGAGTGCCGCGGACCAAGCACTATGTGCGTGGTGTCATCAATCTGCGTGGTCGGGTCATTCCTATCATCAGCCTGCGGGATAAATTCAAGATGCCCCAGGTGGAAGATACGGAAAAAACCTGCATCATCGTGGTCCAGGTTAAGTACCAGGAAGATGTACTGACCATGGGCATTATCGTCGATGAAGTATCCGAAGTGCTTAACATTGCCGAGGGCGCTATCGAGCCCCCACCAAGCTTTGGCGGCGGCATGGAAGAAACAGATTTCATCACCGGGATGGGCAAGCTGGAAGACAAGGTCGTCATCCTGCTGGACATCGACATGGTGTTGGATGCGGAAGAGATGAAAGCCATCGTGGAACAAGCTCAATAGGAGAATTTGATGTTGGGGTTCGGTAAAAAGAGTGCGTCAAACGGACAGGGGTTGCCAGGTGCAAGCACCGGTATGTCCTCGTCCGATTTGGCCATTTTTCAAAACATTCTCCATGAAAAAACGGGGATTGTTTTGACCGACAGCAAACGGGCTCTGGTTGAGTCTCGTGTGACCCAGCGTTTGCGGGCTTTGCAGATGAGCTCCTACGGGTCTTATCTCCAGTACCTGCAGGAGGATAAGTCCGGGGAAGAGATGGTGCAATTGATCGATGTGATATCGACCAATATCACCAATTTTTTCCGCGAACCGGATCACTTTGAGCTGTTGGATTCGACTTTGGAGAGCTGGGTTGGCCAGGGCATGAAGCATGTGCGCATTTGGTCGGCAGCCTGTTCTACAGGGGAAGAGCCTTACACACTGGCTATGACGGTGCATAAGCATGTGCTCAAGCATCGTCTGGATATGAAAATTTTGGCCACCGACATCAGCACCCGGGTTTTGGCGCATGCTAAGACCGGGGTTTATGATGATAAGCTTTTGGCCAAAATCCCAGACCCCCTGAGAAGCAAATATTTCAGGGCAGTGCCTGGACAGGGCGGAACAAAATTCGCCGTTTCTGAACAATTGAAACAAATGGTCATGTTTCACCGGTTGAATTTCACGGTTTTTCCATACCCCATTAAGGGCATGTTTGACGTGATCTTTTGCCGCAATGCCATGATTTATTTCGACAGGGATTTGCGGGCCAAAATGGTTCGAGAATTTGCTCGGCTGTTGAAGCCGGGGGGAATCCTGATGATTGGGCATTCAGAAACTCTGATGGGAATGGAAAATTTGTACCGGACAATCAAGCCGTCGGTTTATCAGCGGCTAAATGATGGAGTGGACGGTTGACACAACTACTTACTAGGCCGAACAGGCTAGCAGGTGTCAAAAGCAACATGACGGTTGATATCAGCGATATGAAAATCGCTCGTAAACCTGAAGATGTTATTGTCACCTACTCTCTTGGGTCCTGCGTGGGCTTGACTCTTTATGACCCGATCGCCGGTCTCGGTGGCATGATTCATTGCATGTTGCCGTTGTCAAAAATTGACCCGGAGAAGGCCAGAATCAAGCCCTACATGTTCGTTGACACAGGTGTAGCTGCCATGTTGGGCGAACTGTATGCGCTGGGTGCTCAACGACAAAACCTCATTGCCAAAGTGGCGGGGGCGGGCTCACCGTTGGGAAGGGAAGAAACCTTCCGCATCGGACAGAGGAATTATACAATTCTTCGCAAATTTCTTTGGAAAAACAACATCCTCATTGAAAAAGAGGACGTTGGCGGATCCAAGGCCCGAACCCTTTACCTCTACATGGCCGATGGCAAAACCACGGTCAAATCTGAAGGCAAGGAGGTTGAGCTATGACCGAGAAAAAGAAAATTCTGGCTGCAGTAAAGAGCGTTCCTTCGTTACCCTCGGTTGTGGTTAAACTGCGGAAATACCTCAACGATCCCGAAGTCAGTTTCGACGAATTGGCCAAGGTGATTCAGGTGGACCCGGGTCTGACGGCCAATGTTCTGCAACTGGCGAACTCTGCTTACTTTGGTTGGTCCAAGACCATCAAAACAGTGAAAGAAGCCATCACCCGGCTAGGCACCAATCGCATATTCCAAATGGTGTTGTGCATGTCCGTGGCCCCGATGGTGCGTAAGCCCATCCGTGGTTATGACACCACAGCAGAAGGCCTTTGGGAGCACTCCATTGCCGTGGCTGTTTGTGCCGAAAAACTGGCAGAAACCCTGGGCTTGAAGGATATGGAAGAAGCCTTTACTGCGGGTTTGCTGCACGACATGGGCAAGGTTGTCATGGGTACTTTTGTGGAAATCGATGATGAACCCATCAAAGAGATCATGCATTCGGATAACCTCTCTTTCAATGAGGCCGAGCAAATGGTTATGGGCATCGATCATGCTGAAGTGGCCGGGGAATTATTGAAAGCCTGGAACCTGCCGGATGATGTGGTAGCGGCCGCTCGTTGGCACCACCAACCAGGTCGTTGCGATGAAGAGCATCAGCAACTGGTCGATTTGATTCATTTGGCCGACGTTCTGTGCATCAACGTAGGTTGGGGCATGGGGGCAGATGGTTTGCAATACAAACTGAGTGAAGCGGCGAGCAAACGCCTCGGTGTTGGCTCTGGTGTCGCAGAAGAAGTCATTCTCAAAACTATGATGGGCATGGACGAGCTCAAAGACATGTTCAAACCCAGCACGGAAGGTGAGCCTCATGGCGTTAAACATTCTACTCGTTGATGACTCGGCAACGGTCCGGGCAGTGATCAGCAAAGCCTTGAAATTGGCTGGCGTTGATATCAACGAGCTGCACCAGGCCGGTCATGGGCAAGAAGCGCTGGATGTGCTGGAGAAGCAGTGGGTCGACTTGATCTTCTGCGACATCAGCATGCCGGTGATGGATGGAGAGGAATTCGTGCAGGCCATGAACGATAAAGGAATGATTGAAACAATTCCTGTGGTGATCGTCTCATCCGCCGGTAGCGAACCCCGCGTGGCACGTCTGAAAGAAAATGGCGTGCGCGATTACATTCAGAAACCATTCACACCAGAACGGATCCGCGAAGTGGTGGACCAGGTGATGGGAGCAACTCAAAATGCAGAATGAAGTACAGGACCAAGTCTGTTCCACCTTTATGGATGTGGTGGAAAAACTGACCTTCATGTTTGGTGAAGTGATAACCAAGGATGAAGTGGATACCATCGGTACCCCTTACACCTTGGCCAGTATGAGTTTCGACGGTGATGTGAAAGGCCTTCTTTCGGTAGCTGTCCCCACTGATATGACGGCCGAAATTGCAGCCAATATCCTGGGCCTTGAGCCTGAGGATATTGAATCTGAAGAGATGAAGAACGATGCCCTGGCCGAAATGTTGAACGTGGTTTGTGGCCACGTGATCATGGCCCTCGTGGGCACGGGCGCTAATTTCAAACTGGACTCACCTCTGACTTGTCCAGTGGATGAAATGACCTTCAGCTCCATTCAGGATTCTGATGAATTTGTTGCCTTGCTGCTGGATGACAGCCCCATTTTCCTCGGTCTGAAACTGGAGAATTGACGTGAAAAAGATTCGCGTTTTGATTGTTGATGACTCTCCCACCGTGTGCCAGCTCTTTGAGAAAGGGCTGTCGCGCGCCTCGGGGATTGAAGTGGTTGGGGTTGCTCCTGATCCTTTTGTGGCCCGGGATATGATAGTCAAGGATCCACCGGATGTGGTGACTCTCGACATTGAAATGCCTCGCATGGATGGCCTCACTTTCTTGCGCAAACTTATGAAGCATTTCCCTCTGCCGGTGGTGGTGGTTTCCACTCTGGCTAAGGAAGGTGGAACCAAGGCCATTGAGGCCCTGGAATGTGGCGCTGTGGAAGTGATCGAAAAGAACATGGGTGAGGATAAGGTCAACGACTTGATGCTGGAATTGGTGCGCAAGGTACGTTCTGCGGCCCAGGCCAAGGTGCGCCGAAAAGCCATCGGCACCCAGCAGAAGGCCGCTCAAGCCTCCGGGCCCAAACCTTTGGCCCCGTTGGATGCTTCCGCTGGAAAGCAGGTCCTGGCCATTGGGGCCAGCACCGGGGGCACCGAGGCCCTGAGCCGAATTTTCGAACGATTACCAGCCAATACTCCCGGCACTCTGGTGGTGCAGCACATGCCTGCCGGGTTTACGGCCCAAATGGCTGATCGGTTGGATCACCAGTCGGCTATGACGGTTCGGGAGGCCCAGGGTGGCGAATACCTGGAGCCAGGCCTGGCCCTGATTGCTCCGGGCGATCATCACATCATTTTGCGCAAGGCTGGTCATCGATTTCAGGTGGAATTGAGAAGCGGTCCGCGGGTCAGTCGTCACAAGCCATCGGTGGATGTTTTATTCAGCACGGTGGCCGAAGCAGCGGGAGATTCTGCCGTGGGTGTGATTTTGACGGGCATGGGACGCGACGGTGCTGCGGGCTTGAAAAAGATGCACGATGCCGGGGCTCATACTATTGCCCAGGATGAAGAAAGCTGCGTGGTTTATGGCATGCCCAGGGAGGCTGTGGAACTTGGAGGCGTGGATGAAGTTCTGCCTCTGAACCGAGTGGCCGAAAAGGCCTGCAAGGCGTTGGCGGCTGTGAAGGTTTGACTAAATTACAGACCACCTGACTCAAGCCCCTGCCATAAATACCAAGACGCCATAGATCGATAGGGGGCCCATGGGTCCCCTATTTTTTTCATTTCATCTGATGTGCAACATTCAGCAAAGCCATATCCCCGGGCCGCCGCCATTTGCAGACCCAGGTCTTCGGTGGGCAGAACATCCAAACGTCCCAGATGAAAAATGAGATGCATCTGTGCAGACCAACGCCCGATGCCGCGCACTTTGCTCAGCTCGGTGATTACTTCTTCGTCAGGCAAATTTCGGATACGTCTCAAATTCAGTTCCCCTGAATCCACTTTGCCTGCCAGGTCCAGCACATAAGAAACCTTCTGTTTGGATAAACCTGCAGCACGCAAATCTTCAGGCTTAAATTCCAGAACCTGAGCTGGTGTTGGAAATCCGGGACCAGAAGTCAGGTCATGCACACGTTTGGTAATGGTGCGCCCGGCTTTGACAGAGAGCTGTTGGTGGACGATGGCTCTGACGAGGGAATCCCAGGCCGGTTGTGGTTTGTCGGGAAGGGCTCGGTAGGGTCCAACCTGCTGGATGAGGCGGCGCATCACCGTATCCACTTTACTGAGGTGGGCCAGGCCCGCTGCATGTTCTTCATTGGCCACAAAACCTTCCCGGAAGAGCATACGCGCTTTGATCTCGATGCCACCTTCGGTGGAAAAACCTGTGAGGGAGCCATCTTTGCCCATGCAGCGATGGCAGGGAACAATCAGGGGTACGGGGTTGGATCCCATGATGCTGCCCACCCCCCTGGCTGCGTTGGGTTTTCCGCAAAGGGCCGCCAACTCGCCATAGGTGACAACCTCTCCGGGCAGGACTTTTCGGAGTCTCCGCAGGACTTTGAGGGAAAACTCACCCACGGCGGGGTATTGAACGGGGACATCCAGAAAGTCGTCATTGTCTCCAGCGAGATGGGCTTTGATGCGTTTGACAAGGAGGGAAACATCTCCGCTGGTTCGTTTCACCGGTGGCAAGTGGGGGCAGGTTTTATCCAGGGCCTGGACCGTGTGTTCTTCAGTCAGGCCAAGAATGAGGCGGCACACCCCGGCAGTGGTCCAACCTATGGCTACAAACCCTTCTTTGGTGGAAAAGATGGCGCGACCGGGTTGGGAAAAATTCAACATCTGGGTGCCTTTCAAGCGATGGAAGGTTATGGTTCCTCCAAGAGTACATTACTACCAAATGGTTGAACAGGAAAGCTGGCCATGATCCGAATCGTCACCTCGGAAGAGGACATCCTGAAAGTCATGGTGGTGCGAGGTATCGTCTTCATTGAAGAGCAAAAAGTGGATTGGGAGGGTGAAATTGATGAATTTGAAGCTGATTCAGTCCACTTTCTGGGGGAATGTGACGGGCAACCCGTAGCCGCCGGTCGCTTGCGTATGCTGGACGGAGCTGTGGCCAAAGTGGAACGGGTGGCGGTGCGTCCGGCCTGGCGTGGACGCGGTTACGCCCGGTGCATGGTGGAGGCCATTCTGGCCGAAGCGAGCCGCCAAAAGGTCCAAAAATTCAAACTGCATGCCCAGGTTTATTTGGAGGACTTCTATGCGTCCTTTGGTTTTCAGCGGCAAGGTGGTACTTTCTCCGAGTGCGGGATTGATCACATTTTGATGACACGTGAGGATATTGATGAGTAATCCAGGAAATGATGGCGGCGGACGCGGCAGAAGGCCCGGGGGCAAACCCAGTAACAGACCGGCGGGGCGTGCCGGTCGCCCAAATGTTAAACAAGACAACCGCTTTGCCACTCGAAAAGACAAATCGTTCACTCCCCACGTGGACACAGTCAAACCAATATACCAGCAGACCGGCATGTACTTTGCCCAGATCGCCGGGGGCATGGAGGAGCTGGGGGCCAGAGAGCTGGAGCAGCTGGGCGCCACAGAAGTGAACATCATCAACCGGGGATTGGATTTTAAAGCCGATCAGGAAACCCTGATGCGGATCAATTACCGCTCTCGTTTGATCACTCGTGTTTTGGCTCCCATGCATAAATTCCGGGCCGAAAATGCCGAGGCCCTGTACCTGGAAACCAAGCGCATAGACTGGACCAATATCTTTAAGTTGGAGCAGACATTTGCTGTGTTTGCCAATGTCAGTTATAGCAACATCGACCATAGCCAGTTTGCTGCTCTGAAGGTGAAGGACTCGGTGGTGGATATGTTCCGCCGGCGGTTCCGTAACCAGCGTCCCAACATCGATGCCCATGATCCCGATTTGTGGATCGCTCTGCACATTCATGAAAACGAAGCCACCCTGAGCATCGATTGCTCCGGAGGGTCGCTGCACAAACGTGGTTACCGCCAGCAGTCTTTTGAGTCTCCCATGCAGGAAACATTGGCCGCGGCCATTTTGGAAATTTCCGGATGGGACGGTAAGAAAAAACTCTACGACCCCATGTGCGGCAGCGGCACTTTGTTGAGTGAAGCCTGGTTGAAGGCGGGTAATATTCCGCCTCAGGTTTTGCGTAAGAAATTTGGATTCATGATGCTGCCAGATTATGACCGCCGGGTGTGGGTGAAGGTTAAATTTGAAGAAGAAAACAAGGTCAAGCTGGTGCGGGGCGGGTTGATTCGCGGTAGTGATCTTAGCCCCAAGGCCGTGAAGCTGACCCGGGAGAATAATGCTCGGCTGCCCGGAGGCGATGAACTGATCGTCAAGACCGCCGATTTCCGCAATTTACCGCCCATGGATAATCACCTCATCGTTTGCAATCCACCTTACGGGACGCGGTTGGTGGAAAATGATGACATGGTTCCCTTCTATCAGGAGTTTGGTGATTTCCTCAAGCAGAAATGCCAGGGCAGCCAGGCATATGTCTATTTTGGCGACCGGGCATTGATTGGTGCGGTGGGTTTGAAAGCTTCCATGAAAATGCCCATCCGAAACGGAGGGCTGGACGGACGGCTGGTCTGGTATGAACTCTACTAGATTTCTCATTTTGGTTGGGTTGGTGCTGATGGTGGGCACGGCTCAGGCTCAGGATGTTTCTGCACCCACTGTGGATGTGGTTTTGCTTCCTTTGAGTGGGCCTCTGGCAACACCTGAGGCAGAAGTTTCTGGCCTGACCTGGAAAGAGGATGACTTGGTTGTCCTGCCGCAGTTTCCGGAGCTTTTTGGCCAGGGTGATATTCTTGGTTTTTTCAGGTTGGCCAAATCAGACATTCTTTCCCGAATTTCACAAACGGATACGACACCCTTGCAGCCCACCATGGTGGGTTGTCAGGCGGCCGGTTTGATGCGCATCATCAGTGGATTCGATGGACTGGAATCCATGGGAATCATGGATGACCGGGTTTATTTGACGGTGGAAGCCAAAGAAGACACAGTCATGGCGGGTTACATCGTTTGCGGCCACTACAGCATGGTGGAAGACCAGGTGGTCATCGATATGACCCGTCTGACGAGCATTCCCCTGGGTGTGAATATTTACAATGTGGCGGAAGAGAGCATGATCATTGCAGGTGAGAAAGTGATCACCTTCAGTGAGGCCAACGGCCAAAATGTTATGGCAAAACCCCGGGCCAAAGTGTTCGACAAAACCATCAACTTTTTGGGCAGTGTTCCTTTTCCTGCCATTGAATACCGAGTGACGGATGCCACAGCTCTGGATGAAGAGGGACGCTTTTGGATCATGAATTATTTTTACCCAGGTGAGGCGGATAAGCTCAAGCCTGGACCAGATCCTGAGGTGGAAAAATTTGGAGCCCCTGAAGGGTGGTCCGAAGGGCAATGTGTTGAGCGGTTGTTGGAGCTGCAATGGCTGGAGGGCCAGGGCATAGTCCGTACGGATACACCACCCATCAACCTGCGCCTGAGGACTGACAGCCAGTGCCGCAACTGGGAGGCTTTGGTGCGTCTGGATGATATTGGGTTCCTGATAATGACCGACAAATATCCCGCCACTTTATTGGCCTTCGTGCCCAATCCGTATTAAAGAGTACCTTCCCACCGGCCGATAATAAGACAAATCAACCATGACCCTGTTTCCAGGAGGAACACCGTGATTTGTCCGGCATGCGAGAACAAGATGACCGAAATGAACGTCCAGGATATCACCGTCGATGTTTGCGTGGGAGGCTGCGGAGGTATCTGGTTTGATGGCCAGGAGCTCAAGAAAGTTGATGAGCCCCACGAGGCTGTCGGCCGCAATTTGTTGGAAGTGGCTTATGATCCCAATGTGGTGGTGGAGCAATCGGAACGTCGCGACTGCCCCCACTGTTCTGATATCGTGATGATGCGTCATTTTTCCAGCATCAAGCGCGAAGTGGAAGTGGACGAATGCCCCAGTTGTTCGGGTTTCTTTCTGGACCGCGGGGAACTCAATACCATCCGTGAGCAGTACACCACTGAAGAAGAACGCAGCAATGCGGCTTTGGATATGTTCGGCGAGATGTTTGATGAGGATTTGGAAGACGAACAGGCCGCCAGTTGGCAGCGTGTTGAGGCCAGCCGGAAGTTGGCCAATATGTTCAAGTTTCTCATGCCCAGCCATTACATTCCTATTAAGGAAAAGCTGGGTATTTAGCCCACTTTGGGGCGCCGATATGATTTTTTGAAGGCCCGGTTGCGTTGCAGCCGGGCCTTTGCTTCCTGAAGAAAAACGGGGAAGCAGGTTGCGGGTCCGGGCACATGCTCTTAATCTGGTAGCACAAGGAATCGACAACATCCAACGCACGGGGAATACATTTTGTACAGCGACTGTTTCAACGGATCAAATCCACAGGAAGAAGATCTTTCAGGGTCCTCTTCCAGTCCTGAATCTGACACCTCCAATCGGGGGCAATTCACTTTGGACGAGGTAGCAAATTTGAACGCCAAGACCGGAAACGATTTAGTCCGCCCCTGCGACATCAAAGGTATTCTCCACAGCCACAGCCGTTATTGCGATGGCGCTCACCCGCTCATTTCCATGGTTGAAACAGCCCGGGAAATTGGGTTGGACTATTTGGGCATCAGCGATCATTTCAAAACTGATGCACACAAGGACGGGTTGGATATATCCGGAGTGAAGGTCCAGCGACAGGAAGTGGACTTGCTTCTCAAGAAATATCCTGGTTTTGGCATTCTGCAGGGTGTGGAATTGGATGCCAATCCAGATGGTACTTTACCCCTGGATGATGCTTCCCTCATGTTTTTCGATTATGTGATCGTTTCGTTTCCAAAAATAAACGGGCAATACGACGCCGAGACCTTCACCGACCAGGTGGTTAAGGTGGCTGCTCATCCCTTGGTGACCATTTTAGGCCGGCCGGTGGGAGACTCGATTCTGAACAAAGAAAGAAAGTACCTGGATATGAAACGGGTGCTGGAAGCAGCAGCCAAAGGACGGACGGCCGTTGAGGTTAATGCCAACCCCGATGCCGATCATATCGATTGGGAATTCTGCCGCATGGCTCAGGAGTTGGGTGTGCATATGTCCATCAGTCCCGATGCGCACCGGGCTGCCCGCTTAGTCGATTATCGTCATGGGGCAGAGCAAGCTCACGATGCTGGCATTTGTTGTTCCAGCATTTTGAACACAATGGAATTGACGGTATTAAAAAAATATTTGAATGAAAACACGCAACTTTGATCTAGTCTGAAATTTTCATCAATTCCCACTTGGAGAGCATTCCACTGAGCATGGCTTTGTTGATGGGCTTGCTCAAAAAGTCATCCATGCCAGAATCAAAACAGGCGCGTTTGTCACCACTGAGAGCGTTGGCGGTCATGGCTACGATGGTGGTGGCTGCCCGTTCGGGATCTTTAAGGTCACGAATGCTCCTGGTGGCTTCATAGCCGTCCATTTCCGGCATCTGACAATCCATGAAAACAATATCGTATTGTGTTTCCCGCACCATCTTCAAGGCTTCGGCGCCATTGTTGGCCACTTCCACCCGGCAATTGAGAAGTTTTAGCATTCCCACAGCCACCCGCTGGTTGAAGGGGTTGTCTTCTGCCAGCAGGATGTAAGGCCCATCATCGGTCACTTCAAATTCATCATCGAGGGAAACGGGGCACGCAGTTTCTTTGGCTGCCGGTGCCGCTTCGGGTGCGGATAAAATGGTGGTCTTTCCTTCAAGAACGGCCTTGAGTTGGTGGGGGCGTACGGGTTTGGGAAGGGTTCCACTGAATCCACGTAATTCCAAATCATTTTCCCTGAGGGTGCTGGAGAGCGCTGTCAGCAGAATGAGTTTGGTGCCAAAATCCTGTCCCAGTTTTTCCAGCTGGTTTTTGATTTGGGAAATATCTGTTTTCACCACATCCTGGTCCACAAGCACATAAGACCACTCCTGTTTTCCGGGGGGCGCAGGCAGCAGGCTAAGGGCTTCGTCGCAACCTATGGCCACACTGCATTCATAACCCAGGGTGCGCACCTGCTCGGCCAGTACTTCTCCCCCAAGGATATGTTTGGTGATCACCATGATGCTTTCTTCGTGTTCGTTGAGAGCCTCAATGGTTTCGGGTCCGGCATCCACGGGTTGCAAAGGAAGGGTGAAGGCAAAGGTGGCGCCTTCGCCTGGGGCACTGTGGGCCACGATTTTCCCACCCATGAGTGTGACCAGATGTTGGCTGATGGGCAGGCCCAGTCCTGTGCCTCCAAAACGCCTTGTGGTGCTGGCATCGGCCTGGGTAAATTTCTCGAAAATTGAAGCTAACTTTTCTTGCTTGATGCCAATGCCAGTGTCTTTGATCTCGAAACGCAGATTGACTTTGTCACCTTGGCTGCCGGTGGGTTCGACATTTAGGTAGATGTGGCCTTCGGTGGTGAACTTGGCGGCGTTGTTCAGAAGGTTGGTCAAGACTTGGCGCAAACGGTTGGGGTCGCACACCACTTGGTCAGGGGCACCGGGTGCAATGCGCACAACCATCTCCACGCCTTTGGCCTGGGTGTTGAACGCGATGAGCCCTGTAATCTCTTCCATAAGGGCACGCAAATTCATGGGGATGGGATCAAGCTCCAGTTGTCCGGCTTCAATTTTCGACAAATCAAGAATGTCATTGATGAGGATTAGCAGCGCCGATCCTGATTGGGAGATCATATCCAAATAATTTTTTTGCCGGTCGGTGGGATCCAATTCCATAAGCAAGTCGCTGATGCCGATGACGCAGTTCATGGGGGTTCGGATTTCGTGGCTCATGTTGGCCAGGAATTCACTTTTGGCTTTGCTGCTGGCCTGGGCTGCTTTCATGGCCTCCAGGAGATCTTTTTCTGCCTCCAGCTTGGACCAGACAGTCATGAACATATCGGCTACATAGCGCACCAGGTTGGTTTCTTCCTGGCTCCACTTGTCTTTAGCACGGGCATCGATGCCCAAAAAGCCCATGGTTTTGGTGTTCTGGACCACGGGAATGGCCAGAAATGCGGTGCTGCCATCAGCGCCCCACATTTGTTGGAAGCGTTCGGATGAGTCTTCCAGGTTTTCCAGGCTGTCAACCGCCACCGGCATATTGAGACAGAACCATTGGTTCATCCAATCCAGACTGAGATGAGAAATGGAAACGGGAAGTTCTGCATTTTCCAGGCCATCATCCCGCTGCCAGGAAAACATGAGTCGGGCGTCTTGATTCGGCTTGCAAAAACGATATATGAAACACCGATCGGCTTCGGTGTAGAATCCCAGGTGTTTTAGGATCCTGGTCATGGTTTCCATTAGGTTGTCGGTGGTGGTGTGCACAAAACTTTGCACGATGGCCGCACTGGCTTGTTCAAATTTTAAGCGATGGGCGAGGGCGGTTTCGGCCTCTTTTTGTCGAGTGATATCGATTGTCACGCCCAAGACCTGGGGCTTCCGGGCACGGGAAGCGGGAAGGGGTTTTTTGATGGCGTTGACCCAGATGTTCTGGCCTTTAGCAGACGTGGTGAGGGCTTCGGGTATTTCCTGAAGGTCACCGTCGATCAATATTTTACGATCCTCGTCAATCCATTGGCGGCACTGATCTTGATCTGGATGTATCTCGTGAAGGCTCCGTCCTTCAACTTCCTCTACATTCAAATTGTAAAAACTGGCCACAGATTTATTGACGAGGGTAAAACGACCATCGGCATCTCTGGCAAAAATGAAATGAGGTATGGAGTCGATGACCGTACGCAGAAATTGTTTTTCATCACTGACGGCGAGGGTGTGGTAGGTGTTGATGATATCAATACCCAAACCGGCAGCGGGCAATGACCAGGCCAACCATTTCAGGAGCACGGCAATGTGAAAGCCCTGGTCGAAAATGGAAGTGACGGATGCGGCCAGCCAGATTTGCCCGGCGACTAAAGGAAGGACAGCGGCCAAGGTGAGCTGGCTGAGCATGGTGATAGGATTTTTTCTCAAAGTTAGATGCAGAGTCAGGGCCGTCAGCCCGTAACTGGCAAAAGTTAGCATCTGCAAGAGAGTTTCCGATGACAGATCCCCGGGTGCATTCTGGGCCATCATGTACCAGGTCGTGGACCCCACAAGAATGCCGAGGCTCAGCAGCCCCATGCAGAGTTTGCGGTCGCCGATGCGGGAAGATAGGGCTAGAGAAACCGAGCCTATCAAGAGAATCACTGCGGAGCCAAACCGGCTCAGCAGTGTAGACCAAACGGTGGTGGTGTGAAACGATGCTCCGCCGGATTGGCCCCCAACACAGGGAACAATTTGGATGGTGTCCACCAGTCCGGCCAAAACCACGGTGATTCCCAGAAGAGTGACCCAACGGCTAAATTGCAGGTTGTTGTAGAAGAACGTCAGAGTGCCGATCATCAATACAAGGCCCAGGGCGTTGATATCTATACGAGTCACTGAGTTTTGATTGGCCCAACCGGCGAAGTGGGCGCCGGCCCCGCCCTGGCTGGCAGATCCGAAGCTCAGTCCAACGGTGGACAACAGCAGAGGGGCCATGGATACGGCCAGGATGATGAAGAGAATCCGCAGATTCCAATTGTTTTTTAAATGTTCCGGATTCACATGGAGTCCTAAATTTTTTGGGAAACGTCACCCGCCATCGGATACCGGAGAAAGTCTTGTGTTTTTTCGGCTCCATTTCACAGTAACTTGAGCAGGATTTCGTGTTTCATGGGATGACAACCCTGATGGACACTATCTCTGGGTTGGGAAACCGGGGGAGTCATGGCCTGGGATAGCGGATTCTGGAGGGTGAAGGGTATTAAGGGTGCTGATTAGGCAATGGGGGCGGTATCGAGGTATTTGGCCATGATCTGAAGATGGGGAATGGGGTTTGCCTCTGAGAAGGTAGCGAACGACAGCCAATGCGCTGGTGGACGTGGCAAGTTTGGGAGGGGGCCCAACCCCATATGCAAGCCCTGGGACAAGGGGTCCATCCCAAATTCGCAGGCGACACTGAGGGCTGAAACTCGGGTTCGTCCCCGGATTGTTGGTTGGTTGCGTCGAATCAACAATCCGGGGGATTAGGCAACGAATTCTCGTTTTCGGGAGTGGGAAAGGGAATTTGGGAAATTATGTCTGGTTTCTTGACGGCATGGACGATAGAACTTATATTCCTTTCTCGCTCAAGCCGAATAGGCTCGTGCCGAATAGGTGCGGGCGGTGCTTGAAGCACAAAATTGAATATAGGTTCCTCGGTAGCTCAATGGTAGAGCATTCGGCTGTTAACCGAAATGTTGTAGGTTCAAGTCCTACCCGAGGAGCCAAATTTTTTGGTAGGAACTTTTTATGGGTTTTTTGGCAGGCTGGATGGTCTGTCTTTTTTTGTGCGTATAAGTGTATGTAATCAAAGGGTTAGCGGGGACGACGATTCGGAATGACGTTTTTCTTAAAAATTTCTGCTTAACACAACTTCTGGAAATGACCCCGAAATCTCTCTCTGAGTCTTGAATTCTCTGCATTTTTGGGGCGAAAATTGCATTTTACTTAACACAAACTGGACCTTGTTGTCTGGTTTTGAACGGGAAGAAAGCTATCAGCCCTTTGGTTGATAAGGCCCCGCTGGTGTAATGGTGGGGGGGGGGGTTGTGTTTTAACCCATAAACGATCTCGATTTTGGTATGAGGCTTTCAGTTTCTGGGCTATAATAGGATCTTGCCTTACAGGTGTGCTAAGTCGTTAGATTTCAATGTGGGCGGAGTTTCTGGTAGGCACAGGTTGTTAGGCAACTATCGGAAATATTCATTGACCCTTTGGAATGGGATTGCCAATTACCTGCCTCTCATTCGGTGCATAACCGCCAACCGTTTATAACTCGAGTTACCAAACACATTGTTTCTTTGTTTACCAACAGGTGTATCGACACGCCGAGCGAGAAATTTTCCTGTTATTAATAAAATACTACCTATTGCAAAAACTATTCTGTGCAACCGAGATCTTTGTCTTGTTTTCTTATGTACCTCAAGTTCGGTAAAATTTACCAGTTTGACGACTTCACCAAATGCGACAATGATAGTATCTCGCCACGCCAACGCGTATGGACTACTAAACGACAAATCCTGATTACGATCTCTTTCCTCTCTAAGGTAGAACTCAATGCGTTGGAGGTTCGAATTTATACGTTTAAGGCGAGGGACCGCCCTATCCGAATTTGGTGGCAGACCATAGTTGTGTTCAACGGTTCTTATCTGTGTCACCATAGTCCCGAGGAATTTTGCAGTATCTTGAGTACGAGACAACCATTTTTCCCGTACCTCAGGCGAGTGGGACCAAGCAGCGCTGTAGAGCTCCAAAGAACTCTCGGAAAAATCGGTTCGACCAAAAAGAGCTCGATCTACTGACATCTCGAACTGATACATGTTTACCAAATCACGATATGCATATCCCGTCTGTACCGATTCCAATACTGTTTTGATTTGGTCCCCGACAGAATTCCATTTTTGCACATACCCCCAATCAACAACCCAGGCCCCCAGAATCATAGCCATGCCCACGATTTCCACTAATAGTGTGAATTTCTTCATCTATTCTCTGCCCTTACATGTCTAAAGTTGGCTTCACCTGCAAAGCCACTTGTTAGTCAACTCAAGCTCAGTTCTTGCGCATGCCCTGACTAAGGTAGCCTCCAAAATTAAAACCAATTACCGTCAGCAGTGCCGATTTGAGAAACTCAGGTATCTGTCCCTCTGGGTTCGTCAACACCAGATATGCCGTAGTGCAAACCAATATCAAGGCAAGCAAGTCACCAATATTGAAGATCTGCTTCGCCCAACTGAATTTATCTGTATGCTCTTTTGATGCGGCATGCATTTGCTGAATCAATTGGCTTTCGTTATCTGCGTAACTTGAATACTTTGATGTGTGCCTATTGAAAAGTCCATAACCAAGTTCATTCCCTGTCAGCCCTTTGGTTGATATGGCCCCGCTGCTGTAATGGTGGCGGGTTTTTTTGTTTTTGGAAAACGCTAACTTTTGGATTTTCCGAAAATTGGGGAAGCTTACGCCTTCTGTTATTTGATATCTAGCGATAAAAAGTGCCCGGACCTCATTGGGTCCAGTTCCACGACAAGAGTCCAACTGCAATGTATTAAACGCCTTGCAGTGTTTTAAGAAAAACAATAAACAGTCATTAGCGCCACAATAAACAAGTTAAACTGCCGGGCATTGCAATTTATCAAAAGGCGCTGGGCCCACCTAGCATCGCTCCCAATAAAGAATTACAGCCCATGGGCTAAATCGAAAATCCCAAAGGTAATCCGTTCCAATAATATCCAATCATTCATGTAGCGCCTAATTAATATGTCCCCACTTCTCACAAAAAATCATGTGACACTTCGCC
>JADGDU010000080.1 GCA_016744705.1 Candidatus Krumholzibacteriia bacterium
TACCACTGTTGAAAATGTGATAGTTATGTTGGAGCGGGCTACCAGGTTCGAACTGGCGACCCTCAGCTTGGGAAGCTTATTTTGGGTTATTTAGAACTGCTTTTACAGCACCCAATTAAGGGCCTTTTTGCCTTTTGGTATCACTGGGTTATGGTATTTTCAGGTGTTGTATTCTATTGAGGTTTGTGGTATAATATTGAGGTGTTATGAGGTCAATATTTACACATTCTGCCACAGTGGGGTTTGGGACATGAGAATCAGATTGAACGAAAGATGGCTTGAACGCGAGCCTGCGCCAGACCCTGGAGAGGTCAAAGAGTATCGTGATGCCCAAACCCCGGGCTTATACGTTCGCCACATTGGGCCACCAGCACAAAAGGACGAATCGGAAGCTGACCGAAAAGCGCGTGCCGTGATGACTTTCATGTGGCGACGAACAGCAGACGGGAAGCGTTGGCTCAAAAACTTGGGCCGCCGTGGGCCCGTATTTGATTTGGACGCCGCGCAGTTCGCAGCCAACAAATGGAACGTACGCTTGACTGAAGGAACCATCGAAGAGGAGGCAGCTCGGCGAAAAAACATCCCAACACTGGATGAGTGCGGTGAGGCCTTTGAAAAAGAAAAGGAACCTCACATTTCAGAACTCAGTCTTAAGGGGTATACATGGATGCGGGAGGAGTTGTTCGGTGATTTGGGCAAGAAAAAAATCACCAATATCAGTCGCGACGACCTGGTTGAATTGCATGCAGAAATTGGGGCAACTAGGAAACGCACAGCCAACCGAGTCCTGAACCTCATCAGCCGTCTCTGGGAACGCGCTGCTGACGAAGGACAAGTCAAAGGACGCAATCCCGCCACGGGGATTCAACGCTTCCCAGAGAGGCCTAGGGAGCGTGTGGTAGAAGTGGATGAATGGCCCAGGCTATTCGCTGCAATGGACAACTACATTCCTGGGGAGGGCCGCAACGCCATCCAGGCCCTGGATATTCAGGACTTGTTGCGTGTGCTGATATACACAGGGTGCCGGAAGTCCAACGCGCTTTCTATGGCTTGGGAGGACATCGACCTTAAGAATACCACATGGACAATCCCGAAAGACAAAGCCAAAGGCGGTCGGAGATGTATCACGATCCCGTTGGTTGAACCGGTGGTGTTGATTCTCCAAAGACGTCCCCAAAGTGGGCCCTTCGTCTTTCCTGGACCTGGCAAGACTGGCCACATGGCTGATCCACGAAAAGCCTGGGTGGCAATCCGGATAGAAGCGAAAGTCAAGGACCTTACCATGCACGATCTCCGAAGAAGTTTCGCCAGCATGGCTTATAATCGCGGTGCACAATCTACCATCATCAGCGATGCCCTTGGGCATAGCAACGTCCAATCGACCGAGAGTTATATGTGGTCCAGTAATGATGCGGTTCGGCGCGAAGTGGAGGAAACGGCCCGAGAGATTGAAAAAGCTGCACAGCACAGCACCTGACGGGCAGGCGGGAACTTTTTCAGCCCATGTTCGTTGAATCTCCACGGATCAGTGGTTGACACCGGGCTTGACCTATGGTATGATCCTTTTAGGAATGATCCTGGAAGAGGGTCCTGTACCAGCGGGAACCTCGGTTTAAACGGTGAAACCCTGTTAGGCTTGCGGAACCTGAATAACCGCGCGCGTTGATTCTGGAAACCTGTCTTGCTCTGAACCTCCTCCCCGGGGGTCATCTCGGCACCAGAAACGTGACTACAGATTTATGCTGGAATCTGTTTTCGCGAGAGCCCAAGTGGCTCGTTTTCTG
>JADGDU010000081.1 GCA_016744705.1 Candidatus Krumholzibacteriia bacterium
TGCCAGAGGAATACATCAAAAAGCACAAAGGCCAGTTTGATGAGGGCTGGGATGTTATGCGTGAAAAAATATTCAAGAAGCAGAAAGAACTGGGCGTGATCCCTAAAGATGCCAAGCTAGCGGCCAAGGCCTCTGTTGTGAAAGACTGGGACAAGCTCACTAAACAAGAACAACAGGTCTTTGCCAAACAGGCCGAGGTGTTTGCAGGCTTTTTGGATATGGCCGACACTGAAATTGGCCGACTGATTCAAACCCTGGAAGACATGGACATCATGGACAACACCCTGATCTTCTACATTGCGGGAGACAATGGCAACAGCCCGGAAGGGATGGCCTTTGGCACTTATAACGAAGGGCTCGTCTTGAACGGAGTCCCGCCCAACTTCGAAACCGTGGTGAAGCACATCGACGAATGGGGTAGCCCCGAGACGTATCCACATATGGCGACGGGATGGTCCGTGGCCTTTGATACGCCGTTCAGCTACTTCAAGCAGGTGGCCTCCAACTATGGCGGCACACGCCAGGGTACGGTGGTGCACTGGCCTGCTAAAATCAAAGCGAAGGGTGAAATCCGCCACCAATGGCATCATGTCATTGATGTGGCTCCGACCATCCTTGAAGCGATCGGTCTACCGGAACCCAAGGTGGTGGATGGTATTCCTCAGCATCCCATCGAAGGTGTGAGTATGGCCTACACTTTTGACGAACCTAAGGCCGCCGACCGCCATTTGGTGCAGTACTTTGAAATGTTCGGCAACCGCGGTATTTATTACGACGGTTGGTTTGCCGGCACGGTTCATTTTTTCCCCGGCGCAACTGCGATGGGGCCAACGCCAAAACTGGCCGACGATAAATGGGAGCTCTACAATGTGGCGAAAGACTTCAGTATGGCAACCGATATTGCTGCCCAATATCCTGAGAAACTGGTAGAACTCCAAAGCATGTTTGAAGCAGAGGCCTTGAAGTACCACGTCTATCCTCTGGATGACCGCATCGCAGAACGCTTCAACTCGACCAGTGCCGGGCGCCCAACCGTCTTGGGAAACCGCACAACGCAAACCTTCCATGAAAGCACTCAATTTCTACCTGAACATGCATTCCTCGATATCAAGAACCGATCATGGGAAGCTGTGGCCGAAGTGGAGACTAAGGGTAAAAGCGCCAATGGCGTCATAGTACACCAGGGCGGCTATTTTGGAGGTTGGAGTCTGTATATCAAAGACGGTACTCCGTCCTTCCACTACAACTGGTTTGGGGTGGAACAATACAGCATCAAGGCCGATAGTAAGCTTCCCTCAGGTAAATGTACCATCAAGATGGACTTTGCCTACGAGGGCACAAAGCCAGGACAGGGCGGTACAGTGACGCTCTACGTCAATGATAAAAAGGTCGGAACTGGCAAAGTGAAAAAAACAGTGCCTTCCATCTTCTCTATCGATGAAACCTGTAATGTCGGCATCGACCGCGAGTCTATGGTCACAACGGACTACACCCAGGAGACCTGTAAGTTTAACGGCGAAATTGATAAAGTAACGATCTCTCAGAAATAATATAGTAGTTATCGGAAGGGCTTTTATTGCCCTTCCGATATTCTTAATTAAGAAAAGACATTTTAAAATGAACCCTTACAAAATGAAAACATTCAGGTTTCCACGCTTCCGAAAGATCGGAACAGGCTTTGCACTTGGCATGTGTCTACTTGTCACCACGGCTTGTAGTGTTGATAC
>JADGDU010000082.1 GCA_016744705.1 Candidatus Krumholzibacteriia bacterium
AGGTTGACCACGAAAACGAGTCCGCCGGTGCCGGCATCACTGGCCCCGAGGACAACAGCTTCAGAGATACCATCACCATTGACGTCGCCAATGGCCGCGGGACTGTTGGCGTGGTAGCCGGAAAATCCCCAGCCGAAGGTGTCCAGGGGAGAAGTACCTCGGCGGTTCAGAAAGTGAATGAATCGGCCCGAAAGAGCCACGATGGTGCGGGGGTAAGGGCCGCCCAACGCACCGATGGAAACATAGGTTGGGGTGCTGCTGCTGAAAGCATAAGGGAAGCCGGCCATGGGCGTGCCGGTGGCGTCATAGCCGAAAACACGACCGTCGTCTGTGCCAATGATAGTGCTCATTTCGCCGTTGCCGTTCAAGTCGCCGATGGCCGCGGGACCATCTGATATGGCGGTTCCCAGATTGACGGGCCAGCCGTCAACGGGTTCGCCGTCGTGGTGGAAAACCTGAATGTTCTGGCCCTGATCGGTGAAGACGATTTCCAGGTCACCATCGTAATCCAGATCCACCAGAGCAGGCGGAGATTGGGGAGAGAATCCCAGTTGTCTGGGAAGGTTGGTTTCTTCGTTGGGGAAACTATCTTCACCGCGCCATTCGGCATCGAAGAGTAGATTTTCGATATCGAGAAATGAATTCCGTACGGAGAAGGCCGTCACGATTTGATCGTTTTTGCTCTCGTTCATGGCGAAACCAACGTACATTTCGCCCATAAATGAATAGATGTAGTTCCGGTCACCGAAATTCTGGTAGTCACTCCAATCAGTGGGCGTGCTGATGGAGGCTCTTTGCAGAGCGGGAGTATTGCTTCGTTCGGATACCAGAACCAGTTCGTTGGTGTAATCCTGGATGAAGAAATCCTGGAAATTCCGGATGCCGTTGGGCAGGACTGCTTCAGCTCCAAAGGTTTGGCCGCTGTTACTTGAAATCCACAGGCATGGCGAGTCTGCGTAGAAAGCCAGGATCGGGCTCGAACTTGTCCACCGCTGCGAAACCACGTACACCTCGGAAGAGCTTAGCGAAGCCTGAACCTGGGGTGCGTTGTAATAGAATCCGTTCAAACCGGTGGAGAGTTTGATGGCGGTTTCCCAGTAAGCCAGTCCGCCGCCGCCCGAAGAAGGATTGCGGCGGTAATACACTTCGCGCTCGGCGAGGTCACTGGTGTAAATGTATTCCCAAACCAGATGCAGGTTACCGCCGTAGCCCCAGCACACATCGGCGTTGAGGCAGGCGGCGCCCGGAGAATCGGTGGAAGCGACTTCGTAGGCAGCCTCGAAGGTGGCGGCCTGGTTGGTGCTGCGGGCATACCAAAGATCGGCGCCATCCTCATCGGTGTCCTGAGCAATCAGGTACAGATAATAGGAGCTGTAGGTGGCGTTGTCCGAAGTCAGTTCGGGAAGAATAAAATTGGAACCACTTTCGTTCATGACTTCGAGTTCAGCACTGAAAACTGCGGTGGTGACGGCCAGGTCGGCATGAACCAGATTGATGGTGCTGGTGCTCGTGTAGGTGGTG
>JADGDU010000083.1 GCA_016744705.1 Candidatus Krumholzibacteriia bacterium
CTCCAATGGCGCCGCCTAAAAAAGTTGCTCGATGGGGCAGATGAAACCATTGCCATCCGCCGCCAAAATACTCATCTGATTGAAGCGGCTCTGAAAAATGTCGGACTGCCGACCGTCAAATTGCCTAAAGAAAGCGATACAGTTTTCTTACGTTATCCTGTCTCTGTGGACAATAAAGCCGAAGTTCTTACCGAGGCCAAACGCCAGCGAATACAATTGGGCGATTGGTTTCTCTCCCCCATTCACCCCAACGAGGACCAATGGGAATTGGCAGGATATAGAGCAGGAACCTGTCCCGTAGCAGAGGCTGTTAGTCGCCAAGTGATCAACATTCCCACCGGCGCTGGACTCAGCAAAAAAGAAATTCTCAGAACAGTGAATTTCTTGTCCAAATTTGGGCGATTTGCCCATGGCCACCTTTTGAATCGGAAGGATCCGACTTGCTAAAAAAGATCTACCTCATTGCTGCCGCCCGTCCAAATTTCATGAAAGTGGCTCCCTTGTGGCGGGCGCTGGAAAAGGGTTCTGATTTGCTTCAGCCCATCCTGATTCATACTGGCCAGCATTATGATAAGAACATGTCCGATGTTTTCTTTGAAGACCTTGGGCTGCCCAAGCCCCATGTCCATCTGGGTGTCGGCGGTGGCTCACACGCCGAACAAACCGCAGGTGTCATGCTGAAATTTGAAGAACTTTGCCTTAAAGACAGGCCCGACCTGGTGCTCGTGGTCGGGGATGTGAATGCCACCATGGCCACCACTATTGTGGCCAGCAAGTTGCACATTCCCGTGGCCCATGTGGAAGCAGGCCTGCGCAGTCGGGACAACACCATGCCCGAAGAAATCAATCGGCTGCTCACCGACTCAGTGGCTGACCTGCTACTGACTCCCTCTCGTGACGGCAGTGAGAACCTGGAAAACGAAGGTGTTGCCCCAGAACGCATTCATTTTGTGGGCAACATCATGATCGATACTCTGGTTCACTCCGTGAAAAAAGCCCGAGAACTGGGAGCATATGAACAATATGGAGTCTCCCCCCAGCAGTACGGTGTGGTCACATTGCACCGGCCAGCCAATGTGGACGATCCGGAAAGCCTGGAAGAAATTCTCAATGTACTGGCCCATGTTGAAATTCCCCTTCTGTTTCCGGTTCACCCCAGAACCAGAGCAGTCATGGAAAAACATTGTTTAATTGAAAAATACAATCTTGGAAATACGAAAATTCAAATGATCGATCCGCTGGGGTATTATGAATTTATGAATCTCATTTTTCATTCCAAATTTGCCCTCTCCGATTCCGGCGGCATCCAGGAAGAGACGACTTACCTGAATGTTCCCTGCCTTACGTTACGACCCAACACTGAGCGTCCGATCACCATCACCCAGGGCACCAATGAAATGGCGACCATTGCGTCATTGCCGGAACAGATCCAGCGCATTCTTCAGGGGCAATGGAAAAAGGGAACAATTCCAGAGCTTTGGGATGGTGACACGGCACCCCGGATCGTTAAGATATTGG
>JADGDU010000084.1 GCA_016744705.1 Candidatus Krumholzibacteriia bacterium
CAACCGCTTTGTTGTGAACGATCTCTTTGCGCACATAGAGAGGAGCCCCATGCTGCCTCAAAAGGCTTTCAACCACTTCAATTGCCCGTTCCACACCGGCGCAAAACCCCCGGGGATTCACCGTGTAGAGAATTTTTTGAAAACTGCCTGCCATAAACTCCACCTCTTTTAAGGGAATAGCTCAATTGGACCATAATAACACATTTTGACTATTGCCCTAATCACACTGATGCTCTCTAATTGGCTTGACTTTGAAAGATTTCTGCTTATTGTCTGCGTAACTAAACATATTCAATTATTCGCAACAGTGTAGGTTTCGTTTTTAAACGGCTCCTAAAACACAGGAAAGGTTTGTTCATGAACCGACTCTTGACCATCGGTGGGTTGCTCGGAATATTTCTCATCGCCTCCAGCCTTGCTGGGGCTGAAGAATATTCAACAACGCCGAATGAATCCTGGATGCGCATCGGCACCATCGAAAATGATGTGCTGGTTGTGGACCGCGACCTTGTGGTCAATGCGGCCCTGGAGCATAACGAGATGCTGGCCGCCAGTGGTGCCATGCTGGACGCAGCCGAGGCCGAGGCCTTGGGTGCCTGGCAAGGTTTCCTGCCCCAGATTCAACTGGGCGAGTACTTCATGAGATCCGATGACGCCCTCAGTGCTTTTGGATTCAAACTCCAGAACCGTGGCGTCACACCATTGGATTTCGGCATCACTCCCACCGGTTTTGAAAGTGAGCTGATCAACCAGCCAGGCGAGATCAACAACTTCATCACCAGAGTGCAATTGCTTCAGCCAATTTTCAACGGCGGCATGGGTATTTATGGTAAGCAGGCCGCCAACGCCATGGGCCGGGCCGCGGGACACGAGTATGTCCGGGCAGAAGAAACCATCCGCTTCCATGCCATCCAGGCTTTTGAAGGCCTTACCCTGGCCACCGCCTATGAGGTCGTGATGGAAGCCGCCGTGGCTTCGGCCGAAGGTCATGTGCGGCAGGCACGCTCCATGGTGGATAATGAGATGGCCACTGAAGCGGATCTTCTCCAGGCCAAAGTTTTCCTGAGCACTCTTCAGCAAAAACTTATCGAAATCCGAAACATGATGGCCGTGGCCGGTGAGAACATTAAACTGCTAACTGCCGTGGACGTGAACCTGCCCCTGGCCACCAACAGCACACCTCAACAGGAAGCTGGCGAATTTTTCTCAACTGTCTTCCCCGAATATCTTGATCTCAGCTCGGTCGCATACCGAAGCGATCTGCTGGCCCAGCGCGAGAAGGCACTGGCCGCCGGCAAAATGGTTGGTGTAGCCAGAGGAAGTATCCTTCCCCACGTCAATCTCAGTATTCAAAAAGACTGGTATGACTTGGAAAATCTTTTTGGAAGCAACAGCAACAGCTGGACCATGGGTGTTTACGCTACCATGGGTTTTGGAATTAATAATTTGGGAGAGATAAAAAAAGCCAAAGCCCAGCGGCGCGCTGCTGACTATATGGT
>JADGDU010000085.1 GCA_016744705.1 Candidatus Krumholzibacteriia bacterium
CGATCAAAGAATCAGGACATCCGGACAGGGAAAGACCCAGGAATCATTCCTGGAAGGGTTTGAATCCAGTGCCTTTGCTCAACCTCCCTGGGAACACCTGGGAAACAAGAGTTGGGCCATCGTGGCCGGAAAAGCCAAGGATGGCCTGTATTGTGCGAGAAGTGGAAAGATTGTAGCCACTGAAGAAACCGAGATGGCTTTGAACTTCGAAACTCTGCAAGGGGGAGACTTTTCTTTTTGTCTTCGAATTTCCGGAGTCAAGGAATCCGGGATCCTGGTATTCAGCCTCGATGGGGAAGAAACCGCCCGTTGGGAGGAAATAACACCCTGGACCAGGTTTAAACTCCATTTGCCTGCCGGCCATCACCGATTCTCCTGGGTTTTCCGAAAGAAACTAATTCCAAATGTGGGCGACAGTTTGGCCTGGATCGATTCCATATCATTCCCCGCCCGCCCTGACAGCAAAAACAGTGGGCTGTCTCCTGCCGTCGGTTCTTTCCTTAAAACCCAACCACCGCAAGCGCCCTGGGTCCACTCCCGATAGCCCCATTCTGGGCGCGTTTCATTTGGTTCCCCACCGCCGGTGAATCTTTTTTTGCACTCAAGAAACACTATTCCCACCCCAGAAAAACCAATTTCCCGCCAAACACCAAGAAACTAACCGACTGCTAATTAACCAATTAACGCACCAGGGACGCTGGCGAAAAAAAATGGGACACAGGCGTTAGCGACATTCTGCCCCAATGCGGATAATTCCCTCGACCAAAAGATTCGTCCAATTGGCAGAGGGGTTGATCCTGCTTCCCGCCCCATCACTTGATCACCTTGGACGGAACTGACAATTCACCCGGCACGGTTAAAAACCCAAAATGAAAGTGGACACCAAAATGAAAAAGCTACTGATCACCCTGACCGTTCTGAGCCTCCTCGCTGGAAGTTCCTTCGCGGAAATCATCTGGGACCAATCCGAATTCGACACGTCCTACTCCATGTGGCACTCCCAATCGGGATGTGGTCCTTTCATGGGCGCCACCATCCATCGAGCCAGTGATATCGTTATCGGCGACGAAGTCACCGTGAACCAGATCACCACCTATTACACCATGGCCGCTCACCCCATGGACTACGTCACCGAAGCCTATCTGTACATCGGTCCCAAGACCGGTTCCCTGCCCATTGACGGTGTGGACATCGTCAACGACGACTCCCTGAAGGTTCCCGTGACCATCACCCCCTTCGATCCCGGCAACGGTGGCGCCTGGGCAAACGCGGTGGTCGCTTCCGGCCTGAGCATTTCCCTGTCTCCCGGCGAATACTGGGTTGCCCTCACCCCGGCCAACTATGATGTCGGCCCTGCCGGCCCGAACTTCCACTACGCTGCCATGAATCACTTCGGTGAAGAT
>JADGDU010000086.1 GCA_016744705.1 Candidatus Krumholzibacteriia bacterium
CACCACTCAACCCGGTGCCGCTGCCCCGGCAGACCACGGCAATGCCGGCGTCGGCACAGTGGCCCATAATGTGCGCCACCTGGTCCGGAGTTTCCGGCAGGGCCACCACCCAGGGCCTGCCCAATTTCAGATGAGAAGAGTCCAGGGAATAAACCCTGCGCGCGGCGTCATCGCAAAGTAACCCATCGGCCCCCAAAAGGGTTTTCAACTGGGACAGAAGGTGCTCTCGCTTATCCACCATGAACCGGACGACCGGCAGCGGCGGCCAACGCTTCGCCCATGGCTTCACTCAGGCTCGGGTGCGGGTGAATAACTTCGGCCCAGGTTTTCAGGTCGGCTTCAAACCCCAGGGCGGTGACCGCTTCCCCAAGCAATTCGGTCACCCGCGGGCCCACCATGTGCACACCCAGAACTTTTCCGTTTTCAGCATCGCTGACAACCTTAATAAAACCGTGAGGCTCGTTGAGGATGGAGGCTTTGCCCAGAGCCGAGAAAGGAAACTGACCGCACTGAACTTCATGCCCGGCGGCAAGGGCTTCGCTTTCCTTCAGCCCCACCGACGCCACTTCAGGATTGCTGTACGTGCAGGCCGGAACGCGAGGTATGGATGATTCTCCGGTTGGCCGGCGGCATGGCCGGCGGCAACCAGGGCTTCATGGCTGGCCACGTGAGCCAGCTGGGGTGTTGCAACAATATCACCAATGGCATAAACCCCCGCGGTGGCGGTTTCCATCATGGCATCGGTCTGGATAAATCCGCGCCTGTCTGTGACGACCTCAACTGTATCGAGACCAATATCTGCAGTGACAGGCCGGCGCCCCACGGCCACCAGCATGGCATCGGCTTCCAGATTAGTAACTTCCTTGGTAACGGAATCTGTCAAAGAGCACACAACCCCATTTTCGGTGGCTGAGATTTCTGAAGCCTTGCAACCCGTTCGAACCTTCATGCCCTGACGCTTAAGAGCTTTCTCAACTTCAGCGGCACATTCTGGATCTTCCAAAGGCAAAACCTGGGGCATTAATTCCACCAGGGTGGTTTTGCAGCCAAAGCTTTGCATAACTGAAGCCAATTCCAATCCCACAGCTCCAGCACCCAGCACTATCATAGAAGCAGGTAGAGATGTTACCTGAAGGAGATCATCACTGGTGATAATGCGCTTCCCATCGGGCTTGATTCCAGGCAAAGAGGAAACTTCAGATCCTGTGGCCAGGATAATTTTGGCTGCTTCAAAATCATGGTTTTTGCCATCGTTGTCCGTAACCTGAACCTTGCCGGGTCCATCCAATCGGCCTAGGCCATTAATGACCGTAACACCAGAGTTTTTCAGGAGCAATTCCACGCCCTTGGAACCCTTGGTGGTGGCCATTTCCTTACGGCGTT
>JADGDU010000087.1 GCA_016744705.1 Candidatus Krumholzibacteriia bacterium
GCCGTTGGTGTAAGCCTTGGTGCGCGGCCAATCGATGTCCGCAACTTCGAACCGGTCACCATCTGAAATAACGGGCAATGAACCTTCGGAAGGATCTGTTTTGAGAAAGAGGTACCCATTTTCCCGAAACCAGCTGTTCAGATTAACACTGCGCTGGAAAGTCTTGAACCCATGGTCGCTGATGACCAACAAAACATCGCCTTTTTTCAACTTGGCACGGGTCTCTCCCACCAGCGCGTCGGCGGTGCGGTAGAGATCGGGGATGACATTCTTATGCTTCTCAATGTCTTTCCCTGCATTGGCTGGATGTTCCGGATCAAGATAGCGGAAGAACATGTGCTGGATGCGATCGGTGGCATCAAAAACGCACGAAACAACACCGTCGGGCTGCCGTTTCAAGGCATGGAAAAACTGGGTGCGGCGCTCTTCATGAATGGCCCAGGCCTGATCCAGGAAAGCCTGTTCATCAATGACCCGTTCATTCAAGGCCCAAGTGTCTTCAGCCAGACCGAGAGTTGCGTACCGACCCTGCAGACGGGAATAGGCAATGGCCAGATGGGGCGGATTACTGATGGGCATGGCCGGATTGCGCGGGTCGATATTCACCGGAGTGATGTAGAACGAAAAGCCGGGGTCGAAAGAAGTCACCCTCACCTTACAAATGCCATGGGCCTTGGCCGCACCGGATCCGAAGACAACCGGAATCCACGGTGAATATTCATCGGCTCCCAGAGAAAACTTTTCGGGGCCAATGGAAAACTCGGCGCGCCGGGATAATGAATCGACCAAGACGCTGACAGGCAGGGTCATGCTTCCCGAGCCATCGGGAAGGTCGGGTCCGGTCAGAACACTGCTAAACTTGTCGGAACCATCTTCCTGAAGCTCCAACCTAACGCCACCAGTAGTGCGAGTTCCCTGCTCAACGTTTCGTGCTTCGGCAGTAGTGTAGTGTGAAAAAGTGCCTTGTGTTCCCCGCAGATCAGGCACGCACATGGCAGAAAGCAATTTGCCACCAAATTTATCCGGAGGAAAAGTGATGGGCACCCGGATAACAGTGCTCGCCAGGCCGGTTTCTGCGCAGGTTTTCCAAAAGGGTTTGCTGCGGCGCAGAAGTTCGAAATGTGCCCCGCCGCCAGGCAGAGGCACAGGGCCCAGTTTGCGAGCTGGTCGCTGGTGCAATTTGGTGGACGATAGAATGGGTAGGTGGGTCACCAAATCTCGGCTCAAAAAATCAAAGATATTATGGCCGGAAGCATCCACACCCGTGGCAAAAGTGGACCACCCCACAGGCGACATGGCAGGAAAGGTCGTCAGCAAAGGACGGTAA
>JADGDU010000088.1 GCA_016744705.1 Candidatus Krumholzibacteriia bacterium
GAGCCATCCCGGTCGACCACACGGGTCAGTTGCAGATCTACCCCACCCCAAACATTGATGATGATTTCGTCGCCGACACCAAACCGGTAATCGCCACTGACTGGACCAAAACTGGGAGGAGTGAACACACCTTCATCAAGATGAAAGAAATCATCGCCAAAGAAGTGGACGGAGGAGGAATCGGAATAAACTTCTTCAACCAATTCGGCTAGCAATTCTTCGTCAGCAAGAATTTTACTGAACGGCAAAACAACATTAGCAGTGGAATCGACAAAGGGTTGGTTTCCCGAAGCCGGAAGGGAATCATCAATGCCCGACAAATTCTGGCGGCCAGGTTCTGCCGTCTCCAGGACATCGCCCTGATCTACGGAAGTGGCCTTTTTCTGGTCATATCTGCGCAGCAATTCCTCTTCACTTAGGCCGGTTTGCTGCGAAGCAGCCTTCAGCATTTCAGGAGTGAATTCCTGTGCCAGCGCCCCGGAGGAGAGAATAAAAATGAATAAAACAAGACAGGCGGTCCCCAAAGCCGCCGGAAAATAGCGGTGGGGCAAAAAACGGAATATTGATGGCATAACTAGGCCCTCCCTGGCCCGGAATCAAACCTAAAGGAATTCCTGAGGCGGATTATTCATCAAAGCACGCGACCAGTCAAGAACGGACACCATTTATTTGTTAAAAATGCTTCCCACCGCCATTACGTTTGCGTTAATTTCCCCCCATGAATATACCTCTCACAAAGATCCGGGGCTGTGAACGAACATTCCATATCCTGGCAATCATATGCTCTTTCCTGATGGTGCTGATTTTGCCAGGTACTACCCAGGCTCAATTTGGTAATCTGGAATTAGACGCCAGAACCACCCCCTGGTCCAGCATCAGCCGTTTGGCTCTGGAGAGTGGGTTCTTTCCGCCTGCCTATAGACCCGTAACGGAGAAGGAATTAGCCCTCCTTTTAAAAAAAGCTGAGGATCAAGCCCTGGCAGATGAAGCCTCCGGGTTGAAGAACGACAGTGAATATTCACGCCTGAATTTCCTCCTCAACCAGTACGAACACGGCGGAAGTGGCATCACGATCAGCGGCTGTTCCTGCAAAACAAACCCACCCCACCTGCGTTTATCCGGGCGCATCGTGGGCGGATTTTCAGAATTGGGAAACCCGATCTCACACGAAGGCGGGCTCAGCTTTGCTTCCGGCCAGAACCTCTTCTTCGAACCATCTGCTGAGTTTGCCGCCGGATCATTCTGGTCAGTTCTAAGT
>JADGDU010000089.1 GCA_016744705.1 Candidatus Krumholzibacteriia bacterium
CCGTATACCTTTATTGCCAGCTCCGCCCGTACGCCTTCAAGGAGCTCGTCAACTGTCATTTCGATCGGCTGAGTCATATTGACCAATACTCCGGGGACATTCCCGAGTTCGTCCCGGATGAGTTCTTCGACTGATTCTTGGTCACCTTCGTTGCGCCATTCAGACTCGGGACTGAGGATTACATACATCTCAGCGCTGTTGACAGGGTCGGTATGCGCTCCGACTTCACCGCGGCCGATGCGACTGACGACTTCTGCAACCTCGGGTATGGCGAGTAGGCGCCGCTCCACAAGAAGGGCCGTTTGTTTGCTTTCGGTCAAGGAAATGGAGGGTGCCATGGTGAGTCGAACGACAATGGTCCCCTCCCTCAACTTTGGAGTAAACTCTGACCCGAGTTTGGGGAGGGCAAATGCACCAAGTCCCAATAGAGCTACTGCGATGAGGGCAGCCGCCCAGCGAAAACGGACGAAGAAAGTGACCATGGGCCGATAAGGAACCTGTAGCCAGCGGACCATTCTCGGTTCCTCGTCAGCTTTGGAACCAGGCTTTCTTTTTCCTGCTCGCATGATCAGGCTGCTGAGAGTGGGGGCTAGAAACAAGGCAAAGATCAGAGACCCCATCATGGCCATGGCAACGGTGTAGGCTAGAGGCCGGAATGTCTTTCCCTCGACTCCCTGAAGAGTGAAGAGGGGGACAAACACCAGAATGATGATGCCTATGGCAAACAGTATGGGGCGACCGACTTCTATGCATGCCTGCGAGATGACGCGAAGCCGTGGTTGGTCGGGCCCGCCCAAACGAAGTCTGCGATCGACATTTTCGACCATGACAATGGTTCCGTCGACCATCATGCCAATGGCAATCGCCAATCCGCCCAAGGACATGAGATTTGCCGATACACCAAAACGGGCCATCAGCAGGAACGCAAACAGCACTGAAAACGGCAAGGAAAGAGCCACGACGATGCTGGGACGAATTCCACCCATAAATATGAGCAGGACCAGGGCAACCAGCAGGATACCCTGAAGCAAGGCATTAATCACTGTGCTGACCGCAGCCTGCACAAGGGACTTTTGCTGATAATAGGGGACGAGGCGAATTCCATCCGGAAGAATATCGTTGATTTCTTCCAGTTTGGATTCCACACTGCTGATCACCGTGGAGGAGTTGGTTCCAAAGAGCTTGACTACCTGGCCAGCAATCACTTCCCCTGTACCGTTTCGTGTCTGCAGACCACGCCTAACTGCACCACC
>JADGDU010000008.1 GCA_016744705.1 Candidatus Krumholzibacteriia bacterium
AAGGAAGATACACATGGCGTTCTATTCTGATTTTGCTGGTGAATATGAAAAAATTTTCCCGTTGCGGGAAGGGACTCTCCAGTTTCTGGATCGTTGGCTTCCGCAACAGGGCCGGGCTTTGGATCTGGGTTGTGGCACCGGGCATTATTGCGGGCGGCTCTCGGCCATGGGGCGGGATTGTTTGGGTGTGGACCTGGATCCCGGGATGGTCCTTGAAGCGGAAAGGGTGTACCCGGACCCCATCTTCCAAATCCTGGATTTGGAAGACATTAATATCCTGAAACCGGCTTCGTTCAGCGGTATTTATTGCATTGGAAATGTCTTGCCGCATTTGCCGGCAAAAAAACTCCCTGAGTTTCTGGCCACAGTGCGGCGGCTTCTGGAGCCCGGCGGACGGTGGATTTTTCAGACCGTCAACTTCGATCCTCTGCTGCATTTGGACGAATACGACCTTCCCCTCTTGGACTTTCCCGAAGACAAACTGACTTTCCAACGAAAGTATGTGGACGATAAAAAAGGCAATCTTCTCTTCCAGACCAGCCTAAAAAAAGAGGGTATGGATATCTTCACGGGTGAAACAACTCTTTATCCCCGGTTCAGCTCAGAGTATCTTACCATGAACAAGGCCGGGGGGTTCAATCTCCTGGCTCATTTTGCCGATTTTTCAGGCAAGGATTTTACATCGGATCGGTATTCGGGAAGTGTTTACGTCTATGAGGCACCTTGAAAGTAGCGGCATGAAAAGCGGGACAAGTTTTCTGTTCTTGATTCTGTTGGTTGGGACTGCTTCGGCCTGGGCCGGGGAAGCCCCGGAAGGATTTCTGAAACAGGGCAGTCATCTGGTTGGAGGCAGTTTCACCTTTTCCAGCGCCGGCGATACTTATTTTGAAAATTCTGATGGCGACCGCACCCAGGAATGGATCGTGCGTCCTGCCGGCGGGTACTTTGCGTTGGACAATTTGGCCATCGATCTGCACCTGGAAGGCCGCTGGTTCACCCAGGGTGAATTGCTCAATAGCCATTACAGCATGGGGCCAGTGTTGCAGTATTATTTTGATGTGGTGGGAGAGGATGAGCCCAAAGGTCACGCCATCCCCTATCTGGGGCTGGGTTACCTCTGGGGTTTGGCCAGGGAAGATCGGTCCGATAGCGAATTGAAATTCAAATCCGGCATGTGGTCCCTGAGCGGGGGAGTCAGCTGGATGTTGTCCAGCGTGATGGCCATGGATTTTGAAATCAACTACCAGACCGGTGAATTCACCGAAAAAACCCCGGTTGATGGCGTATCCCGAGATGCCAACCGAATTAGTCTTTTTTTAGGAGTGAAGGCTTTTCTGCCTTGATTTTTGCAGCACATTCCTGTAGAATAATTCAAGTGATCAATCACCTCCCTGGTTTTCTGAGAAATACGGCGGGGTGAATTTCTTTAGGATAACCGGAGCAAAAATGCAGCTTTCAAACAGCATCTCTATGAACCATCGCTGGCTTTGGCGACACTGCCGGATGGAGAGGTGCGCGCTGCTGTAGAATAACGCTCAGCAAATATATATAGCGCAACTTCGCCGCCGGCTTCATCTGAAGCCGGCGGTTTTTTTTGTGAATGAAACAACAAACAACAGACGACCATACAAGGAGAGCATCATGGCTACGCCCGAACAGAATCTGAAACGGAACGCAAACTTGATCAACACCCCAGATGAAGAAGGATTCTTTGGTCCCTACGGTGGACGGTTTGTTCCGCCACCCCTGGAGGCACCTCTTGAGGCCCTGACCGAGGCTTTTCTGAAATATCGCCACGACGAAATTTTTGAGGCCGAATTGGCACGGGAATACCTGCAATATTCAGGCCGCCCCACACCTTTATACCATGCGGAACGCTTGAGTGAACACTTGGGCGCCACCGTGCTTTTGAAGCGGGAAGACCTGAATCATTTGGGGGCCCACAAACTGAACAACTGCCTGGGCCAGGCCATATTGGCCCGCCGTATGGGGAAAACGAAAATTATTGCTGAAACCGGCGCGGGCCAGCACGGAGTGGCTACCGCTGCGGTGGCCGCCCGCCTGGGCATGGAGTGCGACATCTACATGGGAGAAGAAGACATGCGGCGGCAGTTGCCCAATGTCACGCGCATCCGGCTGATGGGCGCCCGGGTGGTGCCTGCCACCAGTGGAGATAAAACCCTCACCGCCGCCGTGGATGAGGCCATCGGCGCCTGGGTTGCCGAAGCCGAGACGGCCCATTATCTGTTGGGCTCAGTGGTGGGCCCCCATCCTTACCCACTCATTGTCCGGCATTTTCAATCCATCATCGGCCAAGAAGCCCGCAAGCAGGTCTTGGCTCAGTATGGTCGTTTGCCCGATATGCTGGCCGCTTGCGCCGGTGGTGGAAGCAACGCCATCGGTTTGTTTTTCCCTTTCCTGTTGGATGAAGAAGTGGCCATGGTGGGCGTGGAAGCGGGCGGATCTGGCGTGGATAGCGATCGCCACGCGGCCACTTTGACCAAAGGGGTTCCCCAGGTCATCCACGGCATGAACACATATTGCGTTCCCGAGGGTACCGTGACCGCCGGGGGCAACCACTGCATTGCCGCGGGCCTGGATTATCCGGGCATTGGACCCGAGCATAGTTATCTCAAAGATGCTGGGCGCATCCAATACGAAGCGGTGACGGACCTGGAAGTGATGGAGGCTTTTGAAAACCTGTGCCGCCTGGAGGGGATCATTCCCGCTCTGGAAAGCTCCCATGCCCTGGCCTATCTGGAAAAAATGAAGGGCTCTCTGGAGCCCGATACACTTATCATCCTCAATCTGTCCGGTCGGGGCGATAAAGATATGGATGAGTTCATCATCCGCCAGGCTCGGCGGGACAGTGCCGCAGGTCCTGAAACAGGGCCTGGGGGGGCACTTTTTTGCTGAGAGATTTTGACGACCCCAGCCCAGAGGTTGACAAGTGATCCGTCTCCTTTGATCCTAGCCATATGCATTGCCTGGAACCCAAAGACTGAACTATGGGTTCCAGGGATGCACCAAAAATGGTATTTTGATCAAAACACGATGTGATTCGGAGGATTCCGGATCATTCCCGCATGACGGAAAGTTGATAAAGATGGATCTGCTTCGCTTCCTGCCCGCTAGCCTGGGGGTTTCCCTGGTTGTACTTGTCTTTTTAGTGGCTCCCTGCCTTGTCCTGGCCGAAGAGCCTGTCTCTTATGGCCCTGGTTTTGAGGCTGCCGAAACAGAGGCTTTCGAGCCCAAGGTCATGACCGGCGACTTCAAGTCTGCCCTGGTCATTGATGCCGATACGGGGCTGGTTCTGGCCTCCACCAATGCCCAGGTTCGCCGCCAACCGGCATCCATGCTGAAAATGATGACGGAACTGATTGTCCTGGAGCATATCGCCGATGGGGATATGAAAATGGAGGACGTGGTGACGGTTTCTGCTCGCAGCAGCAACATGGGGGGCTCGCAAGTCTACCTCAAACATGGCGAGACTTTTTCGGTGGAAGAATTACTGGGGGCTTTGGCCATCCACTCGGCCAACGATGCCGCTGTGGCCCTGGCGGAACACCTGGCGGGCAGCGTTGAAGCCTTCGTCGATCTCATGAATATGCGCGCCCAGGATTTGGGCATGCTCAACAGTGATTTTCATTCGGTGCATGGGTTGCCCGCTGCTTACAAACAGAGCCCGGACCTGACCACCGCCGAAGACCTGGCCATTTTGGGACGCGAGTTGATCAAACATTCTGAGGCTCTGGTTTGGTCTTCCACCAAGACGGCTCCTTTCCGGGATGGCAAATTCACTCTCTACAACCCCAACAAACTGGTGGGAAAATTTCGCGGTTTGGATGGCCTCAAAACTGGCTTCACCGGACCGGCTGGTTTCTGTGTTACGGCCACCGCCGTGCAAAAAGGCAAGCGCCTGATTTCAGTGGTTATGGGGTGCAGCACAGACAAAGCCCGGGCCACCGAAACCACCCGTTTGCTGACCTACGGATTCAACGCTTACAAGCAGGTTAAGATCATTCCCACTGCGGGTGTGGTCCTTCCTGAGCCCGTGGGAGTTCGGGGTGGCAAGGTTTCAGAAATCACAATCAAATACGGTGAATCTCTGACGGTGATGGTTCCCCGGAACCGAGAGGGCCATTTGGTTGTTGAAAATCGATTGCCGGAAAAGGTAGAAGCGCCCCTTCCGGCAGGGGCGGAAGTGGGGCAGGCAGTAGTCCTGCTGGATGGAGTGGAATTGGGCCAGGTGACCCTTCTTTTGGCAGAAGAACTGCCCAAAGGCAATTGGTGGAACCGGCTCATGAATAAAAAATGACAATTTAATGACAGTTTTAAGTTCAGTGGCTATAATTAACGGGTCAATAGAACTTGAAACTGAACCCGCCAGAAGGGCAACCTGCGGCGGACCAGGAGGCGCTATGAAGCAGCATCTTATTATGATTGTAAGTCTGGCAGTGCTGGGCGGATTGATTTTGGGTATGGCCCCTAATGCCATGGCCGCTCCCGAACTTGTTGGTGCTAGCAAATGCAAAAGCTGTCACAAAAAAATTGGCAATCCTTATGCTTTGTGGGAGAAATCGGGACACGCCAACGCTTTCGAAACCCTGGCTTCCCCTGAATCCAAAAAAATCGCTGCTGACCTCGGCCTTGGCGATCCCCAGACTGAAGAAGCTTGCCTGAAGTGTCACGTCAGTCGTGTCTTCCTGGGCGATCCCGCCGTCAATGCCAAAGGCAAATACACCGACGCTGAAGGCGTTGGCTGTGAAGCCTGTCATGGCCCCGGTTCGGATTACAAAAAGAAAAAGATCATGAAGGATCACGATGCAGCCGTGGCTGCCGGCATGATTCGGGAAAAAACCGAAGCTCATTGTGTGCAGTGTCACAACGAAGAAAGCCCCACCTTCAAGGCTTTTGACTTCGAAAAACAATGGGCCGAAATTGACCACCCGGTCATGGCCAAAGAGACGAGCAAATAAAGATTGTTGACCGGATTTGGAATGGGGGATTGCTCTTGCCAATATTCAATCTGAACCGGGATCATCTGCAAAGAAACCTCACTGCCTTTGGGCAGTGGGGTTTTTTGCTTTGCATGGTGTTTCTGGTCACTGGGTGTTCAACTCCTGGTGGCAAAAATGTCAGTGGGGACCTTGACCCGTTTAAGTATTCTGCAGACGCCGACTCGCTCAGTCTGGAATCCTATGAGGCCTTGCCCGAGGCTGAAAAAGAATCCCGAAAAATTGAGGCAGCCAGGTGGATGCATCGCTTCGAAAAGGAAAAGCATCCCAATGATAGAATTCGCGCTCTGGGTAATGCGGCAGGGTTGGCCCCGGATGATCCAGCGGTCTGGCTGAAGCAGGCCCATCTGCGGCGTTGGCTGGGCAACTATCTAAAAACCGTAGACTGCTTGGATTCTGCTGCTGCCGCTGTCCGCAATTATCAACCCGGCGTGCATACCTGGAGTAAAAGAGAGATGCAGCGCCGCACGGCCTTGGCCCGGGCCTGGGTGCATTATGACCGGGGCGAATGGCAGTTGGGCTTGGAGTGGGCCCGGGCTGCCCGCCAGGTCTCGCCCACCGACTCTTCCGTCAGGCAAATATATGGTTTGCTGGCAGGCCACTCAGGCATGCGCTCTGAAGCGGAGGATCTGGCAGATGATCTGGGCCGGGTGGAAGATGGCCATTCTGATATCAATTGGATCAAGGCCTCTTACCGTATGTCCACCAACCAGTATCGCCAGGCTTTCAATCTGATCATGGATCTGCATCCCAACCGCACGCATCAAGCCGAGTGTTGGCGGGAGATGGGGGAGATTGCCGAGTACCTGGAAGAGTTTTCCCGCGCGGGCCGTTGGTATGATGAATCCTTTTCCGCTTTGCCTTTCCGCAGTAACAACGGCCTGGTCAGTTATCATCATTCCCGCCTCAAACCTGGTTCCAAAGGATCCTGGCAAAAAGTCTGGTTGGCCTTTGATCGGCATTATGTGACTGGGTCATTTTCTGCGTTCACCAGTTTGGCTTTTGAGCGCTTTCAAGAGACTGAAGTGGCCGAAGAAAAAGATTTTTGGGCGGGCCAGGTAGTCAATGCCACGGGCATTTTATTGCGTAAAGAAATGGATGTGGCCTGGGCATACCGGGCCCGCGGGTTGGTTTTCTCCTATGTTGGAAAATCTGAAAGAGGGCTTCGGGATTTGAAGCAAGCCACCTGGCTTCTGGCCCGGGAAGGGCAAAAGGATAGTGAGGTGGAGGCGGCTCTGGGGCACCTTTATTTGAACTTGGAAAACCATGTCCAGGCTCTCGAGCATTTGCATGTGGCAGTGGAGTTAAATCCTCTGGGGGCGTCGGTGTGGCGCGATCTGGGGTTGGCGTTGATCATGTCTGAGCAACCGAAGGATGCCGAGGTGGCTTTGACCCGTGCTTTGCGCTTGGATCCTGTCTCGGCTACCTCCTGGTACAACCGTGGATTGCTCTATTTGCACCAGAATGACTTTAAGCGGGCGGTGCCTGATTTAGAAAAAGCAGCGACCTTGGCTCCGGATAACGAGGAAGTGATCCAGCTGCTTCAAAAGGCCCAGCAACTGGAACGCCAAAACAGGCGATGATAGAAGTTGTCTTTTGGAACGGTTCGAGGGTATTGTACGGAAATCTTCTTCAACTAGATTCAACAACCTTGGGAGGTTGGAAAATGCGCAGGATTTTTGCAACGGGTATGGCTCTGGCTTTGTGCAGTCTTTTCTTGGCTGGGCCGGCATTGGCACAGATGGGCTTTGGCATCAAAGGTGGATTGAATTTCTCTGAGTTGAGTGACATTGAGACCATCGATACCCTGGACCAGCTGGAGTCAGAATCCAAAACCGATTTTGTCGGCGGAGCCTATTTGAAATTTCCTGTGGGGATATTCCGGCTGCAGGTTGAGGGTTTGTACTCCCTCAAGGGTGGCGAGGGCCAATACCACAACCAGGGCATCGGCACACAGCCTTGGGAAACCCAACTGACCTATTTTGAAATTCCTGTTCTTCTGAAATATGAATTTCCGACTTCCATCTTGAAACCGTTTTTGTACGGCGGGGGCTCCGTGGCGTTTCTCATGAAGGCCGAGAAACGAAACCAAACCGTTGATACCGATTGGGTGGATATCAAAGATGATCTGAAAACCACCGATTATGGTTTGGTGTTGGGCGCGGGTGTCGAATTGCTTGGCATTACCGTGGAAGGCCGCTATACTCATGGTCTGGCCGATACTGTTGATCAAAAATCTGGCGACATGCAAGTGGACGAAGCCAAGAATAAAACCTGGTCCATCATGGCGGGAATTGACTTTTTCTAAAAGAGAATAGATTGGTGAACAGGGCGGCTTGAATAAGGCCGTCCTGTTGAAAATGGGGGAATGTGGAAATGCTTCGGTGTCAGTTCATGCGAATCTTTCTGGTTAGTTTGCTTGCTGTCAGCCTGGTTTTGCCGTCTTTGGCATCAGGTGCTGGAGATGAAGACCATGGCCGGCCTAAAATTGGTCTTGTCCTGGGTGGGGGTGGAGCTCGCGGTGCGGCTCATGTGGGTGTCCTGAGAGCCCTTCATGAAATGAACATCCCCATAGACTACGTAACTGGCACCAGCATGGGCTCCGTAGTGGGATCCCTTTTTGCTATTGGCCTCAGTCCAGAGGAAATCGAAACGATTCTCATGGATGTGGATTGGGATGATTTGTTTTCTGATCGGCCAGACCGCACCGAACGCATATATCGCCGAAAAGAAGATGATTCTGCAGCATTTTTACCGGTGGAGTGGGGCTGGAAAGGCCGGGTTGTTCTTTCCAGCGGCGTGATTGCCGGACAGAAGCTGAGCTTTGCTTTCAGAGATGACTACTTGTATCTGGCAGGGCACGAAGGATTCGACAATCTGGCCTATCCCTTCAGGGCCGTGACCACTGATTTGCAAACGGGTCTGATGTTTGTCCCTGACAAGGGGAATCTCTTAAAAATAGTCCGGGCAAGCATGAGTATTCCTGGCGTTTTTCCTCCGGTGAAATGGGAAGGCCGCACTTTAGTTGATGGCTATCTGGCCCGGAATCTTCCGGTGGATGTGTGCCGGGATTTGGGCGCCGACATTATCATTGCCGTGGATGTTGGATCAATCCCCGAGGAGACCAATCCTGACTATTTTCGGACTCTGGGTGGCATCAACATGCAAAAGGGAATCATCAATGGGCGGCAGAATGTTGACCCTCAGGTGGCCATGTCCGATATCGTCATCCAGCCCATATTGAGTCTCTCTTCTCGCGATTTCAAAAGTGTGGGCGAGGCCATCGAGCCAGGCTATGAAGCCACCCAAACCGTGGCCGAGCAGCTGATGGAACTTGCGGTCTCTCCTGATGAGTATGCAGCCCACTTGGAGAAACACGCCTACCCGGGAGCACCGGATTTACTTATTTCGGATATTGTTTTGCACAACAATACCTTGGTTCATGACCACGCCATTCTCAAAAACCTTACCCAGCAAGAAGGTGAAATTCTGGACCTGGATCAGTTGAAGTTTGATTTGGCCGAAATTTATGATTTTGGGGTTTTTGAATTGGTCGATTTCAGCCTTGAGCTCAATGATGATGAAATCACATTGATCATTTCCGCTGAAGAAAAATTTTATGCCCCAAACATTTTGAATTTTGGGTTTTCCTATTATGGCGGGGGCAGCAATACCAGCATCCTGGACGCCAGACTTCGTTGGACTCACCTGGAAATGAACCGCTACGGAGCTGAGCAGCGCACGGATGTCCAGCTGGGGCGTACCATCCTTTTGCGTTCCGAGTTTTACCAACCGATGGCCTGGAACCGGGTGCCATTTTTTGCCATTAAAGGGGAATACAAAAACTCTCTTTTTCCTTGGTATTCTGAAATGAAGCATTGGGGCGATTACAAGACTCGGCAATTTTCAATTACTCCCTCCTTTGGGGCTCGCATAGGGCATTGGGGCGAGCTTAGGGTTGGAGCAGATATTGGCCATTTGAGAGTATCTGATAGAACCGGCCTCAGTTTGGCGGAATTTGATGGTCCCCGAGGCGGATTGAGGACCACCTTGAAATTTGATAAAGTTGACGTTCCCATTTTGCCCCGCCACGGCTATTTCGGTGAAGTGAACTATTTCTCTGGTTATCCTGAGTTTGGTTCCGATTTGGAATATCAGAAGCTGAGTGCCCGGATCGCGGCAGCCAATACCTGGAACGGAAATACTCTTCATTTAAGCCTCGAAGGTGGATCGGATCTGGGCACCGATATGCCTGAATTTGACATGTTCACCCTGGGTGGAATGAATCGCCTGATGGGGTACCAGCGGGGTCAGCTCAGAGGGCAGAGTTTTGCCCTGGGGCAGATGCGTTGGTATCACAAACTGATGGGGCAACCCAGCCCATTTTCCACATCCTGGTATATTGTGCTCCAGGCTGAAGCTGGAAATGCCTGGTATTCCACAGATGAAGCAGGATTCGACAACCTGCATTATACCGGGTCCATCGGTTTTGTGGGGACCACGGTTTTTGGTCCGCTGACCATTGCTTATGGTCGTGCGGATGATGGCAATGATGCCGCCTATGTCACCCTTGGGGTTTTGAGCCAATCGATTGAGTAGGGAGTTCTGTTGAATCTTTTTGATATCATTTCTTTTTTGATGGTCTTTGCGGCCGTTTTTGGCTACATCAACCACCGCTGGCTTAAGCTTGCGCCCACTGTGGGCTTGCTGATGATCAGTCTGGCCAGTTCTCTGGCCATCATGCTGCTGCACTGGGTTTTTCCCAGCCTTACTATTGTGGAGCAATTGCAAACCACTTTGGGCAATATCGATTTCAACCGCACCCTGATGCACGGCATGCTGGGTTTTCTGCTGTTTGCCGGCGCGTTGCATGTGGATCTTGAATTCTTCATCAAACGCAAGCTGACCATCGCTTCACTGGCCACCGTGGGGCTGCTCATGTCCACCTTCATGGTGGGCTACCTCAGCTGGTGGCTGTTTCGGTTGATGGGATTTGATGTGGGATTTCTGCCCTGCCTGATTTTTGGTTCACTCATTTCCCCCACCGATCCCATCGCCGTCATGGGCACCTTGAAAACCATGAACGCCCCCAAAGATCTGGAGGCCAACATCGCCGGCGAGAGTCTGTTCAACGATGGCGTGGCTGTGGTGATTTTTACGGCCCTGGTGGCCATGTTGGGGTTGGATACTGGTCACGGTGGGCACTCTGGCGGATTGAGTGGGGCAGATGTTGGCATATTCTTCCTGCGTGAGGCGGGCGGCGGCACCATTCTGGGCTTGGTCGCCGGGTACATTGCTTACCGTATGATGTTGAGCATCGATGATTACATAGTGGAAGTTCTGATCACCCTGGCTCTGGTCATGGGCGCCTACAGCTTGGCCTGGAAGCTGCACGTTTCCGGGCCCATTGCCATGGTGGTGGCGGGTATTCTCATCGGCAACCGTGGCCGGGCCCTGGCCATGAGCGAAGAGGTGGCCGACTACCTGGAAAAATTCTGGGAATTGATTGACGAAATTCTCAACGCACTGCTGTTCATGCTCATTGGTGTGGAAGTGCTGGTGATTGCCTTCAGTTGGAAAGGTGTTCTGGCAGGGCTGGTGACCATTGTAATCGTTCTGGGGGCACGTTTTATCAGTGTCTGGGTGCCTATCAGCATTATCGGTCTGCGCAACCAGTTTCCCCGGGGAGTGACCCGGATTTTGACCTGGGCTGGCCTTCGGGGGGGCATTTCCGTAGCTTTGGCATTGTCGCTGCCACCCATTCCGGAAAAGAGTTTGATTCTTACCTGCACTTATATTGTGGTTTTGTTTAGTATTGTAGTGCAGGGAATGACCGTGGAAAAAGTTTTGCGGCGGTACCTATAAACTTCAGCCCTTTGGTTCAGGAAGGCTCTCAGTTCAGACATGAAATTTCAATGCATCAACGACCTCGCGGCACATTGGAACGCGGTGGTGGAAGTCTCAGTGGGCATTTGCCCGCCAAATATGACCGGCGATCTGACTCTGAACTGCTTTCGTCTGGCCAAGCCTCTGAAGAGCAATCCTATGGCCGTGGCCAAGGATGCTGCCGAGTTTCTGGGCGGCCATGCCGACGTCACTGGCGTGGAAATTGTCAAAGCCTTCGTCAACTTCAGCCTCACTGAAGAAGCCCTTTACCGGGATACCATTGCCGACCAGCAGGCCATGCTGGACCAGGTGATGATTGATGATGCCGACCGCAAACGCATTCTCATTGAGTACTCTGCTCCCAATACCAACAAACCTCTGCACCTGGGCCACCTGCGCAACAATTCCCTGGGTATGGCCCTGGTGGATATCAGCAAACGGGTGGGGCACCATGTCATCCCCATCAACCTGGTGAATGACCGGGGTGTGCACATCTGCAAGTCGATGTTGGCCTATCAGATGTTTGGTAAAGGCCAGACGCCAGAATCCACAGGCATCAAGGGCGATCATCTGGTGGGCGATTTCTACATCAAATACGCCCAGGAATTAAAGTTGGAAGTGGCGGCCCTGAGAGAGGCCCGCCCTGAGCTCGAGGCCAAAACCGACGACGAACTCTTCATGGAAACCACACTGGGCCAGGCCACCCAGAAGATGCTGCAGGATTGGGAAGACAAAGATCCCGAGGTCCGCGCACTGTGGCAGAAAATGAACAACTGGGTCATGGCCGGTTTCAAAGAGACTTACGACCGCATGGGCGTGGCCTTTGATAAAACCTATTTCGAATCTGATACCTACACTTTGGGTAAAGACATCATCGAGAAAGGCCTGACCAAGGGCGTCTTTTATAAGCGTGAAGACGGGGCCACGGAAATCGATTTGTCGTCCAAAAAACTGGATAAGAAAGTTGTTCTGCGCAGCGACGGCACCAGTGTTTATATCACTCAGGATATTGGCACCACTCTGCTCAAGGCCCAGGACTTCACTCCCGACGCCATGGTCTGGGTGGTGGGCAACGAACAGATTTACCACTTCAATGTTTTGTTCGCCATTTGTAAAGAACTGGGCTACGAGTGGTCCGACGATCTTTTTCATCTGGCCTACGGCATGGTCAATTTACCCCACGGCCGCATGAAGTCTCGTGAAGGCACAGTGGTGGATGCCGACCAGCTCTTTGATGAGATGCATGAGCTGGCCAAGGCGGCCATTCTGGAACGGGTGGGCGATGATGTGCCGGACGATTTGGAGCACCGTGCAGAGGTGCTCGGTATGGGGGCCGTGAAGTTTATGCTGCTGAAGGTTGGGCCTAAAACAACCATGAAGTTTGACCCCGAGGCGGCCATTAAGTTTGAGGGCGATACGTGTGCGCTGGTCCAATATGCTTACGCACGCATTGCTTCCATCAAGCGGAAATCAGCAGATATGGAAATGGCTGATGCTGTGGACTGGACTCTCCTGAGTCACCGTAAAGAGCGCGCCCTGGCTTTGGCCTGTGCTGATTATGGTAACGTGATGAAGAAGGCTTCGGCCGATCATGATCCCAGTGGGTTGTGCACTTATTTGGTGGAATTGGCTAAGGCTTTTAACAGTTTTTATAATGATTGTCCGGTGATGAAGGAAGATGTGCCACCGGCTTTGCGGCGGTCGCGTCTGGAGCTTATTGAGCGGGTGCAGGTGGTTGTTGGGGATGGGTTGAAGGCGCTTACTATTGGGACTTTGGAGAGTATGTAGGATGGTCGAAATGCGAGAGCTCCACGGGCAGTCCATGTGACCTCCTCCCTAAAAACTGGACCATTGTAAACTAGAAAATTCCGGCAAATCCATTACCCTGAGAACAGGAGGATTTGTCATGAAGAAGTCGAAGTTCACCGAAGAGCAGATTGCTTTTGCTCTGAAGCAAGCCGACACCGGAACCAAGGTTACCGAGATATGTCGCCAGCTCGGTAGCAGTGCAGCAACATTTACGCTTGGCGAAAAAATTTTAAAGCCAGCTCACAGACGTGAGCTGGCGTGGACCAATATGCGGTGAGTAAGCGGCGGGCAACCAACGTAATGATCATCTGCCGCTCTTACTTTTACTACGAGCCACATCCACGCGACGACAGGGCCGAAAGGACACGCATCAAGGAGATCGCTGAGGCCCGAGTAAGATATGGTATGTGGCGGATCCATACCTTGATGAGACGTGAGGGCTGGATGATCAATCACAAGAAATCTCACCGGATTTATGTTGAGGAAGGACTCAACCTTAGGCGAAAACGCCCACGTCGGCGTGTCGCTGCTGCCCACCGGGTTGAGAAACCGCAGGCTTCCAGTTTAAATGAGGCGTGGAGCATGGATTTTGTGTCCGATGAGCTCTTCGATGGGCGCAGCATCCGGTCGTTAACTGTCGTTGATAATTTCAGTCGTGAGAGCTTGGCGATGACTGTTGATCACCGACTAAATGGTCATGCCGTGGTCGCCACAATGAACTATCTGAAAATGTCCAATGGTCTCCCCAAGCGGATCCAAGTTGACAAAGGAAGTGAGCTCATCAGTAAAGTCCTAGACAAGTGGGCGTATGAGAATCATGTGACGTTAGATTTTTCAAGACCAGGCACACCAACGGACAACCCGTTCATCGAGTCATTCAATGGCAGTTTCAGAGATGAATGTTTGAACGTTCACTGGTTCTTGTCTCCTGAGGACGCTCGTGATAAAATAGAACTATGGCGTATTGACTACAATCGATACCGCCCGCATAGCTCCCTTGGCGATATTACCCCAGAGGAGTTTCGAGATCAGCACCTTGAAGCCGGAGTTTTCTCGTTTTGGGTGTCAGAGAATGGGGAGGGGCTCATATGCCAGAAAGCTCCACTTTTAGATTGTCCGAATTTTAGGTAAGCTTACGCTATATACGGCTAACGTTTGTTAGACCAATTCATCAACGCAGCTCCCAACAATAAAATCACCGATACTTTGCTTTTAAACTGTCCCAGCTTTCTGATTCTGTTGGAACGGGGCCACAATTTCCGCCAGGAGAAAGGGCAATTCCGGAGAGTTCGTGGTAGTCACCACCGAGCATGGTGCAATATGTTCTAGTCCCATATAAATCAACAACTTGCCCAAAGAGGCTTCCCCAGGGCTGACCAGACAACTCCTCCACAGTTGGAATGTCCAAGTATGTCCAAATACCTTCTGACCAACAGTCGGGTTCGCAGGATTCGATGTGAAATGTAAGGTCTCCACCATTTGAACCAGCAAAAGTCAAAACACCGCGGGCTATGGGAACCTCATGGCAGCTGGCCAGGGCATAGCTTCGTGAATCGGCACTGCAATAGTGTCCCGTTGTTACCAACGTTCCATCTGGGCGTACCCCATATGGGATATATCGATAGGCAACACCCTCAAGTGGCGGAACAATTGTACATTCTGCCTCGTAGGCCAGCCAACCGCCGCCTGGATTCGGTTGCGGATCAAAAGGAAGAGGTGTTTCTGGAAAGAAGAAACTGGGCTCGCAAACTCCGATGGCCTGACATTCAAACACCAAGCCCGAAATCTCTCCGTCGTATATTTCTCCACCAACTTCTTCCATATACACCCCTGAAACAGTGACCACATGAGCCCCACCCACACATTCACTGTTGGCGGCAGCCATCAATGCCCAGGCATTTGGTACATTTAGTAGGATGAGCATAAGCAATGTGGAATATTTAATGTTATTCATTTTGTCCCTCTCTGAATTGCTTTCAACAGTATACCATATTTAACAAAGCGACCGTTCAACTTCATTGTTCCCTTATTCTATGAATAACCAAATTGGTCTAAGGTTGGCTTCACCTGCAAGCGTGGCTGGCGCAGCTTGTGCGTTAGCACAAGGTGTGACCGGCGCGATTGTCGGGTGCAAGCGTTTGTTAGCATTCATTCAATGCAGCCAACAATTCGGGCCCCTTAGCAACTCGATCATTTCCACCCAGACGTTCAAATACCGCTGAAACGTCCGCTATTATTCCATCCACGCACTCATCGGTGCAAGCCGTAACATCAATCTCAGACAATTGTACTGCTGAGGCATCTTTTTGCCCAGTTAGGAGCCTGCACAACTGCAACAGCACGTAGTATTTTATATTATTTCGCTTCGCTGTCGAAACTTGCTCGTCTACTTTTAGGCGATCGTCAACGCGCCGAAGAAGCTTTGCAGCGATAAAGTAGAGCTGCATGGCATTCTGTTCAGAAAATAACCTGTTATACTCCTCATCATTGTTCAGAAGTGTTGACGGTCGGGCCCGGGCCGTATCGGGACGCTACAATGATGTGAAGGGCCAACTGGTAAAAAAACTGGCACATGGACTTTATAACCCAGGTCATTATGTGGTACAATGGTGTTAATTCAACTTACCTTATAGAACTGGAAGCATCTGGATTCATTTGCCGTGATTACGCGTACAGCCGACGAACGGGAATAAGAAAAAGCTGAGCCGATACCGACTCAAGGATAATTTCCTTCGCTTTTATCTGAAATACATTGAACCGGTACAGGAGAAAATTGAAGCAGGAATTGAAGTTGTTGGGGTTAGATCCTGCTCAGCTAATCAGTGCTTCACCGCCCTTTCAGAATCAAACCAAACGTAAGCGTGCGGGCCAGATTGACCTGCTTATTGATACCAGATATGCGCATTACATCTGCCAGATCAAGTTCCGAAGGAGCATCTCCGCAACAGTCATTAAGGAAGTAGACAAGAAGGCGAAAATTCTTGATTCCGATGACAGCAAGTCGTTAAGGAAAGTTCTTATTAAAATGGGCAAACTAACACCTGGTATTGAAAATCTGGTGCGTTTGATTCTCTGATCCCATGTGGGGATATGCTATCGTCCAGAACGATCGTTGCCTGGGGTCGTACAAACGGAATAGGACAACAGCCGTGAATTGTTTAAGCCGCAAAATTCTATTCTCCCTTCTTCTCGGAGCCATCTGTTTCCCCTGCCCCAGTTTTTCTGACCCCGCTGCCCCCAACCCTTTTGCCAGCCTGCATGAGGGCTTCAGCCGCCAGCTTCGCCTTGAAAAGATTGGTGGCCGCATGCCGGTTGCCGACCCACGCCAACTCCAGTACGACGCCCTGCATTACGACCTTCTGGTGGATGTCGATACCGATAACGAATCTATTTCCGGGGCGGTGACCATTTCCTGTGAGGTTCTGACCGGATCGCTGGGCGAGTTAGTGCTCAACTACCTGGATGGGATGCAGGTCAATGCGGTGCGCATCATTTCCCCCTACGCCGCCGAACTTAATTTTACTCACGCGGAAGACCTGATTGTGGCCGAGATTCTTACCCCACTGGCGGCCGGGCAGACAGCGGCATTCGAAGTTGAATTTTCCGGCTCCCCGGAACCCGAAGCGATCATGGGCTTCGCGTTCCAACACACCGAAGAAGGCGCTCCCGTGGCCGTGACTGTGAGCGAACCATGGAGCGCTCGCTCCTGGTGGCCCTGCAAGGATGATTTGGCGGACAAGGCCACCGCCACCACGACCTTCGCAGTGCCCACGGGCCTGACGGCTGTTGGCAATGGCAATAAGCTTCTAGTGGTCCCACCAGAACATCCTTACGCGAACTACACTGCCGCCGGACGCGTGACCACCACCTGGCAGGAGAGTTTTCCCATCTCCACCTATCTGGTGAGCCTGGCCGCGTCTGACTATGTGGAATTTGGCGAGGACTATTCCGGACCCGCTGGTGAGATCACCATCCAACATTATGTTTACCCCTACCTGGCGGGGGCGGCGATGCAGCAATTTTCCATCCTGCCGGAGATGCTCGATTTCTGTGGGGACCTGCTCGGTCCGTTGCCCTTCGCAGATGAGAAATACGGCATGGCCATGTGCAACTGGGACGGTGCCATGGAGCATCCCACGGCCGTGACCTGGGGAGACTACCTAACCGCCGCTTACCCCGACATCCATTCCATCATCATCGCCCACGAATTGGCTCATCAGTGGTTTGGCAACCTGATCACGCCGGAGGATTGGACACACATTTGGTTGAGCGAGGGATTGGCAACCTACGTGGAAGCCCTGTGGATGGAGCATCAGGAAGGGGCGGCGGGCCTGAAGAATTTCATGTCCCATCGCCAGTGGGGGCTGGGCTATTTGGAGGACCCGCTCTTGCGCCGGCCGGACGTAGATTATGCGCGCTACTACTTTGATGTCTCGGTCTACCATAAGGGCGGGTGGGTCATGCACATGCTGCGCCGGTTGCTGGGGGACGACGATTTTTTCGGCGGGCTCTCAGCCTATGTCAGCGACCCGGATCTGCGCTGGAAAACCGCCCATACTGACGATCTCATAAGCGCTTTCGAGGAAGCTTCCGGCAAGGATCTCGAAACTTTTTTCCACCAATGGTTAGAGCTGTCGACCTATCCCATTTATGATTTCAGCTACCAGCAGGAATGGCAAGGTGGTCAAAACCATGTGAGCGTGCATCTGCGCCAGGTCCAGGATCCGGACCCGGTCTACGGCATGCATCCCTACGAAGTTCCTGTGGACCTCCGCTTTTTAAGCTCGGGCGGTGATACCACGTTCACCGTCTGGAACGACGCCCTCGACCAAACTTTCGAATTCGTTCTCGACCGGGGAGTGGGCTGGCTGTCCATCGATCCGGACCAGTGGCTGCTGAACGAGGCCACCAACATAAGTGCCATACCAGAGGGCGACTCCAACGGCAGTGCCCCTCAGCCCGTGCGCCTGCTCGCCTCAGCGCCCAACCCTTTCAATCCTCGTGGCTATCTGCGCTGGGAATCTGACCTGGCCACGGCCGATCGGGTGGAGATCTTCGATCTGCAGGGGCGGCGCCATCGCTTGGAAGACCTGCCGCCCCGAGCACCGGGCTCACGTGATTTCATGTGGGATGGCACCGATCAGATTGGCCGGGAACTTCCTTCGGGGATATACCTTTTTCGCTTGACCTGTCAGCCGGAATCCGGGGCGGCCACCGGTTCGGCTGGGGGATGGCATCTCGGCGGAAAAATTGCTCTCGTACGGTAGTTTTGTCGGTGCTTATGAATCAATCAAATGGTTCAAAGAGAACAAACATATCTGAAAATTCAAAATAGTTGCTGATCTTGCCCGTGTATTTCCGACATTCAGTTAAGCAACATTCTTCATTTTTCCGTACTCGTTAGGGCTCATATAGCCGAGGCTAGAGTGAAGCCTTCTGGGATTATACCACGAACCAATCCACCAGTTGAGATCTTTTGCGGCCTCCTTCTTTGTCCGGTACTTTTTCCATGTCGCACGCACCACCTTCAGCGTGTGGAAAAAGCTCTCTATCACTGCGTTATCGTAGCAATTGCCTTTCCCGCTCATGCTACACATCATCCTGTGTCGCCACAGCCGTTGCTGGTACCTCAGGCTACTATATTGCACCCCGCGATCGGAATGGTGAATCAAGTCCTCGGCTGGTTTCTCGACGGCCTTTACCTGGAAAGGGATCGGCCTTTTCAGCCCTGAACTCTTTCATCCACCGACACAGGGTATTCGAACTGACACCGATCTCTTCGGCGACCTGGGCCTGGGTACGGCCGGTTTCCTGGACTCGGCGAACTGCTTCCAATTTGAGCTCTCGAGTAAAACGACGACGGGGAGTCTTCATATCAACACCTCCTGGCTACACAATAGTAGCCTTTTCGAGATGTCGGAAATTGGCAGGCAAGTACATGTTATCGTAGTGAACGATTGCCGCCTGTGGTTGCACTAATATTCAACTCTTTGCCCATTTGAGCTTGGGTACGGTTTGCCAACAGCTGCCCACACTCCATAAACGGCCAATAAAGCTATGGCCACCAGAATGATCACTGAATTCTCGGAGTACCACGAAGTCAAATCAACCGGCCGGGCACTCCAGACCAGGACGTTTACAACACGGCCAACCACCATGGCCACAATGCCCCAGCGCAGCAAAACGAACAGGTAGATTGCTGAGCTCATCAGGCCCAGTCCGGCTGCCACATAATTGCCCGGACCAGTCAAAAGGGTCCACACCACCAAGGTGATTCCAAGGGCCAGGGTCCTCTTCTTCACCAGGTAATGCAGGAACACCAAAACCATGACATGGACCAGTAAAAAGCTCATCATGAGACCCTGGTCAAGGATCAGGGATAACACCTGACGCTGGCCCTGGAGCAGAGACAGGTCGATGTAGGAAAGGATGGGGGGTGAGTTGGTGATTTTGGCAGCCAGATTCCAGTTCACCGGTCCGCGCAGGATAAAGTCGATCCCGGCGGCGAGCAATCCCACCAGCACAGACAGTCCGATCAAAGGGTCGCGCCATTGAACCTGCGGACGGCTGAGCAGGCGGCTGGAGGATATGAACATGGTGGGCCAAATGCGGCGGCCCATGGGTTCGGCCGCGGTATACAAACCCCAGGACGCGAAACCGATGAATACCGCCCCGACAATGATAGGCCAAATTTCACCGGCCCAGTTTCGGGTGAAAAGACTATGGGATTCAAGGCACCGGCTCAAAAAGAACAGGATAAAGGCGAGGGTGCCAAAGCGAAAAGCTCCGCGGATGTCACTGCGTTTGCGCTCAGCATTGTTGGCACTGGCCCGAATGGCAAAAATCACCACCAGGAGAATCAAAATAGGTTGGAGGGAATTCTGGACCCAGAAAGCGGCATCGACTGTGTTCGGTTCCGGATCTTTGCCCAGGCTGAGCAGGCTTTGGGCCGTGGTCACATTGAACAAGACGGGACGGCCCTCGAAGGCTCCGGCCTCCACCCTGATTTCCACTTCGGGTTGGTGCTTGCGAGTTCCCAGCCAGGCCCGGCGCAAATCAGGGGCCATAAAGCGCTGGTAACGAGGAGCAACTTCTTGGAAACGACTGGTGTCCAGATCGGCCAGGGTAAACAGTTTTGCCCAGTTGGGTTCCGATGCTTCACGGGTGGAGTACCGCTTGGGCATCACTTCAAAGCGGCGCAAACGCCCGTCCAAATCCAGCACCACCAACATCTCCCCGGCGCTTGTGGCCATGGGATTGGTCAGGGTGACAGGTCCACGGGCCAGAACTGGCCCCCCATCAGGGTTGGGCGTGAGCACGCGAGGCGATTGGCGATACCAGAAACCCATGGCATCAGGACGTTGCCGCAGGTTATCCCAACGTCCGGCACTGGAATCAGCCAATGAAACTTCATTGATGATGTCATTCCAGATGAGAAATCCAAACGCTTTGTCCACGGGTTTGGTGTAGGCCTCTTCGTCGTAACCCAGACTGCCCACCATATCACTGACCTTGTCCATAAGCACTTCGGGTTGCTTGTCCAGGGGCGCAAAATTCAGCACACCCATGCGCCCGGCCCAAAGACTGGCGCCGCCAATTATCAGCATGGCCAGGCCAGCCATCAGCAGGGCCCGGCCGGGACTCATGCCTTCACGGTGCCCTGCTTCGGCCACCAGTTCGGGCGAGGGGGTTTCACCAGCTTCCAGTGCGGCCTGCAGGGGATCGCCTCCAGGTAAGGCGGCCGCCACAGCCAGAGCAGACCCAGGGCGGCCTGCAGGCTTTTTTTCCAGGCAGCGCACGATGGCCCGTTCCACAACCGGGTCCAGGCCCTGCAAAACGCTTGAGGGCTGCGAGGGGATGCTGGCGGTATGCAGTTGTTCGTATTCGGCCAGGGTGTCGGCCTGGAATGGGTGTTGGCCTGTGAAAATCTCGTACAGCACCAATCCCAGGGCGTAGATATCACTGCGTACGGTGACTTCCTGGCCAGTGATCTGTTCAGGAGACATATAAGCGGGAGTTCCCACGCGCACATCGTCCTGGCCGATGGAAGTGGCCAGTCCCGCCAGCCCAAAGTCGGTCAGCTTGACCTGGCCTTGGCCATCGATCATGACGTTGGCGGGTTTGAGATCGCGGTGCAGAATGCCCTGGGCGTGGGCGGCGGCCAGTCCGGCACAGATTTGTCGGGACACCTCTACGGCACGCTCCTCAGGCAACCGGCCAAACCTTCGCAGACTGGTGGAGAGGTCTTCTCCGTCCACATACTCCATACTCAGAAAGTGCTGCCCCTGGTAGTCACCAATGTCGAAGACACGGCACACGTTGGGGTGGGTGACCTGGCGGGCGGTCTTCACCTCATTGAGAAAACGGTGGAGACGTGAGGGATCCTGTTCCAGACCCGGGGGTAAGAATTTCAGAGCCACCGACTGTCCCAGCTTGAGGTCCTCGGCGCGGTAGACTTCGCCCATGCCGCCACGGCCCAGCAAGCCCTCAATGCGGTACCGGTCGGCCACAAGATCGCCGGCGATGAAGCGGGCTTCGCCAGAATTGGGCAGGTTGGTGCTTTTCATATCCTGGGTGAGGGCCGAAGTTTCGGAATTGAGACCACCGGTTATGGTAAGGTCGGCTGAATTATCAACGGGCACAGCGATGCCGCACTCGGGACAATACCGGTGGTTAATATTAAGGGCGGCAGTGCATTTAGGACATTTTGACATCCGTCTAATCTACACAGGAATCAGATTTTGTGCGAGGAACGGATGACATGGGGGCGCCGAAATTGAGTGTGAATCCCGCCTGCGTTTTTTCCATTCCCGAGGTTTTAGTGATAGGCTTCTTTAGGCAAATCGAACTTTCGGGTTTCATTTATTGGATAGCTTTTTTTCCAACCGCAGGAGTAACACTCATATGGCAAAATTCGGCCTGCAGACCGATAGTAGGCCGCACCCAAAGCCGGCAGAGCTGCCAACAGAATAAAACCCACTGCTCTGGCTTTTCCTGTCAAAATTGAAATATACCCATTTTCAAAAAGATATAATAAGAAGGGGAGGCCTACCATTGTATGAAAAGCGTAAAAAGCAACCATGAGTGGGACCCACTTTGGGCGTCGTGCCCTTGGTTCCATTAACTCTTTTTGGCACTCAGGGCAATGAGTGGGGTGAGAGTTGAAGTCGGGTTCCCAGGCAACACCTGCGTTATCGTCTTTAATAATGTAAACAGGGTGTGTTTCATCGATGGCCGATTCTTTGTTCCATTTAACTTTTTTGCGTGAATCAATAGAATCGAAGGAACGTTTTTTCCGATTTTTGTCCAGGAATTCTTTTTCCCAATGGCAGGCTGAACACTTCATGACCACCATTTTGTCGTAATCCCAAAAGAATCGGATTCCCAGGAGGAATGGAGCACCAAATATAAGCCAAATGGGGTCATCCCAATTGGGGGACCAGCCAACAAAAAAAGTATTAAACCAGGCGGGCCAAACCCATAAAACCAGAATGAACAAAGAAAGTGAAATTAGAAAACCAATGCCCAGGGCTTTGAAGTCGTACCGTTTGACAGTTCCATTTTTGAGCAAATGGGCACTGCACATGGGACAAGTCGCCGGCAATGGAAGCAATGGCAATCTTCGATATTCTGAATTTGGGTCATAATTTTTATCCACAATTCCCCCTTCCCTTGGATCAGTATCCCATATGGGGCGGAGAATGGGAATGAAAATGCATCCAGGCCAATGAGGGGTGGCGATAAAAAACAGAAAACAACCCGATTTAAGTGATGATGCCGCGGCATTTTTCGTCATGGCACTCCATAAAAGATGATACCAGGACAATGCCGTCGAACTCTCATGTTGAATCCGAGGCGCTCAACCCCAGTTTGCGCATCTTGCTCCGCAGCGTACTGGGGTTGAGTTTGAGCAATTCTGCCGCCCCACCCGGACCATGGATCTTGCCATTGCTCTTGGCCAAGGCAACCCGGATCACTTCCAGGACGGCTTCGTTGTAAGTCTTGATCTCGGTCGCGGATCCGGCCTCCTGACGGGAAATGGAAGGTGCATTTTCGGCAACCAATGGTAGCCCCGGCAAACGCCCTGCCAATGCCGCCTGGATACGGGCATCGATGGTCTTCTCCAGATGGCTCTGGCCTTCCTCCGTCGCGGGGAACAATCCTTGGTCCCGTGGCAGAAGAGTGTGCAAAGGCACGGGGCCTCGCGGGTGCAAGGTGACCCCTCGCTTTACGAGGTTTTCCAGTTCGCGGACATTGCCGGGCCAGGAATATTCGAGCAGCCGCTCTACCGCCGTGTGGGGCAATTGTGGTAAGGTGCCAAGACCCAGCTCATCGCAGGCCCGGCGCAGGAAATAGTGAACCAGTTCCGGGATGTCCAGGGTTCGTTCACGCAACGGGGGCACATAGACCGGAAAGACGTAGAGCCGGTAATACAGATCCTCACGGAAAGTCCCTTCCTGCACCATCTCTTCCAGATTCCTATGGGTTGCGGCAATGACCCGAACGTCCACCGAGATGGGCTTCCCGCCGCCGATGCGCTCGATGATACCATCCTGCAAGACACGCAGGAGGCGGACCTGGGCTTGGAGAGGAAGCTCCCCAACCTCATCAAGGAAAAGTGTGCCCTTGTGAGCCTGCTCAAAACGCCCTTGCCGAGATGTGGTCGCGCCGGTGAACGCTCCTTTTTCGTAGCCGAACAGCTCACTGTCCACCAGCGTATCGGGGATGGCGCCGCAATTCAGTTTTATGAATGACCGGTCCTTGCGCGGAGAGATGGATTGGATGGCGTCGGCGATGAGCTCTTTGCCGACGCCGGTCTCACCCAGGATCAATGCTGGCACCTCTCTGCCCTCCAACTGGCGCACCGTTTCCATGGTGGTTTTCAGGCCGCCTCTTTCACCGACGATGTGTTGGCCACGCAAACTCTCGAGATCTTTTTCCAGCCCATCACGCTCCGCACTTAGGTTTTCCTGAAACTCGAGAGTTCGTTTGTACTGCAGCAGGTTGGACATTGTCAGAGCGAATGGTGTGAGCAATAAGTTAAATTTTTCTTCGTGCTCTGGGGTGAAGCAATCTGGACTAGTCCCCATGAGGCAAAGGTGACCCAATGTTTCTTTTCCCGACTGAAGAGCACTCACCATGTACGCCCGACCCTGCATCGGCACCAGTGAGGCCAGGGCCCCGCTATGCAACCGGCCGATGGGGTTTTCCATGTTGTTGGGGAGGATGGTCACACCACCGATGCCCTGATCATGAAGGAAAACATTTCTTGAGTCCTCATGAAGTAGAGGGACCACAATCTCCACAAAATGGAAATGCTTCGACCGGACCAGGAAGAGCAGCTTCAAATTCTTCAAATCCGGCGAATACTGGTGCAGGGAAATGGCCTCCAGGGGGAAGTGATCCGCTAAAAAGTCAAAGGTATCCACCAGCGATTCCTGGATGTCGAGACTGCTGGAAAGTCGGGACACGGCTTCGGATAGAAAGTGGAGATGGTGATCCTTTGAATGCGGCACGGTGCGCTCCCTTTGCTGCCCCCAAAGGGCATGAATGGTTAAATGAAGCAGTAGGCGTTTAATTTAACCATTAATCGTTCACTGTAGCAATTCAAAATGTGTCCACATAACCTTAAATTTGTAAAGTACTGAAAGTAAAGCAGTTAATAAGTGGCACGGTTCTTGGTTATAGAGGAGCAAAGGAGCGAATCAAGCAAACCTCAACACCAAACGAAGGAAACACCCATGAAAACGATCACACTTGCACTTCTGTCCGCCACTCTGTTGCTGGCTTTCACAGTCACGGCCTATGCTCAAAACAATGCAAAGCTGGAATCAAAAGTCTATCCGATCGAGACCAGATTGGATGGATACACACGCCCAATAACCTTTACTCCTACAAAAGCAGAACCAGTCAATGGCGCCATCACAGAAAACATTGTAACCACGACCCAGAATATTCTCAATAAAGAGGCCATGTTCCTGAAAAAGGGCCTGGTCAAACCGGTGGGTGAAGACAAATTCAGCGCCTGGGAATGTGTCAGTGATGAAGGCGGAGCAAAGCATATCCAAACAGCTCCCAACCCTCTGACCTATTTCGCAGCTGGAGCCTCTTCAAGCTTATTGACCCAAATTGAACGGTTTATCCAGATCATGGATTTGGACGTTGAAGATGTCAAAGTGGAATCAAAAATCTATTTCAGATGGTCGGACCCCATGAGTTCAAACTGGGCTGGTTTCACTGATAAAGTGATTTCCAACATTCTCATCACAAGCGATGAATCGCCCGAAACAATTAATGAGCTCAAGGAAAATGCTCTCAAGGCGTGGGCCGTTGGTGAAGGACTGGCCAATGAAACGACCATCGATGTGGGCATCCTCTTCAATGCCGATGAATGGGCTGGGCTGGAAGCTGGTCCGGGTCAAGTGGACTCACCAATCTCCATGGATAATGGTCAAGTTATCACCAATGTCACACCCGACCTGGACCTTAAAACTTTAGAAGTGGAAGACGATTTGTCTGTGGACATGCACAGCTTTCCCAATCCATTCTCTTTCACTGAAATTTCCATAGCTGAATCTGCCCATGATGCCACACGCCCGTACATGCACAAAATCAGAGCAAAATCTTTGACGGAGAATTACCAAACCTGGGAGCTCTACACCGATGACAGCCGTGGTTATGAGGGGATCGATAAAGCACCCACATCAAGAGATTATTTCACACTGGGTACTTCGTTTTGCTTGATGAGCCAGCTAACTGCCAACAGGATGTACTATCGCAGTCAGGGAATAAATATCGAGGATTTCAGAGTTGAGCATCAGTTTAATTACCAACAGGATAATTTCATGACCCCGACTATGACCGGCCATCTCGACTATGTCATCACCAAGGTTATCGTCAAGAGCGAAGCTTCAGAAAAAGCAATGACGGATTATGCGAAACTGGCCCTGCGCATGTGTTTTGCCGGGGAGGGTGTTCAAAAAGCGACTGAGATGGAATCAAATGTTTATTTGAATGGAAAGGTCATTAAATAGTATTGGAATGAGGCCGCCAATAGGCGATCAAAAATACTGAGACAATAAGCCCACAAGTGGACCCGGTCGGGCACACTTGTGGGCTTTTCACTCGGCGCCCCTATCCTCGATCGTCAATACAAAGTCCGAGAAATGGCCCCAAGGACCGGGCGTTGTTTTGGACGTCGATGAGAACTGTTCGAGAGTTTAACCTTCGCCGTTCTCTTCCAGATTCTTCACATTGTCGGCGGCAGCCAATTTTGCCTGATCGTATGCCTTGTCAGCAGTTTTGGTGCAACCACTGCTGGCAAAACTTTTTTCGTAGGCTGCATTGGCGACCGCATGCTCATAGGCGGCAGCAGCAGTCTGGCTGCAACCGGTTTCAGTTTTTACAAACTCGAAAGTGGCGTTGGCGGCGCTGGTGCTGCAGCTTTTTTCAGACATTGCCTTGGCATAAGCGGCTTCGCTCATGGTCTTCACATAGGCGGCCTTGGCGGTTTTTTCGCATCCGCTGGTTTCCATGGTGCTGGCATAGGCAGCTTTGGCTGCGGTGGTGGGGCAACTGTTTCCGGTGGCCATGGTCTTGCTTGCACAGGCACTGGCGCAGGAGCTGGCACTGGTGGAACAGGCCTTTCCGGAAGTACTGGCAACCTTGGCATCGGAGGCTTTGTTGCAGCTGGATTTGGCTGCGGCATGGGTCTTCTGTGCGTCTCCACATGCCTCAGCGGAAGGGATGCTCAAAACGCCTACAGCCAGAACCAGGACGAAGAGGCTGATTATTGTATTTTTCATTCTATTGTCTCCTTGTGAATTTGTAACATCAAAATGAGAATGAAATTCACTCTCATATACATGATATATAGAATGCCGGGAATTCACCAGGGTTCCCGTTAATTCATTTGATTTTGGGGAATCATTGGGAGGCGGGGTGAATTAGGGCCTGGGAATATTTATCGGGAATGATATTCAACAAAATAGCCCACAAATGCACCCTCTCTGGCACACTTGTGGGCTTTCAGACAAAACTCTTCTAATTCAGATCTTACTTCTTATCCCTGGGGAACCCACGCGTGGAAGGCACTTCCATGGGTTCATCCTTGATCTGCTGCAACAGAACTTCCACAGCCTTCTCCAACTGCGGGTCCCGTCCGGCAACCTCTTCATGGGGCAGGTTATCCAGAGGAATCGTAGGGTCTACACCGTAGTTCTCCACATCCCAGTTGCCCGCCGTATCAAAGAGACCAAACTCAGGGAAGGTGACGCTGCCGCCATCCATGAGACCGATGCCGCGGCTAACGCCCACGAGTCCGCCCCAGGTCCGGGTGCCAATCACAGGTCCCAGATCGTAGAATTTGAAGTAGTAAGGCAGAGCGTCGCCACCACTGCCCGCATAACCATTACTGATCATGGCCAGGTGTCCCAGGAAGGCCGTGCCCGGCGTGCGCCAGTCCTGGCCGTAACGGGGCTTCCAAAGATTGACCAATTTTTGGCGCATGATGTTCATGAAGAAGTCGGGAATGAACCCACCTCCATTGAATCGCTCATCCACAATCAGTCCGTCTTTGCGCAGGTTCGGGTAATAACCCTTGGCAAATCCTTTTTGGCCACCAACGGCGGTGTTGGGCAGGTGCAGGTAACCGATTTTACCCTTGGACAGTTTGTCCACAAGGCGGCGGTTGTCCTGGACCCAGGCTTCGTAGCGCAGGGTCATGTCGCTGCCAATAGGCACGATGGTGATTTCACGGGTGTCGTCTTTATCGTCGGGACCAGGTCCAATTTGCAGTACAACCTGCTTGCCCACTTTGTTTTCCAGAAGGCTGTACGGGTTGGTACCAAGACGCAACTCAACACCATCAATGGCCAGGATGTAATCATCACTGCCCACATCAAGGCCGGGGCCATGCAGAGGAGTTGGCACGTCGGAATCCCAGTTGCGGTCCTTGTAAATACGGCCAAAGCGGTAGCGGTCGCTTTCCCGGTCTACAGTGAATTCGCAACCCAGCACTCCGGTGCCCACCCGCTTGGGACGAGGCACATCACCGGGCCGAACATAACTATGCGAGCTATTCAGCTCACCAATCAGCTCTCCCAGGATGAAAGAAAAGTCGGCACCATGGGCCACATAGGGCACCATTTGGGCATAGCGATCGTACATGGCATCCCAGTTCACACCGTGCATGCCGGGATCGTAGAAAAAGTCGCGTTCCTGACGCCAGGCATCGCGGAACATCTGTCGCCATTCGGCACGGGGGTCCACCCGGGCTTCGAGCTCGCTGGTGCGCAAGGCTTTGTCGGCCGGTTTTTGATCGGCGTCAGCACTGACGATGCCAAAGCCACCCATGTTGCGGTAGAACAGTTTTTCGCCGTTGGCGGAAATTTCAAAGCCGAAGGCTCCAGCCAATACGGTCTTTTCTTCCCGCTCTTCCATGTCGAAAAGCTTGATGGCCATATGGTCGGCGGGGCCGCCACCAGCGCCACCGGGAGTGAAAGGACGGCTGAGGTAAAAGAGCTTGCCCGAAGTGAATTCCAGGCTGTGGAATTGACCAGGACCGACATCCAGGGCCACCATGCGCTGGTGGATTCCTTCCAGATCGATCTCGATGGGCTTGGCTTCCTCTTCTTCTTTTTCCTCGTCTTTATCTTCGTCTTTGGAGTCTTCCGAATCTTCTCCGTCTTCAGCTTCTTCAGCCTCTTCTTCTTCTTTGATTTCCACTTCATCACTCTCGGGCGGGAATGGATGATCCACATCCTCCCTTAAAGTGACCAGGTAAAGCCCATCCATGTTGGCCCAAATGGGTTTCAGATCAAAGCCACCCAGAGTGGGGTTGAAGTGCTGTCCGGAAGTGAAGAACAGGTAGTTGCCGTCGGCATCAAAGCAAGGATCACCATCGTCGGTGAAATCGGAAGTCACCCGATGAGTTTCGCCTTCGGCCATGTTGTAGAGGAAGATGGACCGGAATCCGTTTTCTTCGCCCTTGGCATAGGCCACCCAACCGGCGTTGGGGCTCCAATCAAAACCATGAATTTCACCAGAAACACTCTGGTCAATTTTCTTGATCTTGCCGCTCTCCGCATCAACCACATACAAATACATGGCGGCGTCGTTCAGCAGCAGGTGTTTGCTGTCCGGTGACCAGGCCATATTCATCTTGTAGGTTTTGCTGCCCTTGGTCAGCTGTTTGGCTTCACCCTTGCCATCAGAAGATCTGAGCCACACTTCGTACTCACCGGATTGGTCGCTCAGATAAGCCACATGTTTTCCGTCGGGAGACCACGAGGGATTGCGCTCGCGGATGCCAGGGGTGGCCGTCAGGTTACGGATATTCCCTTTTTCGGCCGGCACGGTGAAGATATCACCACGGGCGCCAAATGCGGCCCGCTTGGCGTCGGGAGCAATGCTGCCCGCCCGCACCCGGCCACCAACATTTTTGATGCCCGCGCGCGTCAGGGGATTATCACTGTGCAGAGAAACTTTGATGCGCTGGCTCTTCTCAGTTTCCAAATTCAAGACATACAGCCAGCCACCGTTTTCATACACAATAGTGCCCGGGCCCTGGCTGGGGTTTTTAACATCATATTCTTTATGATGGGTGATCTGCCGGCGCTCACCACTGACGGTGTTGTAGGCCCAGATCTGCAGATTCCCGGTTTTGTCCGAGTTGTAATAAACCGTATCGCCCTGCCACATGGGGTAGTTATCAGAGCCAATCCATTCGGTCACTTTTTGGGAGTCATTTTTATCGAAGTCATAGATCCAGATGTCCTGAGCCATGCCACCCTTGTAGCGTTTCCAGGTGCGGTGCTCCCGGGAGATCCGGTTGAAGGCCATCTTCGAACCGTCGGGGGAATAACTGCTCAGGCCTCCGGTGGGCAAGACCATCCGCAAAGGAAGTCCCCCACTGATGGCCACGGTAAAGAGTTGCAGGTCGCGCCCGGTGCGGCTTTGGCGACGAGACTGGAAACGCACGGACTTGCCGTCGGGCTGCCAATCCATAACCCGGTCAGCGCCGGGATGCCAGGTTAGGCGAGAGGGTTCGCCACCACCGGTGGGAATCAGATAAACATCATTGTTGCCATCGTAGTTGCCACTGAAGGCGATGGTTTTGCCATCAGGGCTAAACTTGGCCTGGTTCTGGAAGCCTGTGGAGCCAGTCAGGCGGCGGGCTTCGCCACCGGTGCTGCTCACGGTCCACAAATCACCGGCATAACTGAAGACGATGGTATCGCCATGAATGTCAGGAAAGCGCAACAGGCGCATGTCGTCCTGGTTTGGCTTGTCGAAAGCCGGATCACTGGCCAAAGCGGGCAGGGCCCACAAAAGGAAAACTCCCATCAAGAGGGAGCTGGCTTTAAAGGAAGGAAGAAAACGCATCAATGACCTCCATCGGCATTTGAATCAGTTAGGGTTCTCAGAGAAACAGGTTCATCAGCTACAGCGAAAATAAGACCGGCGATCACCGCTACATTGCGGGCCAGCAGGTCGGGATCAATTTTTTCAAACGTATCAGCCAGGCTGTGGTGCACGTCAAAATAGTGAGTGGTATCAACCCAGTGGCCTGCGCCCGGAACACCGGACCTGACAATAGGACCAATATCGACGCCGCTGCCACCCTGGCGAATTTTCCACGATCCGGGGGCGATCCGGGCCAGAGGAGCCGCCAATTCGGTGATGTGTTCAATGACCAGGCTGTCGGCATCCACGCTGAAACCCAGTGGAGTATAAGAACCTGCGTCGCTCTCCAGAGCAAAAACATGGTTCTCCAACTCAAACCGGTGGGCTTCGAGGTAGGCCCGGCCGCCATGACCACCCATCTCTTCACAGGTGAAATGCACAACCCGGACAGTACGGAGGGGACGCAGCTCTTGTTTCAGGATCATTTGGGCCGCGCCCAGACTGAGGGCCACACCCGCTCCATCATCCTGGGCGCAGGTGCCCACATCCCAGGAATCCAGATGCCCTCCCACCAAAACGATTTCCTCAGGCCATTGGCTGCCGCGGATGTCGCCGACGACGTTATAGCTGATGGTATCCTCATGGTTTTGGGCTTCCATATAGAGCTTAACCACAGGCTTGAGCCCGCGCTGGCACATGCGGTGCAACCGGCCTGCATCTTCCACCGTCAGGGCAGCGGTGGGGATGCGCGGGGCATCTTCGGCGTAATGCATCATGCCGGTGTGGGGTGCGCCCAAACTGTTGCCGGTGACCGATCGGACCAGGGCAGCTACGGCGCCATGCCGGGCCGCCTTACTGGCTCCGTGAACTCTATACTGCACCGTCTTGCTATACCCCTGCCATGGTGGATTGAAGAGCACGATTTTGCCGGGCACTTCATCTGCCCGGGCTTCAAGCTCCTCAAAGTCACGCACGGCTAAAACTTCAGCTTCAATGCCTTCGGGACCAGTGCCGTCACTCAGTCCCAGGCCACTGAGGATGAGATCAAACTCCACAGGGGCAGTGCAGCGGGCCCACTCCTGGCCTCGGGTCCAGTACGGCACCACAACCGGTTCTGTCCACACACTGTCAAAGCCGGCTTCACGCATGGAGTTCATGGACCACTCAATGGCTTTTTTCATTTGGGGAGAGCCGGTCAGGCGGGGGCCGATGGTATCGCACAGCTCTCCCAATTTGTCGTAGGTGTAGTCGCTGTTCAGGGAGGCGTCGAGCAGGGCGTTAAGTTCCGGGTTTGTCTCTTCCACACTTTTGGGTGCCGGGCTTTGGGAACAGGCAGTCAATAAGAGGAGTGAAATGAAAATGAACGGGGGCATGGGGGCTTTATGCCACATGGAATCTCCTTGAGAAGCGCGCTGCGAGTAATCAGTAGGTTGCGCAGAAGCTAACACCAATGGCTCTGGATGTCATCCCATGGAGCAGGGGGTGATGATTCCCTTGGAGCAAAGGGGCACCCGGGCTATTTTATGAGCAGACCTCTTCAAGCGAGATGCCATGTCTGATTTCAAAAACAACCCACCGCCACCGGTTAACCTGGGCAAGGTTCCCCGCGGACTTCTGCAAACACTCTTTGACAGCGTCACCGAGGGCGTTTTTGCCGTTGATAATAATTTTCGGATCATTGCCATCAATGAATCGGCCCTCAATATTCTGGGTGTCCCCATGCACAATGCTTTGGGGCGGCCTTGCCGGGAAGTGATCCAGGCCGATATCTGTGAAGAGAATTGCGCCATTTGCCGTACTATGGAAAAGGGAGTCCCTTTGCAAGGCTTGAGCGCGTCCGTAAAGGGGGCCAATGGGCAGATGATTCCGGTGACTCTTTCCACCAATGTGCTGAAAGATGCCACTGGTAATATCATCGGTGGAGTGGAGACCTTCGTGGATCTTTCCACCATCCAAAACCATTTGGCGGATCTGGATCGTCCTTTGCCATTTCAGGGTATCATCACCGGCGACCCGGCCATGAAGCAACTCTTTGAAATTCTTCCAACCATATCCATCAGCGACACCAGCATTCTCATCAATGGTGAGACAGGCACGGGCAAAAACCTGGTGGCTCGGGCGGTGCACAATTTGAGTTCCCGCGCCAGCGGTCCGTTGATCACCGTCAACTGTGCTGCACTGCCAGAGACTCTTCTGGAGTCCGAACTTTTTGGATATAAGGCAGGAGCATTCACTGGAGCAGTGAGGGACCGGCCCGGCCGTTTTGCCGCTGCGGAAGGTGGCACTCTCTTTATTGATGAAGTGGGGGACATCCCCATGGACATGCAGGTGAAGCTGCTGAGAGTTCTGCAGGAAAGGGTGTACGAACGACTGGGTGATCAGACGTCCATCCCTTGCAATATCCGGCTTATTACGGCCACCCACCGGGACTTGATGGAGATGGTTTCCGAGGGGACTTTCCGCCGTGACCTTTATTACCGGATCAATGTTCTGAATGTGGACTTGCCTCCTTTGCGTGATCGTAAAGGCGACGTCCCTTTGCTGGCCCAGCGGTTCATCGAACAGTTTTCCAATGCTCGGGGCAAAAACATCATCGGACTTTCTTCGGCCACTCTGGAATTGCTGATGGCGCACAATTATCCCGGCAATGTGCGGGAGTTGGAGAACATCATTGAGCATGCCTGGGTCATGTGCCGTGGGCAGATTTTGGAGCCGGAGCACCTTCCCCGACGGTTGCAGATTCGGGTGGCAGATGGGGTCCATGGTAGCAAGAGCGGTTTGGTCCAGGTGGAGGCCGCTTACTTGACCCAGGCCCTGGAACGTCATGCCTGGCACCGGGAAAACACAGCCAAAGAGCTGGGCATCCACCGCACCACGTTGCAGAGAAAGATAAAAAAGCTGGGCCTGATCCCGCCGATTCGTGATGGACGATCCTCTGAATGAGCGAAATTCGGCAAAAATCTTCCTAAAATCCCGCTAGTGATGCGCAAGTGCATCTATAAAACAGGCAACTGAAGCAAGTACGCGTCACTGTGTTTTTGGTTTGTTATGGAACCCCTTTAGATTCAACGGATTATAAATATTTTTTTTAATTATTTCTGGTTCAGAAATTGCCCTAAAAGAGTGAAGCCAATCACTTATCACCCCCAATAGGGGCTCAGGAGGATCCGAAATGTCCAAGACACCAGAATTCAACGCCTTTGCTTCCGCCCAAGCGGAATTTGATCGTATTGCCGAACTCATTGGTCTGGAAGATGGCGCCCGCCAGCTTTTGCGCAACCCCATGCGTGAATACCATTTCAATATCCCCGTGCGCATGGATGATGGTTCGGTCCAGGTCTTCCAGGGCTACCGCATTCAGCACAACGACAGCCGCGGGCCCTGCAAAGGTGGCATCCGATTCCATCCCCAGGAAACAGTGGACACTGTACGGGCACTTTCCATGTGGATGACCTGGAAGTGCGCGGTGGTGGATTTGCCCCTGGGCGGCGGCAAGGGTGGCGTCATCTGTGATCCTCATCATTTGAGCCCTCGGGAGCAGGAAGGCATATGTCGGGGGTGGGTGCGGCAGGTTTTTAGCAACGTGGGACCTGTTCGTGATATACCCGCCCCCGACGTCATGACCACCAGCCAGCACATGCTCTGGATGCTGGATGAATATGAAGTGCTTCAGGGTGGCCATTTTCCCGGCACCATCACCGGCAAGCCCGTGGGCATGGGCGGATCTCTGGGACGCACACAGGCGACAGGTTACGGTGTGGTTTACACTCTTCGGGAGGCTCTGAAAGAGTTGAAAATGAAGCCCGAAGAGACCACCGCCAGTGTTCAGGGTTTTGGCAATGTTGCCCAATACGCCATCGAGCTGTATGGACGATTGGGTGGCAAAACCGTCTGTGTTTCCTGTTGGGACCAGGCGGAAGAAGCATCCTTCTGTTTTATCAAACCCGAAGGCGTAAACCTGCCGGAATTGCAGGGTATCACTGATCACTTTGGCGGCATCGATCAGGCCAAAGCCAAAGACCTGGGTTACCGGGTTCTGCCAGGTGAATCCTGGATCAGCCAGGATGTCGACATCCTGTTGCCCGCCGCTTTGGAAAACCAGATCAACCTGGAAACCATGACGAGCATTAGTGATCAGGTGAAAATCATTGTCGAGGGTGCCAACGGTCCCACGGCTCCCGAAGCAGATTCATACCTGAAAGAGAATGGCATTTTTGTCATCCCCGATTTTCTGGCCAATGCCGGGGGCGTGACCTGCAGTTACTTCGAACAGGTTCAGAGCAACATGAACTACTACTGGGAGCTGGGCGAAGTCTTGAGCAAATTAGATGTGAAGATGACGGCCGGCTATTACGCCGTCAGTGATTTGGCCCGCAAACACGGGGTGACCATGCGCGATGCAGGCTATATGCTGGCTATCAACAGAGTGGCTATGGCTTGTCGTGATCGTGGTTGGGCCTAAACAGAAAATTTGAGTATTGGCAGCACCAGGTTCAGGAGGTTTGAAATGTGTTCCATGGAAAGATACCCCATCCCCTCGTTCAGTCGGGGGACCTGGCAGTCGGGGGAAATAGTCTCCCGCATAGGTGGGGGTAAATTGGGAGGCAAGGCCGCAGGGCTGGTGCTGCTTTCGAAAGATTTTCTGGACGGTATTGATGAGCAGGAATACCCCGAGTTCAACATCACCATCCCGCGGATGGTGGTGTTGGGCACGGCGGTTTTTGAATCCTTTATGGAGATGAACAACCTCTGGGAAATCGCCCTTTCAGACGCTTCCGAAGAGCGCATCTCCGATGCGTTTTTACGGGCCACTTTGGTGCCTGAAATTTTGGGCGATTTGCGGGATTTTATCTCCCAGGTGAACACCCCTCTGGCCATCCGCTCGTCGAGTTTGCTTGAGGACGCCCTGGACCACCCTTTTGCCGGGGTTTATGCCACCAAAATGATCCCCAACAACCAACCGGACACCGATACAAGGTACCGCCGCCTGGATGAAGCCATCCGTCTGGTTTTTGCTTCCACTTTTTTAAACTCGGCCAAGAATTACTTCAAAGGCGCCGGCCAAAATCACCAGGATGAACGCATGGCCGTGGTGATCCAGGAAGTGGTTGGCAACCGCCACGGCGATCGCTTCTACCCAGAAATTTCCGGGGTGTGCCGTTCTTTCAATTATTACCCCAACGGCTCTGCAGTGCCCACCGACGGAGTGGCCAATTTGGCTTTGGGTTTGGGGCGACAAATTGTCGATGGGGGAGTCTCTTGGGGTTATTGCCCCAAATACCCCACCAGCCCGCCGCCTTTTAATGATGTGGGCGACCGCATGCGGGGAACCCAAATTTCATTCTGGTCTGTGAACATGGGCACACCACCACCACCGGACCCCATGGGTGAAACAGAATTTTTGCTGGTCGACGATTTGTTGGTTGCTGAAGAAGACGAGACCCTGGATCACCTCATCTCCACCTATGACCACCGCTCAGACTGTTTGCGCATGGGCCTTTCCTGCGCCGGTCCCCGGGTGGTGGACTTTGCGCCCATCCTGGTCGGCAAAACCCTGGAATTGAATAAGCTCATCAGAGCCATGCTGCCTTTGGCGGAAAGAACACTGGGGTGCCCGGTGGAGCTCGAATTTGCTTTGGACAGGGATGACTCTGGTGCCATTCGGGTTTGTCTGCTTCAAATGCGGCCCATGGCTATCCCGGTGGGAGAATCAAAAATTTCGCCTGTGGAAATGAATGACCACGGAGTGGTCCTGGCCAGTGAACGAGCTTTGGGCCACGGCTGCAAAAACGACATTCAGGATATTGTCTTCATCAAACCTGAATCCTTCGATGTGGCCCGCACTCATGCGGTTGCCCTGGAAGTCCAAAGCTTCAACAATGATCTGCATTCCGCAGGAAAACCATACGTTCTCATTGGCTTTGGAAGGTGGGGCAGCAGTGATCCCTGGTTGGGAGTGCCTGTGGATTGGGGCATGGTCAGTGCCGCCCGGGTCATTGTGGAAACCTCATTTAGAGACATGAACCCGGACCCCAGCCAGGGGGCTCACTTCTTCCACAACCTCATCTCTTTTGGGGTCTTTTACATGACCGTACGCGGCAAGGGTAGCAGCAGGGTGGATTGGGATTGGCTGGACCAACAAACAGTAGTCAGGGATGGCCAATACATGCGTCACGTCAGGCTGGAAAAACCTCTCGAAATTCGGGTGGATGGTTTGGCCGGTCTAGGGCTCATCAAAGCGGAGGGTATCTTTTGAAACCTACGGAAAAACTTCTGGGCGATTTGAAAGAACGGGCCAAGGAGTTGAGCTGTCTCTATCAGGTGGAGCAGCTGCTCAATCAAAGGGATCGGCTGTTTTCGGATGTGATGTCCGATGTGGTGAATATCATTGGATTGGGGTGGCAATTTCCTGAATACTGCGAAGCCACCATTGCCATTGATGGCGAAAACTGGCAGTCCAGTTCCTTTGACGCCACCACTTGTTCTTTGGCCCAAAGCATCGATGTTCAAGGGGAGTCAGTGGGTGAGTTGCGGGTTCATTATACACAGGATTCGCCCGAGGAGGCTGAAGGCCCATTCCTCCTGGAAGAAGTGCGCTTGATCAAAAGCCTGGCCGATAGGTTGGGACATTTCATTCTCTTCAGAAAAATCCAGACGCTGGGCAAAAAATGGCGTGAGCTGGACGAGATGTCGGGGGATAAAAAGAGCCCCAACTGGCAGGTCGTCATGGATTTGCTACGGGAAACTGACGACTCCCTCTTCTTGCGTATTTCCCGCAAAATGCTGAATTTTCTATGCTCCATAGGCATTGCCGAAGCCCAGACGATGCTGCGCGAACTGGACTTGGATTTTGAATACCTGGAAACGAGTATGGGCGAAGTTAATGTACCTGGAGAATTGCTCCCCACCGATCGTTCCCTCCTGCTCACAGGGGAGCCCTTTGAACTGGCAGCCAAGTATATTTCTGGCGATGAAATTATTTTCTATGTGCAAAAGTGGATCCAAGCGGAGAAGGCCTCGGTATTCCTGAATGTTTTGGACAACCCGCGTTCCACTTTGAGCGAAATTCAAGATGCATTGCGCCGATTCCAGCTTTCGGCCACCGACGGAAAAGGGTTGCCTGACTCAACCATGAAAAGTCTGCGGGTGGTTCTGACCCAGCGCATTCTTACGGAACAATTGGAATTCGTCCAAATAGCCAAAGACCATGTGGCCACTTCATTTTTCAGTGATTTGATGGACCGCACCATCATGCCTACCGTCAGCCACGGAAAACTGGGTGGCAAGGCAGCGGGCATGTTATTGGCCCAGTGCATTCTCCAAAACCGCTCCCAGGAGCCAGATCTGGCCCATGATCCGGTGGCCGCTTCACTTGGCCAGGTGAAGGTACCCAAAACCTGGCACATCGCTTCAGACGCAGCCCTGGAATTTATCGCCTACAATGATCTGGAAGATGTGCTGCACCAGAAGTACAAAACCATCGATGAAGTCCGGCGCGATTACCCCAACATTATCCGGCTGTTTAAAAATTCAGCTTTCCCGCCCGCTTTGGTTTATGGCATGGCTTCAGCCCTGGACGATTTTCAGGGGGCGCCCCTGGTGGTGCGCAGCTCCAGTCTGCTTGAAGACCGGGCAGGCACCGCATTTTCCGGAAAATACAAAAGCCTTTTTCTGGCCAACCAAGGTACTAAAACAGAATGTCTGAAAGCGGTTCAGGATGCCGTAGCCGAAATATATGCCTCCATGTTCGGGCCCGATCCCATTGAATACCGCATAGAGCGGGGAGTTCTGGAATTTGACGAACAAATGGGCATTCTCATCCAGGAAGTGGTGGGGACAAATAAAGGGAAGTATTTCTTTCCTTCTTTCGCGGGGGTGGGGTTTTCCCAAAATGAATTCCGTTGGTCTCCCCGTATCAAACGGGAAGATGGCTTGGTGCGGCTGGTTCCTGGCCTTGGCACTCGGGCCGTGGATAGAACGGGAGATGATTACCCAGCCCTCATCGTACCCGGCCAACCGGAGCTGCGGGTCAACGTGGCCGTGGATGAAATCATCCGCTACTCACCCACACATATGGACCTGATCAACCTGGAAAAAAATTGTTTTGAAACGGTGGCCATTCAGGATGTCTTGCAGGACTTGGGAGGCAACTACGACGGCCTGCCCATGGTGTTCTCCATCCTGAAGGATGGCCGTTTGGTCAGGCCCGTCAGTCTGATGATGGATGCCGATGAGGAGCAACTCTATCCCACCTTCGAAGGACTGCGTGGTCCCCAGAGTTGTTTGCCGCAAATCAGAGGGATGCTGGAGACCTTGGAAGAAACCCTCAAAACTCCGGTGGATGTAGAATTTGCCCATGATGGAAAGCATTTGTATCTGCTGCAATGCCGTCCCCAGGGGCAGTCGGCTTTGGCCGCCCCTTCTCCCATTCCCCAGGATATCCCCCAGGAGGATATTGTTTTCTCGGCTCAGAAATTCGTTTCCAACGGCCGCATTGAAGACATTGAATATCTGGTGTATGTGGATCCTGCCGCTTACGGGGCGCTGGCATCAAAGGATGAGATGAAAGCAGTGGGCCGTGCTGTGGGGCGCTTGAATAAACTTCTGCCCCGGAAGCGCTTTGTCCTCATGGGACCGGGCCGGTGGGGCAGCCGGGGCGACATCAAGCTGGGTGTGAATGTCACCTATGCCGACATCAACAATACAGCCATGCTGATTGAAATTGCCCGCCAAAAAGGAAGCTACGTTCCGGATGTTAGTTTTGGCACTCACTTCTTCCAGGATTTGGTGGAAGCGGGCATCGGATATCTGCCCCTTTATCCCGATGAGGATGGCAATGAATTCGCCGAACGATTCCTTATGCGATCCCATAATATGCTGGCCGAGTTGGTGCCCAAGCATGCCGGCCTGGCGGACACTCTGCATGTCATCGATGTGAAGCAGGCCACCGAAGGCCGCATTGTGAAAATATTGCTGAACGCAGATCTGGACCAAGCTGTGGCTTGTTTCTCTGAGGCAGACATTAAAGCCATCCCAGAGGTGGCTTCGGAGGTGAACCCACTGCAGAAGCCGGTGCAATATTGGCTGTGGCGCAAGCAAATGGCCGAGCGTATAGCCCGGGATGTGGATCACCAGGCCTTAGGTGTGAAGGCCATGTACCTGATTGGCAGCGTGAAGAATGCCATCGCCGGCCCGGCCAGTGACATCGACTTGCTCATCCACTTCAATGGCCCCAAAAAACTCAGGCAAGAGTTGCTGAACTGGCTTGACGGCTGGAGCCGTTGCCTGGATGAAATGAACTATTTGAAAACCGGATACCGGTCTGATGGGTTGTTGGATATACACATTGTCACCGACGAGGATATTGCCAATCGGTCAAGCTTCTCAGTGAAAATTGGCGCGGTGACTGACGCAGCCTATGAGCTGGAATTGGCAGAATCCTGACGGTGCTTATGGTTCGATTAATTCCAGCGCAGCTTCGGCTGGATCCTCTGGATCAAACCTTACCAGAGCCAGGGCCGGTGTTTCGTTGGCTGCCGAGTAGGAAGTGGTGAATCCAAATTGATCCCGCCATGATCCGGTGATGGTGCGACTCTCGTGAACGTGCCCATGCAAGGTTAGGAGGGGTTGTTTGGCCTTGATAAACCTTTGGATGGCAATGCTGCCGATGTGAACATCCAACGGTACGTGGTCTACCATTTTGCCATCCAGATCGGCCCGGTCGAGATTGCATTTATAGGGTGGGCAATGGCTCATCAGGATGGTCCGTGAATAGTCTTCTTCTTTTCCTGCCAATTCTTCAAGTTCGAGGGCGATGGTGGTGAAGCGGATATCCCGGCCGGTGGGGCCTGCCGTTCGGCCGCCTTCTTCCGGAGAGACACAGCCCGGATCCACAAACATGGAAACATCGTACCGTTCCCAGTCCTTCAACATGAAAGGGGATGGGGGGATGCAGGAATAGCCGACGACAGTGAACCCCTGCCATTGAATTTTCCGGCCGTGGATGTATTGCCAAAGGCCAAGATCCTGTCCCTGGATTAAAGCAGGCTCATGGGCTCTGGGATCATCGTTGCCAAGGATCAGGAAAATTTGGGGAAACTGGGCCCCTAATTTCTTTTGGATTGTGGAAAATTGTGGAATGAGAAAATCCATGATGAAGTCGGATTGATTCTCGTTTTTTCGCCAAGCCATATTCATAGGGTGGGGAAGCAAGTCGCCGCCCAGGAAAATGGCCGTGGGGGTTTCTTTCAATATGCATTCCAGTAAACTCTGGTACCGGTGAAGGCTGCCATGAAGGTCGGAAACAAAGAAACAATTTGGCATGATTTTTCCCCGTGTTAATTCATCTGGAAAGCGCTCTCAAAATATCAGGGTTTAATTCTCCGGCATCAAATAAAAAAGGCCCGGAGTCGAAACTCCAGGCCTTTCCCAAATTAAGAAAAACTGAGTGATCAGCTTTCCAATTTTTTAAACACTTTCTTTACCTTACGCAAAGCAGTGTTCAGCTCTTTTCTGGAGATCACCAGAGGCGGAGCAAAGCGGATTACGTTTTCGTGGGTCTCTTTGCAGAGAATTCCCTCGGCCATCAAAGCTTCGCAGTAGGGGCGAGCTGGACGATCCAGCACCAGGCCGATAAACAGCCCGCGACCCCGCACGGTTTTGATGCTTTTGAATTCCAGGTTCTGGAGTTTGTCCATGAACCAGGGGCCCAGCTTATTACTGTTTTCCACCAATTTTTCGTCAACCAGGACCTTGAGGGCTTCACGGGCCACGGCCATACCCAGGGGGTTGCCGCCAAAGGTGGAGCCATGGTCACCAGGATTGAAGACATCCATCACTTCGACACTGCTCAGGAATGCTGACACAGGATAGAAGCCACCACTGAGTGCTTTGCCAACGATGACTGCATCAGGGCGAACATCTTCATGCTCGAAGGCAAACATTTTTCCGGTGCGACCGAGGCCGGACTGGATCTCGTCTGCAATGAACAAGACGTTGTTGTCTTTACAAAGTTTGGCTGCTTTTTTCAGGAATCCCTTAGGGGGAACATTGATGCCAGCTTCGCCCTGGATGGGCTCAACCATGAAGGCTGCAGTGTTCTTGGTGATGGCCGCTTCCAGAGCCTTGGCATCACCGAAGGGAACAATCTTGAATCCGGGAGCGAAAGGACCAAAGCCGTCTTTGTACTGATCTTCGGTGCAGAAGCCCACGATGGTGGTGGTGCGTCCGTGGAAGTTGTCGGCACAGACAATAATCTCGGCCTTGTTCTTTTTGATGCCCTTAACTTTTTCGCCCCACTTGCGGGAAGCCTTGATGGCCGTCTCCACAGCTTCGGCGCCGGAGTTCATGGGCAGCACTTTGGGGTATCCGGTCAACTCAGAAATCTCTTTACAGAAAAGAGGTAACTGATCATTCCGGAAGGCCCGGCTGGTCAAAGTCACTTTGGCTGCCTGCCGGCGCAAAGCCTTCAACAAACGAGGGTGGCAATGGCCCTGATTGACAGCACTGTAGGCCGCCAAAAAGTCCATGTACCGATTTCCGGCAACATCTTCAACATAGATGCCTTCGGCTTTCTTGATCACAATATCCAATGGATGGTAATTGTGTGCACCGTACTTGTCTTCCATCTCAATAAGTTTCTCGGCCTTCATGGACCACCTCCTAAGGGGTATGGGGTTGTTGTCTTCGGAAAGATAGTCTTGGGGGGTGGGAAGTCCAATGTAGAAGGTGTTGGGGTTGGGGGGGAAGGTCCTCGCCAGAAAACTAACGGTGCTTTGGGGGAACATATAGGTGTGGCTGCGGAGTATCCCCCCCACCCCCAACACCTTCTACATTGGACCGCACCGCCCAAACCCATTCCCCCGAAAACCAACGACCGCCCATCCCAAATAGGGGGGGGCGTCGTAAAACCTCGCCAAAAGCCGACCCTTTAGGAGCCCCACTTCTGGGTTTTTTAAGTAAAAGATTGTACCCCTAGTGCTGATAATTTGTGGTTTGTGGGGGGAGTTGGTGGTACTCCGCAGGGGGCCCAACCCCAACTTCCTAAACCTGTTACGTCGTCCCCCCCCCGAGGACCTCCATCAACTCCCCCCACAAACCACAAATTATCCCCCCACCCCCAATCTTTTTACTTGAAAAACAAAAGTACTTGAGTTATTAAAGTGGAGAACTAGGTTTTACGACGACTAGCCGGATCCTGATGGAGCAATCGGATCCCCCGCAAGGGAGCTGGAGAAGGACCTCCGGGCGGCATGGGGGGCGGACACACTGGTCCTGGGTGCCAGTCGCCCCCTCGCTAGATTTTCGGATGCGAAAGGATTCGCGGCGAAATTTCTGGCGGGTGGACGCCAATGGTCATCGATTGAACCGGTTTCAGGAGGGCCCATAGGCCTTTTCTGAGGAGCAGGGATCGGCGGGAATGACATCATGAAAGACAACGCCGATCCCTGAACAATCACACAGCCACAAGGATGTGGTGGGTCTGAAATGAGACGCCAAAGGCAAGGAGGCCCCAGGCGTGGCAAGATCTTCAGGTGCGGGTTCTGATCCGGTGGGTCAGGGTCTGCTTTTGCCGTTGATTCATGGGCGGGTCCGTTTGCTGGTCCTGTCTTTTTTGCTGCGTAAAAATAAGGCGATCCCGTTCACGGCTTTGCGGGATGAACTGAAGCTGACAGATGGAACTCTTTCAGTGCATTTGAGCAAGCTGGATGAGGGGAAGCTGGTGAAGCAGGAGAAATCCTTTGTGGGCAAACGCCCGCTCACCATGGTGAAGGTGACACCTAGGGGACGGAGGCTCTTCCTTCAGTATGTGGAAGATCTACGAAGTATTGTTCCGGGGTTGATGAGCGAGTGAATGAATAGATTTAAAAAAGGCCCAGCCATTACAGCTGGGCCTTGTGGTTTAAAAGAGGACATCAAACTTTCCGAGTTTGACCTCTATCAAATTGCCCGGAGACTGAACAATCCCCGTTTTCATTTTCTTCCCACCATACAACCAGCCCAGTTTCAAAGCGCCCCAAAGGGAAGCCTTCTTTGCGAGGCACAGCTCTGACGGTGTAACCCCGGCGTCCCGCCCTGCGGCAGGCAATGTTGCCAGAGAATACGGCGGCCCCATCTTTGGTTTCACCGGTGGGGAAAAGTGTGGCCGGTTCGCCATCTTCAATTTCACCCGCTGAGTTGATCAGTCCGTGGTAGACCTCCACCAGAATATCATCCAGGGGAATGTCGCCCAGTTGCACGGCCGCCTGCACAGGCAACTGGGTGCCCATGGGGTGAGCAGCCAAGGGAGGTGAATCCACACAACTGATTTTCACTTTGGACCAGGCCTGCAGAGTTTCTGCTCGCCACTGACCCAGGATTTCGGCTTTTTTGAAGCTATCACCTTCAAGCCGTTTGGCATTGTCCATGGCTGGAACATAGAAACGCTGGGTGTATTCTTCGACCATGCGGTTGGTATTGAACTCGGTGTTCACCGTGCGCATACTGTTTTTCATGATGTGGGTCCACTCACGGGGAACATCATCGCTGCTGCGTTCATAGAACGTGGGGACAATTTCATTTTCCAGCAGATCATACAGAGCGGTGCTTTCCACTTCGTCCTGATAATCCTGATCATCGTAATCTTCCCCGCCACCAATGGCCCAGCCATTATCTTTTTTATAACCCTCGCACCACCAGCCATCCAGGATGGAAAGGTTGATGCCGCCATTGGGCGGTACCTTCATCCCACTGGTGCCGCTGGCCTCCAAGGGACGGCGTGGTGTGTTGAGCCAGATATCCACCCCCTGGACCATGTAGCGAGCCACTTCGATGTTGTAATCTTCCACAAAGACAATCCGGTGGCGGAAGTTGTGCTGTTGGGCCAAGTGGATCAGCTGCCGGATCAACTCTTTACCAGGCTGGTCTTTGGGGTGAGCCTTGCCGGCAAAAATGAGCTGAACCGGACGCTCAGGATCGTTGAGGATCTTAGAGAGCCGGGCCGGGTCGCGCATAATCAATGCCGCCCTTTTATAGGTGGCAAAACGCCGGGCAAAACCAATGGTCAGGGCTTCAGGATCCAGAACCTGAGAAGCTTCTTTGACCCAGGCCCGATTGGCTCCACGCTTGAGCAGCTGAGTTTGCAGACGGCCACGCACGAAACTTACCAACCGTTCGCGCATGCGTTCGTGAGAGCGCCAGAGCTCGGCGTCGGGAATCAGGTTGACCCGATCCCAGAGTGTTTTGTTTGTGGGCTCTTCGTACCAACGAGGGCCAAGATAGCGATCGTAAAGCCGGGCAATTTCATTGCACAGCCAGCTACGGGTATGAACGCCATTGGTCACATGTGCGATGGGAATCTCTTCCATGGGCACTTCAGGCCAAATGTTTTGCCACATCTCCCGGGACACGTGGCCGTGCAGTTCCGAAACACCATTGACATTTCGGCTCAGGCGCAAGGCCAGCACTGTCATGCAAAAGGTTTCGTTCTTGTTGTCCGGATTGGAACGTCCCAGGGCCAGCAAGTCGTCCATGCTGAGGCCCAGTTCATCGGCCTTGCTGGCCAGGTATGACCGGACCAGATCAGGGTGGAAATGGTCATTGCCAGCAGGAACTGGAGTGTGGGTGGTGAAGACATTGGTGGCGCGCACCATTTCAAAGGCGGTGTCGTAACTGAGACCTTTATTCTTCATCAACAGATTGATGCGTTCCAGGGCCAGGAAGGCAGAGTGTCCTTCATTCAAGTGACACATGGAGGGCTCTAGGCCCAGCTTGATCAGGGCCCGCAGGCCGCCAATACCCAGCAGGATTTCCTGACGGATGCGCATGTCGTGATCGCCACCGTATAGAGTGCTGGTCAGTTCACGGTCTTCAGGGCGATTTTCAGGGAGATTCGTATCCAGAAGAAGCAGAGGGTTTCGGCCCACCTGGACTCGCCAAATCCGGGCGGTGACGACCCGGCCGGGATAGTGGACTTCGATGGTCACTTCGTGGCCCTCGGCATCCAATTCCAGCTGCATGGACATGTTATGGAAATCGTTGACAGAATATTCTTCCATCTGCCAGCCATCGTGATTCAGGTATTGCCGGAAATAACCCGTTTGGTAAGCCAAGCCCATGCCCACCAGGGGCAGCCCCAGATCTGAAGCGGATTTCAGATGGTCACCGGCCAGGATACCCAGGCCGCCACTGTAAAGGGGGAGCGACTCGTGCAGCCCAAACTCCAGGGAGAAATACCCAATGAGGGAATCGGTGGAGGCGGGGTGTTCTGTTTCAAACCAGGAGGTCAAACTCAGATAGCGGTCCAGGTCGCCAACCACTCGTTCAAGGTTGGCCAGGAAGGCTTTATCTTTCACAAGCTTGGCCACTCGGTCGGCCGAGAGGGTGCCCAAAACGGCAATGGGATTGCCGCTGTGCTGGTCCCAGAGGTTTGGGTCCACTCTCCGCAGCAGGCTGATGGCTTCAACATTCCAGCTCCACCAGATGTTGTTGGCCACCTTCAGAAGTGGTTGCAAAGGCTCAGGCAAATTAGGCGTTACCGTGAATTGTTGAATGGCGGGCATTGATTCTCTCCTGGCCCCAGATAGAGGCATTTTACAGATTATGGATCCCGGTTATGGAAGGCGGTGGAGTTGACTTCGGCCCAAGTCTCCCATTATGTAGCTGGAATGTCAGCCTAATTTAGTTCAAAATCCGGAACAACGGCAACACCTGAAAACTGCGAGCTACCAATGCACACTTTTTTGAGAAAATCAGCCGGATGGAAAAGTGGGAACATTTTGGATGTTCGCTCCAGTTTGGACTTTGATAAGGGGCATTTGCGAGGCGCCACTTCCCGGCCTCTGGCCGATGGAGAAGCCATTCCTTCCATTTTCCTGCCACCGCGCCATGAACACCTGCTGGTGGTGGGGGACAACCAGATCATGGTTCAGAGTTTAGCGGGGCAGCTGGAAAGCCGCGGCAGGGTTGCTGTGGAGGCTCTGGTTTGGCAACAAGACCTGTGTCCGGCCGACCTACTTTGTAAGGGCATATCTTCCCATCACCTTTGGTCTGCTCCGGATTGGTTGGTGGACCATGAATCCTGGCTGCCTCCACCGGCGGCGGGACCTGTGCTGGATCTGGCTTGTGGCAGTGGCCGGGCCCTGGTGTGGCTGGCCATGAAAGGGTACCGCACGGTGGGTATCGATTGGCAGCCTGAGGCCTTGGAGTTGGGCCGCACATTGGCGGAAAGTTGTGGAGTGAGCTGCCAATTTGAGCGGAGGGATTTGCGCCAGTCTGATCAGATACCGCCAGGGCCCTGGTCGGTTGTTCTCAATTTCAGGTTTTTACAGCGGGAGATGCTGGCTACTCTGCCATCTTTGTTACAACCAGGTGGTGTGGCACTGGTGCGAACTTTTCGTCATGTGGCAGGCCACACCGGGCATCCCCACCGGAGGCATCGCCTCGAGGGGGGAGAGCTGTTGCGAAACTTTCCTGCAGGAACCTGTGAAATCATCGCCCACGAAGAAGGCTTCGATCCCGATGGCCGGCCTGCCGCCGGCATTGTGGTGCGCCGAAAAATTACTTGAGCAGCAGAACCTTCTGGCTGCGCACCATATCCTTTGACCGGATAGTCACAAAATAAGTGCCGGATTCAACCCGCTGGCCCATAGAATTTTCACCACTCCAGACCACCTGATGTCTTCCAGCCGGAAACAATTTATGCGCCAGTTGCTGCACTTGTTGTCCCCGAATGTTGTGCACAGTGATGGAAATCTGACGGTCCCGGGATGTTTCAAAACTGATGGTTGTGCGGGGGTTGAAGGGGTTGGGGTAGGCGCCCACCAGGTGCAGAGGTTTGAGCATACCCTCGGCCGACAACTGTGTTCTGCTGATGGTGATCAATTCACCGTCGTCATCTTTCAAATATAAAGTGTAGAGGAGGTTGGAACTATCCTTGGAATAAAATTCGTGGTCGAGGGCCAGGGAATAGCCGCCTTCCTCCACGATAAAAGGGATCAAGTGCTCTTCGTCCGCATGGGATTGGCGGCTGCGCATCAGAATAAAATCATGGGAGGATCTCTCGCCACTAAAGTTCCAGGAAATCTGGGGCACACCATCGGCCCAGGTGGCGGCAAAATCATCAAGGTAAATGGGAGTGACGCCGCATCCCACAGGCCAGGCACCCATGGCTCCGCAGCTGGTGCTTTCGTCGCCACAGGGAGAGTCAATCTGCAACCGGAATTCGAAGTTTGATTCGGGGTCCTGCCCACAGAATAGGGGGTCCTGCTCCATGTTATTATAAGCCCGACCTTGAGCGGCAATGGTGCCTACCCAGTCTCCCAGAGAGTTTCCATAAATATTAGTGCAGCGAATGATGGGGAGGGATGATCCCCCACAGGCAATCGCGCTGCCGTTCTGAAAAGCAATGATGGAGTTTTCAATTACCGGGAAAGAATTGCTGCAAATGATGCCGGCGCCCAGCCATTCACTGGAATTGCCCACCAGGGTGCAGGAATTGAGATTGGTGGTGGCGCTTTCGAAGGAGGCCAACCCTCCACCATAGCGGGCGTGATTTCCGTAAAAAGTACATTTTTCAAAGTAAGGTAAAGCTTCATGGTCGGCAATGACGGCGCCGCCATAACCCAGACCACCCTCAGCACGGTTACGATCAAAATTAGAGTTGGTGACAATGGGAGAGGAGCTGCCGCGGCAGGATAGGGCGCCGCCCCAGTTGGCTTCGTTGAATTTGAAGAAACAATTGGTGATGCGGGGGCTGCTTTCATAACTGCAGTCTACGGCTCCGCCGCCCCCTTCAAGAGCGCTGTTGCCTTCGAAATAGCAGTTGAGCAATTGAGGGGAGGCGTGGGTGAAGCGCAGGGCGCCTCCATGACCATCGGCGCTATTGTTGATGAAGCGGCAATTAAAAAGTCGCAGGTTGCTGTTATTCAAAAGAATGGCCCCGCCACTCTTATCGTAAACTGCGCCCCCTCTGGCTGCGCCATTGATGAAGGTGATATTCTGGATGAGGGTTGTTTCATCAAGGCTTTCGCAAATCATGATGCGGCCCTGGGCCTGGGCATCGATGACCACTTGCTCGGGGGTGGCGCCCGTGCCGGAGACGATCACTCCGGAGGGAACGACAAGGTCGTATTCGAAATATTGACCCGGTGCAATGGAGATTTGGTCGCCGGATTCGGCTTGGTGTAGGGCGGATTCGATGGTGCTAAAGTCATGGGGAACGTCGAGAATGGTGCCAAGGGCCACGGAAGCGGCGAAAAGAAGTGTCAATGTGATAGTCACTGACAATATTTGAATTTTCATTACCAGGTCATTCCTCCATGAGAAATAATAGCCTGTTTTGATATTCAGTTATCACAACAAGCCGGTTGTCGCCCTCCTAGCGCCCACTGCAATATGGGGGTGTGGGGGTGCTGCTGGCAACTACGAAATGAATAATTTGATAGTTATTTCCTTATTGGGAATGAATTTCAATTTAAATCAATGCTTTGCCAGTGGGGAAAATATTGTTTACATTGTTGTCACAAGTGGGGTTGACGTTAGAGAATTCTTCGTCCTAAAAAGCCGGATGGTTTATAAAAATGATAAGGAAAACACTGTCTCCCATAGTTTTGATGTTATTTATCACATCAGGCCTCCTATTTAGCCCAAATTGGACAAATAATCTCTCCTGGGGTGATGTTGCCACCGCTCCGGCGGCCGAATATACCTGGACGGCACCCACCTATGGGACCCCAGTTCATCACTACGTGGTTCAGATTCTTGTCAATGATGTGGACACCCTCACTATTGATCCCGTATTTTCGGAGCAATACACGGTGGATGTCATTTATGGAAACAAGTACCTGGTCCGCGTGGCGGCCGTGGATGCTGCGGGCATCCAGGGGGGATATTCCTCCTGGGCGGTTCCCTACACTCCAGAACTGACACCCCCTGAATTTTAATTCCCTGGTAATTTCTGGAGGAAATCGTGCAAATCGGAATCATCGGTGTGAAATTCACTGGAAAAACCACTCTGTTCAATGTCATCACTGGAGCTGCCGTGCCTACTGGCCAGGGCGGAGTGGATCCTCATCTGGCCGTGGGCAAAGTTCCTGACCCCCGCTTGACCCGCCTGACCGCCATGTTCCAGCCCAAAAGAGAAATTCATACCAGCGTGGAGTGGGTGGATATCCCCGGATTCCAAGCGGGCGTTGGTACCGATGGTGCCCGTGAGGCCACTCGATTTTTGGAGCATGGACGCAGGGTTGATGCCATGGCCCAGGTCATCCGTTGTTTTGATGGCGGATTCGGCACACCGGATCCGGCGGGAGAGCTGGAAACATTGGCCATGGAGTTGGCTCTGGCCGATTTGCAAATTGTGGAAAACCGCCTGGAGAAACTGAACAAAGAAAAAGACCGCATGGGGAAGTTTGCCAACCCTTTGGAGCCGCCCATGTTCACGCGCTTCCAGGAGCATTTGGAGGCCGACAAGCCCTTACGGGATCTGGAGCTGAATCCGGATGAAGTGAAAATGTCTTCGGGTTATGCCTTTCTCACAGCAAAACCTCTGATTGCCGTATTCAATCTGGAAGAAGGCGCAGATATCCCGGCCGATGCTTTGCAGGCTGCCGAGGATGCCGGGGCCGAAGTGGTGGCCTTGTGCGCTACCATGGAAGAAGAATTGTGCGAATTGGATCCTGCCGATGCCAAAGAGTTCCTTGAAGATCTGGGCATTGATGAGCCAGCGAAAAATCTTATGATCAGGGCGGCCTATGGCGCTTTGAATTTACAAAGCTTTTTCACCGTAGGGCCAGACGAATGCCGTGCCTGGCCGGTGCCCAAGGGTGCTTCTGCGCCCATGGCTGCCGGGGTGATCCATTCGGATTTGCAACGGGGTTTTATTCGCGCCGAGGTCACCCCTTATGAAGACCTCATGGCTCTCGGTGGTTTGGCCGAAGCCAAGGCCGCCAATAAGATGACTCTTGAGGGCAAAAATTATATTGTGCAGGATGGCGATATTTTGGAGATCCGGTTTAGCGTTTGACCTTCCCTGGGGAGTGCCTGTTCTCAACGGGCGCTTCCCGACTATTTAGCTCCTCTTTCTGAAAAATGGTATACTCATTTGGCTCTGAAATTGTTTTTCAGTTTTCCAGCCGGTGAGAGTCTTGGTGTTCAGGGGATTGATGAATCCTGGGGGAATCGTTTTCGAGGGGGAAAACATGTCTTCACGCATCGCTTGGCTTGTGGCTCTGGTTTTGTTGAGCCTTTCAGCATCTTCACTTTTGGCTGCCAGGCCAGATTTACAATTATCCGATGGCCCGGTCACTCCGGTTCCCAGTAGCCCGGTTCTGACCAGTCGTGTAGAGGCCGATACCCTGTTATTGATGGGCCCTTGGGGCAGTGGTGCACCTTTTAACGGCCAATTCCAGAATCAAACAGGACAGCCCCATTGGAATGCTTGGACCCACCGGGACCTGACCATTCCCGAAGAGGCCAACCACTGGCAGGCCCATAATTACAACGCTGCGGGTTTGGCGGGCCATGGTGCGGACAATCTGGCCGCCTGGTGTGGGTCTTTGGACTATCCGTCTTGTTATTTGAATGATGAACCTGGCGGCTACGGCAATTATTGGAACGACGCCCTGGTGTGGACCGCCGAGGTGGCCGATCCATCCGTCGCCAGTGTGGTGAGCATGGAGGCCTGGCTGAATTTAGATACGGAGCCTGGCTACGATTATTTATCCCTGCTTTTGCGGACCACTGAAGGCCCGCATTCTTTTACCACTGTGGCTGCTTATGATGGTCTTCTGACCAACGAACATCTCTCCTGGGAAATAGAAATTCCCGCCGGAGAGTATTTCGGTCCTGAGGGGAACCTTGTGGAGTTGCGGTTGGTTTTCACTTCCGATTCTTTGTATTCCGATGAAGACTGTTTGCACGCCACCGCAGGCCCTTGCCAAATTGATGATATCACTGTGTCCTTAAATAATGGAAACTTCTCAACCTTTGACGATTTTGAAGACGGCACTCTCGGCAGTTGGGTCGCTGTGGATGCCCTGGGCAGCGGTGATTTCAGCCAACTGCGAAAAAATTTGACGGACGTCGATGGTTGCCGAGTCAATTCATCGTCACAGGTTTGCTTTATAGATGACGGTGTGGTGGTTCCAGGAACTGGTGGCACTTTCTGTGTGGATTGGTGCTACGGGCCTGGCGGGTACATTGTCAATTGGAGTGGGGGGTTGGTCCCCAATAGCTTCATTGAGAATGCCGTCATCTCACCTGTCATCCCCTGGCCGGAAAACCATGATGGTGGTCTGTTGGACTTTGATGTCTACGTCCACGAAACCCTGGCCTCTGATTCTCCGGCTATTCTCTACACTTGGCAGGTGCGTTCCACCAGTGACCCGGATCCTGCGGCCATTGTTGACGCTTTTTGGGGCAGTGATAATTTTTACTATTATGGTGGTCCAGAATACCGTCGCCACAGCGAAGACCTGATAGGACTAATTGAACCCGGCGCCACTTTTGTCCAGGTTGAATTCACTGTCCTGGATTATCACCTCTGGGGCTGGGATTGGGCCCCCAACGGCACACCGGCTCCCTATTTCGACAATGTGCGGATATCGGCGGTGGATCCTTATGGACCGAATATTGTTGTGAGGCAGGATTATCTTGCCAACGATTCCTTTCCTGAATCAGGAGTGCTGGATCCTGAAAACTTGGCGTCCAACAATGTACGATTTGATTCCGGCCATTACGATGACTCGGCCTTGGATGCGCTTTCAGCCACTATCGTGAAACAGGGCGAAGGGACCGAGCTGGGTGTTCAGGCCCTCCACTACCGCCTCATTCCTAACGCCGTATTTGACCCAGTCCGCACATCGGGATGGCCTAATAGAGGGTCGGTTCCAGGGACTAGCAATGGCAATGATTCCTATTCCTACGATCTACCGGATTCGGGCTTCTTCTATCCCGGAGATGTCATCCACTACTATTTCACAGCTTCCCAGGAAACACCCCATGGAGTGGAGTCAGTGATGGTTCCCGCGGACACTTCCGGCTTTAGCCAAAACCCTTGGGGCACCCATTCCAATCCTCCGGGAATATGTGCCTATGATGAGTTGTTCTCAGTACGGGCCCTGCCTTCCATGGACCCCTACGGATATCACCCACCTATTTTGGTTTGGGATGACAGCGGTGACCCGCGTTTCACGGCCAGTTTGCGGCACGATGTGAATCAGTCTCAGGCTTTCGCAGATCATGGCGGGATGGATCTGTACCGGAGGTTGAACCCAGGAAATGACAGTAATTTTTCCCGGGTCGCCACGGCCGAAATTCTTGCTGGGTACCAAGCTGTTTTTTACTTCAGTGGGAGCCACCAATGGAGAGTTTTGGGGCACAGCGGGGATGCCGGCCAGGATGACCTGGAGCTACTGACTCAGTGGTTGGAAGACAATCCCAATCGCGGGCTGTTTCTTACAGGAGATCATGTCTTGGAAATGCTGGATTTCACTCCAGCAGGTGAGCACATACTGAATGACTATCTGGGAGCCACTTTTGTGGACGAAGATATTTTCCCTCTGATCCAAAATTCGACCAGGCCGACCATTTTGAAAATGGAAGGGGCCCCGTATCTCTCCTCCAATATTGATCAGTGGTATGTCCCCGGGTATTGCCCCGATTCCCGGACCATCAATGCGGTGCAGGCTTTAGAGGGGGCTGTGCGTCTGGCAGAATTTGCCAACCCCATGGGACAGGGGGGAGTTTATCCCTATGCGGCCATGTTGGCCAATGAGGGCCCCAGCCAATCGCTTTGTTTCAGCATGCCCTACGATTTACGCCGCATCCAGCATTTGCCAGGTTGGGATGGAGGCGGTGTTTCACTGCGCAGCCGCATCCTCGGATCAGTAGCCTCCAGTTTTAACGGGATGGGTTTTCCCTGGGTTGATATGACCCCTGCTCCGGACCGATTGGTGCTTTCAGCATCGTCCTATCCCAATCCCTTCAACCCTTCAACTACCATCAGTTTCAATCTGCCATATTCTGGGCATTTGAACCTGAAAATATTCAACATCCGTGGAGAGTTGGTGCAGACCTTGGCCGATGAACCTCATGAAGCTGGTCCGGGACGGATTGTCTGGAGTGGGAAAGAACAATCCGGTGGTCAGGCGGCTTCCGGTGTTTACTTCTACGAGTTGCGTTTCGGTGATGAGCTCCTGACTGAAAAAATGATGCTTCTAAAATAAGAGATATTCTCCATGGCTCCTCCCTGGTTTTTACAGGGAGGAGTTTTTTTTGAAATTCCCCGAAGGTTTTTCAACCTCCCTGCGTTTAGTGGTCTGAAGAGGGCAATTGAAAACAGATAAAACCAAGGCCACTGGCCAACCTGGAGGAAAGCAATGAAGAACCTCAACAACAACCAAATGCGCGTGCTGGCAACCGCCGGCGTTCTCGTCATCATTCTTACAAGCGTGGGCTTAGCCACAGCTGGCGGGCCTCGCAAGGGTCGGTCCTGTGGGGAAGACGGATTTGGTCCCGGACATCGTATGGAAATGCTTGCCAAGCGGCTGGATCTCAGCGAAGACCAACAGGCAGCCATCCAAAAAATCCATGAAAAAAGCCGCGAAGTCGGCCAGGAAAAACAAAAGGATTTGATGCGCCTGCGCAACGAGATGGAAGGCGAGATGCTGAAAGACAGTCCTTCGGAAAAAACGGTCTTGAGCATCAACAGTAAAATTGGGACCCTGAAAACTGAAATGAAGGCCCAGCGCCTGAAGACCCGCCTCGCCGTCAGAGAAGAATTGACAGCCGAGCAACGGGATAAGATGCTCACCATGCATGGTAAGGATGGCAAGGGTGGCCGGGGCCGAGGCGATAGTTGTGAAGGACCCGGAAACAAGGGACGTCACGGTTGTAACAAAGGTCAGGGCAAAGGCCCTCGCAATAATTCCCAAGAATGCACCCAAAAGTAGTCGGCCAGTGAACGAGGGTGACAGACTGTGTCAAACAACACCAACGATGACGCCCTCATGGCTGCTGTGGCAAGGGGAGAGGAGACGGCCTTCCGTCTCCTCGTCCAGCGTTGGGAACGTGAGGTTCGGGCTTTCCTCATCCACATGCTTTCGTCGGTGGAAGAGGCTGAAGATCTTACTCAGGACACTTTTGTTCAGGTCTTTCGCAAAGCGGGCAAATACCAGGGCGAAGGCAAATTTCAAAGTTGGCTTTTCCGCATCGCAGGCAACCTGGCCCGCAGCAAGTTGCGGCGCCGAAAAATTCTGAGTTGGGTGAGTTTCAACCCGGATGTGCATGATCAAGCTGGACAGGGCGATGATCCGGCTACGGCCCTGGTGAAGAAGAATGAGGCCAGGATGGTGCATTCCGCTTTGGCAGGATTACCGGAAAGGCAGCGAGAGGCTCTGGCTCTGCACCGGTTCCAGGGGTTGAAATACAAGGAAATTGCCGAGGTTATGGCCATTTCAGTGCCGGCAGTGGAATCATTAATCCAGCGGGCCATGGGACAAATGCGAAGCACGTTGAGGGAAAAGGCGGACAAATCATGAACACCAACCACGAAACATTCCGGCTTCAGATCCAGGATTGGCTGTCGGGCCAGCTTGCAGCCGAAGCTGCCGACCAGTTCATGACCCATATGGCCGAGTGCCCTGATTGCGCCACATTGGCGGAATCCGAAAAAGAATTGTGGGAGATGTTGGGACAAGGTGATGTGCGTGCAAGCGGCCCTGTTCCCAGTGTCTGGCCCACAGTCCGGGAGCGTACTTTTGGCTCCGGACAAAGTAGTGCCTGGTTCTTTGGTGGCAGACAATTGGTGCGGGCTTCACTGGCTGCTTGCGCCGTGGTCACTGGCCTGATGGTCGGCGTCCTGGTGCCTGGCCTTTCTGCCACAGCCACTGCCGATGAAGGCAGCGGTGATTTATGGGTGAGCGAAGCCTCCTGGTTGGACGATTCGGCCACCGACGGATTGGCTGGCATTTGGCTGGACCCCGGCTTGGAAGATGAAGGTGATGGCTCATGAAGAAGATTCTGATTCTGGTGTTGTTGGTCTCCTTGGGATTGAATGTTGGTCTTGGGGTGAGGCTCTGGAAAGGGCACAGTGTTTTTCCGCATTCCGGCCGGAGTTTGGATCGACATGGTTCTGCGAAAATCACGGAAGGAAGCTCCCGGGGCGGGCGACACGGTTCCGGCGGGGGACGCGACGGGAAATTCTGGCGCAGTGTCATGGATCGCCGGTTGGCTCATGTGGTTGACGAACTCAAGCTCACTGAAGAGCAGGCTGTGGCCTTCAAAAAAGCCCACCAGGACGCATCCGTAGAATTTCTAGCCCAACGGGTGAAAGTCCAGGAAGCCCGCCGCCAGCTCATGGAGGGGGCCTCAGCTCCTGGTTTCGGCGTAGAGGCCTTACGGCATTTGATTGCCGATGTGGGCCGCCAACAGGTCAAATTGGACTCTATGGTCACCGAAACCATGCTCCAGGAAATGGAAATCCTGGATGAGGATCAACGGCGCCAATACATGCGCATCCTGCCCATCAACCGGTTTGGAAGCAGTGGGACAGGGGCTGGACTCGGGGCGGAGCGTGGATCCGGCCACCGCAGGCATTGACCAATCACGAGCCACCCCCTTTTACCTATATGGGGCGCTCTGGCGGCAGTCTAAATAATCAAGTTGACAGCCCAGCAGCCCATTTCTTATTTATTACAGGCAAACCGGCGACTTTTCGTTGGTAGTATTTCGTTCCGGGCGCTCCTGGCGTTCCAGCTGTCCCCACATCTTTTCCGGATTTGGTTCTACGGGACTCTCATTCGGTATTCGGCTATCCTTGCCGCCCATTCCCTAGGGGGATTCTTAAATGAACAAATCGCGTTTCATTCTGTTGGCCAGTCTGTTGGTTTTGCTGGGATTGGCTGGTTGTCGTTCAGCGCATACAACCAGTGCCATTCTCTACATTGATGAGCAGAATTACGATAAGGCTGTCCACGTGATCCACGAGGGATTCCAGTATCGAGATGATGAACCAGATGCCTATTATTATCTGGGAGAAGCCTACAGTCATTTGGCCGAAGAGGGCGTTGAAAAAGACGATTTCCCCGGAGCCAAGAAAAACTATTCCCTAGCTTATGAAGCATACCAGAAAGCCGTGGCCCTGGATCCTGCGGAATGGTCCAAGGAAGTCAGCAACTCTCTGACCTACAATTACGGAAACCTGCTGCGGCAGGCTGCCCTGGATTGGGACGAGAACTTCTTTGAGCAGGCCGAAGGGCACCTCCGGTTGGCTTATGCCGCTCTGCCCGATAGCCTGACTCCCATCAAAAGCATCGCCCGCATGAAAATGCAGATGGCCAATGCTGATACCATTCCTGAAGAAGCTACTGCCAAACGGAATGAAGCTTTGGAACTCTTAAACCAGGCTCTGGTCGAGAATCCCGATGCTTATAGCTTGAACTTGGACAAAGCCAACGTGCTGGACCAGCTCGATCGTGACATTGAGGCTCGGGCCATTTACGAAGAGCTCCTGACAGATCATGGTGATGACACCTCTCTGTTGAGAGATATGGCCTCCCTGTCTCTGGATGAAGGCAGCTATGCCCGCGCTGCAGATTTCTATGTGCGCGTGGTAGACTTGAATGAGGCTGACACCGATCCTCTCAACGATGACGACAACAAGGCCATGCTTATGTCAGCTGGCAGCTGGTACGCCCTCAGGTCCGTGGGGCGCTACGACGATGCCATCACTTCCCTGGAACGGGCTGCAGAGCTGGATATGTTCCTGAATGAAAAGACCATGCTGGCTCGCACCAAGACATACTACAAGTATGGAATGAAGCTTAAAGGTGATGCCGCTGCTGAGATGGATGAAATCCTTAAAGCCGACCTGACGGCTCGCAGCATGGAAAAACTGAATCGTTCCGTGGAAATTGGCATTGCAATGACCAATAATTTCACGTTCAATGCCGATGGTTTCCTTGCTTTGAGTATGGCCCAGGTAGAAATCGGCGAGTTCGAAGCTTCCGAGGCTAACTATAAAACTTATAATGAGTTGTCGGAACAACCAGATGCTGGAAGTTTCTAGGCAACTGTTTGTGGAATCTGATATTCATGGGGCCCCTTCCTTGAGGATTGGGGCCTATGAAGAAAACTTTTGGTTCCCATCCCTGTGTTCAATGTGCTAGAATTCACTCATACTTTGAGATATAGTCCCGAAGTACTCCAAGGAAAAGACACACCTTAATAGAAATTCCATTAGTTATTACGCCATCGGTCAACCGGCCGTCTGTGGTGTGTTTGTCAGGAAACTCAATTCCACCAACCCTTACCCAAACATTTCAGGTTCTAGGAGCAAAATGGATATCAAGATACTGCAGGAAATGAACATCCACGAGCTGGTTGAAGTGGCTCGCGGCATGAACATTGATGCGGTCAGCACACTCCGTAAGTCCGAACTCATTTTCAAGATTCTTGAGGGACAGACGGAGAAAAATGGACTGATCTATGCCGAAGGCGTACTCCAGATCCTGGCCGAAGGTTATGGCTTCCTGCGAGCAGCCAAGTACAATTACCTGCCCGGTCCTGATGATATCTACCTTTCTCCTTCCCAGATAAAGAAATTTGCACTCAAAACGGGCGATACAGTGGCCGGTCAAGTGCGTCCTCCCAAAGACAACGAGCGATACTTCGCCCTGTTGAAGGTGGAGTCGGTCAATTACCGGGACCCTCAGGCGGCCAAGAAGGTCACTCTCTTCGACAACCTGACTCCCCTGTATCCCGAAGAGCTTCTGAACCTTGAGTTCGAGCCCAAAGACCTGACCACCCGCCTGATCAACCTGATGTCACCCATTGGCAAGGGCCAGCGTGGTCTCATCGTATCGCCTCCGCGGGCGGGTAAAACGGTCATCTTGCAGAAAATTGCCAACTCAATTTCCAAAAATCATCCCGAAGTGCACCTCATCGTCCTGCTCATTGATGAGAGGCCCGAGGAAGTGACCGATATGGCCCGATCCGTGGACGGCGAAGTGGTTAGCTCCACCTTCGACGAACCCGCCGAGCGCCACGTACAGGTGGCCAATATGGTGCTGGCCAAGAGCCGGCGTCTGGTGGAGAACGGCCTCGATGTAGTCATCCTGCTGGATTCCATCACCCGCCTGGCAAGGGCCCACAACGCCGTGGTGCCTCACTCGGGGAAAATTCTCTCCGGTGGTGTCGACTCCAACGCCCTGCAAAAGCCCAAACGCTTCTTCGGAGCGGCTCGGAATATTGAGTCTGGCGGATCGTTGACCATCATCGCCACAGCCCTCGTGGAGACGGGTAGCCGCATGGATGAGGTCATTTTTGAAGAGTTCAAGGGTACTGGTAATATGGAAATGGTTCTCGATCGGAAGATCGCTGATCGCCGTGTATACCCTGCCATGGACATTTTCAAGTCCGGAACGCGTAAAGAAGATTTGCTCATTGCACCCAAGGATTTGGCCAAAATCTGGGTTTTGCGCAAGTACTTGAACGATTACAACCCAACCGAGGCCATGGAATTTCTCATCGATAAGCTGAGTAAAACCAAAAGTAACGAGCAGTTCCTGGGGGCAATGAATACTTGATTTCAGGCACTGAAAAGTGTTTGAATGTCAGGAAACAATACATAATGTGCATTTTGCTGGGGATTTTGATGAAAAATATCCTTGCCATATTGCCCATTCCCTATTTCTTTTTGCCCTCAACCTGTGCTAATAGATCCAGGCTAAAAAGGTGCTAGAATAATGAAACAGAATATTCATCCGAAATATGTCGACTGCACAATCACCTGTCTTTGTGGCAATGTGATTAACACCCGGTCGACCAAAGACAAGCTGAACGTTGAAATCTGCTCCAACTGCCATCCCTTCTTTACGGGCCAGCAGAAGATCGTCGATACCGCCGGTCGTGTGGAACGCTTCCGCAAACGGTATGCGGACGCCAACTACTCTAAAAAGTAGAACAGTTTTCAATAGTGGTTTCGTCGGCTTAGTTCGGCATCAGAGCCCAAAGAGGGTGCTGGGTGATTGTCCCGGCACCCTCTCTTTGATACCTTGAACATGAGATTTACCAATAGGAGCAATGCATGAGCGAATCCCTACAAACTCCCGATAGCCAGGCTGGCCCGGCTCCGGTGGAGGCAACCGAAGCCCGCAGCATGGATTTGGCTGTGGGGGGGCAGGCCCTCATCGAAGGGGTCATGATGCGCAGCCCTTCTTATATGGCCATGGCCGTGCGCACCCCCGATGGGCGTATCGTGGTGCGGAAAAAGATTTTCAGCAGCATCATGAAGAAACTTCCCTTTTTGAATATTCCCGTGTTGCGCGGGGGCATTCATCTGATCGAATCCATGGGACTGGGCATTGATGCCCTGATGTTCTCGGCAGACCAAGCCACCAGCGAGGACCGCATCGATTCCCAGAAGACCAGCCTCAAAGACACCCTGATGATGTGGGGCACCGTGGCGCTTTCTTTCGCCATGAGCCTGGGCTTGTTCTTTTACATCCCCATTCTGCTGACGGATCTGGTTGTGGGGGAAGATGCCGGCAGCCTGGTTTGGAATGTGGTCGATGGCATTATCCGTGTGCTTATGTTTGTGCTTTACCTGCTGGCTGTTAGCAAACTGCCAGATATGGCCCGGGTCTTCGAATATCACGGCGCCGAACACAAAAGCATCCACGCCTTTGAAAATGGCAAGAGCCTGGATGCTGATGGCGCCCGGCCTTACACCACTTTGCATCCCCGTTGTGGAACCAGCTTTCTGTTCTTCGTCATGCTGATATCCATTCTGGTTTTTGCTCTGGTGGGACGGCCGGAAGATATTGTTGACCGTCTGCAACGCATCGCCTTTGTGCCGGTCATTGGCGGACTGGCCTACGAAGCCATCAAACTTTCGGGCAAGTACGCCAAACTATGGTTTTTAAAACCCGTGATCCTGCCAGGTTTGTTGCTGCAAAAAATTACCACCAGCGAACCCGATGACGAACAATTGACCGTGAGCATGGCGGCCCTGCGGGCTGTGCTTACTCCCGAAGCTGATGACTTCAAAGAGCGTGTCTATTATGATATGCCCGAAAACAATATTGAAACGGGATCCGAGACTACTGAGGGAGAAGCTTCGTGAAGGACAATGTTCTGACACTGCGCAAGCGTTATGAAGAACTGAGTGACGAGCTGTCGCAGCCCGGAGCTCTGGATGATCAAAACGCCTATCGCAAGCTGACCCGGGAGCACTCCCGTGTGGGCAAGCATCTGGCCATTGGTGAGAAATGGTTGACTCTTATTGAGCAAATTTCCGACAACAAGGAATTGCTGCATGCAGAATCTGATCCGGAAATGCAGGAGATGATTCGGGAAGAGTTGGCTGAATTGGAGCCCGCGGCCGTGGCTGCTGAGGGGGAACTGGAAACCGCTCTTCTGCCCCATGATCCCAATGATGACCGCGATGCCATTCTGGAGATTCGCGCCGGAACCGGTGGCGATGAAGCGGCTCTCTTTGCTGAAGAAGTATCCCGCATGTATTTGCGTTATGCAGAAAAACGCGGCTGGAAAACCGAATTGATCGATGTGACCGAAGGCACTGCCGGCGGCTACAAGGAAGTGGCGTACGCGGTCAAAGGCGAAGGTGCTTTCGGGATCCTTCGTTGGGAGAGCGGAGTGCATCGGGTCCAGCGCGTGCCGGCCACTGAAAGCCAGGGCAGGGTGCATACTTCGGCGGTGACAGTGGCGGCGTTGCCTGAGGCTGAAGAGGTGGATATTGAAATTCGCACCGACGAAATCCGCATCGATGTTTACCGTGCCCAGGGCCCCGGTGGCCAGTCGGTGAACACCACTGATAGCGCCGTGCGCATCACTCACATTCCCACAGGCGTGGTGGTGCAGTGCCAGGATGAAAAAAGCCAGCACAAGAACAAGGCCAAAGCTTTGGGTGTGTTGCGTTCCCGACTGCTGGAGAAGGCCATCATGGAGCATGAGGCCAAAATTTCCGCTGAGCGTAAAAGCCAGGTGGGTACCGGCGATCGCAGCGCTAAAATTCGCACCTACAACTTTCCTCAGGGCCGCCTGACAGACCACCGCATTGGCCTGACTCTCTATAGTTTGGCTGCGGTTATGGACGGAGAGCTTGATGATGTGGTGAACGCCATTCTGGCCCACCGCCGAGAAGAGGCCCTGGCCGTCACCCGTAACGGATGACTAATTCCAAGGGCAACAAAACGGTGCGCGATCTGATCAAGGTCACCGCCGACTATTTTCAGGAGAAGGGCATGGAGTCGGCCCGCCTGAACGCCGAGCGCCTGCTGGGGGAAGTGCTGGGCATGTCCCGCATGGATCTCTTTCTCCAGGCTGACCGTCCCGTATTTGGGGAAGAACTGGACACCTACCGCAACCTGGTGCGCCGCCGAGCTGCCGGTGAACCTCTGCAGACCATCATCGGCATGACCGAATTTTACAGCCGGCCTTTCAGGGTGATGCCTGGTGTTTTCATTCCCCGACCCGAAACTGAACATCTGGTGGAAGCGGCGACCAAGCTGCTGGCCCCTGCTGACCATCGCCTGCTGGCGCCTGTCGCTCTGGAAGTGGGATGTGGTACCGGCATCGTCGGCATCAGTCTGGCTTGTGAAGTGCCCCAGTTGGTAGTGCATGCTTCGGATATCAATCCCGCAGCCATTGAATTGGCGGGCCGCAACGCGCGCTTGCTGGAAGTTGAATCCAGGGTCCACTTGCATCCGGGCAGCCGCTTCGAGCCCTTCCCGGACAGCCTGCGGGGCAAAGTTGATGTGCTGGTGAGCAACCCGCCATATGTTCGCCGGGATGAAATCGACGGCTTGTCGGTGGAAGTGGCTGAGCATGATCCCCGGGAAGCCCTGGATGGCGGCAAGGACGGGCTGGTCTTTTACCGGGCTCTGGCCGCGGAAATGGGACGCTGGTTGCGTCCCGACGGGCACATCATTGTGGAAATTGGCGACGACCAGGCTGCGGATGTCTCTCAGATCTTTGAAGCATCCGGTGGCCAGGAAATTGAAGTTATTAAAGATTACAGTGATCGGGACCGAGTTGTATCGGCCCGGTGGACGCCGCAGGGAGGCTGAGCGTGGATAGATTTGTGGTGACAGGCCCAACACCCCTGGAAGGGGAAATTGCCGTTGGTGGGGCCAAGAACGCGGTTCTGCCGCTTATGGCGGCCGCTTTGCTGGCCCGTGGTGAGACAGTCATCGAGAATGTGCCTGACCTGGTGGATGTGCGCTTCTTTATGACCATCCTGGAAGAGCTGGGCGCCCGCTGCGTCATGGTGAAGAACCAGTTGAAAATTGATACCACCAACCAGGACGGCTGCAACGCTTCCTACGATTTGGTGCGGAAAATGCGGGCTAGCATTTATGTGTTGGGCCCCTTGCTGGCTTTCCACGGCAAAGCCAGGGTTTCTTTGCCCGGCGGTTGTGCCTGGGGGCCGCGCCCGGTGAATTTGCATCTGGATGCCATGCAGGCCCTGGGAGCCAAGCTGGATCTGGATGAAGGTTACATTGTAGGCAGCACGTCCGGTGGGCTGAAAGGCACCCGGTTCCGGTTTGAACCGGTTTCGGTGGGAGCCACGGCCAATGTCTTGATGGCTGCGGTGCTGGCTTCGGGTGTTACGGAACTGGAAAATTGCGCTGTGGAACCGGAAGTGACCGGCCTGGCCGAAGCTCTGGTGCGCAGCGGAGCCAAAATTGAAGGCATCGGCACGGCCAACATGCGCATTGATGGGGTGGACGAGATTGCCCCTCTGCGCCACCGGGTCATGGCTGATCGCATTGAAGCTGGCACCTTCATGGCCGGGGTGGCGATGGCTACCGGTCGGGTGACTATGACGGGAGTGAATGCCGAGCATCTGCGGTCCGTCACCAGTGTGCTACAGGATATTGGGTGCGAGGTTGTTGTGGATCAGGATTTGATCACTGTGGAGATGACCGGCCGCCCTCGAGCGGTGGAAGTTGTGACCCGACCATATCCCGGATTTCCCACGGATATGCAGGCCCAGATTATGGCCGTTTGTGCCTTGGCCGACGGCACGAGTTTTATGACAGATACCATTTACCATGACCGTTTCACCCATGTTTCAGAGTTGAATCGTTTGGGTGCGGATATTCGCCTGGATGGTAGCAAGGCCACGGTTTTTGGGGCTGAGAAATTGCAAGGCGCGCCAGTGATGGCCACCGACCTGCGAGCCAGTGCGGCTTTGGTTCTGGCAGGAGTGGCGGCCCAGGGCGTGACCCAGGTCAACCGGGTTTATCATATTGATCGCGGTTATGAAAAAATTGAGATTCGTCTGGCGGCTTTGGGGGCCAATATTCGGCGGGAAAAGTATTGAGGGCTTGATGGAGTCTTGTTGCAGATGAGTTTGGCGCCCGGTATTCGGGCGCCTTTTTTTTTGTGAAAATCTAGTTTCGGCTATCCAGGGTGTAGAAGATTTCCAGAGGAATCACTTCACCTTTCTGGTAATACCGTTTCCACATGACGTACTGGCAATTCTCGTGTTCAAAACGAGCATTGGGCTTCGGTGATATTGTATTAATTTTCGCATCTTGGGGCAGACGGACCTTAAGCGTAACTAGGCGACCTTCTGAATAATCTCCGTGAAAGAGGTAGTGCTTTTCTTCCCCTTCGCTGCGGATACGGTTGCTGGTCTCACTACCAGTGAAAGTCATGCTTTCACCGGGAGCCAGGGGGGAGGTAAGATGAAGGGTGTGGCGGATATTTTTGTTCGGGCTTTTTGACCATTTTTTTCGCGGCGGATCATAGGTGGAGGCCAGAGTGATGCCTCGATTGTCTACATAGGTGATCTGATCAACCATGGCTCTCTCCCAATAAGCCAAGCCCATCCTGATCTCGGTCATGGCTTTTCTGCCATCGTTAAAAAGGGGCATGGTCCAGTAGCGGGTGGCGGTGCCGTCAGCATGGATTTCATCATAGTTGTGGGTTGTAATGGGCGGGCGTTTGTCTTTGAAATTGTGCTCCTGCATGGATGCTGGATCCAGCTCATCGCCACTGAATTCGTAGAGTTTGTCCTGGGTTTGCACAATGTACGTTGCCGGATTTAAGCGAACGATGACTGCGTCTTCCAGAACTTTCCCATCACGAAGGGTGACGGTCCCAGGGTCCGCCGCAATGGCAGATCCGGCCAGCAAAAGGGTTAATAACAATGCCGTTTTCATGTTCTTGTCTCCATTCAGTGGCTGCGGCCAGCCGGTAATTCAATAAATCCCGTGGCAAGCATGGCCGTTTCACCGGAGATTTCTCCATGGCGAAAGGCTGTCACTTGACCGGAAATGGTGAGTTGGGAGCGGGGGCCCTCCGCTCCTCTGTCGTCGCGCAACATTCGAGGGACCAGAATGACCAGGCAGATGCAAGCTGCGGCGGCCCATCCGATCGGATTTGATATGGGAAATCTTCGGCGAACCTTGGGGGCTTGTGGAGCCTGGAGAGCTTCAAGGGAAATGTCCTCACCCAGGGCCAATTGGAATAATTGTTGGTCCTTTTGGCGGGATTCCAATTCAGCTTGGAGATTGGCATCAGTCAGGAGTGCTGCTTCAAAAGCCTGTAATTCGGCGGGACTCAGTTCCCCGTCCAAATAGGCCTCCAGGTTGATGTCTTGATTATTATGCTCCATGGCCACGCCTCCTCAGTGTGGTTCGCAGTTTGCTTACGGCGTGATGTTTGCGAGAGGCGATGGTCCCGGGACTGACATCCAAAACGGTGGCGATTTCAGCGTAGGAGAGACCTTCGATTTCGCTCAAATGAAAGACCGTGCGCTGGTCTTCCGGTAATTGACCCAAGGACTGAACCAAATCCTGACGCAGGGATTGGATTTTCATATGGCTGTCCGGCCAATCCTGGGATTTTGCCGGGTGTTGGTTGAGAAAATCGGCAGGCGAGGTGATTTCATGATTTTGGCGGGTTCGGGATCGTCGGAAATAATCCAGGGCGCAGGATCTGGCTATGGTGAAAACCAGAGCTTTGCCAGCCTTGTCTGCATGGGGTCTCAGTTTGAGGAACGTATCCTGAACCAGATCTCTGGCCGTGTCCTCATCGCCCACCATGGATCGCAGGAAGCGAAAGACTCCCGGTGAGTATTGCCGGGCCAACCTCTCCCAGGGATCAAGTTTGGATTTGAGGGCTACCAGTATCACGGGGGACCTTCCTTAGTTTGGCTTTCAACTTATAGACGTGCCCGGTTGAGATTTCTTCAATAAAATTTCAGAATGGGAGGAAATATTTTGTTTTGTTTTAAGTTTAGCACCATTGGTCTTGCGTTTTCGTTTTTTGTTCGCTATGATGTCTGAACAAATCTCCTCCCAGATATTTGAGGCTTTCAAATGATCGCATTCACCACTGGCCGAACTGCCCAGGCTGCTAACTCTGCCATCAAATCATCCTTGAAAACTCGAGATGCCGCCCAACAGTGTGCTGTTCTCTGGTTTCAGGACATCCTCGAGCGAAAACTCTATCGGGACCTCGGGTACAGCACCATCAACCAATACGCCAAGCTGGAACTGGGCTTTTCCAAAAGCCATATCGGCGATTTTCTCCACCTCTGCCGAACATTTAAAAAACTGCCTCTTGTGAAAAAAGCCGTGGAATCGGGAAAGCTGCCCTACACTTCGGCCAGAGTGCTAGCCAGAGTGGCCAATGAAGACAACCAACAGGCCTGGACGGAGTTTGCCCTCAACAATACGCGCCGGACTTTGGAGCGGGAGGTCAAATTGGCCAAACGGGAAGCTGTTGAAAAAGCCTGCGGCCAACCCTTGTTGATTCCTGAGCCTAAAAGAGGGCGCCCCGCCGCGGTGGTGCCGGTGAATGTGAGTGTGGAAATGTCTCCCACGCAATTGGCGCGGTATGAAAAGTTGTGGGAAATGATTCGTAAAAAACACAGTGTTTCTGCTGACAAAGTGGAGGCCATGTTGGAGATCATGGCTGGCTTTTTGGCAAGTAGTTCAAGCTCAAAAAAGTCCGCCCGGGCGGACCTTTCTCCCGAAATTAAATCACCCGTGCAAATTCACATTCACCAGTGTGAAGACTGCGCCAAGGCCAGTGTCCAGACGAGCAAAGGTGAGTTGGAGGTTGGCGTGGATGAAATGCACCGGGCGGAGTGTGACTGCCAAACCCACAAACCGGGTAAGCGAAATAAAGCTTCCATTGCTCCGGCTTTGCGCCGGCAGGTTCTGGCCAAAGCCCGGAACAAATGCCAACAGCCGGGGTGTGGCCATACGGGATACCTGGAAATCCATCACATGGTTCCTCGTCATCTGGGTGGGAGCAACCATCCGGACAATCTTCAGGTGTTGTGTTCGGCCTGCCATGGGCTCGTACATCAAAGGTCCGGGTATATGGTGAAATCTCCGGGGAATGTGTATCGCTGGCAAAATAGTTCGGAAACCCGGCCCAATGGCCTTATCTTTTCCCTGTTACAATTTTTACCTGCACACCATACGGAAAGGTCTCTCCCTCCATGGCATCAGAACGCCATTTCATCCTCGGGGCAGCCGGTCATGTTGACCACGGCAAGACCGCGCTGATCACCGCCCTGACGGGAACCAACACCGATCGTCTCAAAGAAGAACGCGAGCGCGGCATCAGCATCGAATTGGGCTTTGCGGAGTTTGATCTGGATGACGATATCAAGCTGGGCGTTGTGGATATGCCAGGTCATGAGAAGTTTGTGAAGCAAATGGTCTCAGGAGCCGGTGGCGTGGACCTGGCTTTTTTGGTGGTGGCTGCTGACGAAGGGGTGATGCCCCAAACCGTCGAACACCTGGAGATCATGGATTCTCTGGGGGTGGCCAGCGGTGTCGTCGTCATGACCAAAATCGATATGGTGGATGAAGATTTTCTGGGGGTGGCCACCGAAGAAGCCATTGAGTTGGTGGAGGGCACCTTTTTGGAGGGCAAACCGGTGGTGGCTGTGTCGGCCCATACCGGTGCGGGGCTGGATGAATTGAAAGCCGCCCTGCGCAGCGAAGCCCTGGCTCTTCCTGAACGCAAAGAAGAAGGTAGTTTTCGCCTTCCCGTGGACCGGATTTTCACTCTGCCTGGAGCGGGCGTGGTGGTCACAGGAACATGCTGGAGCGGATCGGTTAAGGATGGCGACCGACTCTTGGTGCAACCCACCGGACAAAAAGTCCGGGTGCGGGAAGTGCAAGTCCATGGCGGCAAAGCTCCTCGGGGAACCTCGGGGCAGCGGTTGGCTCTGGCTCTGCATGGAGTCAAAAAAGATGAGATGGAGAGAGGGTTCCAGATTTTGGAATCCGGGGCCATCACTCCTTCACGCCGACTGGATATTCGGGTCAACGTGATGGGGCATTACAAAGGACTGATCAAAAACCGCCAACGGGTTCATGTGCATCATGCAGGGCGTGAAGTTTTGGGCCGCATCGTCCTTTTGGACGAGCAGGAACTTGGGGGTGAGGGCGGGCCCCGGCGCGGCCTGGCCCAGATGCATCTGGAATCTGATTTGATGGCGGCCCGGGATGACCGTTTGGTGCTGCGTTTTTATTCCCCGGTGATGAGCATTGCCGGCGGCATCGTACTGGATGCCAATCCCCAACGTCATAAACGCTTTGACGAGAAGGCCCAGGAAATCCTCATGATCATGGAGGAGGGTGATACCTCGGACCTCTTTCTCCAGAATTTGAAAACGGCGGGACTGATGGGATTGCCCGTGGCTGAAGCCATGGGGCAGCAGGATGATCCCGAAGCCTGGCTCGTGGGCAAGCGGCTTTATCTGCGGGAAATGCTGGATGAACTGGCGGAGAAAATCTTCACCCTGGTGACAGAATATTCCGGCCGTTTCCCCCTGCGTTTGGGCATCCCCAAGGAAGAGACCAGGCGAAAGTGCAAATTCAAAGCCGGCGTGGCTGAATGGAATGCTATCTGCAAAGCCCTTTCCCGGGAAGGACGTTGGCAGGTGGTAGGCGATCGCATTGTTTTGAATCTGGACGGCCCTGCTCTGTCAGCCGAATTGAATCAGGCTGTTCAGACCGCGGCCCAGGAAGTGGCGGCCTTTGGTTTGAACTGGCCAGGGCTGGATCATTGGGCAGAAGACTCGCCGGTCTTCATAGGCGCTTCGGCCAAGGCTGGCCTGCAGGATTTCAAACCCCTGGAAGTGAGCCGCTATCTGGTGGACCACCGCCTTGCGGTGGCCATCAACAATGATTATCTGGTGTCCTCTCAGTCTTACGCCGATTTATTGCAACGGCTCAAGGCACACTTTGCAGCAGAAGAGGATATGCTCTTCGGCACTTTTCGGGAATTGAGCGGGCTGACTCGCAAACTTGGAATTCCCATGCTCGAACATTTGGACCAGACGGGAATGACTGTGCGCCAAAGCGATGCGCGGCAGGCGGGCCCGGCTCTGGAGGAGATCTGATGGCTTCTGAGAAGATCAGCGGTGGAGTATGCGCCAGTCGCATTAAAACCCGACAAATAAAAGTGGGCGAAATCACCATTGGTGGCGACGCACCGGTGCGGGTGCAAAGCATGACCTGCACCAAAACCGGTGATGCCGATGCCACCCTGGAACAAATCCGCGAACTGGCCACCGCCGGCGCCGAAATAGTGCGCGTGACGGTAAACGACGAATCGGCGGCAACTGCTTTGCCCCGCATTGTCACCGAGAGCAACACCCCTCTGGTGGCCGACATCCATTTTAATCACAAACTGGCCCTCAGTTCTCTGGAAGCTGGCATTGCCAAGCTGCGCATCAATCCCGGAAATATCGGCAACAAAGATAAAGTGCGGGAAGTGGCAGCCGCGGCGGCGGATAAAGGTGTGCCCATTCGCATCGGGGTGAACTCCGGCAGTTTGCACACTCGTTATGATGAACTGCATAAAACGGATCCTGCCGGCGCCCTGGTCCAGTGCGCCCTGGATGAAATCGAAACTCTGGCAGCGGTTAATTTTCACGATGTTGCCGTCAGTTTGAAGAGCTCCGAACCAAGGGAAGTGGTGGAGGCGTGCCGCCGTTTTGCAGCCATCAGCGATGTGCCCCAGCATTTGGGTGTGACGGAAGCGGGTACTCTGCTGGCCGGAACATCCCGCTCAGTGGCCGCCATGTCGGTGCTGCTGGCCGAAGGCATTGGCGATACAGTGCGCATCAGTCTGGCGGCCGATCCCGTGCAGGAAGTCTTGGCGGCCTTCCACATGCTCAGTGCCCTTGGGGTGCGGCAGGGTTTTGCCCGAGTGGTGGCCTGTCCCACATGTGGCCGGGTGGAAGTTGATGTGGTGAAACTGGCGGCTCGGGTGGAAGAGTTGGCCAAGGATCTGCCCCCTGAAAGGGTGGTCGCGGTCATGGGTTGCATCGTCAACGGGCCAGGAGAAGCCAAAGCGGCAGACTTGGGCATCGCCGCAGGGAAATCCAAAGTGGCCATTTACCGCATGGGAGAACTGCACCGGACCATCGCCAAAGAGGATCTCGAAGAGGTTCTGATCGCTGAGATTGATCGGCTGAGATAAGAAATTCCGCTCAGGTGAGCTCTGGTCTGTCCGATAAGATGGGGGACCAGAACTTTACCTCTTGCTCAAGGCAGCGGAATGACGCATTTGACCAATACCACCACTGAACAGACGGCATCCACTGGCTTGGGTGTGGACAGGTTGCAGGCTTTGCAATCTTTCAACACCCGTCTAGTTTGCATGAATGTGGATGAATCCTCCTACGAGGAGGTTGTCAACGGTGTGTGGAAGGTTATTGGCTGCGATTATTGTGCTTTTTTTCTTAAGGACCCCCGCAGTGGCCAACTTGTCTTGCAAGCCTCGGTGGGGTATGAGGACATTGCCCAGGGACTGAAAATTTCCTGCGACGACCCGACCAGCATCCACGCCCAGGCATTCACCGAAGAATACATGGTCTACCTTGATGATCTTTCGGGAACACCCGGAGTGAATCCCTTATGCGAAAGCATGTGCAGCAGTCTGGTTTTGCCGGTGATCTCGAATAAAGGCCCCGTGGGTGTTTTTGATTTTGGCAGCAACTCTCCCCATGCCTTCCCTCCTCTGGAGTTGGGCATGTGTAGTATGGTCGTGGACCAGATGTCCTATTCCCTGGAAAATATCCGGTTGGTGCGTGAGCTGAGTGATAGCCGGGATGCGGTGATCCGGGGCATGGCCCTGCTTTCCGAAATCCGTGATTCCCATATTGGCGGTCATTTGAATCGGATCTGCGCCATGAGCAGGTACCTGGCCGAGCGGTTGGTGGGACGTGTGGGGTATCGTGATGTGACACCCTCGTTCATCAACACCATCGAGCGGGCAGCCGCGTTGCATGATGTGGGCAAGGTTGGAATCCCAGACTCCGTCCTGCTGAAACCAGGCAAGCTCACCGATGAAGAATTTGATGTTATGCGCACCCACTCCACCATTGGTGGCGAATTGCTTGAAGGTCTCATCGACGATTATGGAGAGTACGCCATGATCAGCATGGGGGCTTCGGTGGCCAGGGCTCATCATGAACGTTGGGACGGCAAAGGTTACCCCAACGGAATCTCTGGAAAGAATATACCTCTAGAAGCGCGCATCGTCTCCATATGCGACGTGTACGATGCTCTGACCAGCAAACGGGTCTACAAGGATGCCTGGGGTCACGAAGAAACGTTGCAGATTCTGCGGGATGGGTCGGGTTCCCAATTTGATCCTGATTTGGTGAAAGTCTTCTTGTCTCGTCCTGATGATCTGGTGGAAATACGCCAACGTTATCCAGACAAGGCTCTCAAATAGGTTCCACTCCCGGCGCCACAGCCGGTTCGGTGAACAAACTTTTCTCCCTCAAACAAACAGCAGATCCCACCGGAGCCTTGCGCGGTTTGCGCACGTAACGCCGTTCTGTATAAATGACCGGAACCAGCGACGAGTGGCGCGCTTTGCTGTGCAGGGCGGCCAGCCCCGCCGCTTTTTCGAGGACGGTTTTGGGGACTTGTTCGGGATGTCCTGAGGTGCGCAAAATCACATGGCTGCCTGAAACTCCCTGGGCATGAAACCATAAATCCTGGGTGTGGCTGGCTTTGTGGGTCAGCACATCGTTTTCCTTATTGTTGCGGCCCACCCAGGCCTCCCATTTGCCATCAATGAGATAACGACGGAAAAGCCGGGCCGGTTCTTCCGCCGTTTTGGTGCGCTGCTTGCGGGCGGTGCGGGCGGCAGGCAGGAGCGCTTCATGGGTGCTGGCCCAAAGATGCAGGGCCGATAGTTTTTCCAGGTCGTCTTTCAGCTCACCCAGGAGTTGCAGTTCGGCAATGGCCACCATCTGGGAGTGCTGCAATTCTTCACTCCGGGTCAGATTCTCGGCAATGATCTGCCGGCCGTTCTCAGCTTTGCGGGCCTTGCGAAACCAGCTTTCCATATTGGCTGAAGGAGTGATGGCTGGATTCAGCTGCACGCTCATGGGGGTTCCATCATGCAGATCAAATATTTCAGCAATATCCTGCCCCTGATTGAGGGTGTGCAGGTTCGCAGCCAAGGCCTCGGCTGTGCGCCGATATTCTTGCCCCCGATTGGCATTTTCCAAATCCTGGGACAGGTTTTTCACCAAGCGGTTGGTGGTGTTTGAAGAGCGGGAGATGGACGTGTGATGGGATGTGAAAATATCCTGGGCCAACCGTTGCTGGAAGGCAGAGAGCATTTTATCAAACAGGGTTTTAGCCCAGTCACTGGTGTCTTCGCATTGGCCCGTTTGCCAGGTGCTCTTGGGTGGAGTTTGGGTCAGCAGGCTGTGAGGAGAGGGGTGCCGGGACCACAAAATTTTGGAGTGACGGTCCAGGATCGTGGTATTGCCTCTGGCTCCGAATAACTGATGCTGCAGGGTGAGCACTTGGCCGTCTGGTGTGCGCAATTGCAGGGCCAGCACTTTGTCCTCGGGTAAGATCCCCATGTTCAAAAGGGTGGCTCCCGTGAGCAACGGCCCCAATGGGAGTCCTTTGGTTAAAGGCAGCGCCTGCCGAACAGATTCTTCCCAGGTGCCCTCCACCGCAAAAACAAAATTGCTGCCCGGACGAGAGGAAATCACCAAACCCGGGCGCTCATCTCCCACCAGGTGAAGCCGCATCCAATCCGGTCCCACGGCCATGCGAAAAATATCCAGCGGAATCCACATCTGCCGGAGGTGGGCCACCAAATTCTGGAGCACGGACAACTCGGTCCAGGGATGCGGTGCGTTAGCCATTAAAAGAACGTATACCCGAAGGTGAGTTTGAAGCCGGGGCTATCCAGAATCCCCAATCGGATTTCACCCAAAACCTCGTCTCCATTATCCAGTCTACGGGTGGCCCCCACCAGGGCGCTGAGGCCCAGATCCAAGTTGCCCTCCAGCAAGTCGTGATCCAGGTAATTGAGGGAGAGGCTGCCACCGCCGTACAAACCGTAGGTGGTGGATGTCAATTCGGTGAACTTGTAGGCCAGGTCTCCGTTGAGCATGATGATGGTGTAGCCATTATTGAAACCCATTTCCAGATTGGGTATCAGCTCCACATTGGGAAAGAGCTCGCCCAGCTTGGCGTGGGCACCGAAGTGCATCTGGTTGATGCCATCCCAGTGGGTGTAACCCAGGCGTGGGCCAATGGGCACGTCCAAGGCCAGGCAGGACCCAGCGCTGAGGGCCAGCAGGAGCAGAGCAATGGTGAGGGTTCTGATCATGGGAAAGACCTTCCGATCTGGAGGCGGCTGGGGGATTTTTTGAGATAGTAAGGCTTATTTCCTTTGTCCACAAGGCCGCTTACGGAGTTTGCAAGCTTTTGAAAATCCGAAAGTGAAGTGGCAGCACGCTGGTATCAACTTCACTGTAAATGAGACCGCTGCCTGTGGCTGCCTCGTGAAAACCCGCAGCGCCGTTGTGGGTTCCCTCGGTACCGTAAAATTCCAGGGTTATTGTTGGGACACTATCCACCCGCTGGATGGCTGCGGTTTCCAGATTCGTGACTTCAAAAACCATGGTGCCATCATAACGATCATTGGATTGCGGGGTCACAATGAGGTAGGTGGTGTCGCCTTGGACAAACAGTTCGGGGGCGCTGAAACCATCCACGGCAAAGCGGGGGCCATCGGTGGTATTGTTCAGGAATGATCCCAGGTATTGCCAGGGACCGGCGGGATGGGGCCATTTGAGGAGAATAATCTTTCCATCCTGGGAACCTGTTTCCGCCGCCAACATGGTGGCATAGAGGGCCTCGTCGGTGGCCAGGAGACCAGGCTCGGCAACGATGGCCACTCCACTCAATTCAGGGTCCAGCATATTAACAAAAACTTCAGGGGTGCCAATGGTTCCGTCATTGATAGGGTCATAGCCGGCGCCCACGAAGAGTTTGCGTTCTGGGGACCAGGGGCCTTCCGGTGAGGGCGCCGTTTTGAGGGCGAGCCAGCCGTGCATGTAGGCGGGTGAGTGGTTGATTTGCAGGTATCGCATCCAGATAAGTTTCCAGCGTTCGGCGGCGGGGGCGCCCGGGTCCAGAACCAAGGCCGGGACTTCCTGTTGCCAGGTGCCCGCGTTGTTGGGTGGGTCCAGGGGCAGGACCAGATCCAGAGCGGGGTTGAGGACGGTGCCGGTGTCCTGCCAGGTTTCGCCAGCGTCCAGGGAAGTGGCCAAGCGGGTTTGCACGGCTGTGTTCTGGGTGGGCCACATTTCTGAGTCATCGACTTCGGAGTAGCTCATCCAGAGTTTACCGGTGGCTGGGTCGTGGGCCAGGGAGGGGTCGAAGATGCCGTGGGGGCCTACACCCTGGATGATGATTTCCTGGGGTGTGGGTGATGAGGGTGGGGCTGAAGGGGTTTCTGTGTCTTCGCTGCAACCGCTGATGAAGGCAAAGGCCATGAGGGTTGCAACGAAGGGGCGAATGAGTTCTCCATGAGGTGAGTTCATGGTTTTGTTTTACCTGTACAGACTTTTGATTTGGCCGAAGCTACGTTTTTCAGTAGCACTACCAATAATTGGATCCAGACCTGTGAAGTGAGCGACGTAGTTGAACTCGTGACCCACAAATCCTGAAGGTCCGCTGTATTCGGTAGGGCCTACCCAGACCTGAATGTCCTGATAGGGGGAACCTTGAATTATCATATTAGCAGGAGTGCAAGGGCCAGCATTCATTTGCTCGTCAACGGTGATGCCAGCAGCGCAGTCGCCACCGAGCAAGAAGCCAAACACCGGATATTCCGCGTCAAGAGTCCACTCAATAAGGCCCAATGGACCAAACCTGATGTACATCCAGTCGGTGTCACGGTTGGTGTTATCGTTGAACCAGCCGGAAACGCCACAGAGGGTTAATTCACCGATATTATCAGTCATCTCGGTCAGATCAACGTATGGGTTGCCGAACTCAGGGCTATTGCACCCTCCGTTATAGGCATCTTCGTAGCCGTCCTGCAATGAGGGTTCACCTTCATTTAAACCACTACAGGGCAGGATGCAGGGAGCGGGAAATTCGTATTCACGGACTTCGAGAATGTAGTCTCCTGCATCTTCGCCGTAGCCATCGATAACAATGAAATATTCGGTACCGGCGGACAGGTCCGCAAATTCGATCATCGATACATAACTGCCGCAAATTTCATCGGAATAGAAGTCGTCATTGCAGGCGATTATGTTCAGATCCGCATCCATGATGTATGTCTTGGTATCATAACCGGATCCGCAAAGATCCACCGTCAACGGGAGGTCAAATTCTGGTGTGAAGCGATAGACGACATCAGGACTGGTGGAGGTGCTGTAAGGACAGTCAGCATCATAATCATCGAAGTTATCGGAAGTATTGCCGGTGTCGCTGAAAGGAATACTATGGATGAGGATGGCGGAAGAGATGTCTTCCCCACCCTGGCGGCCATCGGGAGTCCCGGGATTGTGACCTACATGGGTGTTGGTTTTTGTATTGCTGGGTTTGGTACCCAAATCGAAAGCATTGGCATCACTCAGGAAAACGAGAATCAAAAAGAGTGCCGCAAGATAGCGCATATTCTCCCCCTTTTATCGGTACAAACTTTTGATGCTATCCAAACTGAGGTTTTCGGTTGAGATCCAGCCATTGGCATCAAGGCCGCTGAAGAGTGCGACGTAGTCGAATTCAGGGCCTGAAAAGCCCCCAGGGCCGCTGTATTCGGTGGGGCCAACCCATACCATGATGACATCCCCAGGGTTACCCTGGATGAGCATGGTAGCAGGAGCACAAGGGCCAGCTGTGATTTGCTCGTCAACAGTGGCACCATCTGTACAGTTGCCACCCAGCAGGAAACCAAATACGGGTAGTTCAGCGTCGAGGGTCCATTCGATGAGCCCAAGTTCACCACACTGGATATACATCCAGTCGGTGTCACGAATAGTAATGGCGCTGTACCAACCCGATTTTCCGCAGAGGTTTAACTCCCCGTTTGAATTTGAAGAATCAGTTAAATCCAGAAAGGGATTACCAAAATCAGGGCTGTTGCAACCACCATTGTAAGCGTCTTCGTAGCCATCCACTAATGGGGGTTCACCTTCATTTATGCCGTCACAAGTGAGGACGCAGGGAGGTAGCGGAATATATTCTGAAATATTCAAAATATAGTCCCCTGAATCTTCTCCGTACCCATCGATGACGAAGTAATAGGTGAGACCACCAAAAAGAAAGGCTTGTTCAATAAGGGAAACATATTGGCCGCAGGTTTCATCTTGATAAAAATCGTCATTGCAGAAAACCAGATTGCCGGAACCTTCATAAATATAAGTTTTAGTGTCATAACCAGAACCACAGAGGTCTACCGACAAGATGATATCTGTTGTGGGCTGGTACTTATAGACCAAGTCCGGAGCCGTTGAGGTGTCATAGGGGCAAGCCTCATCGTAGTCATTAATATGGTTGCTGGTATTTCCGGTGTCATAAAAGGGGATGGAGGGAATGGGGAACGCGGTCTCCATATCTTCGCCGCCCTCCCGGGTGTTGGGCGTACCGGGATTTAGTCCCACATGGCTGTTGTCTTTTTCAATCCTCTGCTGGTTGCCCAGTTCAAAAGCATAAGCACTGCCCAGGCAGGCGACGATCAAAATGAGGATAGTGAAATTGCGCATGATGGAATTCCCCCAAAAATATTGAGATGAAAATATTGTTGAAATAAGTTTATCACAAAAGGGCGTTCCTGAGGGTAAATATTTGCTTCATATTTTACGTTTCAATGGAAAAGTCCTTTTCAGTATGGTAGGATATCCACCTAACTATTTTCCGGGGGAGGGGATTGTTTTGATGAGTTTAAAAATCGTTATCCTGTTGTTTCTACTGGTCATTATTGTGCCTGGAGCCGCCTTGGCCGAGGAGATGACATTTTTTACCATCTTTCATGTAGACAAGGATCAAACCTACAACTGTACCTTCGGTTTGCGGGAGGATGCCATTCCCGGATTTGACGGACTGGACCAACCTGCGCCGCCTGCTGCGCCGGATGAGGATCTGGATGGGTTTCTGGCCATGGTCGATCCGCCGGCCCACCTGCCCAACCGCTGGTATAGGGATTTTCGCCCCGTTGACAATCTGATCCTGGACCGGATCGAGTATTTCCCATTCAATTTGAATTCGACTCATGTGGGAGAAATTGCGTCCATTTCCGTGGCCACTGGTGCCTTCAACAGTTTGCCCTATGAAATGTGGATTCATGGTCCAGGTGGGTTCTACGAAGAAATCCCTGTCCCGGGCTCCATTAATTTTATAATCACCTCTACCCACATGAACTTCTTCTGGGAACTTCGCCTGGATGACCAGGTGCCCAATACCGAAGAAACGCTGGCTGGGATCAAAGCTCTGTATCGCTGAAATTCATTTTTTTTCTGGGGGATTGCATCATGAAAACCACCACGTTGCTCCTGGCTTTGGCAGCACTTTTCCTGGCCTTGATTCCCACGGCCGCCCATGCCGGTATGTTCTGTGAAGAGCCCAATCTGTTTGCCCTGACATTTGATCCGGGGGGCAATATGATCAACATGGGTGGTATGGAGCCCTTTTCCGCCGCCAATATGTACCTTTATCTTTTGAATCCCGAATCCAATTGCATGAATGGTTTTGAACTGGAAATCATTGTTCCGGAAGATATCCAGGTATTGAGCACAACGTTTCCTGGAAATACTATCAATATTGGTTCTGGGACAAACTTCATTGTTGGTTTTCAATTCCCTCATCCAGCCACAGAAAACCGTATCCTGCTCTGCACTTTGTCTGTCCTGAATATGAACGCCGACGGAGATGTGCAGGATTTTTACATGGCTCCCGCCGAGCCGGCTTCTATTGAAGGGTCCATGGCGTTTCTCAATTGTTCTGAAATTATTGTTCCGGCCAACCCCATTTCCCTGGACTATTCTCTGCCCGTGGCCCGGATCAATGGCACCGAGCCTTTGGAATATTGTGATATCAGTAGCGGGATCGACGGGATCACTGTGCAGGTTTCCTGTCTTGGAGATGAGGACAATCTGGCCGGCACCTCCAGCTGGGCCACCGATGGTTTCGACGTTTCTTTTGATCTGATTGATTCCGATCCCGACCCGGTGGTTTTCTTTCCTCACCCAGAATGGTATGTCCCCGAAGGCGATAACTTTGGGCAGGATATTAAGGCCTTTTTCGATCCGTATGCCACCACCAAGGCCTGGTCTCTTTCCGTCAATTCATCCATTCCTGAAGGTTCCGAACCTCCATATTTCGTTGGAATGAGTTTCCTGCCTTCCTTTGCGGGTGACGAGGATATTTTCATGACTCTCGTGGATGAGACCACTGGGCAGCATACTTTGCTGGAGGATCCGTACCTTTACAATTATCCCATTTATACGGACGACCTGCGCAGCTTCCAATTGGTGGTGGGCAATGAACCCATTTTGCCACCAATACCAGATCTTGATGTGGTGGTTGATGTCATCTGCAACGGTATGGCCGATTTGGATAATCATGCCTCGGCCGCCGAATTTGCCACCGATGGTTATGATGAGGGGATCGATTTTCCCGAACCGGGCCCGCCGCCAAGCCAATTCCTGGTGGCTTCTTTTACCCAATCAGCATGGCCTTTTGGTCCTCGCTTTCGGTCCATGGTGCATGGAAATTATTATCCCGAGAATGAACTTAAGACCTGGCCTTTGAGAGTTGAAACCGACCAGGTCGGTACCGTCGAAATCAATTTCACTCCCAATTTTGATGAAGCAGCGGGCATCCCTCTGCTCATCAAAGACCTGCAGACCAATCAGATTTACAACCTCTTTCCGGAGCTGTCCTTTACTTACGAAAATACGGCCTCATCGGTGAACGATTTCCTGATCATCATGGGAAACCACGGACCGCCATCTTTGTCGCCTTCCAGTAGAGTGATTGCTTCTGGTTGGACCATGATTGGCATGCCGCTTATCCCAACTCCTGGTCACACCAGCTTGGAAGATGTCATTCTGGATCAGATGCCAGGGCACAACTACGTCTACCGATTCCTCGGAGAAGATGGTTACGAATTGGAAGAGCCCACAGAAGATGCAGTTCATGGCCGGGGATATTGGGTGGCTGGACAGGGGCTGTTTTACTGGAGCATGGATGATGGTGAGATGGCCCTTGATCCCGTCTCCATTGATTTGTTTTCCGGTTGGAATATGGTGGGGTATCCTCTTTGGTTCCCTGGTTCCACGGAATATATAATTGTTGAACGCCTGGACAAAACCTATACCTGGCAGGAAGCGGTGGATGAAGAGTTGGTGCTTGGTTCGGTGGTGGGCTTTAATACAAGCTCTGATGAATACGAAATAGTTGACACCCTGGAAACCTGGAACGGGTATTGGATCGGTGCCATCGAAGAAGGCGTTTCCCTTGTCTTCGATTGGGAAAACTTCATGCTTATGCCCAGCCGGATCAGCAACCCCGACCATGGAGATTATCCGCCAGAATCCATCTGGAGCACCAACGTGCGGGCTTTCGGTGCCAGTGGTCTTGCGCACCAGATTTCGTTTGGTGTGCATCCTGAAGCCAGCGCCGGTTTTGATCCCTTCTTGGATATTCCGATGCTGCCGTCAGGCCCCCAAAACAGTGGTCATATGGGAATGCTTCGCCCGGAGTGGGAGCTGCCTTTGGGAGACAAAACCTTCCGCGATCTGGTCTCTCCTGCCGACGAATCGTTGGCCTGGGATGCGGAAATTGTGATGGCAGAATCCGGCCCCGTAACTTTACAATGGGAGTGCAGAGATTGGCCTGAAAATTTAGATTTGCAGGTTTACCTGCCCCAATCAAATCGGGTGATTGTTCAGTCCATGCGCTCACAAAACAGTGTGCGTTTGCCAGCTCCCGAGGGCTCCCTGGTTGTGCAGTTCCGCACACCACATTTGTCGGCCGTGGATGATGTTCCCGCCTCAGCTTACCAGTTGGGCATTCATCCCAACCCTTTCAATCCTCAAACCACCATTTCTTTCGAGTTGGCTAATGAGGGTCACGTGGAAGTGCGGATTTATTCTCTGCGCGGCGAGATTGTTTCCGTGTTGCCCTCAGATGCCGCAGGCCCTGGCCGGCACGAAGTGACCTGGAGTGGACGGGACCGCAGCGGGCGTGAAGTTCCCAGTGGCTCCTATTTTGCCCGGCTTTATCAGGATGGAAAAGCCATGGGGTCGGTGGCTAAAATGAGTCTGATCAGATAGAGTCTCAGGGTTTTGGGGCCAGGGCTTTCAGGGCCTTGGCCGCCACTTCCCTGTTCTGCTGCAACCGCACTAAAAACGCTGCTGATTCCTGCCCCGGATTTTTGTGGAACTGGGAAATCTGCTCATCGATGACAGCCATGGCCCGGTGGTAATATTTTTCCGCAAGTTCAGGCCGCTCCAGCTGAGCTTCCAAATATCCCAAACCTAAAAGGGCCCGGTGTTGGTTCGGGTTTTCCTCCAGAAACTGCTCAAATACCTTGTGTGCTTTTTCCCATTCATTCTGATGAACCAGCATCAAACCCCTGAGAAAATTGGCCTGTCGGAGGAAACCCGGATGTGGCTGGCAGTTCTGCACTATATCCAAATGACCTTGAGCTGAAACATAGGCACCTCTGTTGATCGCCGACTCGGCCAGAGCCAGGTGGGCTTCGAAAGTTGGCCGGTCCAAGAGGCTGAGGCGGAAATTGTTTTCGGCATCATCCATCTGGCCAAGGGCGGTTTGGGCCAGGCCCAGATAGAGGTGACCGTGGCCTGGCCACTTCATTTGCTTCAGCCCACGGTTCAGGGTTTGGGCCGCTTCATTCATTTTTCCTTGAGTGAAGTGATGGCGGCCTGAAGCGATGTTCAGGTCGCCGCGAAATTCCTGGAGGCAGCCCACAGCCAGGATGAGGGCGATCATCATCAGGATCACTGCTTGAACTTTTCCTGCTCCGGCGGGGCTGGCAGGTGTCTTTGTTTTTTCTTTAAGGAAATGCAAGCCCAGCAGGAAGGCAAAGACCAGGGAGGTGGCCGGCAAATGCAGAGGAAAGCTGACCATGGAATGCACTGCTACCGTCAGCAATCCAGCCGTGAGCAGAAGGTGATCAATCTGTTGGTCCGTATTCCTGGCCTGAAATGTTTTGCGCCAAGCCAGGCTGAAAAGCACCAGCAAAACCAAAAGGTAGACTGAGCCCAAGAGTCCTGTTTCGGCAACCCATTGAAAGATTTCGTTATGGGCCCTGGTGGAAATGGGGGCACCTTCTGGTCCAATGCCCGTGCTTAATAATTGGGACCGAGCATCGGGCCACTGCACCAAATAATTACCGGCACCGACACCAAATACAGGGTGGGATTGGAACATGACCCTGGACGCTGCCCAATCGGCCTGGCGGATGCCGCCGTGGTTGGAGGATAGAAGCTGATGCACGGGGCCGGATGAGTTGGTGGTGGTGCTGAGCATGAGCGCGAGGCCTGATCCACCCACCAGTACAACCAGGCTCAGGAGTGCCACCGGAACTCGCTTTCCCAAACCCTTTTTAACCAGAATAATACACGGGCTAACTAGTGCGATGGCTGTCAAAATGGCCATGGGCGGACCGGTGGCTCCTGAAGCGATCAGAGTGGTAAGGATGATGACCAGGGCCCCAATGATGGGAATCCGGAATTTCCATTCCTGGGTTTTTCGCAATAGAAGCAGAGCTGGCCAAAAACTCACGGCCATAAATCCGGCCAGATAGTTCTGGTTGCCAAGGGTGCTGATTCCCGGAGGATACCCGGAGGAGGGTGGAGCCCCAGGGAGCCAGTGGGCCATCTGCAGCAATCCATATAGGCCAGAGATGGCCGCGGCCATCGTTACAGTAGTCAGCAGTGGTTTTTGATTGGTGAGTCCGCCAGTTTGTTTGGCCGTGTGAAAGGCCACCATTCCGAAGAAAGAAATTAAGAGGCAGGTGCGCACCACCAGAGTGGGACTGTGGGATTGTATCACTCCGGCAGCTGCCAAAGAGACCAGCCCCCCCAGGGCCAGCAAGCCTCGGTTGCCCAAAGACAGCCCAGACTGCCCCCGCCATTCGAGCCAGGCGGCCTGGCCTAACCAAAGACTGACAGCCGCTGCCAGGATCGTAAATTTTGCTGCGTCATAGGAATGATTCCCCGAATAAAAAGCGAGGGGGAGCAACCAGAGCAAATGCATGAGAATGAAGCGGTTGAATTTCAATGGTTTCCCTCAAAAACGTCTGGGAGATCTGTTGTGAAATATGCTCTGCATTTTGAGGCTTGTTGTCTTCTTATTCAAGAGTGCATATCATCAAAATCATTGCCCCCCGGCGGGCATCGTTTTTGATGATTTAGTGGCTGAACCCGCCCAACCCCCACAATCTCTTGCCTAACCCAACCCTCTGCCCTAAACTAGCCCAAAACAAATCATCTTCCCCTGGAGGCATTTATGCTGAGCATGACAGGTTTTGGTAACGGCGAAAAACAGATTGGTCCGATCACCGTCACGGTGGAATTGCGATCGGTGAATCATCGCTTTCTGGACGTCGGCCTGAAACTGTACGGAGCATTGGCCGTCCATGAAATGGAAATCCGCCAATTCCTGAAAGAGAACGTGGCCCGTGGGCGCGTGACGGTCTCCACCCAGCTGAATCTGGAAAAAGAGGGGGCTGTTTCAGGTCTGGACCCCGAGCGTTTGGAGCAGGGGCTGAACATGCTGAAGGACGCCTCCGCCCGCATCAAGGAACTGACGGGACAGGAGCAGAACATCACTCTGGACCATCTGCTGGCCGTGCCGGACATTCTGCGTTCTCAGGACGCGGAGCTGGATCCCGATGACATCAAAACCGCTCTCATGACGGCCCTGAAAGATGCTCACAAGGGTTTGATGCGCATGAAAGAAGAAGAAGGCCAAGCCTTGGTGGTAGAGATGAAGCAAAGGCTGGAAACACTTTCGGTGAATTTGGCTGAGGTGGAAAAACTGGCTCCTCAGGCAGCCTTGCAGGTTCAGACCAAACTGGAAGAACGTCTGGCCAAAATCCTGGAGGAACCTCTTGATCCCCAGCGCCAGGCCCAGGAAATTGCGCTGCTGGCAGACAAGGCCAACATCAATGAGGAAATTGAGCGGCTGGCTATCCACATCCAACACTTTCATGCTGCCCTTGATGGTGGCGGGCAAGTGGCCAAGCGCTTGAATTTCCTGTTGCAGGAAATGCACCGGGAAGTCAATACCATGGGATCCAAAACCAACCTTATGGACATCACCACTGCCGTGATCACAATGAAGGACGAAGTGGAGTCCATGCGCGAACAGATCATGAACCTGGAATAATGAGGATAAGATGATAGTCCTGATCACCGGGCCATCGGGGGCCGGCAAGAGCACATTCGTAGGGGCCCTCATGGCGGATGATCCCCGCCTGGCCTTCTCCATTTCCACCACCACCCGCCCCATGCGTGAGGGTGAAGTAAACGGCCGCGAATACGACTTTGTGGATGAGGAAAAATTCCAGCAGCTGATTAGCGAAGGCGCGTTCGTGGAATGGGCCCGGGTACATAAAAATCTCTACGGCACCCGGCACAGCCGGTTGGCCGAGATGGCGGCTGTAGGGAAAATCCCTCTGCTGGATATAGATGTCCAGGGTGGGGTGGATGTCATCGACATTTACGATGAGACCGAGCTGGTTTCGGTATTTCTTTTTCCGCCCTCATGGGATGAATTGGAAAGACGGCTGCGCAGCCGGGCCACCGATGCAGAAGAAGTCATCACCACCCGTCTGAAAAATGCGCGCACCGAAGTGGGTTATGCAGGGCGGTATAAGTATTGGGTGGTCAACGATGATTTGGATCAGGCCGTGGTGCGGATGAAGGCCATTCTTTTGGCTGAAAGCTGCCGCAGCAACGTCCAGGGGAAGAGTCCTTTGGATTGATGGCGGCGGTAAATTCAGCTTTCCTTGCGTTTTCCCTGAATTGCATTATTGTTCTTCGGTTGCCGCAACGCTGTGGATAGGTGTGCGGATATCGCGATTTTTTCTGGCTATTGCTTGAATGTCGTGTCCAAACGCCCGTTTCACGTCCAAAATTGCAGAGGAAGTCTCCATGACATATATCCCGCGCCAAAAAGTTATTGCTCTGATTCCCAACAAGTTCAAGGCGATTAAAATTGCAGCCCTTGAGGCCCGCCGATTGAATGAACGGGCGCGCATGTTTGAAGTGACCTTACCCGGAAAGATCACCAGCTTGGCTGTTGATCGTCTGATCGATGGCAAGGTGGAATGGTTTGACCAAAAGGAACGTGCCCGGCAAATTCGCGCTGAAAGGGATTTGCAGGAAGAGGAATAGATCATGGGCTCTGTAAGAGTTCTGTTGATGGTCAGTGGTGGCATTGCTGCCTACAAAGCCTGCTTTTTAGCCCGCCTGTTAATGCAGGCGGGCTTTTCTGTGCGCGTGGCCATGACCGAGGCCTCCACCCGTTTTGTGACTCCCCTGACTTTTCAGGCCCTCACTGGCCAGCCAGTGGCCACAGATCTTTGGGGAGAGGGTCAGAGCCAGGCCCTGGATCACATCGAATACGCCCGTTGGGCTGACATGGCCATCGTGGCCCCGGCTACGGCCAATACCATGGCCAAGGCCGCCAACGGCATCGCCGATGATATTGTATCCACCCTTTTGTTGGCGTTCCCCGGTCCGGTGCTCATGGCTCCGGCCATGAATGACAACATGTGGGCTCATGCCGCAACCCAGGCTAACCTGGAAACTCTGCACACCCGGGGCGTGGCCACTGTCGGTCCAGGTGAAGGCTGGCTGGCATGCGGTACCGTCAGCCATGGGCGCATGAGTGAACCCGAAGATATTTTGGCGGCAGCCCAGGAGATGGCCGCTGTCCTTGAGGGTTCCGGCTCTGGAGAAAATACCCCGGCCGATGGTTTTTGGTCTGGAAAACGCATTCTCATCACAGCGGGCCCCACCCACGAACCCATCGATCCGGTGCGTTATGTGGCCAACCGTTCATCCGGTGCCATGGGATTTGCCTTGGCTGCCGCGGCCGTTCAAGCTGGCGCCAAAGTTCATTTGGTGGCAGGGCCCACCTCTCTGTTGGCGCCGCGGGGGCTGGAGCGCTTGGAAGCGGTGCAGTCCGCAGAGGACATGGCAGGTGCGGTGGCTGTAGCATTGGAAGCCGGTGCCGACTGGATTTTTATGGCGGCCGCCGTTGCCGACTACAAGCCGTCCCAACTGGCTGCAGGGAAAATAAAGAAAGAGGCTCTGGGGCCCCAGTGGTCCCTGGAAATGACGCCCAATCCTGATATTCTGGCCCAGGTTGTCCCTAAACATCGTAGCCAGGATTTAAAAATTGTTGGCTTCGCCCTGGAAACTGATGATATGATGCAGCGGGCGGCGGCCAAACGCCGGGCCAAAAATATGGACTATATTGTGGCTAACAATCCTACCGCGGAGGGCGCTGGGTTTGGGGTGGTCAACCACCAGGTCACACTCATGGGAGAAGCCGGGGTTATCTGGCACAGTGAATCTGTTCCCAAGGGCCAGTTGGCTTCTGATATCCTGAAGCAGTTGGCTGATACCGAAAAAGAAATTTAAATCATGACCCATGCTGAAGACCATCACGGGCAACTGAAAAACGACCTGCGCAAGTGGGTCGAGCAGAATTCTGATACAGGGCTGGACTGGTTTCTGGACGAGGGCCCGGTGGAGGCCCTTCCTGAGGCCCCGGTTGTTCCTGAAGTCCCGATTGCTCCAGAAGCCCCGGTTATCCCGGTTACCCCGGAATCCCAAACTACGCCAGAGGTCCCTGCAAATCCTGAACTTCAGAAAGCAGCGAAGCCCCAACCACCACAACCTGCACCACCTATCAAAGATCCTGAATTCCAGCGTCAATGCGATCATTTTGTGGAAGCCACGTTTGGCCTGATGGGGCGGCAGGCTCCTCACCAAGTGGTTCCCGATCCCTTACTGGAAAAACATGGAGGCGATCCTCGCCGGGCATTGAAAGAATTGCGGGATGAAGTTTTGCCCTGCGTTCAGTGCAAGCTGGCCGAAACACGCACCCAAGTGGTTTTCGGAGCTGGCAGTGCTCACGCCAAGGTGATGTTTATCGGTGAGGCTCCTGGGCGAGATGAAGATTTGCAAGGACAGCCCTTTGTGGGGGCCAGCGGGCAGTTGCTCACCAAAATCATCTCCGCCATTGGTTTTGAACGGGAGCATATTTTCATCGGCAATATTTTGAAATGTCGCCCTCCGGCCAACCGCGACCCGCTGCCTGTTGAAGTGAAAGCCTGCGAGCCTTTTCTCAAACGCCAGCTAGCCATCATTCAACCCAGCATCATTTGCTGCCTGGGGCGAGTGGCTGCTCAAACGCTGTTGAACACTGAGGATGGTTTGGGGAAATTGCGTGAATCGGTTCATTTCTACGAAGGCATTCCGGTGATGGCTACCTATCACCCGGCTGCCCTGTTGCGTAATCCGGCCTGGAAGCGTGATACCTGGAACGATGTGAGGCGCCTGCGCGCCCTTTACGACGCATTGGAACAAAGAAAGAGCTGATATGGGCAACCCTCGGCTATTTATTATTGACGATGAGCCAGAGTATTGCAGTGACCTGGCTTTGGTCCTGAGCCACCGTTTTGAGGTGGAAATGGCTCACGAGGGCCATGAGGCCCTGGCTCTTTTGGAAAAGAATCACCCGGATATCATTTTATTGGATGTGAACCTGGGTGTGGGCCGCATGTCTGGTTTGGAAATTCTGGAACGCATCAAGGCCACGGACAACCCTCCGCCGGTAATCATGCTTTCGGGAAAACAAGATCTGGAGACCGTGGTGCAGGCCATTAAGATTGGGGCCTTCCACTATGTTTCGAAACCAGCGGACTTGCCCCAACTCTTAAACCTCGTAGAAAAAGCTTTGTCTTCGCGGGTTAACTCTCGTGCCATCCAGGCTCACAAGGAAGACGTGGAGCGGTTGACGGGGTCCTTTGTGGCTGGCGACCCATCCACTTTGAAGATGTTGGAGCAGATTGACCAAGTGGCCGCCACCGATGCCACCGTGCTGATCACCGGCGAGTCCGGATCCGGTAAGGAGATGGTGGCGCGGCGCATTCATGATCAAAGTCTTGTGAGTGAAGGCCCTTTTGTAGGGATCAACTGTGGGGCGGTTCCGGCAGATATTATTGAGTCGGAAATGTTTGGCCATGCCCGGGGCGCTTTCACAGGGGCTAACCAAAAGCGCATTGGAAAATTTGAGATGGCCCATGGCGGCACGCTGTTTTTGGATGAAATTGGCGACAGCCCTTTGCCGTTCCAGGTGAAACTTCTGCGGGTGCTGGGTGAGCGGACTTTTACACGGTTGGGTGAGAACGAAAGCATCAGTGTGAACACCCGCATCGTGGCAGCCACCAGTAAAGATTTAGAGCATGCCATCACCACAGGGGAGTTCCGCTCCGAACTCTTTTATCGGTTGAATATTTATCGCATCCATCTTTTGCCCCTGCGCCATCGTCTGGGCGATACTCTGCCTCTGGCACAAACATTCCTGAAAGAAGCCGCTGCTCGTTTCCGCAAAGACATTCATGGCTTTTCTCCGGCAGTCCAGCAACAGATGTCTCGGCATCCCTGGCCTGGCAATGTGCGCCAGCTGCGCAATGAGGTTGAGCGGGCGGTGCTCCTCTGTGCGGGATCTGTCATCAGTCTGGGTGATATTTTTCAATCGGGAATTGTTGGCTGCTCCAAAGGCGGAAATGAAGAATATGATGAAGCCAAGGCCCGCATTACCGAACAATGGCAACGGGAATTCATCACTGAAAAACTCACCAGCACTTTGGGAAATGTGACGGAAGCTGCTAATTTGAGCGGTTTGCCCCGGCCCAGTTTCCAGCGGATCATGAAAAAGCTGGGGCTGGATCCCGAAGATTTCAAACGAGCCTGACTGGAACGCCATACTGATGTTGCTCATGCTATATCATTGTTGCACCCCTAACGTGTAGTTATAAAATGAGTTAAAAATATTCAACGACTTGGCTGCAATATTGATATTGCAGCTCTTCTTTTTTTAAGCCAGGCCCGTTCCTTGGTTTTTATTTAAGTTGTTTAAAACAAACAACTTAAATAAACCAATGAAAATTCCAGTTTTGGTACGCCAATTGCCATATAGGGTATGAAGCGTGGGCTTCGATTCTCATTGGAGGCAGTTGTTTTTGAGGGGAGGGACTGTCTTTAATGGAAAACACCAGACATGTGGGTGTTTGGTGTTTTTCTGACAAATCGGTGGGGGAAAATTGTCAGGGAGTTAATTGAACCAAGGCAGCGTTGGGCGAGAGCATGTCTTGATGAAGTTAACTTCCTGACATTTTAAGTGGCAGGCTGGTTATGAAACCACTAAAATCAAAATCTATGGAATCTTTGAATATTGTCATATATGCACAGAGCGGTATTTTAGCGGGGGATTTGGCAGCTTTGCTGTCAGGTCACCACACAGTGGATCGTCAAACCAGCCTGCCCGGTGTTTTAAAATCTCTTAACTTCAAGACAGATGTATTGCTTTTGGTCAGTGGTGAAACGGTGGAACGACTGCCGGATCCCACGCCAGTTCTGGCGGCGGCCATAGAGGCCTGCTGCCGGGTGATCATGCTGGGCAGCTGGCCTGGTCTGTGGCGGGAATTTGTCTCGAAGAATAAATCCGGTTTCATCGTCAATCTTACGGAAATACCCTCTCCAGCAGTTTTGTTTAGACTCATTGGTGGCCCAGGCCAAGCCTCAGGTTAAGACCGGCATTCCCATCATGGGCCAGATCTTCCAGACGAACAGGATCAACACCGCAATCAGTATTATGCTGGCTGGTATGCCCGCCATGAAGAATTCCTTGGTGGAGAATTGGTTGCTTTCGTAGGCGATGGCGTTAGGGGCGGCACCCACCAATAACATGAAGGGCATGCCGGCTGTGGCCAAAGCCACGAACATAACCACTTCAGGTTCCACACCGACATAAGGCGCCATAACCAGAGCCACAGGTAGTGTGATGGCGATGGCGGCCACATTCATGATGAAGTTGGTCATCACCAGAATCAAGCAGGCCACACCCAGAATGAAGAAGAGCCAGGGAGCGTTCTCCAGGTTTTTTAACCAGCCAATGGCTAACCATTCTGCGGCGCCTGTTTGCCACAGACAGAAGCCGATGCTCATGGCCCCGCCAAAAAGGAGAATGATATTCCAAGGCACCGCTTCCAGGTCTTTGGAACGCAAAATTCCCGTAATAAAAAAGATGATGGCCGCGCCCAGAATGATGGCGCTTTTGTGGAAGGGCATCAAAGCAGGGATGAAAGAGCGCAGACTGAGCAAAAGCATCAGGCCAAAGACGATGACCAAGGTGCCGATCTCTTTTTTGCGCACGGGCCCCAACGCCAGGTAAAGTTTTGAGGCTTTTTCCTGCAGCCCAGGCAATTCGTCCCGTTCGGGTTTGAAAACCAGACAGACATAACCCCAAAGCAAGAATACCATGATGACGCCCAGAGGGAGCATGAATTTTGAGATTTCAAAAAATGAGATTTCCTGCCCGGTGAGTTCTCTAAAAAACCCAATGGCCACGGCTCCCCTGGCGGCTCCCAGTAGAGTGATGATGCTGCCGGCACCAGCGGTCCAGGCCATGCCAATGAATAAGCCTTTGCCAAACTGGGTGGACTTTCCGGTGGGTTCATACAGTTGGTTAACCACTAATAATAGCGGGAAAACAGCAGCGGCCACGGCGGTGTGGGCCATAAAGAGAGTCATGGTGGCGGTCATGCTGAATACGCCGAGGTAGATAATGGAGGTGCGTTCGGGAATTCTTTTCAGCATGAAAAAGGCCATGCGTTTGGTGAGGCCGGTGCTGGAGAAGGCCGCTCCAATGAGCAGGCTGCCGAATATGAAAAATACAGATGGGTCCATGAAGTCGGTCATGGCCTGGCGGGGCTCACGGATGAACCACAGGGTTTGCACCACGGCGATGGTCAGACCGGTGACACCGGCGGGTAGCACTTCGAAAATCCACCAGATGCCGGCCAACAGGAAAAGTCCCAAAGCAGCTTTGCCTTCGTGAGACAAAACCACGGTGTTGCCCAAAGGGTCGACTACATCAGCCATGGGCGGCGCCAGGTAGAAGCCTGCAAACAGGGCCAGGCCCAGAAGAAAAGGAATCAGTCTGCGTTTTCTACGCACTCGTCACCACCAGAGGGAATTCAAACTCTTCGCTTTCGCCGGTGATGGCCGGATGCATCATCGGTTCGGAAAATCCTGCTTCGGCCAGAAGGGCCAGCAATTGAGTGTCGGTCCAGGCTTTGTGGCACTGGACATACCGCTGCAGACTACCCGATTCCGTTTCCAATATCCAGTGCACATGCACTTCTGTATCGGAATCTTCATCATACCCAAACTCCTGCAGCCAAAGGTGAGGCCTGTCACAGAATACTGAAGAATTGACCACAGACCAGTCGGTGCTCTCTTCTTTTACAAAAATATCATCCGGCTGGTATTCCAGAATGAATTTTCCTCCGCGGCGGAGGCAGCTTTTTAGCTTGGGCAGGAATTCTCTGACCATGGCCGGAGAGAAAGAATTGAACTCTCCGAACCAGAAGGTCACTGCATCCAACGGCCCCTCAATGAGAGTGGTGAAGTCATCGGGAAGTTTGGTCAGATCGTGATTCAGGAAGTGGCAGTCCAGCTTTTCCGATTGGCTTTTGGTGCGGGCCCACTCCAGGGGGGCTGGCGCAAAATCAAAACCGGTGGCGCGATGGCCCCGTCGGGCCAGCTCATGGCAGTACAGGCCGGGTCCGCAACCCACATCCAGAACATGGCTGCCAGCTGGTATTTGGGATTCCAACCAGTCAATATGCCGGTCAATGAGTTCGGGGTTGCGGCTGGCCATATGGGTGGACGGATCCAGGTGCACCTGCAACATTCGCTGGCTGAAGGCGGGGTCATGCCAAGGGATTTGGTGTTCATCCTCCCAGGGACGGGGAGGGTGGGGCGCGGCCAGGAGGCGTTCCAGAGAATGTGCGTGATCCATGCAGGTGCTCGTTCCAGTTCAGGTCAATGCCAAACAGGTTATCCCCATTTATCCCCAAAGCCAAATGATGCTATTTATACGATTTGGAGATCATGGTCCCAGGATTATCCCCCGTAAGCGCCATGTTTTCCACATTATTTGGAGGTTATCCACAAGATCTTCAAGTGTTGTACCAATGTGTCACCTTTCTTTTCCACGAGTTATCCACAGGAGAAGCAGGGGGGCGCATGACATTCCCTCACTGCCATGATAGATTGTTGTGTCCAGCCTTTTCCAGTTGGAAAACCATTCTGATCACAAGTTTTCTCCCTTTGTTTCGAGGTATGCATTTGGCCGCTCAACCTTCTTTTGATAAATCCGGTAAGGGCAAAGGCAAAAGCTCTTCCTTTGGTTACGACAAACTTCCCCAAGATCGGAAGCCGCCTTTCAATGAAGAGGCGGAGCAGGCTGTTTTGGGTGCGGGGATGATGGACCGTGAGGCCGTCGGATTAACCCGTGAGGTCATCGATTTTCCCGACTTCTACCGCCTGGAGCACCAACTCATTTACCGGGCCATGTGCCAGCTATACGAGGACGATCAGGCCATCGACCCCATCACCGTGGCTGATATCCTGACCAAGGGTGGGGAAAGCTTTCTGGGGAAAGAAAAGAAGCGGCAGCTGGAAGAGAGAAATCTGCTGGAAATGGTGGGTGGTATGGACTTCCTCATCGACCTCTCCGGTATGATGGGCACCGCAGCCAATGCATTCTTCCACGCGGGTATCGTGCGGGAAAAAGCGATTCTGCGCAATCTGATCAGTGTCTCCAACAGCATTGCCGCCGAGGCTTTTGCTGCCGAGGACGACGCGGCCACCATCCTGGATCGAGCCCAGGGGCGCATCTATGATGTGAGTGACGATGAAAAAAGTGATGGTTTCAGCAGTGTTGATGTCATCGTGCCCGATACTTTTAAGAGCATTGAAGAAGCTTTCCGCAACAATGATGAAGTCACGGGTCTGCGCACCGGGTTCACGGAATTGGACAAAAAAACCGGTGGCCTGATGAACAGTGATTTGATCATTCTGGCCGCCCGCCCCGCCATGGGGAAAACCAGTTTTGCCTTGAACCTGGCTTACAATGTGGCCGTGGGAGAAAATGTCCCTGTCGGAATTTTCAGCCTGGAAATGAGCCGGGAGCAACTGGTGATGCGGATGCTCGGATCCAGTGGCCAGTTCAACCTTCATGATCTGCGCCGGGGACGCCTGCAGGCCGAAGATTGGCCCAACCTGACCGCGGCCTGTGAAAAACTCTCCCAGGCCCCCATTTTTATTGACGATACCAGTGGCATCAATGTGCTGGAAATGAAAGCCAAGGCCAGGCGGCTAAAACAGCAGCACGGGTTGGGACTCATCGTCATCGACTATTTGCAGCTCATGTCCGGAGGGGGACGGGCGGAAAACCGGCAACAGGAAATTTCCGTCATTAGCCGGAACCTGAAGGGTATGGCCAAAGATTTGAATGTGCCGGTCATTGCTCTGAGCCAGCTTTCGCGTATGGTGGAATCCCGGGGCGATCACAAACCCATGCTGAGCGATTTGCGTGAATCGGGTGCTATTGAGCAGGATGCTGATGTGGTGATGTTCATTTTCAGGGAAGAGGTTTACAAACCTGAAGATGAAAGCCTGGCTAATTTGGCCACCATCATTTTGGGCAAGCAGCGCAACGGTCCCATCGGGCAGTTGGATCTGATGTTCCAGAAGCAATACACCAAATTCGTGGATTTGCAGCGGTAGTGGCATGAGTCAAGAATTGCTTCAGCTGATCGATCTGGATCAGGAATTGCCCGGGCAGCGACGATTCATCAGTTGCTGGGGTGGCACTCATAACGGCCATTATTATGTGGTGGATCCGGGGCCGCCTTCCACTGCCGATTTTCTGGTGGCCCAGCTGGAGGCTCTGCATTTGCCCCGGCTGGATTTCATTCTTTTAACGCATATTCACCTGGACCACGGTGGGGCCACCAGTAAAATCCTGGAGCGATGGCCCGAGGCCAAAGTGTACAGCCACCGCATTGGTCGTCCCCATCTGGTGGATCCGGCCCGTCTCTGGCAGGGTTCCAGAAAAGTTTTGGGTCATAAGGCCAGCGTATATGGCGAGCCATTGCCCGTGCCCGAAAGCTCTCTGGTGGATACGGCCTATTTGCTGGAGCAGGGCATAACCGTTGTGCCCACACCGGGCCACGCCCCCCATCATGTCTCGTTCTTCTGTGGAGAAAACCTTTTTCTGGGTGAATCGGCAGGTACGTTCAGCAATTTGGGGCGTCCCCATGATTCTTTGGAGTGTTATTTGCGTCCTGCCACTCCTCCCCGATTTTTTCCCGAAGTGGCTGACCATTCCATCCTGGCCATGTTGGAGCAAACTCCTTTGCCCAAACGACTGTGTTTCGCCCATCACGGAATGTTCACTGGCGATGGTCACGTTCTGCTGGAGAACGCTCGCCAGCAGCTCAAACGTTGGGTTGAAGTGGTGCGCCAAACTCTGAGCCGGGAAGGTGTTCTGGCCAGCGACGACAACGGGATTCAGGAGTTGGTCCCCGAGCTGATGAAGCAGCTGCGCCTTGCGGATCCTTTTTTCGCGCGGGGTTTGGAATTTCCCGATGATATCCGTCTTCGGGAAGAAGATTTTACCCGGCAAACGTTGAGGGGGATCACAGGTTATCTGTCCGTTTGAATGTAGACTTCATATCCAGACGGCCTTATATTCTGCACCATCATGACATCTCTCTTCCAAAACATTGGTTCCACCGTGATTTCGGCCCTGCTCAATGCAGGTCGAGGTGTCATGTTGTTGCGCGCCATCACTTTCCAGTTCCCTCAAATCTGGCACCGCCGACGTGAAATCGGCGAACAGATGCACGTGGTGGCCATGGGGTCGTTGCCTCTGGTGGTCGTCACAGCGGTTTTTGTCGGGGCTGTGACCGCCGTGCAGGCCGTTTATCAGATGCAGGCCATGGTCCCTCTGAAGTTTTTGGGTGTGATGATCTCGAAAACGGTTTTCATCGAACTGGGTCCGGTGCTGATGGCCTTGGTGGTCGGTAGCCGGCTTTGCGCTAACTATGCCGCCGAGCTGGGCACCATGAAAGTAACGGAACAGCTGGATGCCATGAGCATCATGGCCATTGATCCGGTGGCCTATTTGGCACTGCCCCGCTTTTTGGCCGCTCTTTTGATGATGCCGGTGGTGACCATTCTCTGCGATGCGGTGGCTATTTTTGGTGCCTATACGGTCTCTGTGATGACTTTGGACGTGACCAGCAGTGTTTTTATTGAAGGCCTGCAGATGTTTTACCGGCACAGCGACATTCTGGGCGGGTTGGTCAAATCTCTGGTCTTTGGAGGAATCATCGGCCTGAGCGGAATCTATTTTGGGTTCAATACCCAGGGTGGCGCCGAGGGTGTTGGCAAGAGCACCATGACCGCTGTGGTGGGCAGCTGCCTGAGTGTTCTGGTGGCCGATTATTTTCTGGCTATTGTCATTTTTCAGATCATTCTGCAGAAATAAGGTATCATGGATACAAACCTTAACATTCCTGAAACGAAGGACCTGAGGGCGGATGACCCCGGGGCCCATTCCGGAATTGTTATCCAGGGTGTGTCCAAAAGTTTCGGCCCCAAAAAGGTGCTCGACCAATGCGACCTATTGGTTCACAAAGGGGAAACTCTGGTGATCATCGGGCGCAGCGGTGAAGGAAAGTCGGTGTTGCTCAAGAGCATCGTCCGTCTGTTGGAGGCTGATGAAGGCCATATCTGGATTGAAGGCACAGAAATAAACGGGCTTGCCAAGAGACCGCTCATGGATCTGCGCCGTAAATTTGGTTTTCTCTTTCAGGGGGCCGCGCTTTTTGATTCCATGACCATCTGTAAAAATGTGGGATTGATGCTGGAAGAGCACTCGGGTTGGCCACCAGAAAAAATACGGGCCCGCGCTTGCGAATGCCTGGCCCTGGTGGGGCTTCATCAGGTGGAAGATAAATTGCCCAATGCCTTGAGCGGGGGCATGAAAAAGCGGGCGGGGTTGGCCCGGGCCATTGCCATGCGGCCGGAGTATATTTTGTACGACGAGCCCACCACCGGTCTGGACCCCATCAGCAGCGATTCCATCAACGACTTGATCATCAAGGGCAAAGAGGAGTTGGGCGTGACGAGCATTGTGGTTACCCATGATATGCCCAGCGCCTTCAAAATTGCTGACCGAATAGCCATGCTGTATAAAGGGAAATTTGTATTCACCGGTACGGTGGATGAAGTTCGCAATACCAAGCATCCCATGATGCGCCAATTCATCACGGGAAGTTCCCAGGGACCGTTGGAGACTTTTTAATTATGGCCTTAAATCGAAAAATCAATGAAGTGCAGGTGGGGATCCTGACCGTCGTGGCCCTGGTGATCCTGGTGGTGGGCATGATGTGGTTCAAGAATGTGGACCTGTCCGATGAACAAATGCGTTACCAGGTGGACTTTTCCCGAGTGGAAGGGCTGCGCGTAGGGGACCGGGTACAGATTCGGGGGATCCGTATGGGAGAGGTTGAGTCTTTGACTCTCCTGTCCACCGCGGTGCGAGTTCAGATCAAAATGTCTGAAAAGGCCCAGCTTTGTGAAGATGCCATCGTCATTTTGGGAGAAAAAGGCATTGTCGGGGAAATTGTACTGGAGATTGATCCGGGGCAGGGTGTATTGGCCGACGAAGGGTATATTTTTGAGGGCCGCACCGCCGGGACTATTGCCGCCATGACCGATGCAGCCGGAGAAGCCCTGGAAGAAATGTTGGTTTTGACTGCCAAGGTGACCGAACTGGTGGACGAGGTCCGAGAGCAGGGCAAGGTGGTGGACACTCTGGTCCAGGCCAATGAGACCCTGGGGAAAATTGACAACATGATTGAAAGCAACCAGGCCGATATCGAAGTGAGTTTGGCCAATTTAGTGGTGGCCACCGAAGGATTGCGGGAATTTGTAGAGTCTGGCAAGGTGGGCAATGCCTTCGATAGCGTGGATAACGCGCTGGCGGGCGCGGATAGTCTCATGATTAATTTGAATACCGCGGCCGATCGTCTTAATTTGATTATGGACCAGGTGGAGGATGGGGATGGCTCCATAGCCAAAATGCTCCATGATCCCCTTTTGTATGATCGTGCCGATTCGACCATGGCTTCGGTGAAGCGTCTGGTGGATGCCATGCGCCGCAACCCGAAGCATTATTTTAAAGTCAATGTGGTGGATTTCTAGAAGGCTGAGGAGGCCAGCAATGAGCGACATGAAAAAAGATGCCATGATCAAAGCCATTAAGGATGCCCTGATGGTGGAAGTCAAAGGACAACAGTTGTACAGCCACGCAGCCAAGGAAACTAAGGATGCGGCGGCCCGTGCCATGTTTGAAATGCTGGCCCGGGATGAGGATGACCACGTGAATATCCTCACTGTTCAGTACAAAAGCCTGATGACCGACGGCAAAATCAATCTGGACGCCATCGATCCCGCTGAAGTGGATCACGGTAGCCAGACAGTGGTGAATGACGATTTCAAAAAATCCATCAAACGTGGCAATTTCGAAATGGCTGTCATTTCCATTGGCTGCGATCTGGAAAACAAGGCGATCTCCTACTACCGGGAACAAGCTGCCAAAACTGAAGATGCTGATTTGAAGCAGCTCTTCACCTGGTTGGCGGAGTGGGAAGACGGGCATCTGGAACAGTTGCTTGAATTAGAGAAAATCTACCAGGATGCCTATTGGGCAGACCAGGGTTTCTCCCCCATGTAGCCTTTAGTTTTTGTTCAGATTATTAAAAATGGTCTGATTTAGAGCCCCTGCTTTCGCGGGGGCTCTTTTATGTACAGATTTCCCGAACATGGACGATAAGTAAACCAACAGTCAAATAATGATCTGGAATTTTACTACTCTGGGATGGGAATTCTAAATGAAGATTCTTCATAAAATTGGTTTGGTGGGTTTAGTGCCTATCCTGGCATTAGTGGCTTTTTCCTATGTGGTCATTGCTCCCCGAGTGTCTTTGGTGAACGATGCGGATGATTGGGCTCAGTCGGTGAAGGTTATTCAGGATTGTTCCGGGTACATTCATACACTGCAAATTGAGCGTGGCGCCACAGCCACCTATCTGAAAGGCGGATTCACCAAGAGCCGCCTTGAGGAATTCCGCCAAGGAACCGATGCCCAGAATGTAAAATTCACCGCCGGTGTCCATGAACATTCACTCAGTGAAAGTGCGGAAAAACAGCTGCTGGCTTCAGCGAGTCATATTACCGAAATCCGCCGTATGGCGGATCAGGGAAAGCCGGTGGGACAGGTTGTTGGCAGTTTTACTGGTTTGATCAAGGAATTCACCGATTTTCAGTCTGCCGAGATTCAAAAAAAATCAGGAAAAGGTTTGGGCAAACGCATGCTCACTCTGATGGTCCTGGAAATGGCCAAAGAGCAGGCGGGGCGCTTGCGGGCGGGACTGGCTTCTACGGCAGCAGATAATCGGGCTCTGGATTATAAAGGAATTGCCTCTCTGGCCACGCGAATGAATGGTGTGGAGTCGGGTTTCGTGGCTCCTGGCCTGGTCCTGACCAAAGAGAATAAAGAACACCTGGAAAATCTTGAAGCAGGTGCTGATTGGGTTGCCATTTCTAAGTATTACGAGACCATTCTCTCTAAGGCAACCGAGGGTGATTATGGCCTGGATGGAAAAGTCATTTTTGCTACAATGACCGATTTCATTGATGAGTTTGGGGTCATGCTCTTTAGCCAACAGGGGCACGTTATCACAATGGCTGAAAATATCCGTAGCACAGCCAAAACTGATCTCTTCCTGTGGACCGCGGTGCTCATCATTTCTCTGGTGCTGGCCACAGGCTTCCTCGTGTATTTCACCCGTGACCTTACCCGCCCCATGAAAGAAGCAGTGGAGTTATCTCTGGCTGTTTCAGAAGGCGATTTAAGCCAGCGCTTGAAAAAGCGTAGCAATGATGAAACCGGGCAATTGGTGGATGCCTTGAACACCATGATTGACGGCCTGGAGGCCAAGGCCAAGGTGGCCGAACAGATCGCCGAAAAAGATCTGACAGTGAAAGTTAATCTGGCTGGCCCCAAAGATACTCTGGGCGCCTCGCTGCAGAAAATGGTGGATGCTCTCGGTGAATTGATTTCACAGGCTCGGGAAAGCTCTTCCCAAGTCTCTGTTGGATCCCGGGAAATTGCTGCTGCCAGTCAAAGTTTGTCTTCGGGTTCCACAACCCAGGCCGCCACTTTGGAAGAAATTTCCAGCAGTATGACCGAGCTAAGCGGCAGCACAAAGGACAATGCCGAGCATGCCAGCAAGGCCAAGGACCTGACGGATAATGCCAAAGAATCTTCTGAAGGCGGCATCGGCGATATGGAGCTGATGGTGAAGTCCATGGAAGAAATCAACGATTCCAGTCAGAAGATCGGCCACATCATCAAGACTGTGGACGACATTGCTTTCCAGACCAACTTGCTGGCCCTGAACGCTGCGGTGGAAGCAGCTCGTGCCGGCAAACACGGCAAGGGTTTTGCAGTGGTGGCCGAAGAGGTGCGCAGCCTGGCAGGTCGCAGCGCCAAAGCGGCTCGGGAAACCAGCCAGCTGATTGAAGATTCCTACGCGAAAGTGGCCCAAGGTGGGGAACTGGCTGATCGTGCAGCTGAGAGTTTCCGCACCATCGTTACGGGAGTGGGCCAGGCAGCAACCTTAGTGGGCGAAATTGCTGTGGCGGCCAACGAGCAGGCCCAGGGCATTGGTGAGATCACCGATGGTTTGAGGCAGATTGATGGTGTGGTCCAGCAGAGCACGGCTGCGGCGGAAGAATTGGCTTCCTCAGCAGATGAACTGCATGCCCAGTCCGGCAGTCTTGAAACTCAGTTGATGCAATTCAAGACCCAAGCTGGTGGCGGTGTTTCGGTCCCAGTTGTGGAGCAACCCAGTAGCATGGAAGAAAGTTATAGCGCCGACTGGAGCCTCGTGTAAGGCGTTCGGCCGGTTATTGTGAATAAATCGTCACCAGATGATCAGGGTTCTGTGGAACTTCGATCCTGGTGACGTTTTTTTATCATCCCCATGGATGAGCCCTCCCATTGCATTATTTGCAGATATGCCTCATATTCCCTCTCTCCGGATACCCGCGCATTTGATAGCAGCGGGCCATTGGCATTAGAATTTTCCAGCTGAGGATGAATCATGGCTTACGATCCCAAGACGATCGAACCCCGTTGGCAGAAATACTGGGACGAGAATAAAACCTTCAAAGCCCTGGATGGTGGCGACAAGCCTAAATACTACGTCCTGGACATGTTCCCCTACCCTTCGGGTAATGGCCTGCATGTGGGGCATCCTGAAGGATACACAGCCACCGATATCGTGGCCCGCTACAAGCGCATGACCGGCCATAACGTGCTGCACCCCATGGGCTGGGACAGCTTTGGTCTGCCGGCCGAGAACCATGCCATGAAAACCGGGGAGCATCCGGCTGCCACCACCGAGCGCAACATTGGGAACTTCAAACGCCAGCTGAAAATGCTGGGCTTCAGCTTTGACTGGGACCGTGAAGTGGCCACCAGCCATCCCGATTATTACCGCTGGACCCAATGGATTTTTGCCAAACTCTACGATCAGGGCCTGGCCTACGAAGGCGAGATGGCCGTGAACTGGTGCCCGGCCCTGGGCACGGTGCTGGCCAACGAAGAAGTGAAAGATGGCCTGAGCGAAGTGGGCAGTCACCCCGTGGTGCGCAAACCCATGAAGCAGTGGATGCTGAAAATCACGGCGTACGCCCAACGCCTGTTGGACGATTTGGAAGATCTGGACTGGCCCGAGTATATCAAAGATTTGCAACGCAACTGGATTGGCCGCAGTGAAGGGGCCGAAGTTGATTTCAGCATTGAGGGGCATGATGAAAAGTTGCGGGTCTTCACCACCAGGCCCGACACCTTGTACGGAGCCACTTACATGGTGCTCAGCCCAGAGCACCCATGGGTGGGAAAACTAACCAGTGCACCACAGCAGGATGCCGTGCAGGCTTACTTGCGAGAAGCCGCGGGAAAGAGTGATCGCGACCGCCTCATTGCCCGGGAAAAAACCGGCGTCTTCAGTGGCACCAATGCTATCAATCCGGCCACCGGTAAAGCCATCCCTATTTGGATTGCCGATTACGTGATGATGGGGTATGGCACCGGCGCCATCATGGCGGTTCCCGCCCAGGATGAACGGGACTGGGAGTTCGCCGAAAAATTTGAATTGCCCATCATCCGCACCGTGCAAACTCCGGAGGACTTCGACGGCCAGGCCTTCACCGGCGATGGTGTGGCCATCAACAGCGATTTTCTCAACGGCATGGGGGTGGCCGAAGCCAAAGCCCGCATGACCGAATGGTTGGTGGAAAAAGGTTTGGGTGAAGCGGTCATCAACTTCAAGCTGCGGGATTGGCTATTCAGCCGCCAGCGCTACTGGGGCGAACCCTTCCCTCTGCTGACTCTGGCCGATGGCACCACCCGCTTGATGGGAGCCGATGAACTGCCTCTGACTTTGCCCGAAGTGGACAAATACGAGGTGGCCGGCACTGGTGAAGGCCCCTTGGCGGCCATCGATGAGTGGATCAATATCGACGACCCCGTCAGTGGCCAGAAAGCCCGGCGTGAAAGTAATACCATGCCCCAATGGGCCGGCAGTTGCTGGTACTATTTGCGCTACATCGACCCGCGCAATACAGAAGAAGCATGGGCTCAGGAAAAAGAAAATTACTGGATGCCCGTGGACCTTTATCTGGGTGGCACCGAGCACGCCGTATTGCATCTGCTCTATGCCCGTTTCTGGCACAAGGTCCTGTTTGATCTGGGCTTGGTTTCTACTCGCGAGCCCTTCCAAAAATTACGCAATCAAGGCATGATCCTGGGTGAAAACGGTGACAAAATGAGCAAAAGCCGGGGTAATGTCGTCAACCCTGACGATGTGATTGCTGATCAGGGAGCCGATGCTCTGCGGCTGTACCTTATGTTCCTGGGTCCTCTGGAGAGAGACAAACCCTGGAACACCAAGGGCATCGAAGGGGTGCGGCGTTTCCTGGACCGGGCCTGGCGCCTGTGCGTGGATGATGAGGGAGACTTGCATCCTGGAGTGCAGGATGTGCAGCCAAACGAAGAGACATTGAAGCTGCTGCACAAGACCATCGACGCCGTTTCAGAGATGACCGAAGACTTGCGTTTCAACACGGCCATCAGCCAGATGATGGTCTTTGTTAACGAGATGACGAATATGGAGGTGCGGCCTCGTTCGGTTCTGGAATCGTTCTACAAACTGTTGGCTCCTTACGCACCGCATATGACCGAAGAGCTTTGGAATATCCTGGGGCATGAAGAGACCATCGCCTATGCAGGTTGGCCCGTGGCCGATAAAAAATATCTGGTGGATGAAACCGTCACTGTGGTGGTTCAGGTTAACGGCAAGGTTCGGGACCAGATGGATGTACCGGTGGATATCACGGAAGAAGAAATCCGCAGCATGATTGGCGACCGTGAAAAGCTGACGGCTCACCTCCAGGGCAAAACCATCGTTAAGGTGATTTATGTGCCTGGTCGGTTGGTGAGCCTGGTTGTGAAATAGGCAGGAGAGCATGCGACCCTGGGACATCCTTCTTTGGCTGGTGGCCTGCTGCCTTTTGGTGGCGGCCCCTGCTGGTGCTGGCACCATCAGTCTCCAATTTGAAAATGATGTGCTGGGGTTGGATGACTCCGACATGCATTACACCAACGGGATGCAGTTATCCTGGCAAAGTGATGCCGACACTGGGCCTGGGTGGCTCAATGACTGGGCCCGTGGCAGTGTGTTCTTTGCAAAGGATTCCTCGCTTTATTTTAAGTTTGGCCTGGGGCAAAATCTTTATACTCCCGAAGACATCCAGACATCGGAGTTGGTGGTGGGTGACCGCCCATACGCTGGTTGGTTGCACGGTGATTTCACCCTTCTGGGATGCACCGAAAACTCTCTGAATGTGCTGGAGCTCTCCGTGGGATTGGTGGGGCCTTCAGCGGGTGGCAAAGGTTTTCAACAATGGTTCCATGGGGTCATTGATTCACCCGATCCTCAGGGGTGGGATCATCAGTTGCATAATGAGCTGGCCCTTCTGGTTGGTTTTGAACGCCGCTGGAGAAATGTCATCCCCTTGGGGTTCTGGGGTTTGGAAATGGATCCTTCGCCCCACTGTGATGTGGCTTTGGGAAATGTCTTCACCTACGGGGCCGTGGGGGCCAACTTTAGAATGGGGCAGGGTTTGTCAGGCGATTTTGGGCCGCCCCGTCTGCGGCCGGGACCTCCAGGCTCCCGAGGGTTCACAGCCATCAATGGACTGACCTGGTATCTTTTTGCGGGGATCGAAGGGCGGGCCGTGTTGCACAATATTTTCCTGGACGGCAATACTTTTGGAAAGAGCCACAGTGTGGACAAAGAACCTTTTGTAGCCGATGCCTGGTTTGGTTGGGGCGTATCGATTTCCCAGGTGAGAGTGGCAGCCACTTACGTGATGCGAACCCGGGAATTCAAAGCACAGAAGACCTCCGATCATTTTGGAGCGTTGACCTTTTCCGTCGGATTCTGATCTTTCCGTTCAACCCAGTCGCAGAACTTTTCCCGCTAACATTTTGGCTTTATAGGGCAGGCTTTGGCGCCAGCGCACCAGCTTCTTTAAGGCGGGGATGGCATCTCTGGTGGCCTTGTAGCCCCGGGCGCGGCAAGCTTCGCCGGCGGCAAAATCGGCCCAGTGAAATTCGGTTACATTGGGACGGATGACAAAGTCGGCCTGGGCACAAATCATCCGGTTCAGGCGTTGGCGGGCAATGGTATTACTGCGCAAAATCATATCCAGCCCTGTGGAGAAATGGGTTTCTTCAAAAGCGGGAATGTCCACGGCAATAATAAAATCGGCTCCCAGATCCTGGCAGGCTCCAATAGGCACCCGGAAAGGTCCGCCGCCATCGACGATGATACGCTGGCCATCTCTGACCGGTGGAAACACTGAAGGGATGGCGCTGCTGGCGTAAATTCCATCTACCACGGATCCGGAAGTAAAGACAACGCTTTCTCCGGCCACGAGGTCCAGGGCTACGGTGGCCAGAGGAATTTGCAGATCGGAAAAGTTGATAGGACCAAAAAGTTTGGCCAGGGGCTCGCGGAGTTTTTCTTCGCCCTGCATATGGGGCATGGTTACCGTTTTGACGGCTATCAGCTTGCGCTGCATGAAGTCAAAAACACCGCTGAGGCGGGCTTGAGGGTCGTGAGATTCGTGCTCATCCCGGGGCACAAACGGAGCCCAGTAGGAAGCAAAGTCGTCATTGTCCACATAGGCTTCCAGGCGTTTCCAAATTTGAGACGGGTCGGGGTTTTGGGCGTAGAGTCCGCCTACAATGGCGCCCATGCTCGTGCCAGCCACCAGGTCGGCGCGGATCCCGGCTTCTTCCAGGGCTTCCAGCACTCCGGCGTGAGCCAGCCCACGGGCGCCGCCGCTGCCCAGGGCCAATCCAATTTTCAAGCTATTGCCCATATCCGTAAATTTCCTTTTTCCCCCACGAAAAGACCTGATCAATATTATTCAATAGTAAGATTATTGCCCTGCCGGTTCAACGTTTCTTTGACGGGCGCACTTCCAGGCCTTAGCATGGATTTTTACCGAATCAATAATTCTCCGGTCAATGGTCTTTTTCACTCGGAATTCAAGGAATGGATGGCAATGAGCGACAAGTCCGCAACTCCAGGAACGCCCGATTCGCCTTTTGTGATTGAACGCCTCATGCGCGACACCCGTCGCAGCTTTGATGGTGAAGACTTCAGCAGCGAAGCCGACTTTCGCGAGAAGATGCATACCTTCGTTGATGATGAGGCCACCGGCGAACGGCTGGAAAATTTGAAGGAAAACTCCGAAGAGCTGGCTCAGGAATTGGCCTTCCAGGCTTTTGAAAGTGCCAATCAGGAGATGGCCTCGGAGTTGAGTCAAAAGGCCCTGGCCATTGATCCCGATTGTGTGGACGCTCTCGCCATCCGGGCTTTTCTGGACAGTGAAGATGCTGCCCAGCTTATCGAGGCCTTGGAACATGCCGCCACCTGTGGAGAGTCTCGCCTGGGAGAAGAATTCTTCGCAGAGTTTATGGGCGACTTTTGGCCCATGGTGGAAGCCCGGCCCTACATGCGTGCTATCAAGCAGTTGGCTGAGGTTTTATGGGCCGTGGGTCGGCGTTTCGATGCCATCGAGCATTATATCAACCTGCTGGACCTGGATCCGGAAGATCACATGGGAAACAGTGTCCTGTTGCTGGGATGCTACCTGGCCATGGGTGAGGTGCAGCGCTCCTGGGATTTGCTCGAGGAATATGATGATGAAAGTGCCATCTTCCAATGGGGGTGGCTCTTGGTCTTTCTGATGTCCGACGACGAACAGGCTTCCGAGGACGCGCTAAAGAACGCCATGGAGATCAACCCCTACGTGGCACCCCATCTGCTGGGCATGGCCGAGCCGGTGGAAGGCAACCCTGCTGTGGTGACCATCGGTAGTCCCGAAGAAGCTCAGGTTTGCATCCAGATCATTGGCGAAGCCTGGGAGCATAACCCCATGGCTCAAATGTGGTTGCACGGCCAATTGGTGGACATGGGCTTGATCACTCGGAATAATGATGACGATTCGGCTGGAGACCAAAAAGCCCATTGAATGAGTGTAAAACCTGAAAAATCAGTATGTTTTGAGCCTTCCCGGTATACTGGGAAGGCTTTTTTATGTTATAATTAGGGTGAAATCATTTTAACCGCTCAACGTTCCTTCCTGGGGGATATCCATGACTGTATCTCGTTCATTCCTGCTGATGGTCCTTGGCCTGCTTCTCATGGCTGCCACGGCTTCCATAGCGGCCGACCAACCCATCACCAGTCCTCGTTTGCTGGAGGCCTATGGTGATGAAGATTTTGCCTGGCGTAACAGCGACGGCAGTCTCACTGTGTGGGTCTTCTTCAAGGATAAGGGGTTGCAGGGAGCCGATCTTGAGGCTGCCCTGGACCAGGCTGAAGCCCAGTTGAGTGAGCGCACGGCCTGGCGGCGGGCCAAGGTCAAAGCCGCCGGAGAACGTTTGGTTGATGGCGGAGATTTACCCGTCAGCCCCCGTTACCTGAGTGAGGCCAAAGCCACCGGTGCAACCTTTCGCCGGGAAAGTCGGTGGCTGAATGCTGCCAGCTTCCGGGTGAGCGATGCCCAGGCCCAGGCTCTGGCCACCCTGCCTTCCGTGCGGAAGGTGGATCTGGTGGCCCGCTTCCAGCGGCGCATTCTCCCGGTCACCGAACCCATCGACAGGCGCTCTGCACTGGACCGTGCCAAAGATTCCCAGTGGACCATCGATTACGGTTCCAACCTGGCGGCCATGGAGCAGGCCGGCGTGCCTGCCGTGCACGAAATGGGTATCACTGGGCAGGGTGTCATCATCGGCATGCTCGATTCCGGGTTCCATTATTCTCACGAAGCCTTGGCCAGCATTCCGGTGTTGGGCACTTACGATTTTGTGAACGACGATTCCAATGTGGACAACGAAGCTGGTGATCCGTCCAACGCCAAGGATCATGGAACCATGACCATGTCCACGGCCGTGGGGAATATGCCGGGCCAGTTGGTGGCTCCTGCTTTTGGAGCCTCGGTTGTGCTGGCTAAAACTGAAGATGTTGCCGAAGAAGTGCCCGTGGAAGAAGACCAATGGGTGGCGGGCCTGGAGTGGGTTGAAACCTTTGGTGTGGATATCGTCTCTTCATCTCTGGGTTATTATGATTGGTATGACTGGAGTGATATGGACGGCGCCACTGCTGTGACGACCATCGCTGCAGACCTGGCCGCGGGCCGTGGCATCGTGGTGGTTAACAGCGCCGGTAATGAGCGAGGCAATTCCTGGAACCACATCATCGCCCCAGCCGATGCAGACAGTGTCATCACCGTGGGCGCTGTGAATTCCGGGGGCTCCATCAGTTCTTTCTCTTCCCCTGGTCCTTCTTATGATGGGCGCATCAAGCCGGATGTTTCAGCCCTGGGTGTGAGCAACACCGTGGCCAACCCCGATGACGATACGGCCTATACCACCGCCTCAGGTACCAGTTTCAGTTGTCCTCTGACCAGTGGTGTGGCGGCTCTGGTGCTTTCTCGCGCTCCGGGGCTAACTCCCATGCAGGTGCGCGAAGCCTTACGGGAAACAGCCAGCATGGCCGGCTCTCCCAACAACGATTTTGGCTGGGGAATTATCGATGCCCTGGCTGCAGTTAATTATTTTGGATCCACCCTGGTGCACGAGCCTTTGGGCGATACCGAAAGCACAGGCACGGCCTACTCCGTCAGCGCCGTGATCACTGATCGCATCGGGTTGGACCAGGCTTCTTTGTTATACCGCCTGGATGCCGGCGCCTGGGTTGAAGTGCCCATGGTGGCCACAGGTGAAGCGGACACTTATGCGGCTGATATTCCCGGCCAGGGCAGTGGCGCAATGGTTGATTATTACCTGAGCGCTGCCAGTACAAATGGTGTGCAAAGCAATCTGCCAGTCATGGCTCCCGTAGACTATTTCACATTCCGGGTGGGACCCGATGTGACACTTCCTTTACTGGCGCATCTTCCTCTGTTCGATCAGGCCATGATCATCTGGCCACCCTTGGTCCAGTGCACGGCATCGGACAACCTGGGCCTGGATCGGGTGGAGATTACTTTCACCACCAACGGCGGCCCGGTCATGGGACCATATCTTTTGAATGCCGATGGCGGTGACAATTATTCTCTGCTGTTTCCTCTAACCGCCCTTGAGGTGCAGGTTGGCGATGCGATCAGCTACACCATTACGGCCATCGATCTGGCGGGCATGCCCAACAGTGTTTCCAGCGGACCTCATGACTTCATGGTCATTGATGCCCTGGGTGTGGTTCTGGTGCTGGATGATGGGGATTCGGATAAAAGTGACTCTAAACTGGGGGCAGACAAGCAACCCTTGCTGGCTCAGGTCGGTGGCAAATCATCTGCTGGTTCCATTGCCAGCTGGCTGACCGATGCTGGATATGTGGCTGACATGATGTCCGCAGATAGTGCCACCATTACTGATTTCCAGGGCTACCAGGCCGTGATTCTTTCTGCCGGATCCAACTCCGGGCCTTTGGAATCTGCCTCTTTACGCCAGGATCTGCAACTGTGGGTTGCTGGCGGTGGCAAGCTGCTCCTGGAGGGAGGGGAAATTGGTTACGATGTCATTTCCAATCCCGGTTACCCCGAATTTGCCGCCCAGGTTCTGCACTGCATTGGGTGGGATGGTGACAACTCCGGTGATCTGCAAATTGTGGGTGGGCTTGAAAACCATCCAGTGCTGAACAATCCTTACACCATTGATTCTGTGGTGGACGTGGCCTATTCCAGTTACGGTGATCAGGATGCGGTACAACCTGCAGCCGATGCTTATGCTGTGATGACCAATTCTGGGCAAATTAACGACCCAGGCATTCTGGTCTATGATGATAACCCGGCTCCTCAATCGGCCCAGATTGTTTACTTTGCTTTCAACGTCGAGGCGGTGGCTGCCGAGGCCGGCCGGAATCTGATTCTAAACTCCGTGCGTTATCTCACCGCGCCGGAAGTGGCGCCAACCTCCTCGCTGTCGGGCATGGTGACCCTGGCTGGACAATCAGATCATTCCGGTGTTCTGGTGGACATTGGGGCAGGCCACAGCACCCTTACGGCCGCCGATGGCAGTTGGACCCTTCCCGATTTGTACGGCGCGCTATACACCATCACCTTCAGTAAAACTGAGTGGGGAACCATGGTGCTGGATGCCAACCTGGAGGATGGGCAACACCTGACGGGGTTGAACGTCCAGTTGAACCCGGTGGTCCAGGTGGATTACGCTCTGGAACCGGGATTGGCCATACCTGACAATAGCCCGGCAGGAATCTCCAGCGTGATTATGGTGCCCGAAGGTGAGGCGGGATTCATTTCCGGTGTGACTGTTGATATCTCTATTACCCATACCTGGATTGGCGATCTGTCCATTCAACTCATCGGCCCCGGAGGCCAGGTGATCCATCTTCACAACCGTAGCGGCAGCAGCAATGACAACATTGTAGGCAACTGGCCGCTGAGCCTTGTGGTGGACGGGCCAGGCGATCTCGAGGATTTCATTGGGACCAACAACGCTGGGGCCTGGATCCTGGCCGTGTCGGACAATGGGGGGTCGGATACGGGAACATTGAACAGCTGGGGATTGCACTTCCTCATTCCCGGTATGGTGTCCGCTGTTGAGGATGATCAGTTGCCCAGGGTGACGAGGCTGAATCCCAACGTGCCCAATCCGTTCAACCCTCTAACAAAGATCTCTTTTGATCTGTCCCAAAGTGGTTCCGTGCGGTTGGGAGTTTATGATGTGCGGGGTTCTCTGGTGCGTCATCTGGTGAGCGAAAATCTGACCGCCGGTTCGCACACGGTGCCTTGGGATGGTACCGATGATGGTGGGCGTTCGGTCAGCAGTGGGGTGTATTTGTACCGGCTGGAAAGTCCTTCTGGAGTGCAGGAGCGGAAGATGGTTCTGGTGCGGTGATTTTACAGTTGGTTGGTTTATAATCTGGCCCCGGGCAAATCGTTGTCCGGGGCATTTTTTGGCGACTTAATCCGCTTCAGAAAAAAGCTTCCGCAAGAGCTCAATTTCCTGCTCTCGCTCGAGGGGATTCTCGGTTTTTTTGAGAGAACTCACGGACCGGCCCAGGACCTTCTTAATAAACTGCTGCAAGCTGCGATCCACGGCGGCAGCCACTTCTTCAGATTGTTTCTTCCGCACGAACCCAACCTGTTTGTCCTTCAGACCCTCCAGGTAGTTTTTGAATTCAGCCACGGTGGGGCGAAGATCCACATCGTTCAGCCAGGTTTGGAATTCCGTCAGTTCTTCGTCGATGATTTTGTGAGCCTGGGGCAGTTGTTTCTGCCGGGCGGCCAAGTTCATTTGAATGATTTCCTGCAAATCTTCCAAACCAAAAAGAAAGACGTTTCCAATTTTGGAGGCATCCGGATGGATGTCTCGTGGCACTGCGATGTCCAGTAAAAACAGCGGTTTGCCCTGCCGACGATCGGCGGCTTTTTGCACCATCTCGGGGGTGATCACGGGCTCGGTGGCTCCGGTGGTGCTGAGCACCACATCGGCATCCACCAGGGCGTCAAGCAAGTCATCCCAGGGACGAGCTTCGATGCGTTGAGTCTGGCTGGTTTCGTCTTCCTTGTTCAAGGTGACAGCCAGTTCCTGTCCGCGTTCAAGGCTGCGATTGATCACCGTCAAGTGACCAATATCATGTTGCAGGAAATGTTTGGCAGCCAGAGAACCTGTTTCTCCGGCCCCAACCAAGACGGCTCGCTGCAGGTTGAGAGAGGCAAAAAACTTCCTGGCCAGTTCCACGGCCGCGAAAGCCACACTGACGGCCCCGCGGTTGATTCTGGTTTCAGTGCGCACTCTTTTTCCTGTGCGAAAACTGCCCTGGAAAGCCCGCAAAAGACCAGGTCCCGGCTCGTGGAATTGCCGGGCCCGGCGGTAAGCGTCCTTGAGTTGGGCGCTGATCTGGGGCTCGCCCAACATCATACTTTCCAGGCCGGAAGAGACTCGGAACAAATGGCCGATGGACTCCAGACCGGAGAAATTGCGAGCATGGGTGCCAAAGAAAAGGTCCGCCTCGCCTCCGGTGGATTGCAGAGCGGCATTCAACATGGGCGCCGGGTCACAGCCGGGGGCCGTTTCCACATAAATTTCAGTGCGGTTGCAGGTGGACACCGGGATACAGGAAATGCAACCAGGGCTGGAGGCCATCAGGTCCATCAGGGCCACCGACTGGTCGTCATCCAGATGGGCCAACTCCCGCACTTCGGTGGGTGCGTGCCGGTGGTTTACGGAGAACACATGGAGCGTATCTCTGGGGTTCATGGGCATTCTCCTTCTACGTGAAAGGAGTGCCCGCAGGGAAACCGGTCATGGGTTTGCAGCCAGGCTGCTTCCGTGTTCGTAAAGTCGTGGAAACTGGGAACAAAATGATGCATCAATCCCAAGGTGGAAATGATGGAGATAAAGGCGACCACAGCCATAATATTCATGCGGCGACCACGCCAACCCAGGAGGCGGTTTCCGGCCAACCCAATGAAGTAGCCCAGAAAAATCACCCAGGAGACCATGATTTTGGGATCCCAGGGGGTCAGTTGAGAGGCCATTTCTTCAGGCAACCTGTCGGCCAGGTCGTACATCCAGAGATGTCCAAAACAGAGAGAAAGAAACATGAGAGGAACACCGATTTTGACGGCACCAATGCTCATGCGCTCCAGCACATCCAGAGCGGGTAAGCGGCGGAAGAGAAGGCCAAATTGGCGCCGGTCCAACTGCCGAGCCTGGATCAGGTAGAGCACGGCAAAGAGAAAACTTAAGCAGAGAGCTGTATAGGACATCATGACCAGGACGGCATGGCCGGCAAATCCAGGATCCTTGAGCAGGGGGCTGGCTTGGGGGATGGCGTGGGTGAATGAGCTGGCGATGAATTGCAAAAGAAAAGCTGTGCCGGTGATCATTACTCCGGTGGTTTGGACTTTGATGCGAAGCTCGATCACGAGGTAAGTGGCCAGCATGCTGACGGCAATGACCGAAAGAAATTCCAGGGGCGAGCCCATGGGCAGCCGGTCCAGAACCATTCCCCGCACCAGCAGAGTGCCCAGATGAGTCAAAACAGTAGCCGCCGCCAAGGAGGAAACCACTTTGCGGGGCCAGGGGTTGTCATCCAGAAAGAGCCATAGGTAAAGCCCAAAAACTACCAGATAGAGTAAAGGCAGCAGGACATTGCCGAGGGTCAGAAGGACCGCCATTGTCAGGCCTCCGCAGATTGGGTTGAGGACAGGGAGGCTAAATGTTCTATCACCTGGGCAGAAATATTTTCTGCTTCTTTAACACAGGAATTGACGGCAATTCCGCGATAGGAACTGCCCGTCAAATACAGGCCAGGCAAATGCGGCAGTTCCAAATCGATGCCTCGCAAAAGAGCCAGGTGGCCAGGGTGATACTGGGCAATAGCCTGGGAGTAACGAATGACCCGGACAATTTTTGGCAAACCGCGCAGGCCCAGCAAATGGCGCAGTTCGCTCAAGGTCAAGGCCACGATGGCTTCGTCATCCAATTCCATAATTTTGGGGTTGCTCGCACCGCCGAGCATGGCTCGCAGGAGGATGCATTCTTTGGGGGCCCGGCCGGGGAAAATGCTGCTGGTCCACAGGCAACCGAGGATGTCCCGTTTTTCCCTGCTGGGGACCAGGAGCCCAAACCCGTCCAGGTCATGTTTGACCGTGGAACGATCAAAACCAATGGCCACCACAGCCATGGGAGCAAAAGGAATCTGGGCCAATGAGGCAGAGATCTTTGGGGAAACTTCTGCCAATTGGGTGGCAGCAGCATGAGCGGGAGAGGCCTGAACCACGGCGGAAAAAGGCCCGACATTAAATCCGGGACCAGAGACTCGCCAGGTTTCCATTTCATGAGTGATGGTTTCCACCGGGGAACCACAGCGAAGGTCGGCTCGGTCTGATTCTTCCAGGGTTTTGGTCAGGGCATTGATAAGGTCAGCCATGCCGCCCTGGAATGAGGTGAGTTTGCCGCTGGGGCCGGCATCAGTCTTGTTGCCTTTGCGTTTACGGAACAGAGCGATCATAGCCCGAAACAAACCGCCATGGTCCTTTTCCAATTCCACCATGCGTGGGAAGGCGGCGGCCAGACTGAGTTCTCTGGCATCACCGCCAAAAACGCCCTTGACCATGGGGTCGAGCATGACTTCGGCAAATTCGCGGCCCAGGCGGCGCACCCCAAAATCATAAACGGTTTCATCGCTGGATGGATTTTCGGCCGCTTGGCCCAGATTTTTTCGGCCGGGAATGAACATTTCTCCGAACATGCGCAATTTGGCACTGACCGGCAGCATTTTTGAGCGCAGGAAGGCCTTGGGTGAAGTTGGTATCTCCTGCATGCGCCCATTGATCATCAGGAAGCGGCGGCGAGTGGCATCACTGCTGGGCCGGAGGCGAGGAGTCAGGCCCAGGCGTTCCACCAGGCGGAGAGTGGCTGGTTCGCTATCCATAAAACCGTTGGGACCATACTCCAGTTGCCAGCCGTCTTCTTTCATGGTGCGCAGGTTGCCACCTGGGTTTTCATTCGCTTCAAATACGGTGACGTGCAGATCACACCCAGCTTGGTCAGCCTGGTCCAGGATGCCGACGGCGGTGGCCAGGCCGGCAATGCCTCCACCGATGACAGCCACTTGGCAGATGTTATCACTCATCGGTGCGAAACCTCCGGTTTGAAAGACCTGCGCTGCAACTCAGCGGCCAGAGATTCCAGCCAACCAGCATCCATGTTGAGAGCCTTGCCCCGACTGAAAGACTGGATGCCAGCCTGTTGGGCCGATTCTTTCAATTCAACGTCCAGTTCCAAAAGTGTTTCGACGTGGTCGCAGGTGAAACTCACCGGTTGGATATGCAAATGCCGGCAACCACCTTCGGCCAAATTTTGCACGGTTTGGGTGACCTCGGGGCCCAGCCATTTGATGGGACCGACGCGGCTTTGAAAGGCCAACAGAGGTAGCGATGTGCCTTGCGCCAGTGTGAGCCATGACTCCTGACCGGCCTCTGTCAGGGCCTGCTGGACCTTGGCCTGAACTGCCTGCACCGTGGCCAAAGTTTGCTCGAGATATGGGTCGCCCTGATCGATATACTTCTGGGGCAGACTGTGGGCTACATAGACCAGAGCGCACTGGGCAGGATCCAGGCCTTGCTGGGCGAAACCAATCATGGCCTTACTGGAAGCCTGGGCTAAGACATCGACAAACCCCTCCAAGAGCGGCCACTCATGCATGACGTGCACTGGTTTACCGGGGGCGGCCAAGGGCAGCGCATCCAGAACAAATTTCAAGGTGCTACCGGAAGTGGCACAACTGTATTGGGGATAGGTCGGCACCAAAATAAATTGCTCGGCACCTTGGCTGATAAGATCGCGCAGCGTTTCTTCCGGAAATGGGTGCCAGTAACGCATGGCCATGGACCCGATGCAGGGTGTGCCGTTATCACTCAACATCTGGGCCAGGGCTTGGGATTGGGCCAGGGTGGTGCCCAGTTGGGGGGTGACGCCGTCGGGACTAACCTGGAGGTAGCGCAGTCGGGTTTTGGGTGCCCGCCGTTTGCTGATCAGGCGGCCCACCAAGGGGCTCAGGCATTTGGGAACCGGAAAGATAGACGGATCGGAAAAAAGATTGCGCAGGAAAGGCTCCACAGCCTCGGGGCCGTCGGGTCCTCCCATGCCGCACAGGATCAGACCCGTGCTTTTTCCTGGGTCCAGACGTTCATCAGAATAAAATGCCTTGATTTCGGGCTGCATTATATGGTTTTCGAGAAGATGGGCCGGTCTTTGTCCTTACCCAGATAAGTATCGAAAATCATAGCCACATTGCGCACAAAATAGCGGCCCTTGCTCGTGATGCGCAGGCCAGCTTCGTCCATTTCCACCAACCCATCAGCCAGAAGAGGCGGCAGAGCTTTGAGGCTTTCGGCAAAAAGCTCATTGGCCGGGGCACCAAATTCGGGCACCGTCAGTTTCCAGGGCAGTTCCAGATTGCACATGATGTTGATGATGGCCAAACGACGCAGACGGTCATCGTCACTGAGACGGTGGCCTTTTATGATGGGAAAGCGTCCGGAATCTACCGTGGCCGACCATTGGGCCAGGTCGGGATCGTTCTGCACAAAGCGATCACCCACATCGCCGATACCGCTCATGCCGAAGGCCAGCATATGGGGGGCGGGTTTGGTGGCATAACCCATGAAGTTGCGGTGCAAGGCGCGATTCTTCAGGGCAACGGAAAGCTCGTCATCCTTTTTTGCAAAATGATCGATGCCGATCCAGTCATAACCGGCTTCTCCGAACAGATCCACCGTCAGTTGGAAGAGCTGAAATTTTTCATATCCGGCCAGCATGATGGTGGTATCAACCTTGTTCTGCTCCGGACGCACCCAGGGCACATGGGCATAACTGAAACAGGCCACACGGTCGGGCTCCAGGCCGATGACCTCTTCAAGGGTGGCGGTGAATGAGTCGCGGGTCTGGCCGGGAAGGCCGTACACCAGGTCAACATTCACACCTTCGAAGCCAGCAGCGCGGCAACCATCATATACCCGAATGGTGCGGTCGTGAGATTGCCGACGCCCAATGGCTATCTGCACAGTTTCTTCAAAATCCTGCACACCCAAACTGATGCGATTGAAACCAATATCTTTGAGAAATTTGGCCTCTTCAGGAGAACTAATGCGAGGATCCACTTCAATGGAGATTTCGGCCCCATCGGTCATCCGGAAGGCCGTGTGAAAGAGATTCAGAGCCCGCTCGGTTTGGGCCTCATCCAGGAAATTGGGAGTGCCTCCGCCCCAGTGCAATTGCGAAACCAGACGGCCAGTGCCGATGACATCGGTGACCATTTTGATTTCCCGCTCCACAAGGTCGAGATATTGATCCACTGCGTTGGTTTCACGGGTCACCAGGGCGTTGCAACCACAGTAGTGACAGTGTTTGGCGCAGAAGGGCAGGTGCAGGTAAATGGCCAGTTCATCTTCTGGTTTTTGGGACAATTCCTGCAAAGCCAGCATGTATTCGTCATGGCCAAAGTCCTGCTTCCAGGCCGGCACCGTAGGGTAACTGGTGTACCTGGGGCCGGGCTGGTTGTATTTCTCGACAAATTCGGGCGTGATGGGCAAATCCATTATTTCCTACCTTCGGAATCCCTGAACGGTTTCCACAAGAGTTTCTACTGCTGCGATAGGGGCTTTGGGCAGAATGCCGTGGCCCAGATTAAAGACATGTCCCTTGGCTTCGGTGCCTTTGCGACATATTTCCAGGGCCCGGCTGCGGATCTGGTCGTGATCACCATAAAGCACCAGGGGGTCAAGGTTTCCCTGGAGGCTGTAGTTGGGCAGTTTCTTAATGCCATCAGAAAGATCCATGGTCCAGTCCATACCCAGAGCTTCCACATCGAGGGTTTTTACGGACTCGAGGAACGGAGCGTTACCCTTGAGGAAATAGATGCGCGGCACACCGCTGTCAGCCAAACTGTCTAGAATTCTGCGAACCCGGGGCAGAATTACTTTGTCGAAATCCTGTGGGTGCAGAATGCCACCCCAGGTGTCGAAAAGCTGGATGGCATCCACGCCTGCTTCCACCTGCATGGCCAGATAATCGATGATCTGGTCGGTGAGCTTGTCCATCAACTCGTCCAGCAATTCGGGACGGCTGTAGAGCATGGTTTTGAGGTTCTCGTAATTCTTGGATCCGCCGCCTTCGATGAGGTAGGTGGCCAAAGTGAAAGGTGATCCGGCGAAACCGATGAGGGGTGTTTTATCACCCAGTTCGCCTTTGATTAGTTTGATGGCCTCGGCCACATAACCGGTGCCTTCTCTGGCCTCAGTCACATTCAGATTCCGAATGTCATCTTCGCTGCGGATGGGGCGCTGCAGTTTGGGACCGCCATCTCCAAAATGGAAGGGGGCGCCCATGGGCTCCAGCGGCACCAGGATGTCGCTGAACAAAATGGCGGCATCAAAACCGAAGCGGCGGATGGGTTGCATCGTCACTTCACAGGCGGCTTCAGGAGTGCGGCACAGCTCATTGAAGCTCAGCTTTTTGCGCACGGCCATATACTCAGGCAGGTATCGGCCGGCTTGGCGCATGACCCAGATGGGAGTGCGGTCCGTGGGCTCACCACGCAGGTTTTTTAGAAAGATGCTGTCGTGCAATGTGCTCATGAACTCAACTCCAGGAGGTGAAGGTGTCGGCCACGGCGGCCACGGTTTTGTCGATGTCTTCGTCGGTGTGGGCCGCACTCATGAAGCCCACTTCCCAGCCCGAGGGGGCCAGATAAATGCCCCGGCCGATGAGGTCTTGGTGGAGGCGTCCGTAGGTTTCCATTTTACTGCCGTCGATGGCGTCAAATGACCGTGGGGCTGCGTCCTGGAAGGCTGTCCACCACAGGGAACCCTGGCGCACTACGGTGGCTGTGATGCCCGCATCCAGTGCTGCTTTTTCCAGGCCTGCCTGCAACTTGGCGCCTTTGCGTTCCAGCTCTTCGTAAAAACCAGGCTTGCCGATTATCTCGAGAGTGGCCAAACCTGCGGCCATGGCCACGGGGTTTCCACTGAGTGTGCCGGCCTGATACACCGGCCCATTGGGCGAAATGTGATCCATAATTTCCTGACGGGCAGCATAAGCACCCACGGGAAATCCACCACCGATGATTTTGCCATAAGTGCCAAGATCAGGGGTGATGCCCAGCAACTCTGCTGCGCCACCGCGGCCCACACGGAACCCGGTGATCACTTCGTCAAAAATCAATAAAGCACCATGACGGGTGGTCAACTCGCGACATTTCTCCAGGAATTCCTGTCGCTGGACCAACAACCCTGCGTTAGCGGGAAAGGGCTCTACGATGAGGGCGGCTGTGCTGTCGCCATTTTGGGCAAAGAAGGCCTCGAGGGCCTCATCATCATCCAAAGGCAATACGGCTGTGTGATGGGAAAAATCGGCGGGAACACCCCCGCTGCTGGGAGTGCCAAATGTGGCCAGGCCACTGCCTGCTTCCACCAGAAGATGGTCCACATGACCGTGGTAACAACCGGCAAATTTGACGATGGTATCGCGTCCGGTGAAACCCCGGGCGAGGCGGATGGCGCTCATCACTGCTTCGGTGCCGCTGCTCACAAAACGCACCTGATCAAACAGGGGCAAGCGCTCCAGGAAGGCTTCAGCCAGCAGCACTTCTCGGCGGCTGGGGGCACCAAAACTGGTGCCTTCGCTGATGGCTTCAAGAGCAGCAGCGGCGACGTCCGGGTCAGCGTGGCCCAAAATCATGGGGCCCCAGCTGAGGCACCAGTCGATGTAGTTTTTGCCATCTTCATCAGTGAACTTGCAGCCACTGGCTTTTTGAAAAAACAGGGGGTCGCCGGGCACCGATTTGAAGGCCCGCACGGGTGAATTCACGCCGCCGGGTAAGACTTTTTCAGCTCGTTGCCACCAAGTGTTGTTGCTCATGGTATTAGATCCATCCCTTTTCGATAGCTTCATGTCCGTGGTAGGTGATGATCATGTCGCAACCGGCGCGGCGGAAGGCCAGCAGGTTTTCGCGGACCATAGCCGCTTCGTCCACCAGGCCAGCGGCTGCGGCATTTTTGACCATGGAGTATTCACCGGAAACGTTGTAGCAGACCAGAGGGCAGAGCACTTCGTCGCGCACCCGTTTGATGATGTCCAGATAAGCGAGGGCCGGTTTGACCATGACCATGTCGGCGCCTTCCTGGAGGTCGAGGATGGTTTCGAGGATGGCTTCCCGGCCATTGCGCGAATCCATTTGGTAGCTTTTGCGATCACCCTGGGGGGCGCTGTCGCAGGCATCGCGGAAAGGTCCATAGTAGGCGCTGGCGTATTTGGCGCTATAGGAAAGGATGACAGTGTTTTCCAGGTCATTTTCGTCGAGGGCTTCGCGCATGCCAGCCACCCGGCCGTCCATCATGTCGCTGGGGCTGACGATGTCGGCGCCAGCTTTGGCGTGGGAAACCGCCATTTTGGCCAACTGTTCTACCGATGGGTCATTGAGAATGCGGCCGTCTTTGACAAAACCACAGTGACCGTGATCGGTATAGGCGCAAAGGCAGACATCGGTGATGGTGATGATGTCGTCGCCAAATTTATCTTTCAAAGCACGCAAGCTGCGGTTGACTACGCTGTTGTCGTCCACGGCTGAAGTGCCGGTGGCGTCTTTGTGATCGGGAATGCCAAACAACAGGTGCGACTTCAGTCCCAATTCCAGATCCCGGCCCACTTCTTCGACGATGGTGTCGGCAGAGGTGTGGTAAACGCCGGGCATGGCACCAATTTCCTCATGAACACCGGTGCCATCGACCACAAAGTGAGGGGTGATCAGATGCCGGGCTGAAACTTCAGTTTCGGCCACCATTTCACGCATGACGGCAGTGGAACGCAGGCGGCGGGGACGGTCGATCAGGTTCATGATTCAATCTCCAGGGAGGTGGTGAGAGGTTCGCATCCGGCGGCACGAACCATGGCGTTCAGATCTGGGCTTTGGGCCACTTGGGTGGGAAATCCGGCGTCGCGGCTAATGGCGGCGGTGGTTTCTCCAATGGCCACGCAAGAGGGGCGTTGGGCAAAGGCGCCGGTGAAAGCGCGCACAGCCGAGGGGCTGCAAAAGAATATGATGTCTGAGCTTTGGAAGTCAGCCTCCAGAGTGTCTGGTTCGGTGGCCAAGGTTTCATAAGTGGGCAATTCACACACTTGAAAACCTGCTGCCTCCAAGGTGATACGGGGATCAGCCATGCGTTTGGCGGCACCCGGCAAAAGCACCGTGGCTGGCGTTTCGACCTGTTGGCAGAAAAAGCGGGCCAGTTCGGCGCCGTCTAGTCCCGCAAAACCGAGATCGTCGGGCAGGCCCACCGCGGCCAGAGCCGCAGAGGTGCCCGCGCCCAGGGCCCCCAATTTTGCTGTGTGTGTGGTCATTCCCGAAGCCACAAAAACATCCACCGCCTGGGGTGAAGTGAAGAGAATCCAATCATAGGCGGTGGTGAAAAACTCCGGCGCAATATCCTTGGCGGCAAAGCGCAGCAAAGGCAAATCCCACACCTGAAAGCCGGCCTTAACCAAGCTTTGATGCCAGATTTTATTCCGTTGCTCCTGCCGAGTCAGGATGATGCGAGGGGCGGTACTCACGCTCCTAAGCTTCCTTGCTTTTCTGCTTTACGGCTAACGATTTCCAGGCTTCTTCGGCGAGGTCATCAGGGCTATTTCCCTGCAGGCTGAGGCGCAGGGGATCGTTATCTTCAGCACTGTCGGCCAGGAAAACTTCCATCTTCCACTGGCCATCCGTCAGCTGGATATTCACACCGAAGGGCAGTTGGCAACCCCCATCAAGGCGGTTCAACAGCAGCCGTTCGGCAGCCACAGCACCGGCGGCTTCAGGATTATTCAACTGAGAAATGCCCTGCACCCAGTGGGCTTCGTCGCGGCACTGGATGCCCAACATTCCTTGAGCCGGGGCAGGAACAAACTCATCCACCGCCAAATTCTTGACGAAGAGGTCATCCAGATCCAATTCCAAACGGATGAGACCCGCATGAGCCAGCAGGATGGCGTCGTAAAGGCCTTCGCGCAGACGGTTGACCCGGGTGGGCACATTGCCACGCAGATCGGCGATTTCCAGGTCGGGCCGCAGCAAGTGCACCTGGGCCTGACGGCGGGCGGCGCTGGTGCCAATTTTTGCTCCCGATTTCAGGGGCAGGACATCGCCGGCGGCCAAGCGTTTTTCATCCACCGCTTCGCGGCGCACCAAAAGAGTTTCCCGGGAGTCTTCACGGCCCACCATGGCGGCCAGGACCAGGCCGTCAGGCATAGTGGTGGCCAGATCCTTCAGGGAGTGAACAGCCAGGTCCACGCGGCCGTCTAATTGTGCCTCTTCCAACTCTTTGGTGAAGAAACCTTTGCCTTCGAGTTTGGAGAAAGGGACGTTGTCGATTTTATCCCCGGTGGTTTTGATGATGGTGATTTCGGGTTTGATGCCAAGGTCACGCAAGCAGGCGGAAATGTGGTCAGCTTGCCAAAGGGCCAAATCGCTGCCACGGGTGCCGATTCTGTAAACGGTGGGCATTAAGCTCTCCTGTTTCAATACTTGGTCAGGCCAGATGTTTTCGTCTTAAGGCTAAAGGTGGGAGCAGGTTACAGGGGAGCAAGGAAAGTGATGTCACGAGGGTGTCATTTGTTGTTAATTCATAAACTTAGGGCAGGTAATTCATGGGTTTGAGAGAAAATTCCCCCTTGGTTCTGCCTTTCCGGCAGGGGGGGATTAAAAAGGCCCCACTGTTGGGTGGGGCCTCTCTGCAACCGGGATCACATACAAAAATTACCGGAACAGGGATTTGACCTGATCAAAGCTGACGTTTTGAGTGGCCACAGGGCCATCAAAGTTGGCTTTAACCTGCAGAATGTCAGTGCGTCCCCAAGCGGAATCAGAATCCCATATTTCAGTGTACCAACTCCATGTTTCCACGCCGTTGGCATCAGTTTGGCCACCCAAACCGGTGTTATCGTAACCGAAACAGAAGGTGGTGCCTGCAGGAACCACAATATTTTCAGTACTGATATCAATGTAGGTGTAAACAAGGGGATCAACAGCAGGATCGGGTTCGATGGGGCTGAAGGCTCCATAATAATGAGCTGTGCTGGCGGGACCGGCTGGTGGCACAAGTCCGCCCATATCAATCCATACAACCCAGCCAAATTCGCCTGTGGCAGGGCCACTGCAAGGGAAGCCCAATTCCGTGAGATACAGATCTTCGCCGGAGTCATTCATCACTGTGGTGATGAACCATTCGCCCCAACCATCGAAGCTTCCCTGGCTGGTGGGAATGAAGTCTTCGCTTCCGCCGGTGTTGTAGACCCAGTCATCCTTGGCCGAGTCGGCAGCTTGGGCAACAGCGGGTTTGGTGGGAACGTCGGTACCGTTTTTGTCGATGATGGCACCAAAGGAGCTGGCAGCAATGAGACAGATAATTAAAACGAGCGATAGCTTCTTCATGTGAGTGTCCTCCAAAGAAATAGGGTTACTTTTGAGGTTGCAATTGCACCCTACCAGATCCAAAGAGGACTTTCAAGGCGAAATGAATCCAGGTTGTCTCTGGTCTCCAACGCCAACTGATGCTACTATGCCTATCCCCGACCAAATAATTAACCAACTGGGAATCTGCCGCCGGGCCTACCCGCACCGGCTTCACACACCCTCATGGAGATGATCGATGAATACAATGCGCTGGACCCTCCTGGCCCTGATTTTGTCCCTGATTGCTATCAATACGGCCTTTGCAGCGGAAGTTTTCCTTCCCCGCTACCCTGCCCTGAGCCCAGATGGACAGACTGTGGTCTTTTCTTTCCAGGGTGACTTGTGGAGCGTCTCCAGCCAAGGGGGGCAGGCGCGGCGCCTTACGGCTCACGAAGCTTACGATGCATACCCTGTCTTCAGCCCTGATGGGAATTCTTTGGCCTTTGCCTCCAACCGGTATGGCGATGAGGATATCTACATCATGCCCACTGAAGGCGGAGCGCCCACCCGGCTGACTTTTGCTTCCTCCACGGATCGCCCTGGCGCCTTTTCTCCTGACGGCCAAACACTTTATTTTGCATCTCGCCGTCTTTTCGATTTTCCCATGGGCGCTCAAATCCAACAGATTCCTGTGAGCGGGGGCACGCCAGCGCGCCTGGTGGATATTTTTGGTGATGAAGTGGCCACTCACGATGGCAGCACTTTCATCATCGCCGAAGGCCGGGTCAAAGCCAATCGCCTTTACTACCGGGGATCTTACCAGCGTGAGCTGCATTCCTGGAATGAAGGCAGCGATCCTCGGCCTCTCACCAAAAACCGAGGCTACGACCGCAACCCCATGGTGGGCCCGGACGGGCGCATTTTTTGGATCGGCGATCAAAATGATGCGAAACTGCCCAATGTCTTCACCATGAATGCTGATGGTAGCAACCAACAGGCTGTCACCACATTCACTGAAGATGGTGTTCGTTCCGCTGGTCTGGGCAACGGTGGCCAGACTGTGGTGATCGAACGCGGGACCAGCCTCTATCTGGTGGACGCTGCCGGTGGTGAACCCAAACGGATGTTCATTCAAGTGGCAGACGACGCCATTAACAACCCGGTCGTCATTGAGAATAAAACGGCCAACGCCACCGAACTGGCCATCAGCAGCGATGGTGAAGAATACGCCATGATCATCGAAGGAGAGATCGTTCTGGTAAGCCGTGATCTGGGTGGCCGGGCCACCGTTGCGGTGCCAGGACCATGGCGGGAAATGGATATCAGTTTCCGCCCTGGATCCGCAGACACTCTCCTTTTTGTCACAGATCGCTGGGGCGAGAATGAAGTTTGTATTCTGGTTTCTGACGACCCGGAAGAAAGCAATTTGCGTCTGGCCCGGCAGCTCAAAATAGAACGGTTATCTCCGGACACTTTGCCCACTACTACTCCCCAGTGGTCCCCCAAAGGAGACCGCCTGATATTCACCACCGGCCAGGCCAATCTGCACATCATGGATGCCGATGGGGATAACAACACTCTGCTGTTTGAGCACTGGCTGCTGTCGGATTATGCCTTCTCTCCTGATGGTCGGTGGGTTGCCATCAGTGCCTACAATGGCGATTTCAACAGCGACATTTTGATCCTTTCAGTGGACGGTGGCGATGCGGTAAACATCAGCCGCCATCCTGATTATGACGACAACCCGGTGTGGAGTGCCGACGGCAGCATGTTGGCCTGGAATTCCAGTCGCCACAGCGCCTCTCCCGCCGATATGAATCTTGATGTCTACTATATGTACCTGACCCGCGAGTTGGATGAACGCACCACCGATGAGTGGAAAATCTGGGAAAAAACCCGCGACAAGGAACCCGCTGCCACAGAAGAGCCTGAAGAAGATTCCGAAGATGACTTGGCTGCTCTCAAGGAAAAAGACGAAGAACCTGAACTCACGGTGGCCATTGATTTTGAAGATATCCACCTGCGCAGCCGCCGGCTGACTCGTCTTCCGGGCAATGAAACCCCCCAGGGCATTGATCCCAAAGGGGACCGTATCTATTTCACGGCCACCATTGATGGCGACACGGATTTGTTCAGTGTGGATCGCTTTGGCAAAGAACGGGAAAATGTGACCAAAGGTGGTACATCGCCCCGCAGCCTGGCTTTGGATGCTGAAGGAAAAAACTTCACTTTCCTTAAAGGCGGCCATCCTTCACGGATTGGCTCCGGTGGTGGCGAGGTCAAGACAACGGACTTCAGTGCCCGCCTGAAGATAGATCGTCCGGCTGTCCGTCTGCAGGTTCTGGACGAAGGTTGGCGCACTATGCGGGATCGTTTTTACGACCCGGCCATGCACGGTCTGGATTGGCCGGCTCTGCGTGAAAAGTACGGAGCCTGGGCCCAGCAGGTGGGCCATGATCGCGACTTCGGAGATGTTGTCAACTTCATGCTCGGTGAAGTCAATGCCAGCCATATGGGATATTACCCATCTTGGGGAAGCCCTGGTGATTATGGCACCGATGGCTATCTGGGGTTGGAATTTGCCAGGGACGAAAAAGCCACCGATGGCTTGGAAATTGCCAAAGTTTTGGCCCATGGCCCTTGTGATAAAGTCACCAGCAAATTGCTGCCCGGCGATGTCTTAAAAACTGTAGACGGCAGCTTGGTCTCATCCTCTGCCAATCTTTTTGCGGCCTTGGAAACGCGGTCCGGTTTGCCAACCTGGTTGGAAGTGGTTCGCGATGGTGATGACCTGGAATTTCAGGTCGTGCCAACGTCCTACCGCAGCATCTGGCGGCTGAACTATACGGCCATGGAAAAATCCCGCCGAGCCAAAACCGAAGAGTCTTCCGAAGGCCGGGTGGGCTACGTGCACATCCAGGGCATGGGGTATGCCAACGTGCAGCGCTTTGAGCAAAACCTCTTTGCCGCAGCCGATGGCAAAGAAGCTTTGGTCATCGACGTGCGCAACAATGGTGGTGGCTGGACCACAGATTTGCTGCTGACGATTCTGACCCAACCGGTGCATGCATACACGGTGCCTCGGGGTGGAGAAATCGGGTATCCCCAAACCGAACGCCAGCCTTTTTACCGTTGGAGCAAACCCATCGTCGTGATTTGCAACGAAGGCAGCTACTCCAATGCTGAAATTTTCAGCCACGCCATCAAGACCATCGGCCGGGGCCCTGTGGTGGGCATGGAAACCGGTGGCAACGTCATCAGCACAGATGGCTTTGGCAACCGGTACCAAGGGTACATCCGGCTGCCCTTCCGGGGCTGGTATGTGTGGGGCGACGAAAAGAATCCCCAGCGCAACCACAAGAACCAGGAAGGGGTGCACGAGCTGGAAGGGTTCATCCCCGATTTTGTGGTGGATTTGACTCCCGTGGATCAACTGCACGGGCGCGACCCTCAGCTGGATAAGGCCGTGGAGTTGGCTATTGAGGCTGCGGATGTTGAGCGAAGCAAACCCCAACGGAGTGATCGCTGATCATTCTTTTCCTCCAGGATGAATTTCTGGAGTAATGATTGCATTGCCGAAAATGTCCTGAATTTCACAAGCCCAGAAAGGTGCCCATGGCCAAGAACAAGACCCGTTTTTATTGCAAAGGCTGCGGTCACGAAGAACTGCGTTGGTTGGGCCAGTGTCCCGGTTGCGGAGAGTGGAACTCATTCGTCGAGAAGAACCTCGCGGCCGATACCGGGAAAAAAGGTTCCCGGGGGTTCAAATCCGAAACACGCCAGAGTGGACCGGTGGGCTTTGCTGCCAAAACTGCTGCGGCCTGGCCCGAAGCGATGGGGCCCGATGGCAAATTGCGCCCGGTGGCTTTGTCTCAAATTTCCTCAGCGGAGACCAACCGTCTGAAGGTTGAGCCGGCTGAGGTGGCTCGTGTTTTGGGCGGCGGCCTGGTGGAGGGCTCGGTGGTTTTATTGGGTGGTGAACCGGGTGTGGGTAAATCGACTCTGCTGACGGGCCTTGGTCTGTGGTGGGTGCGCCAGGGAATCCGGGTCCTTTATGTGGCGGGGGAAGAATCTCCAGCCCAGATCCGTATGCGCGCCGAGCGTCTGGGCTTTGACCCCAACAAAGAAGAGGGCTTTCACATTTTGCCGGAAGTGCATTTGGAAACCCTCTTGGATACTTTACACGACGATTTTGCGGCTCATCCCGATACCAAAACCATCATCGTCGCTGACAGCATCCAAACGCTGCACAGCGAGCACATCGATACTTATCCCGGCAGCCCCACCCAGATCAAATATTGCGGTGGTGTCTTGGCCGACTTCGCCCGGCGCACCGCCTGTCCCGTTTTCCTGGTGGGGCACGTGACTAAAAGTGGTGACCTGGCGGGGCCCAAATTGCTGGAACATATGGTTGATACGGTTCTATATTTTGAAGGCAGTGGTGGCGGACCCATCCGCATGGTGCGCGCTGTGAAGAACCGTTTTGGCACCACCGGTGAATTGGCTGTGATGGAAATGCGTGCCGATGGACTCTTTCCCGTGGACCAGGCAGGCGTGCTCTTTCTCAGTGGCCGGGGAGGCAAGGAACCAGGCTCTGCAGTGTGCGCGGTGAAAAATGGTTCGCGCACTTTCCTGGTGGAAGTGCAGGCTTTGGTCTCGCCTTCCCGATATGGCACGCCCCAGCGGGTGGTGCAGGGTGTGGACAACAAGCGGGTGGCGTTGCTGGCGGCCATCCTTGAAAAACGCGCCGGGCTGGACCTAGGCGGTTGCGATGTTTTTGTGAAGGTTGCCGGTGGCGGCCGCATGGAAGATCCGGGAGCTGACCTGGCCATCATGGCGGCTTTGGCGTCTTCATTACGGGAGAAACCCATTCCCATGGACACCCTGGTCCTGGGTGAAGTGGGGCTCACGGGCGAAGTGCGGCGGGTGGCGGATATGGAATCCCGCCTGCGTGAAGCCGGGCGGCATGGCTTCCGCAGGGTGATCATGGCGGATCCTGATCCAGGCCGTGGCGGACCTCTCAAACACGATAAAAACCTGCAACTTATTACCGTCACCAGCGTCCAGGAAGCGGTGGCTCTGGCCGTGCATCCGGGTGCTTTTGACCCGTCCCACTAGGAGGCCTGAATTGAGCCAGCGTGTGCATTTGGTGCAATTGGCCGGTGGCAAAGGCCTGCGGGCCGGCGGCCAAACTCCCAAGCAGTTTCGGGCCACCAGCCAGGGGCCTCTGTTCACAATCAGTCTGATTGAGTTTTTGGGGTTGCCATCCGAGGTGGGAGAGGTTGTCTCCATAACGGTGACGGCTCCTGAACCCTGGTCCAATGTTGTGGCCGCCACCTTGGGGCAGTTGCCCCCCGGGGGGTACCGTACTGTTCGGGCTGAGCCAGGGGCTACCCGAACGGAAAGCACTTGGAGCGCTCTGCAAACCCTGAACGCGCAATTCTCTCCCCAGCCCCATGATTTGGTGGCCGTGCATGACGCCGCCCGTCCTTTTGCCTCGGTAACATTGCTGGCAAAACTGGTCAGTGCAGCAGCGGCATCGGGGGCCGCGGTTCCGGGAATTCCCGTGACCGATACCATCCTGCAAAAGGTTTCGGGCAGCTTAGCCGCCCATTATCTGGAGCGGGAAAATCTGGTGGCCGTGCAAACGCCTCAAGTCTTCCGTTGGGAATTGTTACATGAAGCTCACCTCTGGGCCGCTGAGAACCAGCAAAATTTCACCGATGACGGCGGGCTTGTAGCCTCGCGGGGGACTGACCCGGTTGTCATTCCTGGTGAACATGAGAACTGGAAAGTGACCACCGAGGGGGACTGGAAGCGAGCTGTGGACCTCCTCTAATCATTCTTCTACCGACCGCTGGGAACTTATGCTACCGTTCTGGCGTAAACTGGTGCTCAGCCGGTTCCGATTTCAGAATTAATATTCGACCGTTATGACCCAGGCCACCTGACTCGTGCAGGTTTGGGCTTTTTGTCATGCCCATACCTGTCGTAAAATAAGGGAGCTTTTCATGTCCAGCGTTGCCTCCGTTCGTCCCACTTCCACCGGTTTGAAATTATTATGGCTCTTGATTTTGCTTCCTGTGATTCTGGCCGGTTGTGGCCAGGATGAGGCCAACTTCAGCCCTGAAGATTTGCAAGCGGGAGAGCTGATGGCCACAAGCCAGGTGCCCGACTCAGGAACGTTATCCCTGGCACAAACCATGGGGCTGCGTTTTGCCGGAGCCGAAGTGACTGAGGCTACTTTGCAGAGCAAAGACCAGGATCATGATCCCGCCCATATCGACCCGCCTCTGGATGGTCGTTGGGTGTGGGCTGACGGCAGCCGTCTTTCATTTATTCCCGATGATCTGTACGAGCCCAATACCACCTATGAGGTGAGCCTTGATGCCTCCTATTTTTCTGCTCTGGGCCTGAGGCTGAGAGGACCGCGTTCCTTTGTCTTTGAAGCGCAACCTTTTGTGGTCCAGAGAGTGGATTTGGACCGGGAACGCCAAGGCGGATTTCCCCGCACTCATGTGGTTCGAGGTGTTTTCCTGTTTAACTATCCGGTAGACCCGGAACAATTTGCCGAGGCTCTGCAGGCCCACACCGAAGATGGCGATCCGGTAGATTTTGTGGTGGAAAGCACGGCCGCCGATCGGCGTTTGGTTTTTCGCACAGTGCAGATGCCCACCTTTGAGCAGGATGAATACTTTGTTGTGGAATTGAATGAGGATCTGGCGCCGGTGGCCAGTGAAGGAACTTTGGGTGAGACAGTTACAGAGACCATCCTGATTCCCGCCATCGAGCGGTTGACTATTCATGGGGTGGACATGGTCAGTCGTGAAGAATTGCCTGCCGTTTCTTTCCAGTTTTCTTCTCAGGTTTTGCCAGAAGATTTACAGAAAAATCTGGTCATTGAACCAGCGGTGGAAAATCTGCGTTTGGTGGGCAGTTGGCAGCGGGTGGAGTTGGTGGGCCAGTGGGAGTTTGGCACCACCTACAACATTCAGGTCTCGGGTGATTTGATGGCCACCAATGGATTGTCCCTGGAAAGGGAATTTTCACGAAACCTGCTGATCACTGATTTGGACCCCCTGGTGCGCATCACCGGTCCGGGTAATTATCTCAGCCTCAAAGGCGATGGAAAAATTGGCATCGAAAGCATCAATCTGGATGCCTTTGAATTACGGGTGGATCGCATTCATCCCAACAATCTGGTGCCATTTCTGCAAAAGGTGAATTTGAGCAGTAATAGCGATTATTATTATGGCTGGTCCCTGGATGAACATGGCACACCCCTCTACAGCAACACAGAAAGCATTGAGCAGGCTGCCCGAAACAAACTCCAAGTGACGGCCGTGGATCTCAGTGAGGTCCTCCATGAGGACTCCCGGGGCATCTTCCGCCTTTCTGTGAACAAACCTGATTCTTATTCCTCAGAGACCCGCTGGATTGTTGCTACGGACTTGGGTTTGGTGGCCAAGCAATCGGACGACCGGGTGGACGTGGCGGTGGCCTCCATCAGCCAGTTGCAACCGGTGGCCGGGGTCAAAATTCAGGTGATGAGTTATAACAACCAAGTGCTGGCTTCAGGGCGAACAGATTCAGAAGGCATGGCTTCGTTCAGTGACTTGAATTGGAATGATTCCGGCGGCCGACCTTTTGTGGTGGTGGCCACCAAGGGCCAGGATTTGAGCTTTTTAGCCTTCCATGAAACACGTATCCGCACCGCGGATCTGGATGTGGGTGGGGTCGACCTGAGTGAAAGTGGATACCGGGCTTATATGTATGGCGATCGGGACATTTATCGTCCCGGCGAAACGGCCCGGCTGGTTTGGGTGGTGCGCGATGGTCATTTGCAACCACCGAGTGGCTTTCCCCTGAATCTGAAAATCATGACGCCCGGTGGGCAGGAATTTGTCAACGCCAAGGTCTCTTGTGATGAAACGGGCACAGGTGAATTCACCGTGGAAATGCCCACCTGGGCCATGACCGGAAAATATACGGCATTGCTCCTGCTGGGAGAGCATAATCTGTTGGGTGAATCCAGGTTTTCGGTGGAAGATTTTATTCCCGACCGGATGAAAGTGGGGGGAGAATTACAGGTTGGCGGTGAAGCTGCTGGCGTGGTGGGCCCCGCAGATGCACTGACTTTTGCAGCCAAAGCCATGACCCTCTTTGGCCCACCGGCCAGTGGTCGTCAGGCTGAAGCCAGCCTTTGGTTCCGTAAAACCAGAGTGGACATTCCCGGCTACGAAGACTTCACCTTTGGCGAAAGCATGGGCGATGAGTTGCCCCCCCGGCGGGACCTTGGCCAACAGCAAACCAATGACGAAGGTATGGCCACCTGGGATGTGCCACTGCCTCAAGTGACTGACTATCATGGCTGGCTTAAGATGACCTGTTTGGTGAAAGTCACTGAGCTGGGTGGTGGCCGGGCTGTTTCCAATACTGCCGAAACGATCTTTTCACCCTCGGACCATCTGCTGGGATTGCGTAACCTCAGCCGCGCAGAGAGTGATTATGTTGAACCTGGGCAAGCCATGAGGTTTGAGGGCGTTATGGTTGATTTGCAGGGGCGTGCCCAAGCCTCTGAAGGCGTACACCTGAAGGTCATGCGCCGCCAGTGGCGTACGGTTTTGAAAAAAGATGGCAATGGCAATTATCACTACATCTCGGAATACGATGAGAAGTTAATTGAAGAGCGCACCGTGAGCCTGAGAGATGAGCCCACCGAGTTAAAGGTTACTCCCAATGCCCATGGCAGCTACCGGCTGGTTTTGGAAAACGCCGACGGTTCTGTACGGGGGGCCATCGACTTTTACGTCTATGGCTACGGCTACTCTCCCTGGGCCCAGAGCAACCCTGAAAAGGTGAATCTGAAGCTGGATCGCGAGAGTTACGGCGACAACGATGTGGTGACCGCCTCGGTGGAAGCTCCCTTCTCCGGCCTGCTGTTGCTGACGGTGGAGCGGGAAAAGGTTTATAGCCGGCGCTGGATCCGAATGAGCGAAAACACCAGCACTGTTCAGGTGAGCTTGCCCCAGGGATCGGCTCCCAATGTATATCTCACCGCCACTTTGCTGCGCCCCTTGGCCGACCTGGATCCTCGGGCTCCGGCTCGGGCTTTTGGAGCCGTGCCGGTCTTCATTGACCGCGCTCCGGTGACTCTTCCGGTGGAAGTTTCGGCCCCGGAAAAGATGCGCCCCCACAACTCCCTCAATATTCGGGTGCGCTTACCCCAGGACAAAGATCCTCTGCGCCTGACGGTGGCGGCTGTGGATGAAGGCATCCTTCAGTTGACGAACTTTAAAACCCCGGCGGCCCTGGATTTTTTCATGCAACGCCGGCGTTTGTCCGTTAATAGTTTTGACATCTGGGCCCTGCTCCTGCCTGAGTTTGAGCGGGTGCTGCGCAAATCCGCCACCGGTGGCGACGCTGAAATGGATATGATGGCCGCTCCGGAAATGGCCAAACGTCTCAACCCTCTGGCTGCTGATCGAGTCAAGCCCGTGGCCCTCTGGTCGGGCCTGCTGGCAGGAAAAGCGGGCTGGCAGGATATCAGTTTTGAGGTGCCCGAATATAATGGCACGTTGCGGGTCATGGTTCATGCCGTAGCCGGCGACCGTTTCGGCTCGGCAGAGACCATGGTCCAGGTGGCTGATCCTCTGGTCATGAGTCCCAGTTTGCCTCGCTTCCTGGCTCCCGGAGATCAGTTCAAAGTTCCGGTTCCCGTCTATAACGGTTTGCCGGGTGCAGAAGATCAAATTCATGATGTGAAACTGGCCTTGAATCTGGATGGTCCTCTGGTGCCTGCCACCGGGACAGAGACAGTGGCCACTCTGCCGGTGGGCATTGGCCGGGAAGAAGTGGCTTGGTTTGAGCTGAAGGCCAGTGAAGCTGTGGGCGTGGCCCATGTGAAAATGACAGCCTCGGCCGGTGGCCAGCAGGTTTTACGCAATACAGAACTCTCCGTGCGTCCACCTCATGCCTTGGATGGAATGGTGTCTTCGGGTGCGGTGGAGGAAAACCAACCGTTCCATCAAACCCTTTCCAGCCAGTGGTACGAGGGAACCACCATCACCAGTGTGACGGTGGCGGCCAATCCGGTGGCCCAATTTGGCGCGGCCCTGCCATATCTGCTGCGGTATCCTTACGGTTGCGTGGAACAGATCACCAGCCGCAGTTTCCCGTTAATTTATTTTGGAGATTTGGCCGCCCGTCTGGCTCCCGGTGAATTTGAAGGAACGGATGCTGATTATTTCATCAACAGTGGTTTGGACCATGTGGTTTCTTTGTTCCGGCCAGGGCGTGGTTTTTCCATGTGGCCGGGTAGGAATCAGGGGTCGATCAACGCCTGGGCCACCACATATGTGACCCATTTCCTGGTGGAGGCCAGCGGTCAGGGTTATGTGCTGCCCGAGGGGTTGCTGGATGGTGCCTTAAATGTGGTGCAGGGATACGGCCGCAGCACTGATGGCGGTTGGGCTAACAACTGGACCCGTCGCCACCGCCAGCGCACCCGGGCTTATGCTTGCTATGTGATGGCATTGGCTGGTCGTCCAGACCGGGGAGCCATGGACCAGATGTCCCACAGCGAGTGGGAAAGCCTCTCGCCATCCTCCCGCACTCACCTGGCTGGGGCTTACGCCCTGACGGGAAATATGGATCGTTTCCAGCAATTGTTGCCAGCTGCCGATGCTCCGGTGGATGAAGAACGCTCCACTGGTTACACCTGGTTCAGTTTGGCCCGGGACGATGCCATGCGCTTGGAGGTGCTGGCTACCGTGGCCCCGGATCATGTGCAGGTGCCGCGGTTGCTGCAACGCCTGGCCGGTCGTGCCGAAAATGGCCGGTGGTACAACACCCAGGAGAATGCTTTCGCGTTGCTGGCTATGGGGAAACTATCGGGCAGTGGCAAACTGGATCCTGCTTCTGGAGAAATTCTGATCGATGGCCAGGTGGTGGCTTCATTCTCTGCCGATGGGGCTTCCATTCAAGGTTCTGATTGGGCTGGTAAGGAACTGGAAATCCGGGCTACATCCAGCGGGTCGGCCTGGTTCACGGTGCTGGACGAAGGCATTCCCCACTTCCCCAAGTATGACGAGTACGACGGGGGCATGGTTGTGCATCGGGATTATTTCGACATTCAAGGTGAACCAGTGAATCTCCAGGCTTTGGTCCAGGGGGAAACCATTGTGTGCCGTCTGCTTCTGAAAAGTGAAAAAGGCAGGGTGCAGGATGTGGTTCTGACGGATCTGGTACCCGCCGGTCTGGAAATTGAAAACCCCAGATTGAGCCGCGATGGTGCTTATGATTGGGTCAGCGAGGAACAACGCAACAGCTACGGATCTCTGACCCGGGACCATCTGGAAGTGCGGGATGACAGACTTCTGCTCTTCACCCAGGCCAATACGAAAGTCTCGGCGTTCTACTACACTTTGCGGGCAGTCACCGCCGGTAGATTTGTCTTGCCCCAGGTCCGGGCTGAAGCCATGTACGACCCGGAAGTGATGAGTGTTCGTGGGGGCGGGGAGATCCGGATTGTTTCGCCTTAACCTTCAGCGCCGCCGCTTCATTCTGCGCGTGCTGCTGGCCGCGATTCTGCTTTGCATTCTCTGGTGGTTGGGGCTGAAGATAGCCCCGCCACCAGATCCCTACAGGGTACGTCCGGCGGGAGTCAGGGTATTGGATCGGCAGGGTAAGTTGCTGCGTGGTTTCCTCAGCCCTGATCAAAAAAGACGCTGGCGTTTAGAGTTGGCAGAAATCAGCCCCGCTCTGGTGGGTGCTGTTTTGAGCCACGAAGATCGCTGGTTTTTTAAGCATGCCGGAGTGAATCCGGCGGCTGTGGTGCGGGCTGCTTGGGGCAACTTGCGCGCCGGCCGGGTCACCAGTGGTGCCTCTACCATCACCATGCAGTTGGCCCGTTTGACAGAGCCTCGCCCTCGCAATCTGAGTGCTAAGATTCACCAGGTTTGGCGCGCTTTCCAATACGAAAGTCTGTATTCCAAAACCGAAATCCTGACCATGTATTTGAATCTGGCTCCCTATGGCGGCAATGTGGAAGGAGTGGGGGCGGCGGCTCATATCTTTTTCAACAAATCTGCCGCTGAATTGAGTTGGGCTGAAGCTTGCCAGCTGGCGGTTTTACCCCAATCACCCAACCGGCACGATCCTGTTCGGCAGCCCCTTTCTGCCCAAAAAGCTCGCAACAAATTGGCCCATCATTTATTGGATTCGGGTCTTATAGATCCCCAGATTTACCAGGAAATACTCACCAGCCCCATGCCCACACACCGCTGGCCCTCCCCATTCCTGGCCCCTCATTTTAGCCGTTGGAGCAAGAAACGTCATCCGGGGCGATCCACCCTGCGAACCACCTTGGACGCGGACATGCAGAGCCAGACTGCCAGCATTGTGCAGGGACAGGTGGGACAATTGAGGCCGCTGGGTATCACCCAGGGAGCGGCGGTGATTTTGGATTCGCGCAATGGACAGATCGTGTCCATGGTGGGTTCGGCCGGTTTTCATGAAGAAAATTACCAGGGACAGGTCAATGGCGCCGTGGCTCCCCGCTCTCCTGGATCCACTCTGAAGCCTCTGGTTTACGCCCTGGCTTTTGACCGGGGTTTGGCCACAGCAGATGCTCTGATTGAAGATGTGCCCCGTTGGTTTGCCGACTACAGTCCCAAAAATTATGACGGCATGTTTCGGGGTGTTGTGAAGGCCGGAGATGCCTTGCGCAGTTCGTTGAATGTACCGGCGGTGGCTTTGGCTGCGGAGTTGGAACACGCGGACGGTGATGGACTGTATGAGTTTTTGAAAGACGCGGGGGTGGAATCTCTGGACCAGCCATCAGGCCACTACGGCTTGACTCTGGTTCTTGGGGGTGGCGAAGTCACTCTGCTTGAGCTGGCCTCTCTCTATGGAGTGCTGGCCAGACAAGGGATGTGGTTGCCCACCAGAGATCTGCTTCCCGCTGCGGCTGCCACCGACCCCGGTCGCAGGTTGCTGGGTGCAGGCGCCACTTGGATGACCCTTCAGGAAATGAAGGGCGTGGCCAGGCCGGATCCAGAGCTTTTGTGGCAAGGCTCATCTCGCCGGTTTGAAATTCCCTGGAAAACCGGCACCTCCTATGGCCACCGCGACGCCTGGAGTGTGGGGCTGGCCGGGCCTTGGGTGGTGGCAGTGTGGTTGGGTAATTTTGAAGGGGAAGGTTCTCCTCATCTGACTGGAGGGGAGGTGGCGGCGCCGCTCCTTTTCTCTCTCATTGAAGGCTTATCCCTGGATGAATCCGGGGCCTGGGAAAAACGACCCTCCGCCGTGGCTGAACGATCCATTTGCGCCCTCAGTGGCCACCCCGTCAGCGAGTTTTGCGGGCCCACCACCACTGGGTATTATTTGCCCGGCATTTCGCCTTCTGCCCCGTGCTCCATCCATCGATCGGTGGAAATTGATCATCTGAAAGGCCAAACTGTTTGCAGCCGTTGCCGTGGAGGAATCTCCACTGAACAATTATTCGTTGAGTGGTGGCCGCCCCAGGTGGCGTCCTATCTGGTGGCCGGAGGGTGGGCCCTTCCTGATATCCCGCCCCATAATTCAAACTGTCCGGCCTTTGGCACCAGCGAAGCTCCGGTGATCACCAGTCCCCAGCGTGATAGTGAATATTTCTTACGCCGCGGTGTTCCGCTAGTGGATCAGGCCATCATCCTGGAGGCCTCTTTCAGTCCCGGCATTGGCCGGGTTTGGTGGTTTGTGGATGGGGTCATGCTCCAGGAATCCGGGCCGGGAGAAAGGGTGTTTTATACCCCCATTGCCGGACGGCACCAATTCACAGTGGTGGATGATGCAGGGCGGTCGGGATCTGTGACCATCAGGGTTCATAGGGCTGAGTGAGGGTAGGGGTGGACCAATGAAGGCCTCCCTCTTGCGTGAAAGCTGCATTGTGTTGTATAATAGATGAATACAGTCTGCTTTTTCAGAATTTCCCCAAAGGATCCAATACAATGAAAAATCCCCGTCCCGCAGCCCGGGTCAAAGCCCGCAAGGCGCCGAAAGACCTTTTCGCCAAATATAGCAGTCGCCTTTTTCTGGCCATGGGGCTCGCCCTGCTGCTGGTGATGATCCTGAGCGCATCCTCAGCTCGGGCCCAATTCCCCCGCATTGGTCTCAGCGCCTCTCCTGATGAGTATATCGAAACCATCGATGTGGAGCTTCACCAAGAATTTACGCTTTATGTGTGCGTTTTTGGTGTGGATAACGAAACACCTCTGGATCAGGATTATTCCAGCCTGTCCTGGGTCCTGCATCAAGTGTGTTGTGGTGCGGCTCTGTCGATTGAGAATGTTGAGTACAACTCGGCTTTCCACCACGAAGGTTATCCCCACGATGGAGTGGTCAGCTCATCCGAAGTTTGTGTGGATGAGCCATCCATTCTCTTGGCAACTCTGACTATGTCCATTTTTGCGGAAGAAGATGGGGAGTACCTGGCGGCCTGCGGGCCTTACCAGCAACCGGTAGACTGCGAAGGTGGGAATCCCTTGCTGATGGCCTTGCCGATGACCTTGAACCTTACGGGAGTGGGGGGTGTCTCGGCTGAAAGCTCTTCGCTGGGTGAGCTAAAGGCCTTGTACAGATAGATTCAGAAGGTGCTTCAAAAGCAAAAAAAAGGCCCGGTTTGACCCGGGCCTTTTTTTTATGGGACCTCTATTTTACCAGAGTTAATAACCGAGCTTGAGGCTCCATGCCCTTCACCCTGAGTCGCGACATGTAGGTGCCACTGGGCATTCTCTGCCCCGACTCATTGGTTCCATTCCACATGACTTCGTGGCGCTGGCCACCAGCCCGTTGGCCATCCACCAGGGTGCGCACCAGGCGACCGCGCACATCCAGAATGTCTAGCTTCACAGCCACTTCGCCCTGGCCTTCAGCCAATTCAAAGGGGATGCTGGTCATGGGGTTGAAGGGGTTGGGATAACCAGCCAGCAATTGGTGGCGGGCGACAACGCCTTCACCCACGGGGCTGGTGGAAATTTCCGCAATGGCGCTTTCCACGGCAGGTGCCAGGCCACTGTTATTGGGGGTGCCACGCCATTTGATGATGCCGTCGCCGCCAATGACGAATACGTAATCGGTACCGCAATCGTAAAGGGACGGAATGCCGTTGGCATTACCCTGCATCAGCACAGGGCGGGTGAATCCGCTGCTGTTTGTAAAAATCTGCACCTGGGCAGGGCTACCGTCCCAGATATCGATGGCGAACAATTCGATTTGATCTTCAGAGTAAGAGTTGGCGAGGGCTTCCAGACCGGGAGCCGAAGAAATACAGCTGCCTCAGCCAAAGCCCACTACGAACATTATGGCCACTTGGCCAGCTTGATCACTCAGGGTGTAAGTTCCACCACCAAAAACGTCCAGGGTGTAGTCGGATGCAGGGGTGCCCACTTCTCCGGCAGCACCAAAAGCACTTCCGGCCAGGGCGGTGAGCATCAGAATGGCCAAAGGCAGACTGAACTTTCTCTTTTTTAACATGGAATATCCTCCTATTGAGGGACGAACCCTCTAAAGTTGACTTAAATTATCTTCTTTTAGATAAATAAGAACATTTTTTAATCCCGCAACCCTTTGCATGGAAATGAATTTTGGGTTGGCAATGAAGTAGTCTTGGGGGTTATGATCAATTCAAAGCCCATCAATGCTCCCGTTCCGGCTGCGGAACCAGTTTAAAGGATGACCATGATCAACGATCACAGTGAAGGTTCGTTTGTTTTTCTTCAGATTCATCTGGGTGGAGATCGTAATTTTTGTTATTTGCTGGGGGATAAAGAAAGCGGGCGGGCGGTGGCTGTGGACCCGGGGTTTGATGCCCCAGGATTTCATCGCATTGCCAGGGAAAGAAATTTGAACATCACTGACATTCTGATCACCCATGAACATAACGACCATATGGAACAGGCCGGCGCCCTGGCTGATCTTTCCGGGGCGGCGATTTATGCAGGGGCCATGGGGAATGTTTCCGGGGCCAAAGCCTTGAACGACGGCGATGAAATCCAAATTGGTGATTTCATCGTCAAAGCTCTGGCCACGCCCGGTCATTCTCCCGGTCATTTCTGCTTTCTTTGTGAAGGTCGTCTGATCACCGGTGACCTCTTATTCTGCGGAAAAATCGGTGGTACGGGATCTTACTTTCCGGGTTCTTCTACCACCGAGCAATTCGCCAGCCTGGAAAAAATTATGCAACTTCCAGACGAAACCTTCGTGTTTCCCGGGCATGATTATTACGGAGGCGAAGGCCTGATGCCTCACTCCAGCATCGGATTTGAAAAAGAATACAACCCCTTTTTGAAGGTGGATGATTTGGCGGCCCTTTGTCATTTGAAAGACAACTGGGCTGCCTATAAAAAGGAGCATGGAGTCAGGTGAAAAAATCTCGTCCCCCACAATCCCAAAAGGCCTGGCGCTGCATCTGGATCAATTTGCTGATGCTGGCTCTGGTGGCGGTGCTGCTGGTTTTTAAGCTGGGATCTTATCAGCAAATGGCTTCCGTATCCCGCAGTCTGACTTCAATTTTCCTGATCACCGCCTGGTTGGCCACCATCCGCTTTCTATTGCTCGACACCTGGGGGCGCGTTTTTTGGCTTCTTGTCTTAGTGGCCTCTGTGGTGGTGACACCCCTGTGGGGTAAAGCAGGCCTTGTTCTAGGGCTTGTGATGACCTGCTTCTTTCTGTTCACCCGCTTTTACCGTCCCTGGCGTATGATCTCCCCCCGGCGCCGGGCAGCCGGATTTGGTCTGGGAGTTTTGGCTCTGGTGGTGCTGTTTGGGGCCACTGGTGTGTGGAGCACCGAGGCCGAGGAACAATCTCTGAACTTCCTGGATCAGTGGGGAATCATGTCCCTGGGTTCGTTGCTGGTGTTCTGGTTTGTATCCCTGTTTCATTTGGCGGTGCGCATGCGCCTCCACTTTTTGCGATTGCGGGCCAAGTTAGCCGTCAACGCGGTGCTCGTTGGCTTCGTGCCCATGGTTTTGATCGTTGCCTTGGGTGTGTATTCTTTTTATTACGGCATGGGAGGGGCCAGGGCCCAGCGTTCCGTAAACATCATGAATTCCTGGGCCTCTCTGGTGGCCGGGGGAAATGAGCTGGCCGGCGCGCCTTTTGATACAACTTTTGTCTGGCCGGATAGGGACGCATCTCTCTCTGACAGCACACAAACGCTAATACCAGCCCCCGCCTGGACATCCGACCTTGCCCGACTCCTTTCAGAAGACACTGAGATGGTGGCGGCCCGAGATACCACCACGTTTTTCATGGCGGAACAAACGGTGTGGCTTATGCGGTGGCAGAATTTGGGTCAGGAGAGTGCCCAAGCCAGAGCCTGGTCCATCAATGCCAAGCCTTTGAAGGAACTGTCTTTTCTGGTAAAAGCCGGAGTCGAGTTGACGGCCGTTGATGGTTTTGTCAGTGGAGCAGGGATCAATTTCAATTCCGGTGAAAAGGAATATGTCCCCACCTACAAAGGGTATGCCGTGAGCTACCGGGACATCAGTGAGGAGGCCTCGTTCTGGCACCCTTGGCGATCCTTTGGGGTCGCTTTCTTTCCCTTGATTTCTCTAAAAGATGATGAGCTGAGTGGGCAAAGTCTGTTGCTGAATTTGGGCATCGGCTGGGCCGATATGAAGGCTGAATTTCTGGAAGGCGAGAACAACCTGAATGTGGTGGCGGTGGCGATCATCGTTCTCCTTGCCGGTCTGTTCTTAATCATTGAACTCTTTGCTCTCTTTTTTGGTATGCGTATCACCGAAGGATTTGTCACTGCGGTGCATTCGTTGCACAAGGGGACTCGCGTTCTGGCCGAGGGCAACTTGGACACCACCATTGATATTCCCAACGAAGATGAATTTGGGGATCTGGCCGACAGTTTTAATGAAATGACGGTGGCGCTTCGGCAAGGTCGTGAAGATGCCCTGGCCAAAGAGGCCCTGACCCAGGAATTGGCCACCGCGCGGGAAATCCAGGAGCGGCTTCTGCCAAGCACCGAGCCGGCTCTGTCCGGCTTCGAGGTGACCGGCGCCAGCATTCCCAGCCGTGAAGTGGGTGGCGATTATTTCGATTTCCTTATCCGTGACATCCACCGCATTGGCATAGCCATTGGCGATGTCTCGGGCAAGGGCATGCCCGCGGCTCTGCTGATGAGTAACTTGCAGGCCAGTTTGCATGGCCAGGTCATTCATCCCAGCAGCGTGTCTGAAGTGGTGGGACTGGTCAACGACCTGCTGGTGGCCTCCACCGATTCACACATGTTTGCCACCTTTTTCTATGGCTTGCTGGACACCGCAAAAGGAACTTTCACCAGCACCAACGCCGGCCACAATCCGCCCCTCATTCTGCGAGCTGATGGTTCGTTGGAAACACTCAACGCCGGCGGTTTGCTGTTGGGTATGTTGGCTCATCAGAACTACAAACAGGAATCAGTCAAGTTGGATCCGGGGGATGTGGTGATTCTGTATACCGATGGCATCACCGAAGCCGTGGGTCCCGGCATTGATGAGGATAATGTGGAGGCCATGTTTGGGGAAGAGGCCCTGGAAGATGTGGTCAGAAAGAGCAGTCATTTGCCGGCTGTTGGTATTAAAGAAGCCATTTTGGATGCAGTGTCGCGGCACACGGAGGGTGTGGCCCAGTCTGATGACATCACATTAGTTGTGATCAGGCGGCAGGGTTAAAAAAAGGGCCACCTGTGGAGGTGGCCCTTTTTTGATATTCCCAGGTTTATTGTCCCCAGTTATCTCCAGTCAATACGATGATGTCTTCATCTGCGGACACAGCAGAGCCTACAGCCACTGGCTCTGGAGCCGGAGTGTAAGCCTGTGGTGCTGGAGCCGCCTGAGGGACTACTGTCCGAGGGGCCTGAACCCGTGGGGCTTGTGGGGATCGCGCCACACTGTTTTTCAAAGTGAAGGAACCTAACATGTGTTCCATCTCAGTGGCTTGGCTGGACAACTCCACAGCAGCTGCCGCTGATTGTTCGGAGGTGGCTGTATTCTTCTGGGTCACGTTGTCGATCATGTCCAGACCGGCGGTTACCTCGGTGATGCCCCGAGCCTGGTCTGTACTGGCGGTGTCAATTTCTGCCACCAAATCCGAAACTTTGTTGATGCCTTCCACAATGTCATTCAAAGCCTGGGACGTTTTTTCAGCGATGTCGGAGCCATTGGCCGTTTTCTCTACCGAGACTTCAATGAGCTCAGATGTTTCCCGGGCAGCTTTGGCGCTGCGACCGGCCAGGTTGCGCACTTCTTCGGCCACTACTGCAAAGCCTTTGCCTGCTTTACCGGCCCGGGCAGCTTCCACTGCGGCATTCAGAGCCAAAAGGTTGGTCTGGAAGGCAATGTCGTCAATCACCTTAATGATTTTGGAGATGCTCTCGCTGGATTCGCTGATTTCAGCCATGGCCACGACCATATTTTCCATTTGAGAGCTGCCGTTTTGAGCTCCTTCGCGAGCGGAAGTAGCCAGGGAATTGGCTTCGGCGGCATGGTCCGCATTAGTGGAAACCTGTCCTGCCATTTCCTGCATGGAAGCGTTGATCTCTTCCAGGGAAGCCGCGCTGGTGGTGGCGTTTTCCGAAAGGGCGGTGCTGGAATTGCTGACATCCAGGGAAGCCTTGGCAATTTCCTGACCTGAGACCTGCATTTGGCCGATGAGGCGGTTCATGGCCTTGTTGGTTTCGGCCAGAGGCTTGCTGATCAGGCCATCGCTTTCAAAAGTAAAATCACCCGAAGAAAGCTTATTAAAGGCCGTTAGAATTTCTTTTTCCAAGTCGTCTGCAAAGCTGTCCAAGCCGTTGCTCAATTGGCCCAGTTCGTCGCTTCTCTGGGATTTTAATCGGTGGCTCAGATTGCCCGCTCGTAAGCCCTTGAGCATCTCCAGAGACTGGCTCAGAGGTTTGACAAATTGCTTGTTCAGAGCGAACCAGATCAATCCACCAAATAGTCCCAGGGCAACCACAAGGAGCATGATGCCATTGCGCATGGTGTCGGCCAACTGTGCGTCGGCCTCGTCCAGGGCGTAGATCACTTCGAAAGCTCCGTGAATTTCCCCTACTTTCCAACTCTCCATGGGCCCGCCAAGAGGGTCTACGCCGTCATCATTGCCCCAGAGGGCCATCGATGTGCTGGGAGCACCATGGCAGTTCATGCATACATCAGTCAGCTTGACCGGCAGGAAGAAATGCACGGAATTGGTTTCTTCATTGATGACATAGTACTCGTCGAGGCCTTCATCCTTTAGAGCGTTCAGTGCCTTGGCTTCCAGTTCATTGGGCTCATTTTTAGGGTTCCGGGGTTCGAATTTTGGAGTTCTGAAGGTGTAGTTGTTGGCGTCTGCTTTTTTCATGGCTGTTTTCCAGGCTGCTACGACGGGCACCGAGAGCAGGAGTTTGTCATGTTCTTCTTTTTGGGCCATCTCCTTAAGCATACCAGTGGTGAACAGGCCCGCTTTCCATTGTTCTTCCGCATTCATACGAGCAGATTCGGCGGAGTGGGTTACCACACGAGACCGTTCCACGTAATCATTGAGTACACTTTCTTTCTCGTGTTTGTAGAAAACTCCAAACAGACAGCCGAGAAGAAGGGCAGGCATCAGGACCCCACCGAGCATCATTTTCATACGTAAGGACATGTTCTTCATTTCAAATCTCCCTGGAAAAAAAACCTCAATTTACTTGGGATTTCGGCTAGCTAGGGAAATACTTAAGCCAATTCCGCTGGAATTGAGTCAAACAAACAGATATCTTGGGAGTTGAAATACAATGTGATCCTCAAACACCCGGGAGATTCCCATGCCGTTGTGGTTCCTGCGCTTTTATCCCGTTCTCATTCTTTTGGCCGTTGTGGGCATAATCTTCTATTTTTTGCCCACTGTGGACGTGGGTCATGACAAAAAATACCTGCGTAGGCGTATCACCAACTGGTTGCCTCTGGGCCTGACTTACGCCTTTCTCTATATGGGCCGCTATAATCTGAAGGTGAGCAAGTATGCCTTTGGGGAAATGGCTGGCAGTGACGGCTCTCCGCTCATGGGAAACTCCGATTTTGGTTACATCTTTATGGTTGGAACCATCGTCTATGGTGTGTCATTTCTGATCAACGGACCCCTGACTGATCGCATGGGAGGACGGTTCTCTATCCTGACCGGGGCCTTGGGGGCTTTGGTGATGAATGCGATCATGGGTTTGGCTTCGTTATCCTTAATGAAGCAGGGGCCCATGCACGAAATGTTGGCCACCAACTTCGTCGTGATCTTCTCTGTCCTTTACGCCCTGAATATGTATTTCCAGAGTTTTGGTGCCGTGGCCATCGTCAAGGTCAACGCCCCCTGGTTTCATGTGCGTGAGCGCGGTGTTTTTGGTGCAATTTTTGGCATCCTCATCTCCCTGGGTATCTACTTCGCATTTGATGTGGGCGGAATGATTCTGGAACTCATGGGTCTTGAATGGGTGTTTTTCATGCCTGCCATTTTATTGGGGCTCTTCTGGGTCATCGACTATTTTGTGGTTCGCAATAGCCCGGAAGATGCGGGACTGGCCAACTTCAACACCGGTGATGCCACCAGTGGGGACGATGGTCCTCGGTTGGGTGCCGGCGCTGTTTTCAAGAAAATGCTCACCAGCCCCATCATTCTGACTATTGCCGGGGTAGAATTCTGCAGTGGTTTCCTACGCCAGGCTATCATGCAATGGTACGGATCTTTCGCCAAACAAACCGACGCTGTCTTGCATCTTAAGCACAGCTTTGTGAACGAGCACTGGGGCTTGCTCTTGTGTATTGCCGGTATCACTGGTGGCATGTTCGCCGGAACCATCAGCGATCACTTGTTCCAATCCCGCCGCGGGCCTGTGGCCGGGGTGCTTTATGGTCTGATGCTGATCAGTTCTGTTGTACTGGCATTCACTTACACCACCCCAATGGTGGGTTGGCTGGTTATCTTCATGTCCATGGCCGTCATCGGTGTTCACGGTATGCTTTCAGGCACCGCAAGCATGGATTTTGGCGGTACCAAGAATGTGGGAATTGCCGTTGGTATCATCGACGGTTTTGTCTATCTTGGCACCGGCGTCATGTCCTTGGTCTATGCCCTCGCTCTGCCTAAGATGCAGCTCAGTGAGGCAGGCGACCTTATCGGCCCAGCCACTGACCCCGCTAACTGGAAAGCCTGGCCTCTGGCCATGATTCCCATGGCGGCCATTGGTTTGGTATTGGCGCTCCGTCTGTGGAATGCCAAGCCGAAACCCAAAACAACCTGACCTTAGTTCAGGTAGGATTGCTTCATGTTCAATTCAGTAAAAATGTTGACCGGGGTGGCCTTGCTGGCCGCCCTGGTTTTTTCCTCTCCGGCCTCAGCTACTTCTGAAAATGAGGCAACCTTTATTGTCATCGACGGCGATACTCTGAAACTGGCCGCTCCCCTCGAAGTGGTGGGTTTCATGGTTCCGGCCGCCTTGCCGGGTATCGTGCGCAGCATGGATATGCTGACGGCAGAAGATCTGGCTCTCCTGCCCGGCCGCAGCGCAGCTGAAAAATTGCAAACTGTGCCGGGTGTGGTGGTCAGCCAGCGTCAGCAATACGGGGTGCAATCAGACCTGAGCATCCGGGGGTCATCCTTCGAACAGGTTCAAATGCTGGTGGATGGCTACGATCTGGGCGATCCCCAAACCGGCCATCACATCATGAATTTGCCGGTGGGTCAGCAGGATATCCAGCGTCTGGAAATTCTGCCGGGACACGGGTCGGTGCTGTATGGCGCGGGTGCTTTTGGAGGCACCGTGAATGTGGTAACCCAGCGGCCTGCCGAACATCATGGGGGCCACGCAGCAGTGACAGCCGGAGGCCAGGGTGTTTGGGGTATGGAAGCCGCAGGAGATGTCGCTCTCAGCCAGAACAACTCTGCTCGACTTAGCATTGAACACATGCAGACCGATGGATATGATGTGCTGCAGGCTGACGGTAGCGAAGCCTGGGGCGGCAACGATGCCGACTCCTGGGTGGGCACCGGTCGCATGATCCATCGTTTTGAAAAAGGTGAAGCTGATATCCAGGCCGGTTATGCAGAACGGAAATTTGGGGCTCAGGGTTTTTACGCCCCCTATCCCAGTTGGGAAGAGACCAAAACCGCATTTGTGGCTGGCCGTATCAACCATCCGGTTTCTGAAAATATCACCTTGGAGCCCAGGGTCTTTTACCGCCGCAACACGGATCGTTTTGTTCTGTTTCGTGACAATCCCGACGCTTATACCAACAATCACCTGACCCACAAGGTGGGCTCCTCTTTGGGGGGGATTGCCGATTTGGGGGGACGCAATACCCTTTCGGTGAAGGTGGAGGGCGTTTATGAAGACATCGACAGTGAAGGCCTTCGTGGGGGGACTTCCGGGGATGCCCTGGGATCCCACTTGCGCCGGCGAGGCTCGGTGGCTGCCGAGTTGGACAACAACGACGGCCCGGCTCTCTGGCAAATTGGGGGGCGGTTGGATACGCGGCAGGGGTATCAGCCTCGCTTCAGCGGCACCGGGGCCATGAGCTATCTGGCTTCAGATGTTTTGACCCTGCGCGGCAGCATTGGTACTTTCAACCGCATCCCCACTTTCACCGAATTGTATTATATCAGCCCGACTGATTTGGGTGACCCGGGGCTGGAGGCTGAAACGGGCTGGTCCTGGGACCTGGGAATGGACTGGAATGATGGTCCCTGGTTGGGACAGATGTCGTTTTTCAAGCGCCAGGAGGATGACCTCATCGAGTGGGCCCGGCCCCAGGGAACTGACCAGCAGTGGAAGGCCATGAACATTGCCAAGGGCGAGGTTCTGGGGTTGGAGAGCAGGTTGGCCTGGCGCCATGGCGCAGGGCATGTGCTGTCTGTGGGGTACACTTGGTTGGACAAGGAAACCACCATGGCCTCCCATTACGAGGGCAAGTATTCTTTGCTGACACCGAAGCACCTGATCCAGATGCAGGCGGCCATAAAGCTGCCCTGGAATTTGGGATGGACGGTGGGCGGCCGGTATATGGAACGCACCGCCGGGCCCGATGATTTCCGCTTCCTCTTTGTCTTGGATAGCCGGCTGGACTGGACCCATTCCAGTGGATTGTTTGCCGGGTTGATGGGCACCAATCTCCTGGATCGTCGGTACGAAGAAATTCCTGGTGTTCAAATGTCCGGAGCTTTGCTGACAGCCACTGTAGGCATGGACTTTTAGCAGGGGGAGAGTGCATTGGTGAGAGATCTAGCGGAAAATCTCCACCTTCTTCCACTTCCCGCTCTCAAAGCGCCGCCACATGGTCAACCCCATGACCAGATAACAAACCGAGGCCCCCATCCAGGCGGTGAAAACACTGCCCTCCTGCCAGACGATTAAGAACCAGGTCAGGGGAATAAAGCCCAACCACATGATGGCCATGGTCACGAGCATGGAATAAAAGGTGTCGCCGGCGCCCTGCAAAATGCCGCTGCCCAGCATGCGTAATCCGTCAAAATATTGAAAAATTGCCGCAGCCACGGCCAGGCTTCCTCCCAAGACAAGAACTTCTGGATCGTTGGTGAAAATCCGGAAGATATAATCTCTGCTCAGGATGATGGCAATGGCCAGGAGAATGGAATAGTAAGAGCCCAGTTTGAAGGCCTGCCGGCCATAAACTGCAGCCGTCTCGGGCTTGCCTTCACCCAGCCAGTTGCCAGTCAAAACACTGGCGGCGGTGGTTAATCCCCACAGGGGCATGAAAGAAAAGCTGAGCAATTGGATGGTAATTTGACTGGCTGCCAATTGTGCGGTGCCGATGGTGCCCACGAAGATGGTGAAAAGAAGGAATCCCGTCATATCCATGAAGCCTTCGGCGGCGGCGGGCATGCCCACGCGCACCATGTTGCCAATGGCCTTGAAATCTGGACGGCGCCAGTGATGAATCTGGTATTTTTGCCTCAATCGGGGTTCGAGCGCCCACACCAGAAGAGCCACCGCATTGACAAAGGTGCCGATGCTGGTGCCGATGGAAGCTCCTTTGATGCCCATGGCGGGCATGGCCAACCAGACCTGGCCACCGAGACTGAAACCGGACCAGCCAAAGATTAGCCAAACATCCAGAATCAAGTTCAAGGCGTTGCCGATGAGCCCTGCATACATGGGTACGCGCACGTCGCGCCGGCCCTGGAAGAATCCCATCAGGGCAAAAATCAATTGGGTGAAGACGGCGCTTAGGCTGCGCCACTTGATGTAGACGTAGGTCAGATCCTGAACGTCGCCGGGGTTGCGGGTCCAGGGTAGCACCAGGTAGGAGTGCCAACCCAGGAAAGTCAGCACCGCCCCGGTGAGCAGCGCAATGTAAATCCCTTGCCAGGTGTAGTGGCCTACTGCTTGATCGTCGCCCCGGCCATGGGCCTGGCTGACGAAGGTGCCGGTGATGCGGCTCAGATTGTTGAACAAACTGTAGGTGGCCCAGGTGAGCATGCCGCCCAGACCAGCGGCCGCCAGAGAGACACTGTTGACCCGGCCCAGCATGGCTGTGTCTACGGTCCACATCAGGGTTTGGCTGAGCATGGTAAGAATGGTGGGAGTGGCCAGGGCCATGATCTCACGCCCGTGATGCACTCGCAGCAAAGAGCCAAAGCCTGGCTTGGTATTTCTGGAAATATCAGTCATGAAAGCTTTACCATTCTGCACGTTCTGCGTAAGTTCATTAGGCGACTCAACACCTTAAGACTTTTCACCGTCAGGAAAAAGTACCAAAATATGGTAACCTTAAAAGGCGATCCCGATACACTCGATTGATTCTTCCCAGGAGGCTTCCTTCTGAAACGAATATTGCAGGCTGCCAACGCACCACTGCGTGGAGTTGTTCCCGTTCCCGGTGACAAATCCATCTCTCACCGAGCAGCACTTTTTGTTCTGTTGGCGAATACCCGTTGCCGAGCCAGAGGCTGGCTTGAAAGTCAGGACACACTTTGCAGCCTGGAGGCTGTGAAGGCCCTCGGCGCTCAGGTTATCCATGAAAATGGGGCCCTGGAACTGGTTCCGCCAGACCTCTCTGAACTTCCTTCCGGTTCTCTCTCCATCGACTGTGGCAACAGTGGCACCACCACCAGGCTCTTATGCGGGCTATTGGCCGGTTGGTTACCTCCCGGAGATCTTGAGGTGGTCCTATCTGGAGATGCTTCTCTTTCCTCACGCCCCATGGGCCGGGTGGTTGACCCTCTGCGCAGCATGGGCGCCGATATCCAGTACCTGGAGAAGGATGGCCACTTGCCACTATGTTTGGCTGGTGCTGATCTGCATGGAGAGGTGTGCCGGTTGAACGTCCCTTCGGCTCAGGTCAAATCGGCAATGCTTCTGGCCGCCCTGAACGCTTCGGGAAAGACGGTGGTTCGAGGGGCGGGGTCTTCCCGTGACCACACCGAGCGCTTGCTGGCCACCATGGGTATTGACGTTGGGGGCTTTCCGGGAACGGGCGATCTGGATTTGGTGGGTCCTTTGAAAGCGGGATCATATGAGGTCCAGGTGCCTGCCGATCCTTCCAGCGCCGCCTTTTATCAAGTGGCTGCGGCCATGATTGAGGGTTCATGTTTGAGAGTGGAAAATCAATCTCTGAATGAAGGCCGCGCCGGGGCTTTGGCGGTGTTGAAACGGGCAGGCGCCAAGGTGGTTGTCAGTGCCCGACGGGGAGCCCCGGGGGAAGAAATGGGGGATGTGGAAGTGTCCTTTGGGCCTTTGCGTGCGTTTCAGATTGGCGCGCCGGAAATTCCTTCTCTCATTGATGAGCTACCAATTTTAGCCGTGCTGGCGACCCAGGCCCCGGGTGTGAGTTTGATCACAGGGGCGGAAGAATTGCGGGTCAAGGAATCGGATCGCATCGCGGCCATGACGGTGGCTTTGAAAAAAGTGGGAGCCGATATTGAGGAGCTTTCTGATGGGTGGCGGATCACGGGGCCCACGGTGTTGAGCGGAGGAACTGTGGAGCAGCCGGTTATCATTGGGATAGTGGGTGATCATCGCATTGCCATGGCGATGGCGGTGGCAGCTTTGGTGTCTGAGGGCACCATTGCTTTGGATGATGATGAATGTGTGGGAGTGTCTTATCCTGGTTTCTTTCAGACGTTGGAAAGGGCCATTAAATAACCTGCCGAAATGCGCAGAGATATTTTTTCCAATCCTCCACTGGACGCAAGCATCTGTAACAGAGTATTCTTCTGCAACTTCATCTGAACTTTGGACCTGAGTTATCACGCAATTGTTCACGCAATTGTTCACGCAATTCTGCACCGGTGGTCCGGCGGGATAATATTATGCTTCGATATCTGCTTGCGGGCGAAAGCCACGGCCCGGCTCTGGTGGGAATCCTGGAAGGATTTCCGGCGGGACTGATCATCAAAAACAGTTTTGTAGATACAGAGCTGGCCCTGCGTCAACAAGGTTATGGCCGGGGTCCGCGTATGCAGAGTATTGAAAAAGATGCCGTCGAGTTTCTTTCAGGTTTTTGGAAAGGTCGCACCTTGGGTTCGCCCATTGCCTTCAAAATTCCCAACCTGGATTTCGAACTCAGGCAACGCACCGGACAGAAGGCGCAACGATGGCAGGTGCCCCGTCCTGGTCATGCGGATTTTCCCGGAGTAGTGCGGCACGATTTTGATGACTGCGCCCCTGTTGCAGAACGAGCCAGCGCTCGTAGCACCGCTGCCACCACAGCCGCCGGTGCTTGCGCCAAAGCCTTGCTGGCCCAGTTTGGGATTACGGTTTTTTCGCACACCCGAGGTGTGGGGCCCGTCCTTGCAGATGGCGGAGATCCTACGGTGGCCCGGTTACGCCGAATTCGATCCCACCGACCTCTGCGGTGCCTCGATGCCAGGGCCGAAAAAGAAATGGTGGCGCTCATTGACCAGGCCATGGAGCAGGGAGTCACCCTGGGTGGGGAGTTTGAAGTGTTGGCTTCGGGAGTCCCGGTGGGGTTGGGCACATATTGCCATTCGGATCGTCGTCTGGACGCCCTTCTGGCCGAAGATGTGATGGCCATTCCCGCGGTGAAAGCTGTGTCCATCGGGGCAGGGCTAGAAATAGCCAGCGTGGATGGACAAAATGCTCATGATGAAATGCTGCCGGCTGAAGAGCGCTCTTCAGGCCGTCCGTCCGTTGGTGGAAGGCCGACCCTCGGGTCTGGTTTTGTCAGGACCACTAATCGGGCGGGCGGCCTTGAGGGCGGTATCACCAATGGTGAGCCGGTGGTTGTGCGCGGTTTTGTGAAACCCATCAGTAGCCAAAGGAAACGTTTGCAGAGCATCAACCTGAAAACGGGAAAACCCGATTTGGCAGCCTGGGTGCGCAGCGATACCTGCGTTGTTCCCGCGGCTGGCATTGTGGGGGAAGCGGTGGTGGCCTGGCGCCTGGCCAGCGAATTGACCACCTTCCTGGGCTCGGCTGATTTGAAAACCATGAAGCGTCGCTTTCTGGAATTATAATAAGACCCATTGAGTTAGGAAATCTAATGTTTGATAACTTCGTAGACGAAATGAAGTGGCGCGGATTTTTTGAGCAGTGCACCGATGAAGAGGGCTTGCGCAAATTACTGGCCGAAGAAAAAGTGACCGGATATATCGGCTTTGACCCCACCGCAGACAGTCTGCATGTGGGAAGCCTGCTACCCATTATGGGCCTGGTCCACTTGCAGAAATACGGACACCGTCCCGTGGGAATCGTAGGTGGAGCCACGGCTATGGTGGGCGATCCCAGCGGCAAATCCGAACTGCGCCAAATGCTCACTCTGGAAAAAATTGAAGAGAATCTTGATGGCATCCGCCAGCAGCTTTCACACCATATCGATTTTGGCGAAGATGCCGGCCTGATGCTCAACAACGCCGATTGGTTGAAAGACTACGGCTATATTGAGTTTCTGCGCGACGTGGGCCGCTTCTTCAGCGTGAACCAAATGTTGTCCCGGGATTCGGTGAAAAGCCGCATGGTAAAAGGACTCAGTTTCATCGAGTTCAACTACATGATTTTGCAGGCTTACGATTTTATGGTTTTAAATCGGGATCATGGCTGCCGGTTGCAGATGGGTGGCAACGATCAGTGGGGCAACATCTGCTCGGGCATTGATCTGTGCCGCCGCTTTAACCAAAGCCGGGTTTTTGGTCTGACCTTTCCTTTGTTGACCACCGCAACCGGCGCCAAAATGGGCAAGACTGCCGATGGCGCGGTGTGGCTGGATCCGGCGCGCACCTCACCCTACGATTTTTACCAATACTGGGTGAATGTGGATGACAGAGATGTCTCTCGTTTCTTGCGGCTTTACACTTTGCTGGGACGCCAGGAAATTGAAGAGCTCGAGAAAATGCAGGGTGCTGATATCCGCGAAGCGAAAAAAGCGCTGGCCCGGGAAGTGACTAGCCAGGTTCATGGTCAGGAAGAGGCAGACAAGGCTGTCCAAGCTGCGGCCGCTCTGTTCAGTGACAGTGCCGATACCAGCAGTGTGCCATCCAGCCAACGCCCGGCTGCCGATTTTGAGGGCGACGGCCTTTCCCTGCTGGAGGCCCTGGTGGATTCCGGTTTGATGAAGAGCAAAGGCGAGGCTCGCCGCATGATCCGCCAGAATGCCGTGCGGGTTGAGGGCGAATTGATCAGCGAAGAGATGTTCAGCATCACTTCCGATTTGATTGCTGATGGTAAGGTGGCCCTTCAAGTGGGCAAAAGGCGCCACCACCATATCCGCATCAGCTGAAGCTCCGGCGGGGCGCTTAGAGGGCGTCCCGCATCCTCCTTATGATTCTTTGCAGATTCCCCTGATTTAGAAATACTAACCTCAAGTCGATACATTTCGTACGGCGCAAGCTGAGTTGAGAGGAACCATTCTGGATTCCTTTCAAGTGAATCACGATTTGAGGAGACTCGCCCTATGTCCTCTCTGCAACAACTTATTGATTCTGCCCCTGGCCTGAGTGCCAGACCAGATTCAGTGATATCTCTTTTGGATATTATTGAAGATCCAGAAGTGGATGTTGATAAGTTATTGCCCATCGTGAATCACGATCCGGGGTTAACCGCGGGCCTGCTTAAACTGTGCAACTCGCCCTTGTACAATTTCAAGCGTAGAATAGGCAGCCCGCGGGACGCTCTGGTGCTGGTGGGAAATCTCACCTTTGCCCGTCTCTGTTTTACCCTCAGTTTGGAACCAGTCCTGACCAGCGAGCTCCCAGGGTACAACCTGGATCTAGATGATTTGTGGAAACACAGCCTGGCTACCGCTTACGGGGCGGCCTATCTCGTCAAATCCGTTGGGTTGGGTGAGTTGAGGGATCGGGCTTTTACTGCAGGTTTGTTGCATGATGTGGGCAAACTGGTGCTGGATCATGATCTGGTTGAAGGCAACAGTGAAGATGGCGGAAGAGTGACCCTGGATAAGGAACGCAGCTGCACAGGGTTTGATCACGCCGAAGCGGGTGCAGGTCTTCTGGAAAGCTGGGACGTTCCAGCGGAAGTGGTGGCGGCGGTGCGCTGGCATCACGATCCTCTTCAAGCCGGAGAATACAAACGGCTGGCCATAGCCGTTTCGGTGGCCAACGAGGTGGGTAATTTTGCCACCAGGCTGCGCACGGGGTCCTCAGCCGTAGACCACTGGGTGCAGAACCGTTTCGATTCATCTTCTTTCCCGCTGGAGAAAATTGCTGTTCTGGCAAACACAATTTCTGCCAAGAACGAGAATATTCTTTCCTTGGCTCTTGGGCCCGGCTTATGACCTCTCTTTGAGAGCTGAAATCGAAGCGGTTTCTCGCATGGCTTCGAGCATGAAAAGAATCCAGGGTTCCCAGGCCTCATTTCGGGTCACATCAATCAACAATCCGAAATAGTCTTCCTTATGTTGAATAATGTAGCGGCTTAAATAGAGGATTGGCATTGTCAGCAGGTTTTCCTGGATCAGAAACAGGCTATTGAGCACCCGCCCGGTACGGCCATTTCCATCGGTGAATGGGTGAATGGCTTCGAATTGATAATGGCCGGCGGCCAGGCGGATCAACGGATCCAGATCACGTTGTTCGTGCATGAATCTTTCCCATCCAGCCAACAACTCACGAATGGCTCCTTCGCCTTCAGGGGGAGTGTAAATAATTTCCCCTGTGGCGGCGTTCGCCAGCTTGATCCCGGGTACCTTGCGGACATGCATGTCCATGCCCTTGATGGTGGTACAAACCGCTTCAGCCGTCCTCGTCGTCAGTGGAAATTTTTCCAGGGCCCGGTAGCCCTCCATCAATGTTCGTCGGTACCGGAGCGCTTCCTTAGTCGCCGGGTCCGCACTACCTTCAGCGTGGAGATTCTCAAACAGTTTACCAATTGAAAATTAACCTGAAGAAAATTCGTCCGCCCATTTGGCGCCGGGTGCTGGTCTCTGAGGATTTTACGCTTTTCCAATTGCACTACTTGATACAGGTGGTCATGGGATGGGGGAATGGGCATCTGCATGAATTTGCCCTAAGGAAGGGAAGTTCCTGGACGACTTTCATGCCCAAGATAATTCTGGATGAGATGGTTGAAGACTTTGGAGTGGACGAAGCTACAGTCCACTTGTATGAGGTGTTTGGTCAGCCCAAGGACAAGTTAAAGTACACGTACGATTTTGGGGATCATTGGCTGCATGATATTGTGCTGGAGAAGGTGAAGATAGCGGAGCCGGATACAGTGTTGCCTGTTTGCTTGGCCGGGAGGCGGGCGTGTCCGCCGGAGGATTGTGGCGGGGTGCCGGGGTACGAGAATGTATTGGATGTTTTGTCAAATCCAGAGGATGAGGAATATGAAGAAATGATAGACTGGGTTGGAGGAGATTTTGATTCGGAAGAGTTTGATTGTGAGGAGGCCAATGGAGAAGTTCGGGGGATGGATTGGGAGGATCCGGAAAAGGATTTACTCCTCTGATTGGCATTCAGGCTCAGGGACGGAACCACGATGCAAGGCAATGCGCTGAGGGGCCAGAAGCTACTTCAGGCAGCAGTTCGATTTTGGGCCTGCCGAAGTGGCTGGCATCACGATCCTCTTCAAGCCGGAGATTACAATCGATTGGCCCCGGCTTATGACATCTCCTTGACGATTCCGGCCCCGGAGTGCGACATTTCAGTTTGGAACCTATCCCATGGACCGGGGTTGATGGTTTCTGTTCCCCCTGAAAAAAGAAACACCCGAAAGGAATTTCAGCCATGCGGCTCAATTTTATAAAAACATTCTCATTGGTTTTGATTGTAACCTCATTAACTCTGGTTTCTGGCGCTTTGGCCGATTCCTCCTCTGATTACGCTAAAGCCCTGAAAAAAAGCCTCTCCGTAGCCGAATCGGTGCAGTCCTACAATATCCAAGCCAGCATGGTGATGGAAAATAACGTAATGGGGCAGGCCGACGGTATGAAGTTGGAGGCCACCCAGACAGCTCGAGGCGCCATGCCCGACCGCCTTTTTGTGGCCATCGAAAGTCCCATGTTCCAGCAACAGCTGGGCACCGGATCCAATGAAAGCTGGTTCTCCCTTCCGGCTGCGGGAGTCTGCTATGTGGGCAAACCCCTGAAGCTGAGCCGAGTTTTGCATGATGATGGAGAAATGGAGCTGACCAACGAGAAGCTCTTCAATTTCTTTGCCGGCCTGGGCGACTACCTCTTCACCGAAGAGATGACTCCCATGGGTGAAACCACTGCCGAAAATCTGATGGTTGGGGAACGGGAAATATCTTGCCAAGTGTTTCAGTTTGCCGACGACAGTGGATCCAGCAGCTTTTGGTTTGATTCCCAAAGTGGCCTGGTGTTGAAAACCAGACTGGTGACCAACATGGTGGATCAGGGCGTGGAGATGGAGCGGATTTTGACCACCCAGGTTCAGAACTTTTCTCTGAATTCAAAGCTCAATGATTCTGATTTCACTTTCGAAGCCCCTGAGGGGTTGCGTGTGGTGGATTCTCTTGAGAGAGTGATGAATCCCGACTCTATGGTGGGCATGCCTGCTCCAAACGTCAGTTTTACAGATTTGGATGGGAAAGTAGTCCAGTTGGAGGACTATCGGGGCAAGGTTGTCTTCATCGATTTCTGGGCCACCTGGTGCGGTCCCTGCCGTATGGAAATGCCGCATATTGAGAAGCTCTTTAAGGAGTTTCAGGGCAATGATGGTATTGCGTTCTTTGGAGCCAGTAATGAAGAAAAAGGCACGGTCACTGGGTTTCTTAAAAAGAACGAATACAGCTTTCCGATCGTGCTGGTAAAGGCTGAAGATGCGCGGGGGTTGTTTAAAGTGACCAGTATCCCAGCCGGTTTTGTTATTGATGCTGAGGGTGTTATTCGGGCTCATATGATTGGGACTCAGAGTGAGGCTCAATTGCGAGCAGCTTTTGCCAAAGCGGGCTTCACAGAATAAGGTCTAATGAAAAAATCCCCCCTTGGCTGATGGAAATGCCAAGGGGGGATTTTTTGTTTTAGGCAGCCAGTTTAATTGACCACATGAACTTCCACGCGGCGGTTTTGGCTTCGGCCTTCCCGGGTATCATTTCCGGCAATGGGATATTCCTGACCGTAGCCCACGGCGGTGATGCGTGAAGGAGCGATGCCCATCTGGATCAGGGAATCACGCACACTCATGGCCCTGCGTTGGGAGAGTTCACGATTGTTCTCGGCATTGCCTGTGCTGTCTGTATGGCCACGAATTTCCACCATTTTGTCGGGCCAGGCGCGCAGGGAAGCCGCCACTTCGGCCAGAATGCCGATACTGCCGGGAGTCAACTGGGCGCTGCTGGTGCGGAATGAGACTCCTTTGAGAACCAGAGTCTCAGGCATTTCCTCAGCCAGGGGGCAGCCATTGGCGTTCACCCGGGCGCCGGCAGGAGTCTCGGGACAAGTGTCGTCAGCATCCAGAACACCGTCATTGTCATTGTCCGGTTCGGGACAACCATCTTCGTCTTCAAATCCATCCATATCTTCAGGCTCATCGGGACAGAGGTCCCGGGCATCTACGATACCATCGGCATCGTTGTCGGGGTCCGGACAGCCGTCCTGGTCTTGATAGCCATCCAGGTCTTCAGGTTTGTTAGGACAGGCGTCCTGAGCGTCAGGGACACCGTCATCGTCATTGTCCAGATCCGGGCAGCCGTCGGTGTCGTTGTAGCCGTCTTTATCTTCGGGCTCGTTGGGGCAAAGGTCCTGTTTGTTAGGAATGCCGTCGTGGTCGCTATCAGAGGATCCGAACCACCAGGTCAGGCCCACCATGGCTTCGACCATGGCCGTGTTGGCATCTACGTGATCGGGACCCCAGTAGTGGCTCATGCCCGCGTTGTCGGTTTCGTTGGAGGGGTTGAGGTAGTAACGCCCACCAATTTTGAAAGCCAGATTGTCGGTGATGAAAAAATCGGCACCCAGGCCGATGGCGAAAGTGAAATCGGTAGCCTTGAGATCGACATTGTCACCGTTGTTATCGTACCCTTGAACGACATCTCCGGACGGGAACATGCCCACATCTTCCCCGGTTTTATCAATGATTTTCCAACTGGTGAGACCCAGGCCCAGGCCGGCCCAAGGATTGATGCGGGCATTGGGGGCGAAGCGGTATTGCAAATGGAGCATGGGTTGGAAGATGACGTTGTAGAGAGGGGCCCCACTTTTGCCATCCCAGCCTACATCTTCACCGCGGTATTCGGCGCCTGGGCGGATGAGGCCGTATTTGAGGGCCAACTGGGCGTTCCAGTGGGGAGAAAGGCCGCGAGCCAGGATGAGGGAGCCGAATTGGTCGGTGTTGGAGTAATCCCAGTAGCCTTCAGTGAGTTTGTGGGTGCCGCCTTCGAGGCCGAGGCCCCAGCGGCCGGTGAGGTCGCTGGCGAAGGCTGGGGTGGTGAAGGAGAGCGTTAGGGCAAGAGCCAGGACGGCGAAGAGGATGGGCCGTAGGCCTGGGTGGATAGAGAGTTTGGAGCATACTTTAAGCAATTGGGTGCCTCCGGAAGGCGCCAATCCTGGCGCAGTGGGGAGTTGGATGTGAGTCGGTTGTGAGCAGATCCTAAACTTTATTGAAGGAATTAGCAAGGGTGGTTGCTTTGGGGGTAGAAATGTGGTTCAATAAAGAAAAGCCGTACTGGATGCGAGAAAGTCACGCGGTGCACAAGGAAGGACGATGGCCGTATGAAAAATGGGCAAATGCTGGTTGATAGTATCTTGGAGGAAGACCGTTTGTTGAGAGAGCGGTTGGGCAGGTGTCCTCAGGATGTGCGTGATGTCCGAGCAAATCATGGGGCCTTAAGTTTCAAGGAGACTCTGGGGCATATCGCTTTTTGGGATAATTTTACGGTGGAATTTTTTTCCAGCAAGCTTGATAAGCGATGTCTGGACCCGGAACCGTTGCTGAATTTTGAGGAGAGAAGTGGCCGAGCCCTTGAGAAAATTGCGAAATTGCCTTTTGGTGAGGTTTTGGTGAGGTATCTGGAGGCCACGGGAGCCTTGATTGAATTTTTGGGTAGGCACTGGGACGAGTTGTCTCCCAAGGAGAAAAATGATTTCTGGGTGCCTTTGAAGCATCGCAAACACCATCGGGTTTCGTTGTTTCGGGCCCTGGATGATGAGGTTCTGGGGGAGAAGATGGGGATTGGGGCTTGAATAGCCGGTAGATAATGGGTTTTGGATATAAATAAAAGGATCGCTATAAAAGCGATCCTTTTATTTATCTGACAATCCTACAGAGAGTAGAACTACTCCATGTGGAATCTGAGATCGTTGATGATCCGCACGGGAGAGGGGTCGACGTTTCCGCCACCGCCACCGTTTCCGTAGTCACCAAATACTCCAAGCTCAACTTTTTGAGTCTTGAGTTCAGGTTTGCGATATGATTTTTTCATGTTTTTACACTCTTTCCCTAATCACCCAGGATTACTCCCAGACCAGCTTTTCCGGTTTTTTGGTAGATTTCTCCCCCAACACGAGAACATGATACTACAAAAGGATTTTTTTGTCAATATCCAAAAGGAGAAAAACAGGAAAAAAGGGGGAAATTGTCGCGGATTGTAGTGAAAACAGATTGTCGTCGAGTTTTATGGTGGAATGGAAGAAGCTCCTGTCCGCTATTTTACCAAAAAACCCTTGGCTCTAGCCGTTTCATACGATGTTTGTAGTTGAAAGAGATAGAGGCCAGTGGGTTGGGCTCTTCCCTGATCGTCCGTGCCATCCCAGTGTTTGATGAATGAGCCGGGGGAGGCTGGTCCCTCGTGAAGGATTGAGATGAGATGTCCTTTAATATCAAAAACCGAGAGGCGGGCTTGAGTTGCGTGAGTAATTTCAAAATTGATTTGAGTTTTGGGGTTAAAGGGATTGGGGTAAATTTGAAGGGAATTGGGGATGTTGGGCACGGCCTGGGCCGAGGAGAGTGACGATTGCACGGTGACGGTAGCGTTGTTTAAGCTGACATTTGGGATGATGTTGGGAGGGGAGGCTTCGTCGAAAAGGTGAGTTTCTACAGCAATGATTGGTGTGGTTCCGGGGGCGAGGCCCACAAAATCCCAGTGTAAGAGCTCTCCCGGGCCTGTGAGGTAGTCTTCGGCACCCATGACGATGGCATAGCCATGCCAGGTGCCGGGTGTTTCTTCGAAGCCTTCAAATAGGAAATAGCTACTTTCTGAGAATAGGGAGCCAGAATCTCCGCCCAAGCTTGTGATGAGGGTTGTGTCGTAAGTGGCGGTGATTTCGATGGTTCGGAAATTGATGGTGTCGTTTAGGGTGATGGATAGGCGGGTGGTGTCAGTGGGGGCGATGATTGTGGTGTCGTTTGGGGTCCAGGAGAGGGTAATTTCGGCATTTGACTGAGTATTGGTAAATATAAAGATGCCAGCAAAAGTTAGGGCCATAACATATTTGAGCATTTTGAAAACCTACCTATTCGAAAAATCATATCCTTCATAATAAAACCTGCTCGCCAAACAAGACGATTCAAATATGATTATACACTGATTTCAGGTCGACGGAGGGAAAAATATTTTGAGTCCAAGGTGGATTTTGGCTTTTGCCATATTCCAGGTATGCAGAAAGAATTGGGTGATTTGTCGCAGATGGTCAGTTATCTTGAGCCTTGAATGTCATCATATGGATATTCTCGTATACGAGGGTGGCGACATTTAGGGACTAAAATTTAAGAATCGGCAGGAAATTAAAGATGACCTTTTCCCGGATACTGTGTTTTTTGACTCCCCTGAGGGAGTCAGTTTTCAATCAATCTCGTTCCATAAAAAAGGATTCTGTTTATTTAAGTGCAGGCATTACTTGGCTGCGTCAGGCACAGGAAGTAGATACAGGAGCAGGCTTTGCTCACAGTTTTGCCTTGAAAACTGGGTGGAGTGCAGCCTACCCGGAGACTACTGGCTACATTGCCAAAACTTTGCTTCTTCTGGCTGATGTTTATGATGATTCGGATCTCCGTGCTGCTGCATTGTCGGCTTGTGATTGGCTGATCAAGTGCCAACAGGGTGGGGCGATTGTAAGCCCTCTGTTTTCTGCCGATGACGGCATTGTTTTTGATACTGGACAGGTCCTTTTTGGTTTTATCCAGGCCTACATCGCTACGGGTAATGACAAATATATTGAAGCAGCGAAAAAGGCAGGAGACTGGCTGGTCTCGGTGGCTGATCAAGAGGGAATTTGGACGAAATCAACCCATCTGGGCGTACCACACGTCTATAACGTGCGGGTAGCCTGGGCCCTCCTTGAACTCCATGGAATTACCGGACAATCCGATTATGCAGAGATTGCTCGCAGCAACATTAATTTTGCGTTGACCCATGAAGAAAATGGCTGGTTCGACAAATGTGCCTTCAACACGGGTGATATGCCCTACACGCACAATTTGGGTTATGCCACCCGAGGGCTGCTTGAATCTCATTCTTTGATGCCCGATGAATCGGTTTTTTCTGCTGCTCAACGCTCTGCTGACCATGTTCTGAAATTTTTGCGGCCTGATGGCTTTTTGCCTGGTCAAATAGGCCCAGGCCATTCATGCCGGGATTCCTATGTTTGTTTGACAGGCAATTGTCAGTTTGCAATTATTTGGTATAAGCTTTACAGAATTACAGGTCTTTCAAAGTATTTGGACGCTGCTGACAGAATCTTGGATTTCGTAAAATCAACGGTAAATGTCGATACAAAAAGGAAAGAAGTGAAAGGGGCGGTGGCGGGGTCTCGACCGCTGTGGGGTGAGTATGCAAGGCTTTCGTACCCAAATTGGGCAACTAAGTTTTTCCTGGATGCTTTGTTGGAAAAGAAAATCACACGAGATTCAACTACCACGGAGTTGGAATCATGACTAAGCCCAAAACCGAACTGGTAGTTTTGTCTGATGATTGGTTCGGAATGCCCAGTAGCTGCAAGCATTTAATTTCCAATTTAGGAGATGAAATCCAGGTGTCATGGGTGGATACCATCGGCTTACGTGAGCCCTCCCTTTCCATTTATGATCTCATGCGTTCTCTAAAAAAAATCTCCGGTTGGATTGGGAAAGACAAAACTTCTCCGGCCCATGATGCCAGCACTTTGCCTTCCTGGATGCGCACATTCGATCCGATTCAGTTGCCTTTTCTTAGGTTCTCTGCTATCCGGAGATTTAACGCTGGCAACATTGCCCGAGCCATTGGACCAAAACCTCTGGGTCAGAACCGGATTATTTTGACGACTTGGCCGTTTATGGGTGACTTGCTTCATCTATCAGATGCTGATTTGAAAGTGTATTACAGGGTGGACCATTTTCACAAGTTCCCTGGAGTGAATGAACGTTTGATTCTAGACTTGGAAACTCGTCAGCTTTCAGAAGTGGATCTACTTATCGGCTCTTCCCTTGAACTTCTGGAATTAGATATAGACGCCAATAAAAAATGTTACTTGCCACATGGGGTGGACTACGAACATTTTGCTGCTGCCAAAAAACCTGAAGCTCCCCTACGAAAAGATTTGAAAGGTCTCACTGTGGGATTTTTCGGGATTTTGGATGAGTGGATTGATTTAGAGCTTATGGCAGAAATGGCTCGTTTACGACCGGATTGGAATTTCAGTATTTTAGGGCCGCATCGGTGTGATATTTCCCCATTGCAAGGTCTTGAGAATGTTGAGTTACAAGGCGCTGTCCCTTACGAAGAATTACCGGAACGAGCCGCTTGTTTTGATGTGGCCTTAATTCCGTTTATTATCAACGAGCTTACTATGGCCGTGAATCCGCTCAAAATGATGGAATATTTTGCCATGGGTTTGCCGGTGGTCAGCACTCCGTTGCCCGAAGTTGTCCGTCATGGAAATTTGGTGTCCATTGCCAAAACACCGTTGGAGTCGGTCAATGCTGTAGAGGATATCTTTTCCAAAGACCGAGAGCAGCAGCGTGCTGCTGCCAGCAAGCTGGCCCTCGCGGCAAGTTGGCGTTTCCGCAGTCAGGAATTAAAGAATTTCTTAAATGAAACGGGAAAAGTTTCCATCTAGTGGCTTAATCGTTTTCGGGGTTGAATTCTTCGAGTTTCCCGTTGGTGCCTCCCATTTCAACTTTAAACTCACGAGCGATTCTGGCGGCTATTCGCTTGGCAGCTAAGCCATCGCCATAGGGGTTCACGGCTTTGGCCATCCGGCTGTATTCTTTGGGGTCGCCAAGGAGAAGCGTCACATTCTCGACGATGGCTTGTCTATTTGTTCCCGTCAGTCGAGCTGTTCCGGCAGAAACGGCTTCGGGACGCTCAGTGCATTCTCTGAGGACGAGCACGGGCTTTCCAAGGCTGGGTGCTTCTTCCTGCACTCCGCCGCTGTCGGTGATTATCAATTCAGCTTGGCTCATGAGGTTAACAAAATTGACATAATCGACCGGATCGATTAGCCGTAGGCCTTCAACCCCATCCAGGAAGGAATTAACCTTAGCCCGGATGTTGGGATTGGGGTGGACTGGATAGATGATCTCCGCTTCTGGGAATTTTTCAAGAATTTCACGCAAGGCCAGACAAACTTCTTCAACCCCATCTCCGAAATTTTCACGCCGATGCATTGTCACCAGGATGCCTCTGTGTTGCTTGTCGAAAGAAACTTCGGATGAGGAGGTTTTACGCCCCGCTATACTGACAATGGCATCGATTACAGTATTACCAGTGATGGCGATGGCTTCATCGGAAATACCATGGCGAAGAAGGTTCTGTTTGCTGGCCAGTGTTGGAGCAAAATGAAGGGTTGCAAGCTGGCTGGTGAGCATGCGGTTCATTTCCTCAGGAAATGGGCTGTATCGCTGGAAAGAACGCAAGCCGGCTTCTACATGGCCAACAGGGATTTGTTGGTAGAATGAGGCTAAGGCGGCAGCTGTGGAGGTTGTGGTGTCTCCATGGACTAGGACCAGGTCGGGGGATTCTTTTTCGAGGATTTCTTTCATGCCTTCAAGAACACGGGTGGTGACTTGATATAAGTCCTGCCCCTGGGTCATGACCTCGAGGTTGTATTCAGCTTTGAGGGAGAATATTTCTAATACTTGATGGAGCAGTTCTTGGTGTTGGCCGGTGAGGGCTACGACTACTTCAAATATGTTTGGGTGTTTCTGAAGCTCCAGGATTACAGGGGCCATTTTTATCGCTTCGGGGCGGGTGCCGAATACAAGTAGGATTTTGCGTTTTGGGAGTGTGGTGGTTGGCATGGCTGTGGTTCCTTTATTCTTTGGCTCGCCCTTAGAAAGGTCGCAAATAAGAAAGTAATTATTACTGGATGAGTGTAAGGATTGTTTTGTGAATTATCTGGACCTTCATGCTCACTACATATAGAGAGATGAGCCAAGTTTTAAATTTTGGATTTCTCCCAAGATCTCTCTATTGAGTTGTTCTATGTGCTCTCTATCAAGAGAGTTGTTTTCTTTGGCCTTTCTTGTGGACTTTTGATTGAGGTGGGTTCCAATTACACTCTTGAGTGTGTTTTCATCATATTCGATTTCCAATTCAGAAAACAAACGCAAAACAGCATCGAAGTCCGAAAGCTCTTTTGTTTGTATATGACTCATCTTAATATCTGGGAAAATTGAGTGAAATCTTTTGGTCCGGGCTTCAATTTCGTAATAGTACCACAAACATTTCATCATGCTTTTGTCGGTGCCCTCGTATGTTTCAATAAATTCATTGAGTTGCAAGACGTTGTCACGATCGGATGGCGCACAAAGGTAAGTCATTCCTGCTTCAGTCTCGCCTGGTATGGAACCAATATTAAAAAAGGAAGCAGCCACACTGATGGGGTCCCTATAAAGGTGGATTACCTTCATTTTTTCTTTAAACTCTATAGCTGCAGGGTAGCAAAAATTCTTTATAAAAAGGTGATTCGTTTCGACGTAAACCTTATGGCCAATGGCTGCTCGTCTAATGTATACTTTTTTTAATGATTCAAACCTTCTCACTAAATGAAAAAATTGATCATCCCTTTTTAGCTGGGGGTTGTTGACCATTATGGGGTGAGGCTCGTGGTAAGTGATGGCCCCATCAATGCTTTTCAAAATCGTTGTCAATGAATCTGTGCCACTGCGTCCTGTGGTGGCTACAAAAACAAAAGATTCGACTTTTCTTGTTTTAAGTGAGAGCCAGAGACCATAAAGAGTACCGACAAGGGGAGTTCTCTTTATTCTGACAAAAAAATTGTTTTGTTTTTTGGGCATTTCATTCTTTCTACTCTTCAACAAACCTCAGGGCCAACCATTTCTTAGAGTAATCTCTGATCCGCAAAAAACCACCACAAATCTTTGCTTTAATTCTTTCTGATGAATGAGAGCAGCTACTGAAAGGAAATGAGCGTTTCAGTTCTTGTGATATAAATACAAGTGCGATCTTGAAATTTTGTCTGAGAATATGTAAAATACAGACTAATATTTTACTCTAGGGGTAGCGTTTTAAGAGGATTACATTCATCTTCCAGATGACTGATGAAGAATTTTTAGTCAACAATTTCTGTTCCATGAAGCCTCGCAGGAGAATCTCTTGTCCAAATGTTTGGAATTATCGGTAGTAATGCCTGTTCGCAATGAAGAGCGGTATATTGGTACAGTTCTGCAGCAATTGCTCAATCAAAGCCTGGATTCGGAAAAGTATGAAATTCTTGTTGTTGACGGTCAAAGCACGGATAAAACACGAAAAATTGTTCAAGCCATGCAAGTTGAGAATTCAAATGTACAATTATTGAATAATCCTGATTGCCTCTCTTCTAGTGCTCGAAATGTCGGATCTAAGCATGCCAGAGGACAATTTGTTCTATTTGTAGATGGCCATTGCAATATAGTCCACAATGATATGCTTGAAATAGCTCTTGAGGCCTTTCTAAAGGGTGAACGTTGTGTTTCGCGACCACAGCCATTGGTCGCGCAACAGGAAAATTCCTTCTCAAGTGCGATTGTTCTGGCCAGGCATTCTCTTATTGGTCATGGTGCCCGGTCGATGATATACAATAATACTGCCCAGCATTGCAGTCCGTTGACGGCTGGGTGTGGGTATGAATTAGGCTTGTACTGGGAGCTTGGTGGAGTGGATGAAAGTTTTGATGCCGCTGAGGACCTGGAGTTTAATTACCGAGTTCAAGAGGCTGGAGTTGATGCCTACCACTCTGAGAAATTTTCCATTGAATATATACCCAGAAATTCAATGAGTGCCCTTTTTCGACAGCTATATCGCTATGGATACGGTCGTGGTCGGATGACACGAAAGCACCCGGTTACCTTTTCTTTTTTGACAAGTTTACTTGGGGTTATGGGGCTTTTTTCCATCCTTTTACCATTAATTGGACTTTTCTCACCAGCGGCAAGACTTGTTCTAGGGTGGTGCTTTCTCCCCTATTTGATGATTACGGCTATTGCGTCACTAAAGGTCTCTGGTGGCCAACGTCCTTGGTCTTGGCTAAAAGTGTGGTCAGTTTTTCCTGCCATTCATTTTGGTGCTGGTATTGGGTATATAATGGGGCTTGTAAGGGGACCTGCCTGGAGCAATTCTATCGTTCAAAAGAGCTGAAGGTTGGCTTTGGTGAAACTTGCCCACTTTGCTGGGAATGTTTTATTTGACGAGAATGCCTTTGGCTCTGGCTGTTTCATTTGGAGTTTCCAGGCAAAATAGATAAACCCCACCCGGTTGCTTTTTCCCAAAATCGTCAGTTCCGTTCCAGTCTTTGGCTAATAAACCAGCAGGAATTAAACCATTGTGAAGCACGGCTATTTGGTGCCCTCGCATGTCAAATACACTCAGTCTCCCACTGGTTTCCTGGGCCACATCGAAACTTATGCGGGTTTTGGGATTAAAGGGATTGGGGGCCACCAATAATTGAGTAGGGGCTGTGGGGATACTAAAACTATCGCCCACAGCGCTGAGAGGGCTCTCCACAATAATGACCCCTGGGGAGAGTTGGACATTTTCGTATAAGTTTGGAGGTGAAACCTCGTCAAATAAACGAGTTTCAACAGACAAGAGGGGGCTTTCACCCATGGTCATTCCTTCAAAATCCCAATATAGCAATTCTCCCGGGCCGGTTAAAAAATCACCGGCACCCAATATTACTGCGTAAGCATGCCAGCGGCCTGGCACCTCCTCAAAATCTTCAAACAGTTGGAACCCACTGTCCGCAAACATCGCACCGGGACCTCCACCAAGACTCCTGACCACAGTGGTGTCATAACTAACAACCACTTCTATCGTGCGGAAGTTGATGGCTTCATCCAGATTGATGGCCAAGCGAGTTGAGGCTCCACTGACCACACGGGTGGTGTCTGAAGGGCTCCATCTGAGGTCTACCTGGGCCAGAGATGCCCCCGCCGCCATCATATTGATGGCGGCGGTCAGGGCAAATACGAGGAGAGCTTCTTTGTTTTTTTGATAACTCAATTTAATACTCTATTTCATCAGGGTCATTTTTTGCACGTCAGCAAACTCACCAGCTTGGATCCGGTAGAAGTAAACTCCCGAAGCGACCACTTGTCCCGAGTCATCGCGTCCAGTCCAGGTGGTCTGGTGGTTTCCGGCAGCCATCACGTCATTGACCAAGACGGCAACTCTGCGTCCGTTCACGCCAAAGACCTCCAGGCGGACATTTTCTTCCTGAGGCAGACTGAAGCTGATGGAGGTTGAGGGGTTAAAGGGGTTCGGGTAATTGCTGCCCATGATGAAACTAGTGGGGACGTCTATAGAACTGGCCACTTCGAAACTAAATTCCAGTTCTTGATTGTTCACGTCGCGCAATGTGATTTCCAGATTTTCCAAGTCCATAACAGACAGATCTGGGCAATTGTTTACATCAACGACGATCAGTTCTCCTTCACCCATGATGCTGGCGTCTGTCCCTAAAATGGCACACCCCGCATCCAGGCCATGGCTGGCAACATTCCGCAGGAAGAAAGGCTGATCCTGCTCTGCTAATAATGTACCAGCAGATACGATGGTGTTCACAGAAGCGGGAAGAGAGGCTTGGATGTTGAATCCTTTGAGTCCCGATTCGGTGGAGTGAATATTCAGGCTGAAGGTGGTTGTTCCTATCTGGTTCCAGCTCAGAAGTATTGGGCCTGTGCTCTTGGCTCCAGAACCATCTGCGCCACTTGATTTTGCATTGAGGTGGAAATTGGAGGAAGTGATCATCAGGTCCTCAAAGCCAACATAGTCGTCTGGCAGAGGTATACCTGAGCTATTGAAGTTGTTGGTGGGCCCGACATCCGCATCCTTATTGAAATCTTCATGCCCATCGTTGAGGCCGTAGGACGCGCCAAGGACAGAGATATCAGACACATTGACCAAGCCGTCAAATGCCAGAGCCATATCGCCGAGGATATAATTGGTGGTTGGGGGCATCAGACCGTAGGGGGCACTAAAGTTCCCCGCGGCATCCACAGCAAATACTTCGTAGTGATAAATACCCCGTTGAACGACGGTGTCGATAACCGCATCGGCACTTGCGGGGAGTGTTTTGGCTAATTCCCATTCTGTGCTGGCCATGGCTGCGGCACGGTCGGCGACAGCAGCTGGAACGGTGGTATCAATGTAATCGGGGTAAGTGGATTCGCCTGCAGCATTGTGCCGCATTCCACGCCAGATTTCGATATGGTCGAGATCACTGTCATCAGGATTGGTCCAGGTGATATTCACCGACTCATGGGCAGGTGATACATCCAGAGTGAGAATGGCACCTGTGGCTGTGAGGTCCATGGCGATGGTGTCATTGACTTGCAGCAGGTTGCCTGCAACATCGCGGAATTCACCGTATACAGTTTGAACTCCATCAGCAGATTCGATGGTCCAGGCGTGGGGGGTGCCGAAGGCAACCCAGTCTTCACTGAAGGTGATGTTGTCATTACTGAAGCGCATTTCCGTGGCACCACTGACGGTCACGGAGAGCGCAACGATGGGGTTGTTGGTGGCGCTGGCATCATCATTAATTGTGAATGTGCCGCTGGGGCCATTGGTGTCAACAGATGTGGTGGCGTCGGCAACAGCAGGGGCAGCCTCAACGTGGCCTACTCCATCGGTGGCGATGCTGTAGAATCCGTAGGCTCCATCACTGGGTGAGGTGAAGGAGAAATTCCCGTCGGCATTACTGCCGGCGCTGGTCCAGGGGCCGGAGTCCAAGCTGTAGAACAACTCGTATGCAGCCACACCAGTGAGATTATCAGTACCGATGGCGGTGATATTGAAGATGCCGGTAGTTTGGAAAGCATCCAGAGCAACGATGCTGGATTCCGGGACCGTTAAGTCAAGGATACAACTGCTTTGGACGGTGCCGGGGTCGACTTCAACGTGGCCCAGGCTATCTGTTCCAATGGTGTAGAAGCCATATGTTCCTTCGCCATCAGTGGCCGTGAAGGAAATGGGGCTGGTGCCAAATGATCCCTGGCTGACAAATGCTCCGCCTTCGAAGTTGGCGAACAGTTCAACCGACATGTTCCCTACACCTGCATCGGTGGCAGAGAAGGCTACAGCGAAAGTGGGGGCACTCTGGTTAATTAAGGCATCGACAGATGAGAGGGGAGCACTGGCATCCTGGGTGCTGCTGACTACAGCGGAGAAGTCAGATACATTGCCCAGGTTGTCGGTGGCTGCCACTCGGTAGAAATAAGTGAGGCCATCAGTGAGGCCCGTGAATTCGTGGGTCAAACTGGCGATGTTGCCTGATTCGAGGTCAATCACTGAGAAATCACTCAGTTGGCTGATTTGGAAATTGTAGGCAATCGCTCCGGAAACTGATTCATCACTGGTGGTGATGGTGTTGGTGGTGCCCATGCTGAACAGAGGTTCGGCCACAAGAACCGGAACATCGGGGGCGTGAGTGTCCACAGCAGTGGAGGCATCAGCGGTGGCGGGAACAGCTTCAACGTTTCCAACGCTGTCGTTGGCCACGGTGTAGAAGGAGTAGGTGCCATCGCCGTCGGTGGCAGTGAATGAAATGGGACTGTTTGTGAAATTTCCGAGAGAGGCGAATGATCCACCATCAAAGCTGTAGAACAGTTCCACATCCATCAAACCGCTGGTGAGATCAGAGGCTGTGTATTGGAGGTCGAAAACAGTGCCCAGGTTTACAGGAAGGGCTTCAACACTTGAGATGGGTGCGTCGGCATCCTGGGTACTGGAAACACTGGATGAAGAAGGGCTGGCTACGTTGTTGGCATTGCCACTGAACACCCGGTAGTAATAGGTGGTGCCACTGGTCAATCCGGTGAATTCGTAGTTAAGGCCGGCAATGAATGTGCTTTCAAAATTGATGGATGAAAAGTCCATCTGGTCGCTGGCCTGGACGTTGTAAGTTACAGCGCCGGAAGCCGATTCATCACTCCAGTTAAGGGTGTTTGTGGTGCCCAGGGTGAACAGTGGTTCTGGGTCCAGAGTGGGGGCGTCAGGCTGCGTGCAGTTAACGCTGATGTCCTGGGTGCTCATGAGGTCCACGTCAAAGGGGTGGTTGTCTAAATCTCTAAACTGACCTGAGAGAATACCAACGGAAGAGAGGCCTTGATCAGTACCGAACATGTTAATGGTGAACAGGTCAGAACTGGTTTCTAAAGCGGCTCCTTGATCGAGGAAGCTGAAATCGATAGTGAAGTCGCCGGTGGCGTTTTCAATGATCTGAATGGTGTCGTCTACATCCACCAGGGGAGAAAGAACACTGATGTCGCTCTGCTCAAAGGTGAGGCCAAAGGGCGCCTGGATGCGGATGGAATATCCTCGCAAGGGAGGGGTGTGAGGCAAGTCGGGGTTATAGGTGAAAGTGATCGCGGTGCTGGTGCCGCAGGAGATCTGGCTGGGTACAGCGCTGAGGGAAATGTTTGCATCGCCTGTGTCAAATCGGGCTAAGAAAGCGTCATTGCCGCCGTTGTGGGTCTGGTCGAAAGCCCAGCTGGAAACGGGAAAGGAAGGGCTATCTGTAGAGCCGGTCACCACGGGGTTGTCATTGGCGTCAATGGCAACTTCCAGGG
>JADGDU010000090.1 GCA_016744705.1 Candidatus Krumholzibacteriia bacterium
GCCGTGGCCTGCAGCCGGCGCAATGCCGAAAGCATGGGATTAGGAGAGGACCGGGTCAAATTTCAGGTGGAGGGCGGCCTGCAGGGCTTGCCAGCCGGATCTTTTGATTTGGCAATTTGCAATCCTCCATTCCATCAGGCTCAGGTTGTTGGCGATCAGATCGCCTGGGGAATGTTTCACCAATCGCGCCGCATTCTGAAAAAAGGCGGAAAGCTGTTGATCGTTGGCAACCGCCATTTGGGATACCACGTGAAACTTCAACGATTATTTGGCAACTGCCGGGTGGTGGATTCGGACCGAAAATTCGTGATTTTGGAATCCTGGTTGACGGGTCTTGTGGAATGAAAATCACTATTATTACCCTTGTCGTTCTGCTTGGATTGATTTTGGCCGGCCTCAAATTTCGGGGCAGTTTTTCCGCTACAATCGACAAATCTTCAGAGGAACACTTTGAATCCTTGTACGATTTGCAATCCGAAAGTCTGACTGGTGAAACTGTCGACTTGGATAAGTATCGGGGACACGTGGTTCTTGTGGTCAATACCGCCAGCAAGTGCGGTCTGACGCCTCAGTATGAAGGGCTTGAATCTCTCTACCGGGAATTTTCCCCTCAAGGTTTTGTTGTGCTGGGCTTCCCTTCCAATGACTTTTTGGGACAGGAGCCGGGAACGTCCGAAGAAATTGCTCTTTTTTGCAGTGAAAATTATCAAGTGACTTTCCCACTCTTTGCCAAGTCGAAAGTGAAGGGTGCTGAGCGCAGCGAAATTTTTCAATTGCTGACGGCTGAACTGGAAGAACCCACCTGGAATTTTACAAAATATTTGGTATCCAAAGATGGCCATGTGGTTGCCCGTTTTGCACCCCGAATCAAGCCCGATCATCCGGATTTGCGGGGCAGCATTGAACAGGAGTTGGCTGTTGGAAGCATCCCTGATTGAGCATTACCACCAGCCAGATTTGACGGCTCGCATTCTCAAAGCCCTTAGGAATTCCGGCCTGGATCCCGACCATCTCCAATGTTCAGATCTGGAGCTTCTAGACGAGTTTCACATTCGGGGAAACCAGGCCACGGATGATTTGGCTATCCTTTGTCAACTAACTGCGGAACAACGGGTTCTGGATTTGGGTTGTGGCGTCGGCGGGCCGGCCAGATTTCTTGCCGGGCAATACGGTTGCCGGGTATTGGGGCTAGAGCTCATCGCGTCCTATTGCGAAGCGGCCACCGTGCTGACGAAGCTGACAGGACTCGA
>JADGDU010000091.1 GCA_016744705.1 Candidatus Krumholzibacteriia bacterium
ACAGTAGGGAGTGGATAATGAAGAACATTCTCGTCGGAACGTCAACACGGAGAGGGATTTTGGCCGTGGGCCTTTTTTCCCTGGCCATGATGATTTTTGTCGGGCAGCCAGTTTTTGCTCAGGATCTTGAAGAATTGCTGGAACAGGTGGGGGAAGAATATGCCGTGAGCTATTCCTCGCCATTCCTGTATGCATTTGGCCCGAACCAAAACAGCGGTATGTACCAGAGTGCAAGCATTCCCTGGGCCGGCCTTACTTTTGGTTTTGGTGTGAAGGTGATGGCAACTCACTTGAATGCCGATGACCAAAACTTCTCCAAAAATATGGAGGATGTGCGTCTGGCCGATTATGACCCCAACTCCAATCCGGATTACGATCCAAGTTCGCGCGGAACCATCATCATGAGTGGCCCCTCTATTTTTGGGGATACCGAAACCAATGGTACAGTTACTGGGTATCTGCACGGAATGGAAGTTTTCCGCCAGGAAACCATTCCCGGATTGGTCGATACCCGCTTTGTTCCTCTGGTTACCCCCGAAGCTTATGTGGGTGGCATCCTGGGCCTGAAAGCCACGGTGCGTTACTTCCCTGAAATCGACATGAGCGAATTCGGAAAGACCAAGTATTTTGGTTACGGACTGCAGTGGAGTCCTAACGGTTTGATGCCCACTTTTCCGGTGGACGTGATGGTCGGTTTCTTCGATCAGGAACTGTCGGTGGGTTCGATTCTTGAAACAAACGCCTCCACGTTTTTTATTGGCGCGAGTAAAGACTTTAGTCTGATGCGGGTGTATGGTGGCTTGGCCAAGGAAAGCTCGGACATGGCTATCAGTTATTCGTTTTACGACGGGTCGCATCCTCAAGGTGTTAATGTCAGTTTCGACGTTGAAAACCGCCAGGAAAGTCACGTCACTCTCGGTGTTGCCCTTAACTTCCTTTTGGGTGTAAACCTGGAAATGAATGCCGGCGATCTCATCACTTACAGCGGCGGCCTGATGCTCGGTTTTTAACCGACAGGCTTACGAAAGGAAAACGTCATGATGAACAACGTAAAAATCTATTTGCTGGCCTCCCTGGCTTTGATGTTGGGATTGGGCCTCTTGCTCACCGGTTGTGAAAGCGACACCGTGGCTCCCCACGATGACACGCCTGCGCTGACCGAGGAAGATGTGGCCTATCAGGCTGCGCCCGTGGCCGCGGCTGCGGCGATTGTTCTGCCGCAACTGGTGGAATTCTCGGG
>JADGDU010000092.1 GCA_016744705.1 Candidatus Krumholzibacteriia bacterium
GTTAAAGCTCCCGGTTTCGGCGACCGCCGCAAGGCCATGCTGGAAGACATCGCTGTCCTTACCGGTGGCCAGGTTATCTCCGAAGACATGGGCGTGAAGCTCGACAGCATCACACTCGAAGACCTCGGTAAAGCCAAGAGCGTCACCATCGACAAAGACAACAGCACCATCGTTGACGGCGCCGGATCCCGTACAGCCCTCGAAGCACGTGTTAAAATGATTCGTGCCCAGGCGGACGAGTCCACCAGTGACTACGACCGTGAGAAGCTCCAGGAGCGCCTTGCCAAGCTCATCGGCGGCGTTGCCGTTATCAGCGTCGGTGCAGCCACTGAAACTGAGATGAAAGAGAAAAAAGCCCGTGTTGAAGACGCACTGAACGCAACCCGTGCTGCTGTTGAAGAGGGCATCGTCCCCGGCGGCGGCGTGGCACTTGTTCGCTGCATCGATGCCCTTGCCAAGTTGAAGGTAAAAGCAGAAGAGAAGATGGGTGTGAAGGTTATCATGCGCGCCATTGAAGAGCCCCTTCGCATGATCTCTAACAACGCTGGAGTTGAGGGATCTGTTGTCCTCGATAAAGTCAAAAACAGCGAAGGTTCTTTTGGTTACAACGCTGCAACTGACACATACGAAGACCTCCTCGAAGCTGGCGTTATCGATCCCACCAAGGTGGTTCGTCTTGCCCTTCAGAATGCAGCCTCCGTTGCCTCTGTCATGATCACCACCGAAGCCATGATTACAGACCTTCCCTCCAAGGATGAGCCTGCCATGCCTGCCGGCGGCGGTGGCATGGGTGGTATGGGTGGCATGGGCGGCATGGGCGGTATGATGTAAGACCGCTTCAGCCAAAGCACCCACCGGTGCTTTTCTGAGCCCCTGATATAAAAGCCCCCTTTGCATTTCATGCAAAGGGGGCTTTTGCGTTTTAGGCGCCTCATCGCCTCCCTCTGCAGAGCTCCCATCACCCTTGACACCTGCAGACGGCTTGTATAGATTAACGTGACAATAACGGCCCCCCAAGGCTATTTCGCCTCTTTTTTACACCTCCATCGCCCAACACGGAGACGGCACACATGGCCAACGAGACTTTAGGTATTTTTCAGATGATCAGCGGCGCGGGTCCGGTGGTTAAACTGGTTCTATTAACACTCCTCCTCTTTTCCATCACCTCCTGGACCATCATCATTCTGAAGTTCAGAACCATCCGCCGTGCCCCCAAAG
>JADGDU010000093.1 GCA_016744705.1 Candidatus Krumholzibacteriia bacterium
GCATGTCGATGGAAAACCACTGGGCCATCCATTCCAGGCAGGCGTGGTTGATATTCGTTGGGAGTTGGCCGGGATTGTTCTCCTGCTTGCGATTCCAGGAAAACATAAGGCTGGCGTCCTGTTGCATATCGTCGAAACGATAAATGAAACAGCGATCCGCCTCCGTATAAAAACCCAGGTGCTGGAGGATGCGGTCCATGGTGTCCTGAAGATTGTCATTGGTGGTGTGCACAAAACTTTGCACGATGGCGGCGCTGGCCTGCTCGAATTTCAGTCTCTCGGCCAGGGCAATTTCCGCCTTCTTCTGGCGGGAAATGTCGATGGTCACGCCAAGGACCTGGGGCGATCTTCCTCGTGTTTCAGGCAGGAGTTTTTTGATGGCCGTGATCCAGATGTCCTTGCCTTCGGCACTGGTGGTGACGGCTTCGGGGATTTCCTGCAACTGGCCTGTTTTCAGCAGTTGGGTGTCTTCGTCCAACCACTCCAGGCACTGGTCCTGATCCGGGTGGATATCCTGAAGAGGACGCCCTTCGATCTGGTCGACGTTCCGGTTGTAAAACTCGGCTACGGATTTGTTGACCAGGGTGAATCGGCCCTCACCGTCACGCGCGAAAATGAAATGGGGAATGGAATCGATGACGGTGCGGAGGAATTGTTTTTCCTCGCTCTTGCCCAGCAGGTGGAAGGTGTTGATGAGGTCGATTCCCAGACCCACCGCGGGCAAGGTCCAGGCCAGCCATTTGAGAAGTACCGCGATGTGAAAACCCTGGTCGTAGATACTCTCAACCGAAGTGAACAACCAGAACTGGCCGGCCATCAAGGGAACCAGAGCAGCGAGGGTGAGCTGCCCAATCATGGTCACCGGTTTGCGCAGCAGGATCATTTTGAGTGTGAGACCGGTCAGGGCATACATGCCAAAAGTCATGAAGTGGATTGTCTGGGGGGGCATGAATTCGCCGATGGTCCCGGTGGCCATCACCCACCAGGTGAAGGCTCCAATTATGGTTCCGATGATTCCCACCGAATAGCTGACTTTTCGATTCCGGGGATTGCTGGCCAGGCTCAAGGAAAG
>JADGDU010000094.1 GCA_016744705.1 Candidatus Krumholzibacteriia bacterium
ATGGACCCGTCATCACCCACCAGCACCTGACTGATCAGGCCAAAAAAATCTTCGCCGTCTTCGCCACCCACACGCCACATCTCTTCAAAATCAATGATTTCGAGTCCTTCGGAAGGTGCGCTTTGGTTAACGATGTGCAATACACCATCGAGAATCACTTCCTCACCAGCAAACGCGGCTCCAGCCATCAAAAACATGGCAATGACTGTCGCAAAAAGGGATCGTTTAAGGAATATACTGCTTTTCATAAAATTGCCTTTCCTGGATGCATCAAAATAGATTCATCCTTCGGGGTAAATGCAAGCCCGACGATTCTACGACAATTTTTTTCAAATGTTACCTATTTTGGAAAAATTCCTGTCGGAGGTTACCTTGCCGCTTATGAACCAACGCACCAGCATCTCCGCCATCTTTCGCTTCTGGCTGCCTTTGCAGACCACCTGGTTGATGATGGCCATTGAGGGTCCACTGCTGACGGCCATTATTGCTCGTCTGGCTGAGCCCAAACTCAACCTTGCGGCCTACGGTGTGGCCTTCGCCCTGGCGATCATGGTTGAAGCCCCGGTGATCATGATGATGAGCGCCGCAACTGCTCTGGCCGATTCGGCGGAAAACTTTCGACGCCTTCGTAATTTCGCCTGGATCCTCAACGTGGGCATCACCTTGGTCATGTTGGTGCTAATTTTTTCCCCCGCCTGGACTCTTGTCATTCACCAGTGGATGCGTCTTGATCCGGATGTGGCCAACCTAACCCACACTTCCCTGATTATCCTGCTGCCCTGGCCTGCAGCCATCGGTTACCGGCGTCTTTACCAGGGCTTGCTAATCCGTACCGGACGCACCCGACTGGTGGCCTGGGGCACTGGCATACGATTGCTGTGCATGACGCTTACAGCGTTTGGCATGATGAAATTGACCAATCTCAATGGGGCGTGGATCGGAGCCTCGGCTTTGACCATTGGAGTGATGGCTGAAGCGGCCGCCGCCAGAATCATGGCCCGCGACAGTATTTCAGAAGTGATGATATCGGAATCGAAAACCACTCTCAGCT
>JADGDU010000095.1:0-653 GCA_016744705.1 Candidatus Krumholzibacteriia bacterium
GGTGAAGAGCCCCCAGGACGGGCGCTGGTACTTCTCCGTGCGGACCCCGATTTTTGATAACGACCGCACCCGTGTGGAGAAGGTGCAGTCCATTGTGTTGGACATTACCGACCGGAAGCTCACCGAAGAGGCCATTGCAGAGAGCGCAAAACATTTGCGGAAAGAGAACCTCCGCCTTCGCTCCTCCATTCGGGATCGGTACAAGTTCGGGGATATTGTGGGGAAGAGTGAGGTGATGCAGGAGGTGTATGAGCTGATTCTTAAGGCGGCCGCCACCCATGTCCATGTGATGGTCTACGGGGAGTCGGGAACCGGCAAGGAACTCGTGGCCCGGGCCATTCACCGGATGAGCGATCGGAGCGATGCCCCTTTTGTGCAGGTGAACTGCGGTGCCATCAGCGAGAGTATCATTGAGAGTGAGTTTTTCGGATACAAGAAGGGGGCCTTCACCGGTGCAGCGGCCGATAAAAAAGGGTTGTTGGACAGCGCCGACGGCGGCACCCTCTTCCTTGATGAGATCGGTGAGATCGGTTTGAACATGCAGGTGAAGCTGCTGCGGGCCATCGAGGGGAACGGCTACACTCCGGTGGGGGGGACCTTGGTGCACAAGCCCAACATCCGTATTGTGGCTGCGACCAATCGAAACTTGAAAG
>JADGDU010000095.1:663-988 GCA_016744705.1 Candidatus Krumholzibacteriia bacterium
AAGAAGGGGCTGATGCGGGAGGACTTTTATTACCGTGTTCACATTATTCCTATCAAGTTGCCCCCTTTGCGAAAGCGAAAGGACGATCTTCCCCTTCTTATTGACCATTTTCTCGCCATGTACGCCCGGAGTGAGGAGGCGCCTCCCATCACCGGGAGAATTCTTGCAGCTTTTTCTCAGTACCATTGGCCGGGCAACATCCGGGAGCTTCAGAATGTGCTTAAGCGTTACGTGACGCTGCGTGAAATTGATTTCATGGACACCATGGACCCTGTGCAGGAGCCCTCGCTGGGTGAGGTGCCTTTGCCAGACAACGGCATGGGGC
>JADGDU010000096.1 GCA_016744705.1 Candidatus Krumholzibacteriia bacterium
CAATAACTTATGAGTGCTTAATTTTTGATTGGTGTTTTGATAAAAAAATAGGGTATTAGATTGTTTTCTATAGAGAATTTGATTTATAATTCGCATTGACCGCCACATAGGCGGCTTAGAAATCTTTAGAGGGAATTGAAGTTTTTACTAATCTATTGACCGCCACATAGGCGGCTTAGAAAAGTATAAGCACTGTTACCTGAAACTCCAGATTATTGACCGCCACATAGGCGGCTTAGAAAAAACGAGTGAGATGAACTAAATCTTTTAAAGCATTGACCGCCACATAGGCGGCTTAGAAATCTAAAGATGTAACCTTACTCTGGCTTAAGTCATTGACCGCCACATAGGCGGCTTAGAAATCCCTATAGACTATTTAAGTAATTTATCCGTAATTGACCGCCACATAGGCGGCTTAGAAATAACGATTAAACTAGTTAAAGATGGGACATTAATTGACCGCCACATAGGCGGCTTAGAAATAATGCTGTGATTATTCTTCTATCATCATTTAATTGACCGCCACATAGGCGGCTTAGAAATCACTTAGATCATTAGCACCCTTATTAATAATATTGACCGCCACATAGGCGGCTTAGAAATGCGATTAATGTTGCCGCAGTGAGTTGTTTGAATTGACCGCTACATAGGCGGCTTAGAAATACCCTTGAATTTCAGAACACAAGCACAGGGGATTGACCGCCACATAGGCGGCTTAGAAAAAATTGATTCTCAGCTACAAATGAGCAGTGTTATTGACCGCCACATAGGCGGCTTAGAAAACGCTGGCGAACTTGCAAACAACGATGGCAACATTGACCGCCACATAGGCGGCTTAGAAAATCACGGCGAATCAGGGTGGTAATGTCTTTACATTGACCGCCACATAGGCGGCTTAGAAATACGGCTGATGCAACACTCGCTGCTGTACTTGATTGACCGCCACATAGG
>JADGDU010000097.1:0-654 GCA_016744705.1 Candidatus Krumholzibacteriia bacterium
TGGCATTTCAGCCCTCAGTCCTCCAGGCCCAGCTCAATATCCACAGCCAGATCCTCTGCCAGATTCTCCAGCTCTGCTTTCAGGCCTTCCATATCTACTGTATCCGGCAACTCAAATTCGGCCACGGCCCGGAACAGATCTTCACCCGAGTTGGGCGCGGGCTCGCACCAGGAAGCAAACTGCAGCAGGTTCACGCCTTTGTCTTTGAGCACTTCGGTCAACCGGAGCACAATACCCGGGTGATCAACACCGACAACTTCCAGCTCGGCCAGGGGAAGGCCACCAATTTCGGTGGAAGCGTCACCAATGACCGAATGGACCTGCAGGTCAGGTAATGCGCCAATGGCAGCAGCCAAAGCCTCACGTTTATCATCGGCCACGGCCACTTCAATAATACCTGCGAATTGACCTGCCAAATTGCTCATGCTGCTCGAGAGCCAGTTGCCCTCGTGCTCGGCCACCACGGTTGAGAGGGCTCCAACGATGCCGCTATGATCTTTGCCGACAATGGTGATGACGAGTTGATTCATTATTAATGCTCCTGCATGTCCAGAGTAGTCGAAACGCTATTTAGGGCATGATAAGCCCAAAACAGGCGGCCAGGAAATTTTTTCTCACGTCATTACCAAGGCAAGGCCTACATGGATTCCAAAT
>JADGDU010000097.1:664-921 GCA_016744705.1 Candidatus Krumholzibacteriia bacterium
TCGTATTTAAAACTTCACCCTTTCTAAATTTCATGCTTGTTTTTCGCCTTATTTTCGCGTATCATATTCGTCTCTTGTTCGCCTGGCGTTTGTGACCTTTTGGGCACATTTCAAGCTTAATTAACTGCGCATGTTCAGCACAATCTGGCGCATCTGCGGAGGCCCTGTTGATTCACCTGCAAGTTCACAGTCACTATTCCCTGCTCTCCGGTGCTTCATCTCCGGCTGAACTGGCAAACAGGGCCGCCAGTCTAGGT
>JADGDU010000098.1 GCA_016744705.1 Candidatus Krumholzibacteriia bacterium
ATGTTTCACTTCATCTTCGTCCCACTGACTCTGGGGCTATCGGTACTCATCGCGTTCATGGAAACAAGGTATGTCCAGACCGGCGATGAAGTGTATCGAAAAATGGCAAAATTCTGGGGAAAAATCTTCCTGGTCAACTTTGCCCTCGGTGTTGTCACCGGTATCACGCTGGAATTCCAATTCGGCACAAACTGGTCAAGATACTCCGCCTACGTGGGCGATATCTTCGGTTCGCTGCTCGCCATTGAAGCGACAGCCGCATTTTTCCTTGAATCCACCTTTATCGGCGTCTGGCATTTCGGTTGGGAAAAACTGTCACCCAAGGCTCACGCCACCGTGGCATGGCTGGTGGCCGGTGCTTCCAACCTGTCCGCCATCTGGATTCTCATTGCCAACGGCTTCATGCAAGACCCGACCGGTTTTGTCCTCCGTAACGGTCGCGCTGAGCTGACCGACTTTGTGGCAGTCATCACCAACAAGTGGGCATGGCTGGAATTCTTCCACATGATCCCAGCGGCTTTGTGTCTCGCAGGATTCTTCCTCATGGGCGTCTCCGCATGGCACTTAATCCGAAAGAGTGAAGTCGATTTCTTCCAGAAGTCCTTCAATATCGGTGTCACCGTAGCACTGGTCTTCTCCATAGTCGTTGCGGCCGAAGGGCACATCCATGGTAACAACATGTCCCTCAAGCAACCCGCCAAGCTGGCTGCCATGGAATCCCACTGGGAAACCCAGACCAATGCGCCCATGTACCTGCTGGTTGTTCCGGGTGAAGATGGCAATCTGGTGGAAGCCCTACCGATCACCGGTGCTTTAAGCTTCCTGGCCTACAACGATTTCAACGCCGAGGTGAAAGGGCTGAACGACTTCCCCAAGGAAGACCGTCCGCCTGTGCTCATCACTTT
>JADGDU010000099.1 GCA_016744705.1 Candidatus Krumholzibacteriia bacterium
TCTCATAATGATGAGGCGCCTTGTCCACGTAGACCCCGAACAACTTCGAGAACTGGCTTGAGGCGATGATGATGGCCGCCGCGTTGGTGAACCCGTTTACCACCGGGTGGGAGAGAAGATTCACCACCAGGCCGAGGCGCAGGACCCCGAGCAGGAACTGAAAGGTCCCCACGGTGAGGGCCAGCAACACCGAGTAGGCGATGAATTCGGTACTCCCGGCTGTGGCCAGCGGTTCCAGAGACGCCGCCGACATCAGTGAGACCACCGCCACCGGGCCGGTGGCCAGTTGGCGACTGGAGCCGAAAAGAGCCGCCACCATGGGCGGTAAAAAGGCAGCGTACAAGCCGTAGTAAGCCGGAAGCCCGGCCAGCTGAGCGTACGCCATCGATTGTGGAATCAAAACCATGGCCACGGTAATCCCGGCCACCACGTCGGTTCTGAACTTTCCTGTGTCGTAGTCCTTGAACCAGAGCAGAAATGGAAACACTTTGGTCAACATAACGATACTTCCCCCTGAAAATCAAAAAATTAAGTACATAAACCTCTTCTTCCTATTCGTAAAAGGAACTTCCCTGTCCTTTTATATCCGGTATCTGAACCGTAAGGGGTTGTTGCACAAACCCTGCCGGTTGTTCATAAAACAACAAACGCCATCACCTGAAGCATGGTTTCGTCCCTTTTGCTCCAGCAGGGCGTTTGTTCCACTTGCAATTACTTGCCAAAAATCACTCACTGGCCTTCCCAAACCAAATAAAAAGTTCTTTTCGAGCAATTAGAATGCAGATATATGACGGTGGAAGTTTTGTCAATCGGAAAGCCGCTAACGGGATGATTCCCTTCGCCTTTTTCATCCAGGATTTCCCAGGGAACACAAAA
>JADGDU010000009.1:0-36910 GCA_016744705.1 Candidatus Krumholzibacteriia bacterium
GATCCATTCCACACCAGGAAATCCGGTGGGGTCGCCAAGCAGAATCGGCAGGGGCAACCTCCTCCAGGGAGCCCGCAAAGAGAGCTCTCGGGTGATCCGTGACCACCGGTTCCACAGGTGGTGTTTTTGCTGCACACCCCACCTGTATCAAGCCCAGTAACAAGGCCCCAATGAGATAAAGCCGTGAATGAGATGTCCTGGAAAAAATGGGGTTCATGGACTTTGCTTTCCTTTCAGGGAAGGATCCAGCAACAAAAGTTTCTCCCACTGCTGGTCTGCCTCCTCAAATCGTTGCATTTTCTGCAATATAACGACCCGGTTGTTCAGGTAAACAATATTTTCTCCAGAAAGGGAAATGGCCTTGTCCACAGCCAAAAGTGCTTCTGTATAGTGCGCTGCCATGAGCAGGTTGTGAGAAATCTGTCCCCAAAAAAGGGAGTCCTGGTCCATCTCGTCCGGCCATTCACGGGCGGCACTTCCGGACTGCAAAAAATCGATAAAAAGCAGGCTCTGCTGGCTCTGTCCCAAGCGGCCTTCTGCTGCCACCAATTGTTGCAATTCGGCCAGGGGAATTTTAGGAAGTGGTTCTTCCAAAATCAGATTCATCACTTCCTGGTCATTTTTCGAGGCCAGCAATGCCACCAGCAGATTTTGTCTGGCCACCGGCTGGCCACTCTCTGTCCATAGAGCACGCCAATGGGTGGCGGCCTTGGCAGGTTGGCCAGTCATTTGATAATACTGAGCCAGAACCGGCTGAACTTCCAAACAATTGCCACAGAGACTGGCGGCGGTGAGAATTTCCTTTTCTGCTTCATCGTAGACGCGGAAATCCAGGAGGATCTGACCATATTCCAGATGCCCACTGCTGTTGAGGGGGTCTAGCTCAACCACTTGTTGGTACTCGCTCAAAGCCCGTCCCCGGCGCCCAAGGACCAAAAGGCAGGCCCCGAGATTGCGGTGGGCTCTTGCCTCGGAGGAATGACTCCTGACACGCTCCTCCAACAGCGGCAAAGCCAGCTCTGCCTGCCCATTGCGCAACCATGAAATGGCCAATCGATCCGCAAATTGGTAGCTCCAGCGGGGATTGGCCTCAAAATCTTTCTGGCAGCCCGTGACGACTTCAATGGCCTTTTCTAGCTGGTTCGCAGCCATGAGGCTGTCGACGGTGGCCAGACACCGCAACGCCGTAGCATCGGAGCCCACCTTGGTGGCAGGCCTAGCGCCCATCAACAAAATAAGCATCCCAAACAAAAAGAGATACGCCATCCACTTGATCATAAAAATCCAATCCAGGTAAGAGACCAGAAGAATATAAGGGACCGTTAACATTGACGAAACCCTCTTCTTTATGTTAAAATACTCATGTCTTTTGATTTATTACTGTCAATTCCGTCATAATTCTGCGGTTTTTCAGGTCCCATCCTGTGATCTGGCCTGTTCTTTATACACTCCATTCGCCCCTTTAGGAGGCATTTGTGCGCCTATTGTCCCTCTCTTCAAACAAAATCCCTCATCCCACGCTGAAGGCCTCCATGGCCATGCTGCTCTTGCTTCTGCCCATGATGATGGTTGCCGGCTCCGCCGAAGCCCTGCTCCGGCTGGATTTTGAACAGAAATATTTCCACCATCAGGACCGACAAGTTTGGGATTTCAGCCTCATCCGGCCCGATTCCGTCTACCACATTTTTTACCATACCATCCACGAAGAAACGCCCCATGCCACCTTTGGTGACACCATTTGGCACAGCACCAGCCAGGATTTGAAGCATTGGCAAATTGAGGGTCCCATTTTGACAGTGGGTCAAGGGTATTGGGACGAAGGTGCAATTTGGGCTCCTGATGTGTTTTACGATGAAAGCTCAGGTCTGTATAAAATAGCCTACACAGGTTGTGACTCTCAAATGAACCAACGGATTTGCCTAGCCGAATCCCCAGATCTCTACCAGTGGACCAAATCAGAATTCAACCCGGTTATTGAAGCCGACCAGAACGAATACGTGTGGGATGGTGATCAATCCTGGAGCAACTTCAGAGACCCATTTATTTACCGGAAAAATGACCAATGGCATGTTTTAGTCACCGCCCTGCAGATGCAAACCCAAAACACGGGCGTGCTTTACCATGGGGTCTCTGACGATTTGCTAAACTGGACAGATGTGGGGGTTTTCTTTTCCAACGAAGGAGATAATTCCTGGCGAGTCCTGGAAAGTCCCCAGTACAAAAAAGTCGGAGACTACCACTATCTCTTTTTCGGAGAATTTGACACCGGCGGCTTGAGTGTCGTCTCCAGTCGTATGACCGAAGCCTGGTCCATGGAAGAACGGGTGGTATTTGACAATGGCTACGCTCCCGAAGTGGATGAATTTGACCCCGGTCATCACATCATCTCCCGATTGGCCAATTATCTGAATCCTCAAACAGGTGTTTTAAGCTATGCCGTGCGTATGGATACTTTACAATTTACCCCCGGCGGAACCATTCATGTTAACCGACCTCCGCCCCTCAATGAGCAATGGGCCGTCATCGATGGTATTTCCTGTGGAGCCAACCCCACCTTTGGTGATAACCCTACCTTTCGGGGTGAAGACTCCGTAGGCATGGTCGGTAACAGTTATTTCGGCAGTGCGGAATACTACCAGGGCCCCCTCTCCGGCCGAGGATCTCCTGGCACCCGGATTGGGTCTGCAGCCCGGGGCTTCCTGGAAAGCGATCCCTTCATCGTCACCGGCGATAGAATGGAGCTGCTGGTTGGTGGAGGAAATTATCCCGAAACTTGCTATGTGGCCATGGTTGACGCCGCCACCCATGAGATTATCTATAAGGAAACCGGTAACAACCAAAACCTTATGACTCCTCGCTCCTGGAATTTGCGTCCCTACCAGGGCCAAACTTTTTATATCAAAATCCAGGATCAGGAAATGGGCGAAATGGGATATATCAATGTGGATGAAATCCACGAAGTGGTTGATTCCTTGACTGGCGTATTTGGGCCCGACCCCCGGCAGATTCTGACTGATCATTACGCCTCCCCCAATCCCTTCAATCCTCTGACGATGATCCGATTTGCTCTGAATGCTAATTTGGAAGTCCAGGTACGGATCCATGATATCCGAGGCCGAGAAGTTTGGGCCAGCGGCCAAATCCAGGCATCCCAGGGCGAAAATTTTGTGACCTGGCAGGGTAAAGACCACCAGGGGATGCCGGCTCCGGCTGGGATCTATCTTTATTCCATCGAGACTCAGGGAACTATGGCCGCCAGCGGAAAACTGTCTTTAGTTAAATAAATCTTCATGCTTTCGGGTTACAGTCGATAACCCAAGCATGAATACAACCACACAAAAGACCTTCGTGTCGGATCTCGTTGAGGAAATGGGCAGCCTGCCTTCCGTGGCTGCCCAAATTGTCAGCTTGACCTCCGCCCCCGATTGCGACCTGGGCCAATTGACCCGGGTGATCATCAGTGACAACGTCATGTCCATGCGCTTCCTGGCTCTGGCCAACAGCGCGGCCATAAGCCGAGGGGTGGAAGTGCGTAACCTGCGCGCCGCCCTTGTGCGCCTGGGATTGCGGCGAGTCCGCAATGTGGCCCTGTGTATGGGAATGCACGACATGGTTCCGGCCAGCAACGACCCCGGCCGCCTGGATATGGCGGAATTCTGGAAATTCAATTTGGCCACAGCCAGTTGCGCCCAGGGACTTGCTTGGCTTCGCGGCACTGCCTCCGATGACGACGCCTGGCTGGTGGGCATCCTGCATAGTATTGGCATCGCATCCCTTGATCAGAAAGCCACCCCTGCTTTTCAAACCGCCCTGGACACAGCCCAGACCCGTGGCATCACCCTTGTGGAAGCAGAAATGCTGAAGCTGGATTTTCACCATGGAGAACTGGCTGGGCGTTTGCTCAATCACTGGAATCTGCCGGATGTCTTTTGCGATACCGTTGAATATGCCGGAGAAAAATTTGAACCCCATGAAGTGCCCCAGGAAGCCACCACTCTCATCGCAATTTTAAATGATGCCATCGCCCTGGTTCGGGCTATCGGCTTTGGCACCAATGGCGACGGTACACCACCGCTGAGCATGGATGCCGTCATTGAACAATTGGAGATCGAAGAACCGGCCCTTATGGCGCTGGCCGCTAAAGTGGATCGGGAAGTCTCTGCTATGGCCACATTGGTGGGCATCGACTTGCCGGAAATTCTCTTTTTGGAGATGCTCCAGGAGTCCAAAAAACAAGTGTTACAACTGGGTATGGAAGGCCTCAGTGATTCTCTTGTGCGGGAAAACCTGGAAGAAGAAATGTCAATGGCCCGGGAGATTCAGCAGCGATTGTTGCCAGCTGAAACTCCGGAAATTTCAGGATTTGATGTTTGGGGTGCCAATCATCCTTCGTTGCATTGCAGCGGTGACTATTTTGATTACCTAAAAGTCAAAGGCGGGGCCACGGCCATAGTGATAGCAGATGTTTCCGGCAAAGGCATGCCTGCCTCACTTCTGGCCAGTAACCTGCAAGCCAGTTTGCGAGCCTTAGCAATGGTCTTTAATGACCCGGGACAGCTTTTGGGAGCAGTGAATAACGCTTTGCACGAAAGCACGGATCCGGAAAAATTCGCCACTCTCTTTCTGGCGGTGCTTAATCCTGACGGAAGAGGCCTGAGCTACGCCAGCGCAGGACACAACCCACCTTTACTTTTACGAGCTAACGACCAAAGCGAATGGCTGAAACCAGCGGGCACTCCTCTGGGAATGTTCCCTGACATGGTGTATCCGGTTATGGATGTTGTTTTGGGTGCTAACGACCTCATCGTCAGTTACACCGATGGAATCACCGAAGCGGTGGACCGCCATGATGTGGAATTTGAAGAGAAAGGCCTCGAACGGGTGGTCCGGGAGAATAAGAACGAACCTGGAAATATCATCATCAAACAGGTCATTGCCGAGGTTTTGATCCATGTGAGCTCCAACAGCACCAACGGACTGGATTCTCTGGTAGAGAACTGGAACGAGCCTGAAGAGCAGAATGCCGGCGATGATTTGACCATGGTTGTCCTCAGAAGCTGCCAATAAACAGCCATTTTAGCCTGATTTTTTTCCCAACTGGGTGTAGGAATCGTTTCCCGGGTATGTTATATTTCTTTTTACAGTGGCCGTTTGGAAGATTTCAGCGAGCAATTTCTGGTCTTCCTGGTGGCAAATCCATATCCACTTCTGAGAACGGAACCGGACAATGACCATCGATCCCAATGAAAATGTGAATCCCGCCCATGAGGATGAGGAATCCAGTGACGAATTTGCCGCCATGCTTGAAGCCCACGAATCCGAGAGTGATAGTGGTGAAGTCTCCGAAGTCAAAATCGGTGCTAAGGTAACTGGCAAGATCATTCAGATCGATGGCCATGAAGCCTTTGTTGATTGCGGTTTCCGCAACGAACTGCCCCTGTCTGTTGATGAACTCAAAGACGAAGACGGACAATTGCAGTACAACGTGGGTGATGAGATCACCGCCCATGTACAAAAAGGCAATGACGGCCCCAAGCTGACCATGGCCATCAATCTGCGGGAATCCGGGCGTCAGGCTTTGCTGGATGCCTACGAAGCTGGCACCCCCGTGGAAGGCAAGGTTGGTGAAACCAACAAAGGCGGCTTCTCCATTGATCTTGGTGGAGTGCGTGCTTTCTGTCCTTTCAGCCAAATCGATGTGCGCCGGGCAGACGACCCTGCGGTTTTTGTGGGAAAATCCTTCAAATTCAAAATTCTGGAAGTTTCTGAAGACCAACGCAACGTGGTCGTTAGCCGCCGCGCCTTGCTGCAGGCCAGCAGAGACGAAGAAGGCACTGAGACCCGTGACAGTCTGGAATTGGGCATGGCCCTCGAAGGTGTGGTCACTCGCCTGGTCCCCTTCGGAGCTTTTGTGGATATTGGCGGTGTTGAAGGCCTCGTTCATATTTCACAAATCAGCTTCCAGCGTGTGGGAGATCCCTCCGACGTGCTCAGGGAAGGCCAGAACGTCAATGTCAAAGTGATGGAAATCCAGAACCTTGGACAAGGCCGCAGCGAACGTATCAGTCTTTCCATTAAAGCCCTGGCCAGTGATCCCTGGCCCGATACGGCCGGATCATTGGCTCCTGGCACAGACGTGCCCGGCTTGGTGACTCGGTTGGTAGACTTTGGTGTTTTTGTAGAATTATTGCCTGGCATTGAAGGCTTGATTCATATATCTGAATTGGCCAACCGCCGCATCATCCATCCCCGAGAAGTGGTTAACGAGGACGAAAAAATCACCGTTAGGGTTTTGGATGTGGACTTGGATCGCCGGCGCATCAGCCTGTCCCTGCGTCAAGCCAGTGAATACGACGGAGACTGATCTGCTCACCGTCAGATAATCGAAAAAAGGCCGCAGTTATTCTGCGGCCTTTTTTATGGGTTTTCGGCCCTCAGTTTCAACACTGCAGCAGAGATGCGATCAGCTGCAAAATCCACTTCTTCTTCAGTAGTGAAACGCCCCAGCCCGATACGAATGCTCGATGCTGCCTGCAGAGTATCCAACCCCAGGGACAAGAGCACAGGGGAAGGAGATGTATCACCGCTGCGACAGGCTGAGCCAGCCGACAACGCCAACACTGTCAAGCGGGGTAAGAGTTGCCCGGCCCTAATGTCCTCAAACCGAACATTCAGATTCCCTGGCAGACGAGGTTCGGCAGCACCATTGAGATGGATGCCATCCAATTTTTCCTTCAATTGCTCCAACAGTCTATTTTTCAACGATCTTAACCGCTGGACTTCTTTATCCCTTTGCAGCAAAGCCAGACGGCAGGCCTCGCCAAAGGCCACAATTCCGGGAACATTCAGAGTGCCTGGGCGCAATCCGCCCTCCTGCCCACCGCCAAAAGAAGTGGGCGCCATATTTATAGGGGGATGTTTCCTGTTAACCCAAAGGGCCCCCACTCCTTTGGGACCATAAATTTTGTGGGCCGAAAGGGACAGTAAATCTACCCCCAGAGCGCGAACATCCAGATCCAAATGCCCAGCAGCTTGGGCCGCATCGCAATGAAACAAAACTCCTTGAGCACCACAGATTTGCCCAATTTCTTTCACGGGCTGCACAGTGCCGATTTCGTTTTGAGCAGCAATAACTGACACCAGCAAAGTCTCATCATTCAGAACGGCAGAAAGCTTTTCAGGGTTGATAATTCCAGATTTGTCATGATCTAACCGGGTCACTTTGAAGCCCTGTTTTTCCAGGTGCTTCAAAGGACCTTCCACGGAAGAATGTTCCAAGTGGGTGGAAATGAATGTCCGTTGGGATTGCGGGGAGGCAGCAGCTATGCCCAGCAAAGCAATATTATTGGCTTCGGTGGCCCCACTGGTAAAAATGATTTCTTTTTCTCCGGCCCCCACCAACTGGGCAACCTGGAGACGGGCTTTCTTCACCAGAGCTTCGGCGCTCCAGCCAAAACTGTGGCTACCGCTGGCTGGATTGCCAAAAAACTGACGCTGGGTCCGCTCCAGAACATCCAGAACCTGGGGGTCCATGGGTGTCGTGGCGTGATGATCCAGATAAACGGGTTTCTTCAGGGCCACGGACTGACTCCATCAACGACTGAGATCAAGCATGCGATTGATGGGCGCCAAAGCTTTGGCAGCCAAATCTGGATCCACCACTATTTCCGGGGTTCGGTCCCGCATACACAAGTAAAGCTTTTCCAGAGTATTCATTTTCATGTACGGACATTCATTGCAGTTACAGGTCTCATCGGCCCCGGGAACAGGGATCAACTCCTTGCCTGGGTTCTCCTTCTGCATTTGGTGCAAAATTCCAGATTCAGTCACCACAATGATCTGCATGGCGTCGGTGGTTTTGGCAAAATTCAAGATGCTGGCAGTGCTGCCCACATGATCCGCATGTTGCAATACTGATTCCGGACATTCTGGGTGGGCCGCCACTTGGGCTTCAGGATAGATAACCTTAAGCTCCACCAACTTTTTCTCACTGAAAGTTTCATGAACTTCGCAAGACCCCGGCCACAGGACCATATCCCGCCCCAGAGTTTTGTTCACCCATCCCCCCAGATACCGGTCAGGGGCAAAAATTAATGGCTGGTCGGCAGGAAAGCTTTCCACAATACGCAGGGCATTCCCACTGGTGCAGATCATATCACTCATGGCTTTGGTCTCTGCAGAGCAATTGATATAACTGATCACTTTGTGCCCCGGGTGCATGGAAATAAATTCCCGGAATTCATTGGGAGGGCACCCGTCGGCAAGGCTGCATCCCGCGTCCAGATCCGGCAATAGAACCTGTTTGTGAGGATTGAGAATTTTAGCTGTTTCGGCCATGAAGTGGACACCGGCAAAAACAATGACTTCGGCATCGGTTTCTGCCGCTCGCTGGCTCAAAGCCAGGCTATCCCCAACCACATCGGCAATATCCTGAATTTCAGGCTCCTGATAAAAATGAGCCAGAATCACAGCATTCATCTCCTGCCGGAGTCTGTTGATTTCCGCAATGATGTCGGTGCCGGGGGCGATGGGCTGATGCAGTGTTTCACTCATGATCTGGGATCTCCCTGAGGTGATAAAGAAAAGGGCAGCAAGGCGGAAGGCCGTGGACCTCAATCCATTAAAACAAGTCATTTTGGGACAATCTTGTCATGAAGAGCACATTCCGCAAACAACTTTCCAGAGAAACCTTGGTTGGCTATGGACTTTCCCGCAGCCAATGCTTACTATTTAGTCTGTTATCAAACGTCCTCAGCCTGCAGGCGGGCATGGTCTACTGGTGAAACTGAAGGTTCCACCGGAGTCGGTTGAGGGTTCGTTTCCCGTTACAACCCACTGAACGTGAGGTCATTGAAAAAATGAAGTTTTTTGCGTCCGCATTTTCCGGGACCCGCGCCCGTTGGTTCCGCCATTCCGTTGCGCCAATCTTTTTGATGTCTATTCTGGTACTGGCACTCACAGGAGCCGGTTGTTCAGATGATGGCGAGGATATCACCTACCCTACGCCGCCCGCTCCAGAACAGATGAACTGGCTGTTCGATGTGTTCGGTACGGGCCCCGATGATGTTTACGCCTGTGGCAACAAAGGCGCCATGTTCCATTTTGACGGCTCCGAATGGAGTTTTGTTGACATGGGTAGCAGTGTGCCTATCACTAGCATTTGGGGCCCCGGCGACGGCACTCTGTATGCTGTAGGACATAGTGGAAAGCTTTGGCAGAACACCGGTGGTTCCTGGAGTGCACAGAGTAGCGGCACCAGCAAGAACCTCTACGGTGTGGGACTTTTCAACAATGATGTGCACATCTGTGGTGAAGATGGTGCCCTGCGGCGCCTCAATGGCAACTCCTGGTCTGATGTTGGGCCCGTCATGGTTGTGCGTAGTCCGGCCATCCCTCATGCTCCCGAAGATACTCTTTTGCTGCATGAAGATATCGCCAGCCTACTCACCGTGAATCAGTATTTTATTGGTGGAGCGTACAAACTGCCAGACTTTGAGGGTGAATACATCGGCCTCAACGGCATTGACGGCATGGTTCTTTCCCTCGATATGGAACCTGAATCCTTCGATTGGGAACTTCGCCCCCTGGGTGATGATGAATTTGCCCTTTCCGAATGGATGATGTGCACCACAACCAGCGTCCCCACTCTCGGAGATAATTACCTGGGTACTTCCGAAGGTTGGGTCTTCCAACTGGCCCTCAGTGATGAAGGAAACAATGTCTGGAGCAAAATGTCTCCCGACCTGACCTCGGATGCCAGAAGTGGTGTCCGCGATATGTGGCTGGATGAGGACAGTAACCTCTACATGGTCACCGATGATGGTGACCTGGTCTTCCAGTCCAGTGATTATAACTTTTCTGAAGGCCTGGGAATGCGGCAGTCCTTCCCTATCACCCATTCTGGCCTGACCAGCATATGGGGATCCGACACTGACAACATTTACATGACTGGCTTTACCGAAAATACGGTTATCAAAGGCAGTATGGAAATCGATGATACATCTGTGAACTTCACCTTTACCGAAATCATTTTGGAGTTCCCTAATAAGGGTGGCCAAAGCATCGGAATGTTTGAAGACCAGTTTGGAATGCCCCGTCGTTAGACGGTAAATGAGTCCCCCCCCGACGGCCCGGTTTCCTTTTGGAAACCGGGCTTGTGTTCGCCAACCTGGTTTACAGGAGGTTTTTCATGTCTTACCAGGGTCTTAAAAGCAGCCGGATTTTTTTCCTGCTGGCCTCGATCGTTTTCATCTCAATCGCATCCTTCGCTCTTGCCGATTACACTCCAGACCCCACCGTACCCCGGGCTGATATTCCCGAAGGTTACCAATGGAGTCGCACGGATCTGTATCCTGACACTGCAGCCTGGGAAGCGGAACTCGAAGCACTGAGTGAAGACATTCCTAAATTGAAACGGTTCCGGGGACGCTTGAGCGAATCCTCTGAAACTCTTCTGCAAGCCCAGAGTGAAGTTTATGCACTGGTCACACGGTTCTCTAAACTTCGCACCTATTCAGCTCTCCTTTTTGACACTGACATGGGTCAGAGCGAGTACCGCCAAATGAGTGGTAAAGTAAGCCTCCTGGGACCTCTTTTCGGAGAATCCACCTCCTGGATGCAGCCTGAATTGCTGAGCATCGATCCTGAAATCATCAAAGGATGGATGGCCCAGAACGAAGATTTGCGTCAGTTCGAATATGAATTCAGCGAGATGTGGCGCCAACAAACGCACACCTTGAGTGCCTCTGAAGAACGCATTCTGGCTTTGGCCGGCAATGTCCGCGGTCTGCCCGGCGAAGTCAGCGAGACGCTGCTCTCGGTGGATATGAAATTTGACACCGTCGTCAACGAGCAGGGTGAAACCATCCCCGTGACCCTAAGCGGTTGGTCAGCACTGCGTTCCAGTGAAGTTTATAACGTGCGCGCCCAGGCCACCGAAGTCTTCTTTGGTGGACTGCGAAAGTACGAAAATACTTTTGCCAACCTGCTGGATGGCGTGGTCAAGTCTCACATCCTGACCAAAGATGCCCGTGGCTATGAAAGCTGTCTCGAAGCTTCCCTGAGCCCGGACAACATCTCCCCTGATGCTTACCGCATGCTCATCGATACTGTGCGCAGCTCCTTGCCCCGCACCATGCATAAATACATTGCCCTGCGCAAAAAAGTTCTCGCTGTGGATGGTCCCATGACCTTCCCCAACCTGAACAATGCCATGCTTGAGGGTGTTGATTCCGAGTACTCATACGATGAAGGCCGCGAAGTCATCGCCACTGCTCTGAAGCCCCTGGGCAAAGAGTATGTGAGCCTGCTGACAGAAGGTATGGATCCGGCCAACGGTTGGATTGATGTGTATCCCAACGCCAACAAGCGCAGTGGAGCCTACAGCAATGGTAGCCTGGCCGCCGATGTGCACCCTTATGTCCTGCACAACTTCGACAACAGCCTGGATGCCGTCAGCACCACCGCTCACGAGTTCGGTCACGCCCTGCACTCGGTTTACAGCTCTCGCAACCAGCCTGCTCAGTATCGTGGTTACACCACCTTCCTGGCAGAAATTGCTTCGACCTGTAATGAAGCTCTGCTGACCAATTACCTGCTGGAAGAGGCCGATGATGTTGATACAAAGCTGATGCTGCTGAACCAACGCATGGAGAGCATCCGCCAAACCATCTTCCGCCAAACGCTCTTTTCGGAATTCGAACTGCGTTTCCACGAACATGCTGAAGCCGGCAACCCTCTGACCGCCGACTTCCTCAATGGTTTGTACGCGGAACTGGTCACCGATTATTATGGCCCCGGTTTTGAATTGGGCGCCGACGATGAATGCGAGTGGATCTTCATCCCTCACTTTTATTACAACTTCTACGTCTTCACCTACGCCACCGGTTTGACCAGTGGCCTGGCCATCGCCGACCTCATCGAGGAAGACGGAAGCAAAGCAGCCAACCGATACATCGAGAACATGTTGTCCGCTGGTAGTTCTGCTCCTCCCCTGGATATTCTGCGCAAAGCCGGAGTGGATCTGGAAACCCCAGCCCCCATTTTGGCAGCCATGGATATGTTTGAGAAGACTGTCGATGAATTCGACAAAATCTGGACCAAAAAATACGGCCGCAAGTAGGCCTTTCGGTTCTCAAAACAAAAAGGGCGCTGGTTCAAACCAGCGCCCTTTTTTTATGGGAAGATTTACTCCTATTTAAGTAGATTCAAGGCCGTTGACGCTAAGCCCATGGATTGACTCTGCACTGCAGTACTGGCCTGACCCAGAATTTGCTGCCGCACTTGGTTGGCCGATTCCACAGCAAAATCAGTATCCGCGATACGGGATTGGGCTGCGTAAGTGTTCTCGGCCGAGATAGCCAAACTTTGCTGGGCGCTCATCAGACGGTTGCTGAAGCTACCAAATTCGGAGCGCTTGGAGCTGATACTGGCCATGGCCGCATCAATGTCACTCATGGCCGCACGGGCCGCGCTGCCATCAGATCCACTCACCGAAGAACTTTCCAGTCCCAGGCTGGCAGAATCCATGCTGGCTGAGAGATCCAAAGTCAGTGCATCAGGGGAACCACCACTTTGGGTACCGGTGACGATATCCAAATCGCCAGCAGAACCATCCAACAGTTGATTACCGTTGAACTCCGTGGATTCACTGATACGCGTGATTTCAGACTTCAGGCTGTTGAACTCGGCTTGCACCGCGTCCCGTTGCCCTTCATTCAAGGTCCCGTTAGCCGCCGTCATGGCCAATTCCCGCATGCGCAGGAGATTATCTGACGACTGGCTCAAGGCCCCATCAGCCACCTGGGTCAGGGAGAGGCCGTCATAGACGTTCTCCATTCCCTGCTCAAGGCCTCGCAAGGCCTGCCCCAATTTCTCGGAGATGGCCAGGCCCGCAGCATCGTCGGCTGCCCGATTGATGCGCTGGCCACTGCTCAGCTTTTCCATGGTCTTTTTGAGTTTTTCCTGATTCTCACTCGAATTTCGCAGCGAGGACAGGGTGCTTTGATTAGGAGAATTCACACGAAAGCTCATGTCGACAATCCTTTTGTAACCACCCGGAAATCCGTTTACGGATGCCTGAATTCCACAGCCTGTGCCAGCGGGAACCAAGACAAAGGGCGAAGGTATTTTTCGCCTCATAACTTACTTATCGGCCGGGACGAGGAATACTTGAGGGGTTTTTTAAAAAAAATCAAAGAAATATGATCAGACATAAAAAAACCAGGCAAGAGGCTAAGTAACCTCGTCTCCTGGAATCCTTGGGTGTGCAGGCACCCTTATTTTGGCTTTGCTGAAAAAAACTGCGGCGGTGAATTGGTAGGCCACCCAGGACTTGAACCTGGCACAACCTCCTTAAAAGGGAGATGCTCTACCTGATGAGCTAGTGGCCCACCGTAATCCGCAGTCGCGGACATCCGCGACGGACAGGAATATATATACAGGCAGGCTGGCTGTCAAAAAAATGATTCACCTTTTTGTCCAGCCTGCCAAAGGATCAGGTGGTGACCCCGGTGTTGGTCCAAATCATCTGTTCCCGGTCCTTACCAACACTCACTCCAACTATCAGAGTGCCCAGCTCAGCTTCCAGGAATTCCAGGTACTTACGTGCGTTGGCTGGAAGGTCCGTCAGCCGGCGGCATTCGGTAGTGGGTTTCTCCCATCCCTTGAACTCTCGGTATACAGGACGGCACCGGGGAAGAATATTTCCATCCACCGGATAACAAGGCAGGGGCTCACCATCAACCTCGTAGGAGGTGGCCACCTGGATAGAGGGCATAGAGTCCAGAACGTCCATTTTGGTGATAATCGCACCAGTCAGACCATTGATATCTGCGGAGTATCGGGCAGCTACCATATCAAACCAACCGCAGCGTCGGGCCCGACCGGTGGTGGCTCCGTACTCTCCGCCAGCTTCGCGCAGGGCTTCACCCTGATCACCGAGCAGCTCTGTAGGGAACGGGCCATTGCCCACACGGGTCAAATAAGCCTTGAAGATACCGTTGATCTCCCCCAGAGAACGAGGCGCAAGGCTGGAGCCTGTGAGAGCACCACCAATGGTGCTGTTGCTACTGGTGACATAGGGATAGGTTCCGTGGTCAATGTCCAGCAGGGTCCCTTGTGCGCCCTCCAGAAGGACGGTCTCCGTGCCTTGGCGTACGCCTTTGAGGACTTCGTACGGATTGACCACCATGGGAGCGATAAATTGAGCCAGAACAACCAGTTCTTCAGCCAGCACGCGTGAGGGCAAAGGTTCTGCATCATAATGGGTGCTGAGCAGCTCATTGGCCGAGAGAATCATCTCAATGGCCTTGCGTTCAAGATTTTCAGCAGGAAGCTGCAAATCACCGAGGCGCATGCCTGTGCGCTGGATTTTATCCAGATAAGCAGGCCCGATACCCCGGCCCGTGGTCCCAATGCTCTTCCGCTTACGGCCTTCCTCTTTCAATTCGTCCAGGCGCTTGTGGTAAGGCATGAGCAGAGCGGCGTTGGCGGCAATAAAGATACGGTCGCGAACTTTGATCCCCCGCTGCTCCAGGGCCAGAATTTCATCCCGTAAACTCCAGGGATCAATGACCATTCCCCCACCCAACAGGCACTTGACACCTTCATGCAAAACCCCGGACGGGACCAGGTGCAGGACGTGCTTCTCACTGCCAATATGAATAGTATGACCGGCGTTGGCGCCACCCTGGAATCTCAGGACCCAGTCAACATCACGACTGAGAGTATCGACGATTTTGCCTTTGCCTTCATCGCCCCACTGTCCTCCAATGACCACTCGATTTTCCACAGCTCACTCCAAATGTTGGCAAAAACACCTCAGTGCTTCCGCGATATTACCGGCAAAAAAAAGGCCCGACAGCCGGGTAGGTTTTTCATCAGCAGTATGGCCCAAGTCTTAATTTCCGTCAAACATTGCTTTCAGGGCGTCCCATGTTTTTTCATCCACCAGATTGCTGGACCCGCATTCATCGGCCACCCCGGGGTTTCCTGATTGCTCATCCACATTGCCGTCAGGTTGGCCATCTCCGTCACTGTCACCCAACTCCACCCCATTGAGGCAAGCATCACCGTCGGAATTGAGCTGGGCTAAATTAGAGTCCCAAACCCGTCCGTTTTCCAGAAAGTCCAAACCGAAGGGGTTCAAATCCGCGTCGCCGGGAGAGGGTGATGTGATTGTATGACATGAAAGACATAGGTGAGGTGAAGAGACCGGCAGTTGCAACATGTCCTGTTCCGTCGCCTGCGATAAGCCCACCAATCCCACAACTATCGCTAGCGCAACCCAAAAGGCTACGCTCTGTTTGCAATAGATGGGGGTGAAAAAGTTCATGCGTTAACCAGGCTCAATGGGACTCCAGTACAATGCTAGGTGACATTCAAACCACGGACAGTATACCCCCAGAGCGTGACCTACGTCAAATCACTCAGCCTCTTCGTAGGCCTGGATGAGGGCGTCCACCCAAGATAACATTTCCACACGCCCTTGCCGCTTTGCAGATGTGGTGGGGAAAAACGGTATTTCGGCAGAAACACCGAGGGTTTCAATAATTTCCTCATAGTGCTCCAGGCGCTTATTGGTTCCCACTTTGTCAATTTTTGTGGCCGCGATGGCAAAAGGGTGTCCTGAATTTTGCAGCAGTTTGGAAAACTCCACATCCTCTTTGGAGGGTTTATGCCGGGCGTCCAACAAGTGAAAAACGGCCAAGGGTCGATCTTCAGCGCCCAGAAAACGGGTGAACAACCCTTTCCATTGGGCCCGCATATCTTTACTCACTTTGGCAAAACCATAACCGGGCAAATCCACCAGATAGTAGCGTTCTTCCACCAGAAAGTAGTTCAATAACCTTGTTTTGCCGGGTTTTCCGCTAGTTTTGGCAATTTTCGAACGATCAAGGAAATGGTTGATCAGAGAAGATTTGCCACAATTGCTCCGCCCAATAAAGGCGAACTCGGGTAAAATAGGTTCGGGTCGCCCTTTAAGGTCTGGACTGCTGGTGATGAATCGCACGTCCATGCATTTACTTCCCTTTTTTGGCCTTGGCAGGAGTTTTCCGGGGGGCCCGGTTTTTTTTCACAGGAACCAAAGCATGCTCCAGCACCTGATCCATGTGATCCACATAATGCACCGTCAGCTGGTTTCTGATTTCGGGCGCCAATTCCAGAAAATCACGTTCGTTATCCATGGGAATAATCAAGTGAGTGCTGCCAGCTCTGATGGCTGCCACAGCTTTCTCAGGTAATCCACCAATGGGCAGGACTTTCCCCCGCAGGGTGATTTCACCGGTCATGGCTACATCAGTGCGGACCGGAATTCCTCTCAACAGAGAAACCATTCCTGTAGCCATGGCAATGCCCGCACTAGGTCCATCCTTGGGGATGGCACCTTCAGGCACATGGAGATGAATCTGATTTTTCTTAAACCAATCGCCAGACATTTCCCGACATAATCCCCGAGCATAACTGAGGGCTGTTTCTGCCGATTCCTTCATGACCTCTTTCAGATTCCCCGTGATGGTGACTTTGCCACTGCCCGGCACCGAAGCCACTTCCACTTCCAGAATCACTCCCCCGACCATGGTCCAGGCCAGTCCTACAACCACGCCAACTTCCGGATCGCGATCCACAACCCGGCGGCGAAATTTAGGCATCCCCAGATACTTCTGTACCCCTGCAGCGGTGACTGCCGGAGGGAATTTATCGCTCTCGGCTTTGATTTTGGCCACTTTGCGACAAATGCCGGCAATTTCCCGTTCCAGGTTTCTAACGCCGGATTCCCGAGTGTAATGATCAATGAGTTCCTGGAAAGCGGCAGGCTTAAATCCGCCCTTCCAATCGGTGATGCCGTTGCGTTTCAATTGTCTTGGAGCCAGGAATTTCTGGGCAATAATCTTTTTCTCATGCTCCAGGTAACCAGGAATGCGAATGACTTCCATTCGGTCTTCCAAGGCTGCTGGGATGGTATGCAAACTGTTGGCTGTGGTGATGAACATCACATTGCTGAGATCGAACTCCACTTCCAGGTAATGATCGCTGAAGGATGAGTTCTGTTCCGGATCCAATACTTCCAGGAGTGCGGAAGCGGGATCACCCCGGAAATCGTTGCCCATCTTATCGATTTCATCCAGCAGAAAAACAGGATTGCGGGTGCCGGCCTTGCGCAGAGATTCGATGATACGCCCAGGCTTGCTGCCAATATAAGTCCGGCGATGGCCACGGATTTCCGACTCGTCCCGAACACCGCCGAGACTGATGCGCACAAATTTACGGTTCATGCTTTCGGCAATGCTCCGGCCAAGGCTGGTTTTACCCACACCTGGAGGCCCGACCAGGCAGAGGATGGTACCCTGCATTTTTTTAGTCAGCTTATAAACTGCCAGAAATTCGAGAATGCGTTCTTTAACCTTTTCCAGGCCATAATGGTCAGCATCCAAACGTTCCCGGACTTTCTTGGTGTCCAGCCTGTCCTTGCTTTTCTTTTTCCAGGGCAAGGCCAACAGGGTGTCCAGATAGTTGCGCACCACCGAGGCTTCTGGGCTCATGGGTGACATGCGGTCCAGGCGGGCAATTTCACGCTTGGCCAGGTCCCGGGCTTCGGCGCTCAATGCGCTCTTCTTCACCTTGACTGCGTATTCTTCAATTTCTGAATCTTCATCGGTGGTATAACCCAGCTCTTTGCGAATGGCCCGCAGCTGTTCATTGAGGTAGAAGTCGCGCTGGTTTTTGTGAACCTGGCTTTGGACTTCCTGGTCTATGCGTTGCTCCACCTGCAGGATTTCCAGTTCATTGGCCAGAACCTGGTTGATCCTTCTGAGACGCTCCAGCAGACTGGACTCAGCCAGCAACTCCTGCTTGGTGGGCACCTTACCCAAAATATAGGCGCTGATGGAATCGGCCATGCGCCCAATTTCGTCCATATTCAAAACCGAAAGCAGCACTTCATCTGGTAGGCGTTTGTTAAGACGCACATACTCTTTAAAGCGCTCCTTGATAGAGCGGCTCAAGGCCTCCGTTTCGGTATTGCTTTGCAAATCTTCGATGACCGGGCGGACCAAAGCTTCCTGGTAGGTGTCCCCTTCCACCACATGATCAGCCGTCACCCGAGCCACACCCTCGATCAGGATCTTCAGGGTATCATCCGGAGTGCGAATGATTTGCAGAACCTTGACCACGGTTCCAGCCGTGTAGAGATCATCGGCACTGGGCTCTTCTTTTCCGGGCTCAATTTGAGCCACCACGAAAAGGTATTTGTCTCGTTCCATAGCCGCTTCCACTGCGGCCACGGAGCGGGGTCTCCCTACCAATAAAGGCGTCACCATGTAAGGAAAAACCACCACATCACGCAGGGGCAACAAGGGCAAACTGCCAGGCAAGAGAAGGTCTTCGTCGTCACGTTCAATCACAAAATCCGAGGTGTTCATTTCACTCCTTGAGAGGACTGCTTTTCAAAAATCAGGGCGGACTCCACGAGGGTGTCCGCCACTGTCTAGGCTATGGGCAGAAAGCTTAGGCTTCCTTGATTTCGTCTGAAGGGTCACCGGTAATGATTTGAGGGGGCACGCTGTCCTCCACGCATTCCCGGGTTACGATAACTTCCCGCACATCTTCACGAGAAGGAATATCGAACATGGTATCGCGCATGAGGCCTTCAAGAATGGAACGCAACCCACGGGCACCAGTTTTTCTATCCACCGCAAGGCCGGCAATGGCTTCCAAGGCGGCTGGTTCGAAAGTGAGTTTCACATCTTCCATTTCTAGCAATTTTTGGTACTGCTTGGTCAGAGCGTTGCGGGGCTCTTGGAGAATGCGCACCATGGCGTCTTTGTCCAATTCGTGCATGTGAGTCACCACAGGCAAGCGGCCAATGAGTTCTGGGATGAGGCCGAATTTCATCAGATCCTGGCTCTCCACCAGTCCGAGAAATTCCTCGCGCTCTTCGCTGACATTAAACTCTTCGGAACGGGCAAAGCCCAAAACATTGCGGCCCACTCTGCGTTCCACAATTTTTTCCAACCCCTGGAAAGCACCACCACAGACGAACAGAATGTTCTTGGTGTTCACTTCCAGATATTTCTGTTGGGGATGCTTGCGACCACCCTGAGGCGGCACATTGGCCACCGTGCCCTCGAGGATTTTCAACAGGGCTTGCTGCACACCTTCACCGGAAACATCTCGGGTGATGGAAGGGTTGCCGCTTTTACGACCAATCTTGTCAATTTCATCCACATAAACAATGCCCTGCTCCGCAGCGGGGATGTTGTAATCTGCAGCCTGAAGCAAGCGCACCAGAATATTTTCCACATCCTCGCCCACATAACCGGCTTCGGTCAGGGCCGTGGCATCGGCGATGGCAAAGGGCACGTTCAGGAAACGGGCCAGGGTTTGGGCCATAAGAGTTTTCCCGGTACCGGTGTTACCCAGCAGGAGGATGTTGCTCTTATCAATTTCCACACCATCACTGGTCTTTTTCTGGTGGATGCGCTTGTAATGATTATAAACAGCCACCGCCAAGCTAACCTTGGCCTCTTGCTGGCTGATCACATATTGATTCAGGTATTCCCGAATTTCTTCGGGTTTGGGGAAAGAAGGCGGCGCCAAAGTGGCTTCATCAAGGAGTTCACCCTCCAGGATATCATTGCACAGCTTGATGCATTCGCTGCAGATGTACACACTGGAAGGACCGGCCACCAACTTGGCCACTTCGTCCTGCCCGCGAGCACAAAAAGAGCATTTGATCATCTGTGGACTGCCATTTTGCCGACGCTTCATTTTTCCTCCAGAAAGCAGTTTCGGCCGGATGGTCCGACCGAAACTGAAAACACCTGAGCGGGACACTGGTTCCCGGTCATTATCAAATCACTTATTTATCTTTTTTGTCGTCATCAGAGTTATCAACCTCTGTCCGACTAACAATCACCTTATCAACCAGGCCATATTCTTTGGCCTCTTCAGCCGACATAAAGAAATCACGATCACTGTCTTCTGCAATTTTTTCAAAACTCTGACCACTGTGGTGGGCCAGAATATCATACAATTTATCCCTAATTTTCAGGATTTCTTTTGTATAGATTTCCAACATGCTGGCCTGACCCTGGCTTCCGCCAAGAGGCTGATGAATCATCACCCGGGAGTTGACCAGAGCGGAGCGTTTACCCGCTGCACCGGCAGCCAGAAGAACGGCGCCCATGCTGGCGGCCTGCCCCATACAGATAGTCACCACATCATTGGAAATGTACTGAATGGTGTCATAGATCGCAAGACCTGCGGTGACGCTGCCACCAGGACTATTGACGTACAAATAGATATCCCGTTCCGGGTCTTCTGCCGTCAAAAACAACAATTGGGCGATGATCAGGTTGGCGACATTGTCATCAACCGGGGTGCCCAGAAAAATGATCCGGTCTTTTAAAAGACGGGAATAAATATCAAAAGCCCGTTCTCCGTGACTGGACTGATCGACTACCATTGGTACCAGCATTATTTCTCCTCTTTTGCAAAGATCTCCGTATCGGCAGGAACCATTTCGATTTCGGCGCGGGACAGCAGGAAATCGTAAGTGCGACGTTCAAGCAGATCGTACTCAAGACGCTGCTTCTCTTCGCCACTGTTGACGAATTCCCGGTATCGGTCAACATCGAAACCATTCTCGCCGGCGATTTGTTCGATGCGTTCTTCGACATCTTCGTCGCCAACCTTGATCTCTTCCTGAGATCGAATGTTCTCCAGAATCAGCATGCCCTGCAAAGCCTTCTCTGCATGAGGCTTACCAGCTTCGCGGTATTCTGCGTCCTCTTCTTCAGAATTAGGACGACCTGATTGCAGGTTCCGGCGGTGCATCTCTTCGAGACCACTTTCAATGTAGCTGGTGATCATGGAAGGGGGCAGATCCACGCTGTTGTTGTTCACCAGAGCTGTCAGAATCTGGTGGTCCATTTCCTGGACCAACCGTTTATCACCTTCGGTTGCCAAATCCTGCAGAATTTCAGCTTTAAGCTCTTCCAGAGTTTTGCCTTCAGTGACCTGACCGGCCAATTCATCGTTCAATTCGGGCAGGACCTTTTTGGCCACCTCTTTGACGATGCACTGGAAGATCACGTCTTTGCCCTTCAATACTTCATTGGGATGATCTGCGGGGTAAGGCACGGAGATCTCTTTTTCTTCTCCAGCTTTCACTCCTAGCAGGGCATCGTTAAAGGCTTCCATATTGCCCTCGCCACCCACGATTAACTTCTGATCCTCGATGCGCCGATTACCAGCGTCATCGCCCTCCAGAGCCTCGGGCACCAGGTCCAGCAGAATTTGATCGTCTTTCTCGGCGGCGCGATCTACTTTTTCGAAGGTGGCGCGGCTATCCTGCAAACGAGTCAGAACTTCATCCACATCTTTGTCTTCAACCTTGATTTCCCGCTTTTTGACAGCAATGCCCTCATAATTTTCAGCCGTCACCTCGGGCCGCACTTCGACTTTAAGGTCAAAAGTCATGGGGCCCTCATCTTCAAACTTGAAGTTTTCCAGGGCAGGGTCAGTGAGGGGATTCAGGCGATTCTCCATGAGCCCAAACATCCAAGCCTGTTTGATCAATTCCTCAGTGGTTTCCATGCGCAGCATTTCCCCCACTTCTTTTTCCACCAAAGCTCTTGGCGTACGACCCTTGCGAAAGCCGGGCTTCTGATAACTCTTGGCAGCCTTTTTCAAACGCTGGGCAAATTCTTTGTCGAACAATTCCCGGTCCACTTCAATTTTGACCACCCGTTGCCAGGATTCGGGAGATTCAACGGAAGTTTTGATAGGGCTTTTTTTAGGCTGCTGAGTTTCAGACATGTGAGAATTTCCTAACTTTGGTCAAAATTATGACCAGCAATTTGGCCAATAACGTAAAAAGCATGGTGCGAGAGGGGGGACTCGAACCCCCACGGGTTTCCCCACAGGAACCTAAATCCTGCGCGTCTGCCAGTTCCGCCACTCTCGCAACCGGAGTGCGCTCTGCAAACCCGGCGTCAATTTCGAATCAGGGCGACAATATAGCTACCCCATAAAACACGGTCAAGGCCCCGAACACCTATTAAAAGCGGCTTTCACTGGATTTTTCGATAGATGGTACGAGATGCGATGCCTAAAATCCGTGCCGCAGTCTCTTTATCACCATTGGTACTCTCCAAAGTGGCCTCAATCAGAGCCATCTCAGCCTCTTTGAGTGTGGTCCCCACGGGCATGGAAAGAACATCGAATCGCTGGCGCCCATCCACCACATTCCGGGGTAAAACACCGGTATCGATTATTTCGTCCTTACCCAGAACCACGGCTCTTTCCACGGCATTTTCCAACTCCCGTACATTTCCCGGCCAGGAGTAACGGCCCATGGCGTCGGCAGCCTGGCTGGAAAAACCGGCAATCTGCTTTTTGTTGCGTTCGTTAAATTTGTTCAGGAAAAAGTTGGCCAGCAGCATCACATCGGCTCCCCGGTCCCTCAGGGGGGGTAATTCCAAATTGATGACGTTAAGCCGATAGTACAAATCTTCCCGGAACTTGCCGTCCCGCACAAGAGAAGGGAGGTCGGCATTGGTGGCTGCGATGATGCGCACATCAACATTCAGAGTTGCATTTCCACCCAAGCGCTCGATGACACCCTCTTGAAGCACACGCAGAAGTTTGACCTGGGTGGTCATGGACATCTCTCCTACCTCATCCAGGAAGAGAGTGCCTCCATCGGCCGCTTCAAAACGGCCTTTGCGTTGCCCAACTGCCCCGGTAAATGCCCCCGCTTCGTATCCAAATAGTTCTGCTTCGAGCAGGGTTTCTGGCAAAGCAGCACAGCTAACGGTAATTAGGGACTTGCGGGAGCGATCACTCCACCGATGCAGAGCAGAAGCAAAAACCTCTTTACCCGTGCCACTTTCGCCAGTAAGCAGGACTGTGGCGGTACTTGTGGCCACTTGACGAGTGGTGTCCAGGGCCTGCTGCATGGCAAGGCTATTGCCAATAATATTATCTGGCCCCTGAATCTCCTCCAGCTTCTTGCGCAATTCATGGTTTTCGGCCAGAAGCTGTTGTTTCTCTAGGGCTTTGCCCACCACATTCAAAGCTGTGGTAGTGCTAAATGGTTTCTCAATAAAGTCGTATGCTCCATTTTTCATGGCCCCCACAGCCATTTCAATGGTGCCATGACCAGTAATGATTACAAATTCCGTGGCCGGTGAAATCACTTTTGCGGTTTTGAGCAACTCCAGCCCCCCCATGCGAGGCATTTGCAGGTCCGATAATACCAGATGCACCTCTTCCTGGCGCAATGTCATCAGGCCGTCCTCCCCATTGGAGGCCGTAAGCACATGATATCCATTGCGGCGCAGCAACTTACTGAGAGCCCGGCAAAGTTCTATTTCATCATCAACAACCAAAATAGTCGCTTTTGATTCTTCAGGAACCACGGAAGGGGACTCATCCCCGCCCGGATCTCTTCCCTGTGAATTTTCAGTCATGGATCAAAACTCTCCAGCCATAATTAAAGGGTGCAACTCCGACATTTTGTCATGGGGTTGTCTTTTCGTCAACTTCCCCTTTTCACACTGAATAATCCCCTAAACTTTGACCATCTCCTGCCGATCTTTTCTGGTGAAGGGGTCTCTACATTTAGACTTAGGGCCTAGGCCGTTGTGTCGGAGGATGCACTATTTTCAACTCTAAAAAACAGCAAACTAACTTACAGAGGCGAGACCCCAAGGCCAGCAGTAAAATTACTCTGCCCCTTGCGCATACCACCATGATCCTGTTGGTATTAGGTTTGCTTTTCTACTTTTTTCAGTTGATGGACCACACCCGCAACCAGGCCATCGGGCGCTTATCTGAACAGGTAAAGATCACTTCAGAAGAAATTGAGCGCGAAGTAACCCGAGTAGAATACATTGCTGAAACTCTGGCCATCCTCTATTTCCAAAAAGCCATCCACCAGGATGAAGCCATAGCCCATTCCCAACTTCTGGACAATCTAGAACTGCACATGGCCAGTGGCCACTTCAATATACTGTCCGCAAACATCCGTACCTCCGATGGCCATCTGACAACTCTCAGCTTTGGAAAAACGGGACACTTCACAGTGGAGAGCGAAAAAGAACCCTTTGATGGAGTCTTTTTCCCAGACCAAACACAATGGGAATTTCAAGAGGACCTGGCCACTTTCTACCAACCCTTGCGCGGCCAAAAAAAACATTCCGGAGTTTTGGAACTTACCTTTTCTACCCAATTGATTATGACCGGATTCAATGACATCACGCACAATTACCTAAACGGTAGAACCTGGTGGCTGGACTACCGTGGAAATCCCGGTCAGGGTACTTTTCCCCCTTCCGGAGGCATGGATGATGAGTTGTGCCAGATTTTAACTAAAATGAATGAGAATCTGGAATCCGGAGTTATCGAAACCAACTGCCCCTTTCACAATGATCACAAAGCTTTCACCGCAATATCCCATGTCTTCATCGGCGATTTCGAATTGGCGGTTCTCAAAAGCATCAACGCCAATGCCATCACCGGCCCCCAGATCAGGCTGGGGATCATTCTCTCCATACTCTTTTCAGGGTTGCTGATTCTGGCCTTGCTTGTGCTCAAGCTGAACATCGACCAGCGAAAAACAGCACTGCAAAAACTGGCTGAAGAAAAAGCAGTTATTGAGGGTATGTTTCACAGCATCGACGATCTGATTTTCCAGCAAGACCTTTTAGGGGTCTATACAGATTGCAACCAATCCTTTGCCAATTTCGTGGGACTCACCCCCATGGAAATCAGAGGACGCAACGACAAACAGATTGGCATCCCGGACGACCAGAAGCCTATTTCGGACGATGATCGGGAAATTTTGAAAACCGCTCGCAGGTTGGGCAGTGAAGTTTGGGTTGAAGGGCCTGACGGACAGCAGGAGCTAGTAGACCTTCACAAGCATCCACTACAACATCACGACGGCGAAGTTTATGGAATAATCGGCATTGGTCGTGTCAAAACCAGCCAATGGCGTTCAGAGCAAAGCATGCTGGAACTGAAGAACGACTTGCAGGAAGCCAATGCAAACATGGAAGAAGCCCTGAACCGGGCCCATGAATATTCCAAGGAAACAGAAAGCGCCAACAAAGCCAAAAGCGAATTTTTAGCCAACATGAGTCACGAAATCCGAACCCCTCTGGGAGCAGTCATTGGGTTGACTGATCTTCTGGCGGAAACGGATTGCTCTGCCAAGCAATTAGGCTACTTGAATAAGATGGACAATTCGGCCCACAGTCTTTTGGGAATCATCAATGACATTCTTGATTTTTCGAAAATTGAAGCGGGCAAAATGACTTACGAAATCATTCCCTTCCATCTAGGGGAAGTCGTTTCCCAGGTCTCGGAAATGTTCAGCGAAAGAGTCATGTCACGCAATCTATCTTTCACGCAAAAACGGGAACAAATTCCCGAGCTCTTATTGGGAGACCCCGTTCGCCTGCGTCAGATCCTGGTCAATCTGCTGGGTAACGCCCTCAAGTTTACGGAAAAAGGTGGGCTCAGCCTTACCATCACCGGCGGCACTCGCCTCGGTGAAAAGATTTTCCTCATTTTTTCTATCCAAGACACTGGAATCGGTATTCCAGCCGAAAATTTAAGTGGCTTGTTTTCTTCCTTCGCCCAGGCCGACACCTCCACCACCCGGCAGTTCGGCGGCACAGGCCTGGGTTTGAGTATCAGTCAGCAATTGGTCGAATTGATGGGCGGCAACATCTGGGTTGAAAGTGAAGTGGGAAAAGGCACCACGTTCCACTTTTCACTGCCCTTCGAAGAGATGAGCGAAACAGCTGCTGATGAGTTCATGGATGATTTGTACAACCGCACCAATCATATATCCACAAACCCCGGAAAACCCCTGGAAGGTTTAAACATCCTCCTGGTGGATGACAACGAAATCAACCGGGAAGTTATTTCAGAAATCCTTGTCCAAAGGGGCGCCATGGTGGATCTGGCAGAAGATGGCCAGAAAGCCACCACCAAAGTGGCAGACACTCAATTCCACTTAGTCTTGATGGACATGCAAATGCCTATTATGGATGGTCCCACTGCAACCCGAACCATCCGCGAAACTCATTCTGCTGAAGATTTGCCTGTTATGGCTCTGACGGCAAACGCCCAGGCCGAAGATAAACGAATCTGTTTGGATGCTGGCATGAACGGCTACATGTCCAAGCCCGTTGACCCCGCCTTGTTGGTGGACAAGATCCTCGCTCTGGCCAAAAACCAGGTCAGGTTGGAGACAACCACTCCCGTGGCGGAAATAAAGGCTCCCGAAACCCATAAGAAGATGCCAGGAATCAACCTCACCGAAGTCATGAATAGGTTGAATAATAACGAAACGCTCTTCTTGAAACTGGTGAAAATGTTTATATCAAAGCATGAAAATGACCTGGCCCAGATCGATCAGGCTTTGCATGAAAAGGACATTCCACAAGCCATTCATCTGTCCCACGCATTAAAAGGAACGGCCGCCAACCTCTCGGCCCACTCAGTTCAAGCTGCCGCCAGCGATTTGGAATCCATACTTCGCAAGGGTGATGACCTACCCTCAGCTTCTCCAGGTGAATTGGTAATGGCCTTAGATGAAATCCTATCCACCATGAAATTGATTTTACATACATCTGAAGACGCGCAACCGGAGAAGATGAAATCGGCCAATCCCGTGGACCGCAAACAGGTTTTGCAATCTCTTAATAATCTGCACCTCATGATGGAAGAAAATGATGCCACCACTGAGGACCAATTCCAAACTCATCGTCCAGACCTGGAAAATTTCATCAATGCTTCCACTCTGGATGCTCTCGAACAAGCCCTGTTGATTTTCGATTTTGAAGAGGCTCTAAGTTTGACAAAAGGCCAAATCGAAGCCCTAAACGCTCAACTGGTGAAAGGTTAATGTGACGTCCATGGACTTGAGAGAAACCATCCTGATCGTCGATGACGAACCCGCCAACATCAAAGCCCTGGCTGGGGTTCTAGGAGATCAATATCGAATTCTGGCTGCCACCAGCGGCGCCAAAGCATTGGACCTGGTAAATGAAAAAGGCCAAGAGCTGGATTTAATTTTGCTCGATGTCCTTATGCCCGTGCTCAGCGGTTATGAAGTGATGGAACGTCTTGGGGACTTACCTGAAACCGAGCGCATTCCAGTGATTTTCATAACAGCCCGCACTGATCCAGACGAAGAGGCCCGGGGCTTGGACATGGGTGCAGTCGACTACATCGGCAAGCCGTTTCACCCGGTCATCGTTCAAGCCCGCATTCGCACCCAATTAGAATTAAAAAGACACAAAGACGACTTGGATTTTCTCGTTTCCGAACGGACCAAGGAACTGGTACGCACCCGCAAAGATATCGTCATGCGTCTGGCTAAGGCTTCTGAAACACGAGACAATGAAACGGGCATGCATATCATTCGTTTGAGTCACTTTTGTGGTATGTTGGGGCTCAAATGTGGCATGACCCAAACCCACGCCGAAACCCTCTCCACAGCCAGCCTCATGCACGATATCGGGAAAATTGGAATCCCCGATGCTGTGTTGTTGAAGCCCGGCCGACTCACCCCCGAAGAGCGAGTCGTCATGGAAACTCATACGACTCTTGGTGGGGACATTCTCTCTGATGGGGAAAGCGAATTGTTAATCATGGGTCGAGAGATAGCCCTGACGCATCATGAACGTTGGGATGGCACTGGTTATCCCAAGGGCCTGAAAGGCGAAGAAATCACTTTGGAGGGACGTATCACATCGGTGTGTGATGTCTATGATGCTCTGACATCATTGCGTCCTTATAAAAAGCCATGGACAGTGGAAGCTGCCTGTGACTTTCTGAAGGAAAACAAGGGCACCATGTTTGAACCCCGGTTGGTGGATTTATTTCTGGAGAACCTCGACCAGGTCCTCCAGATTATGGAAGAATACAAAGAGACTCCCGAAGTTATGGAGCTTGTGCTCAGCTGATCTAACGGGAAGGTCCGCCGCCCCGGAAGAGCCGGCCAAACAAGCCCCGCTGGTGTGCATCCGCCAGTAGAGATTCTTTGAATTCGGGATGCGCCACTTCAATCAGCGCTTCAGCCCGTTGCCGTACATTCCGGCCCAACATATGAGCCACCCCGTATTCTGTCACCACCACATGAACATCGGCTCTGGTCAGAACCACACCTGCGCCTGGATCAAGACATGGCACGATGCGTGAAAGCTTGCCGTCGCTGGTGATGGAAGGCAGAGCAATGATGGGCAATCCACCCTCGCTCATGGCTGCGCCGCGCATGAAATCGGCTTGTCCACCAAACCCACTGTAAATAGATTCCCCAATGGACTCGGAGCAGACCTGCCCCGTCAAGTCCACCTGGATGGCACTGTTGACCGCCACCATGTTGTCATTGCGGGCAATGTTTACCGGGTGGTTTACATAATCGGTCGGGTGAAACTCCACCAGGGCATTGTCGTGGGCAAAATCGTAAACCTCGCGAGTGCCCATGATGAACCCTGCGACCACTTTTCCAGGGTGGAAATTTTTCTTTTCCCCGGTGACGATTCCTTTATCCACCAGATGCGGTAAAGCTTCGGTGAACATTTCGGTATGCACTCCCAAGTCTGTCCGATCATCCAGAAAGCTGAGCACGGCATTGGGCACACTGCCGAGGCCCAACTGGAGGCAGGCGCCATCCCCAATCAAGGACGCCACATTTTCGCCAATTTTACGTTCCACTTCCGAGGGAGGCTCGGGCCGGAACTCGTCCAGATCGCGATCCACTTCCACAAAAGCATCAATTTTTGACACATGAATGAAGCTATCACCCAAGGTGCGAGGCATTTGGCGATTCACTTCGGCCACAATGTATTTGGCAGAGAGAGCGGCCGTTTTAGTCACGCCCACTTCAATGCCGAAACTGCAGAATCCATGTTCATCGGGTGGGCTCAGAATGACCATAGCGTGATCCAGAGCCACCACTCCCTGCTTAAACATGCGGGCCATTTCGTGCAAATGGATGGGCACATAATCCACCCGGCCTTCATTGACCGCTTCGCGCAGATTGGATCCCACAAAACAAGCCTGACAGCGGAAGTGTCCATCCATGTCGGAGCCCACATATGGGGTATCGCCCAGGGTCAGATGATGGATGACATTGACATCCTGAAGTTCATCAGCACGGTCGGTCATAGCGGAAATCAGGCCATGAGGCGCGGCGCATCCCGACCCCAGATAGACATTATCACCAGATTTGATCCCAGCCACAGCCTCGGCTGCGGTCTTCAGGCGGGAGCGATAGATCTGCATCCAATTCATTATTTTCCTTCCCCGAGCAGGTCGTCCACAAGGACCGTTTCCCGTCCCAGAATGGTCCCCAGTCCGGGGTTGGTGATTTGGCCGGCCATGATGTTGATTCCACTTTTCAGCATGGGCTGGTCCGCCAGAGCCTGAGACAGAGTGCCTTCAGTGGCTGCGCAGACATAAGGCAGCGTTTCATTGGCCAGAGCGTAAGTGGATGAACGGGCCACCAGACTGGTCAGATTCGGCACGCAATAATGCACAATGCCATCAATAACATAGGTGGGGTCACTTAAGCGGGTGGGCCGGCTGGTTTCGAAACAACCGCCCTGGTCCACGCTGATATCAATGATCAGACTTTTTTTCCGCAGTAAACCAACCATTTCTTTAGTCACCAAATGTGGAGTACGGGACCCGGGAATGAGCACAGCCCCCACCACCACATCAGCATAAGAAAGAACCTTACGCAGGCTGGCTTCGCTGGCCCGGAAGGTCGTCACTTGTCCGGGGTAAGCCCAGTCCAGTTCCGAGATGCGGTCATGACTGGTATCCAGAAGCGTCACTCTGGCTCCGGCTCCAACGCAGGCACGTACGGCATTTCGTCCCACCGTGCCAGCGCCAATGACCACAACTTCGGCTGGAGGAACAGCCGGCGCTCCACCCAAAAGAATACCCAGGCCGCCATGATCGGTCTGCAGATAACGCGCCGCAATTTGCGGAACCATGCGGCCTGCAATTTGAGACAAAGGGCGCAACACAGGAAGGTGTCCCTGGTCATCGCTGATAGTGACAAAATCTATTGCGGTGCAGCGTTTTTCTACCAGGACTTCCACCAACTTGGGGTCAGCCACAGCCAGGTGCATCACCGCCATAATGGTCTGCTCGGGGCGGATCAGGTCGTATTCCCCTGCAGTGGGAGCATTGATTTTGACAATCACATCGGCGCGGCCGTAGATCTCATCCAGGGAATGAACAATACGAGCCCCGGCCTCCTCATACTGGGAATCTGAAAAACCACTGCCCTTCCCGGCTTTTCTTTCCACCAGCACTGTGCGTCCGCGAGCCACCAGGTTATTGACAGCCCGGGGTGGCAAACCAACCCGTCGTTCATCAACCGACCGTGAACGGGGAATACCGACTATCATGGCGCTTACCTTTCATTCCAGTTTTTATTCACATCTATAGCCAACAAAACGACCGACCCCTGCCTGAGCGGAGCCGGTCGCTTTTCGGAGCGATCAGCCCCGGATTAAAAAGAGTCTCATTCCCCGTTTTTCACGTAGTCGTAACCACGCATGAAGGCCGACATGTTCATGTCGATGAGAGTCTTCTTTTTGATCACTTTCTTCAATGTATCCATGGCAAATTCAGAATCGAATGAGCCAGTGGCCGCGCACAAGGCACCCAGAATAACCACGTTGGCCACCTTAGCTGTTCCCACTTCATCAGCAATGTCGCTGGCGGGAATGGCTACCACATTCAGGTTTGCTCTCTTGGGACGGCCTTCCACCACAGTGGTGTCCAGAATGATGGTACCGCCATCGCTCACTTCCTCTTCGAAGAGATCCAGCGAAGGCTGATTCATGACCACCAAAACATTGGGATGATCCACCAAAGGAGTCCCGATGCGTTGTTCGGAAACATTCACCGAACAGTTGGCCGTGCCACCGCGCATTTCTGGACCATAGGCAGGGAACCAGCTCACATGGTGGCCGGCGCGCATACCAATCTGGGACAGGAAAAGCCCCAGGGTCAAAATGCCCTGGCCACCAAATCCAGCAAATTTGCATTGCAGATCGTGGTTCAAGGTATGCGGTTCATTGCCATCAAGAGGTGATTTCATGCGGTTGATATAGGCGTTGACTGTGTCGGGTTCAAACTCAGCACAAACCCGATCCCAGGCACCTTCATCAGTGTTTTCAGATTCATCTTTCAACACACCGAGAGGGAAGTATTCCAACATGTCGTCCACGAGCCAATCGCGGGACATGACAGGATCCATTTTCCAACCTGTGGGGCAAGTTGCCACGATTTCCACAAAGCTGTAACCCTTGCCTTCGGCTTGGATTTTCAGCGCTTTGCGGATAGCCTTCTTGGCCTTCATGATGTGTTTGCTGTGCCCGATGGCCACCCGTTCGATGTATGTGGGAGCTGGCAGCGTAGCCAGCATCTCAGCCATCTTGATGGGGTTGCCGTGGACAGTTTCGATGCGCCCCTGAGGGGTGGTAGTACTGCGCTGGCCGATCATGGTGGTGGGAGCCATCTGTCCGCCGGTCATACCGTAAATGGCATTGTTGACGAAGAAAACACAGATATTCTCACCACGGTTGGCAGCATGAATGGTCTCGGCGGTACCGATGGCCGCCAGATCGCCATCACCCTGGTAGGAGATCACGATGCTGTCGGGATTGGTGCGCTTGATGGCCGTAGCCACTGCTGCAGCCCGACCATGGGCAGCCTGGAAGTTTCCACAATCGAAGTAGTAGTAACCAAAGACCGAGCAACCCACGGGAGAGACGAATACCGAGCGATCGGTGATTTCCAACTCTTCCATGGATTCGGCAATCATTTTATGAATATTACCATGGCCACAGCCAGGGCAATAATGGGTGGCTTCTTTAGCCGGCCCGCCTTTACGCTCAAACACCTGATAGAAGGCATTTGCTTTTTCAAAGACTTTCATTATTTCTGCCCTCCTTCAAGAATTTTGGTGTACTCGGCCACCAGTTCCTTGCCACCGGGCACCACGCCACCGCAGCGTCCGTAGAAATGCACAGGGACTTTGCCGTTGACGGCCAATTGCACGTCTTCGATCATCTGCCCGGTGGACAATTCAGCAGCCAGGAAACATTTCGCCGTATCTGCCAGTTTGTTGATGATTTGGGTGGGGAATGGCCAGAGGGTGATGGGTCGCAGCAAGCCGACCTTCATGCCTTTTTCCCGGGCTTCGTCGATGGTACTATAGACGATGCGGGAAACCACACCGTAAGCTACGACGACCAAGTCAGCGTCATCAGTTTTGTATTCTTCGTACATGACCTCTTTGGCCATGATTTCTTTGTATTTTGCGTCGAGCTTGAGATTGTGTTCTTCCAGATCTTCAGGCTCGAGGACGATGGAACTGACCAAATTTTTCTTGGTGGCTGCAGTACCGTCAACCATCCAGTCCGAATGGTCGTACTCAAGAGGCTTGGCCTCGGGCAGATCCACCACTTCCATCATCTGGCCGGTGATGCCATCGGCAGCGATGCAGGCGGGATTGCGGTACTGGTCAGCCAGGTCGAAAGCTTTCATGGTCAGGTCACACATTTCCTGGGCACCATTGGGAGCCAAAGTGATCAAACGGTAATTACCGTGACCGCCACCCTTGGTGATCTGGAAATAATCGGCCTGCTCAGGTGCTATGTTTCCCAAACCAGGGCCACCGCGAACAATATTGACCACCACACAAGGCACTTCAGCCCCGGCGCAATAGCTGAGTCCCTCTTGTTTCAAACTGAAACCGGGACTGGAAGAAGCCGTCATAGTGCGAACACCCATACCGGCGGTACCATAAACCATATTAATGGCCGAAACTTCACTCTCAGCCTGAATGAACACACCATTGAGGGCCGGAAAGTGCAAGGCTGCCGCGTGGGCAATCTCACTGGCCGGTGTGATGGGGTAGCCGTAATAGGCCCGGCATCCCGCCGCGAGGGCACCTACGATGATAGCATCGTTGCCCTTCATAAACTGTCTTGCCATGGACAATCTCCCGTCAGTTGACTCGTTAGGGCTTAACGACGATGATAGCGCCCGGCTCGGGGCACGTATAATAACAGAGTGAACAACCAGTGCAGTTTTCGCCGGTATAAAAAGCCGGATGATAGCTGGCACTGTTGAGGTTATCGCTGATGGCGATGACGCTCTTGGGGCACACAGCAAGGCATAATTGGCAGCCTTTGCAGAGCTCCGGGTTGACTTCCATGGTGGGGACTTCAACGGTGGATTTGTCGATCATGAAATTCACCTCAAGACTTTGGGTAGCAGGATCGATATGTCCTCACCAAGATAACCATTGGCGGGCCACAGAAAAGAAATGTTTCTTGAAAAACAACTGGTCATTCCGGAGTTAAGCCCCCCGAAATGACCAACCTTTAAATTTCCTCTTCAGAGAGCAAAAATCAGGGCTTCTGAAAGTTGGGCTTCCGCTTCTCCATAAAGGCAGAACACCCTTCATGGGCGTCTTCTGAGGCCCCGCAAACCCCGAACAGCGCTGCTTCCAAATGACAACCGCTTTCCTGAGACATTTCCAGCCCTTCATTTACCGCTTGCAAGGCCATACGCAAAGTGAAAGAACTCTTGGCTGCCAAAATGCTGGCCACCTTCATCACGGCAGGCATCAAGTCCTCCTGGGGCAGCACTTTATTCACCAGCCCCATGGCCGCCGCTTCATCTGCTGAAATCATGCCCCCCATGAGAACCAGCTCCAAGGCGCGCCCTTTGCCCACCAGGCGAGCCAGACGTTGGGTGCCACCAAAACCGGGAATCAACCCCAAACCTGTCTCAGGCAAGCCCAATTTGGCATTTTCGGCGGCGTAACGGAAGGAGCAGGCCATAGCCAATTCGCAGCCACCGCCCAAAGCAAATCCTCCCACAGCGGCAATCACTGGTTTTCCCAGATTTTCAATGCGGTTCATAAGAGCCTGACCTCGGCGTGCCAGGGTTTCGGCCTCATCAGCCTTCATGGTGGCCATTTCTCCAATATCCGCTCCAGCCACAAAAGCCTTCTCGCCGGCCCCGCGCATCACCACCACCTGGCAGGCTGAGTCCTTGGCCAAAGCCATAAAACAAGCGTCCAACTCGCTTATGGTTATTTGATTTAGGGCGTTCAATTTATCCGGCCGATTAACCGTAACAACGGCGATGCCGTCGGACAAATCACAAAGTATATTTTCAAAATTCATGGCAAAACCCTTTGCAAGAGAGTGAATGTTCCATTTTTTCCAACCTTATATATAACAGACCTGAGGATGGCATTCAAAGTGCATTTATTCCCCAAGACATACGAAAAAACTTTATTATCTAGACAGCCCTGATATGGAGTGATAGGATGTTTTTGGGGTTTCGTCCCCCCCAATTCGCTCATCAAATGGCCAGAAACAAGAAAAACGTTCAATATGCCAAGTATTGTCACGTTTCTGAATGGTCAAAATTCACACCTGTTTTTGGGATTAATAATTGAATCCAATTACGGAGGAACAAAATGAAGAAAATTGCTCTCGTTTTCCTGCTGGTACTCATTGCTGGCGTCGCTCAGGGAACTGCCATCTATGACATCCAAACCGGGGCTGTCGATGAAAACTCCCTGGTTACACCATGCGACGTTGTCGTGACGGCCGTGACTGACAATGGCATCTTTGTAGCAGAAGCACCGTACGGGCAATACAACGGTATCTGGGTCTATACTGGCAACGAAGAGCCTCATGGCTTGGTCGCTGGAGATGTTGTTTGTATCTGTGGCGAATACGTCGAGTACTACGACCTCTCCGAAGTGGACATCGTGGCTGCCGGTGTTTACGGCTCCGTGCTCAAAGTGGGCCAACAAGATATCCCCGCTCCTAGCCTCGTCACCGCTGCAGATCTGGCTGCTGACAGTGAGCCCTGGGAAAGTTGTGTCGTTACAATCACCGACGGTATGATCGTCAGTGAAGTTCTCGACTATGGTGAATGGAATGCCCTAGCTCTTGACGGCACTCCAGTCATGTTCGATGACTACTGGTACGATGCCTCCACTGTGGAAGTTGATCATTGCTATAACAACGCTACCGGCGTCTGGTTCTATGGTTATGGAAACTTTAAGCTGGAAGCATTCGAAGACGGCATTGAATTGACCGACTGCACCGTGGCCACCCAAGACGTGACCTTCGGTTCCATCAAATCCCTGTATCGTTAATGACGATATGCGTTTTGTGGCAGGGGCGGGCCGAGGGCCCGTCCCTGATAATGTTGCCGTTTTCCTGGATTAGTTTAGGATAATGCAGAGGTTTACTCTGGGCTCAATATGGTTTAAAAACTAAAAGGGATGAAATTTTGACCGGTTTTATTGCAACAACGCCGCTATTGATACTGATGGGAGTTCTGCTCTTATTTGTCATTGCCGGTTTGTTACGCAGCCGCAGGGGAATGAAAGAAGAATTAAGAAAATCCGAAGAAAAGTCTAACCGTCTGGTCCTTCAATTGGCCCAAGCCCAGCGTTTTGAAGCCGTGGGGGTCATGGCCGGCAGCATCGTCCACAATCTCAACAATCTCATGTCCGTTATCCTCGGGCATACCCGGATGATAGCCCATGATCTGCCTTCAGATGCCACTGTTCAAAAAGATCTGCAACAAGTCATCAAAGCCGGACATATGGCTGCCGATTTGCTCAATGAAATCAGCGATTTCAACCGCCAGGCCGAACAGGCCCTCAAGCCCACGGAATTGGCGTCGTTACTCCGCGACACCTTAAAGTTTTTGCGGGATATTCTGCCCACAAGCATCACCATCAAAGAAGATATCCCCATGCGCTGCGAACCGGTGATGGCCTCCACCACCGGCGTCCAGCAAGTTCTCATGAATCTGATCAGCAACTCCGTCCAGGCCATGGGTAAGTCTCCTGGGTTAATCGAGGTTACTCTCAGCACTAGCGTCATCGAAAAATGGCATCACGCCAGCCCCCAGGATCTGGCGCCCGGTAATTATCTGAAATTGACAGTCCGGGACAATGGCCAGGGTATGGATAAAGAGTCCTTGGATCGTATCATTGAAGCCTATTTCGAATCACCTCCCGATACCACCAGATTAGGGTTGGGCCTCAATACTGTTTTCCGCATTTTAGGCGAGCATGATGGCGTCACGATCCCCACCAGCCAGGCGGGAAAAGGCACCTCTTTTGATATCTATTTCCCCAAAATTGCCTGGCAGGTAGTGAATGGAAACATTGCCAAGACTCCCGATGCAGACATCGTGAAACCTGAAGGCGAACTCTCCGAAACTCCGAGCCTGCACCTTCTGCCTCATACCAAATTTATAACCCCGCCTGCTGCCACAGCCCAGCCACCGGGGGAAGAATTGGCCACAGTCTTACTGGTGGATGATGAAGAGATGGTAGCCCGGGTTACTACCATCGGATTACAGAAACTTGGTTACCGTGTGGTCAAACACACTGACAGCCGCCAGGCTCTGGCCGACTTTGTGGAAACACCTTCCCTTTTTGATGTGGTCATCACTGATCAAATCATGCCCCACATGTCGGGCGTGCGCCTCGCCCGGAAAATCCATGAAATTCGGCCCGACATCCCCGTCATCCTGATGACTGGTTTCCGGGATTCTTTTAATGAACAACAAGCTCTTGATGCCGGCATTTCCCAAATTGTTTTGAAGCCCACCAGCCACCGGGATCTGGCCGAATTGATTGAGAAAGTTCGTCTCCGCGAATTTGAAGGCCACTCCTGATAATTCTTTCTGCGAAGTTTCGCAGGTTGACGGAAAATCTCCCACACGATATTCTACCCGAAATTGATTGGCCGTTTGTTATCAAACTGGCAATTCTCAGTTATCTACCCCCAAACGAGGCTCACCATGGCAA
>JADGDU010000009.1:36920-103463 GCA_016744705.1 Candidatus Krumholzibacteriia bacterium
GGCCCAATCCAGGGCCGGCGGCGGCGAGAAAAAAATAGAGAAAATTCATGCCAGCGACCGTTTGACGGCCCGGGAACGCATTCACCTTTTGTTGGATGAAGGCAGCTTCCAGGAAACGGGAGTTTTTGTACTCCATCGCAGTCATGAACTGGGTATGGACAAAAATCGCCCTGTGGGTGATGGCATGATCACTGGTGTGGGCCGAATCGACGGACGGCAAATCTACGTCTTTGCCCAGGACTTTACCGTCTTTGGTGGCTCCATGAGTGAAGCCAATGCCATGAAAATTTGCCGTTTGATGGATGCGGCACTGGAGAACGGCTGCCCCATCATCGGCTTGAACGACAGTGGCGGAGCCCGTATTCAAGAAGGCGTCCGCTCTCTGGCGGGTTATGCAGAAATCTTCTGGCGCAACACCATGGCTTCGGGAGTCATCCCCCAACTTTCGGCCATCCTGGGCCCATGTGCCGGCGGGGCTGTGTACTCTCCGGCCATCACCGATTTCACCCTCATGGTGGACCAGACCAGCTTCATGTTTGTCACGGGACCCAACGTGATAAAAATGGTCACCAACGAAGATGTTTCCTTTGAAGAGTTGGGCGGAGCCAATACCCACAACACCAAAAGTGGCGTTGCCCATTTCATGTCCGCCAGTGACGCTGACTGCCTGTTGATGACCCGCCGTCTCCTGAGTTTCCTTCCCCAGAACAATCTGGAAGATCCTCCTCGTATTGTGCCCAACGATACTCCGGATCGCCGGGAAGAAAAGCTCAATACCATCATCCCTGATGACAACAAAAAGCCCTACGACATGCTAGAGGTCATCCGCCTGATCGTGGATGAAGCCGACTTCATGGAAGTCCAGGCGCGTCATGCCCAGAACCTTATTTGCGGTTTCGCCAGGCTGGACGGCCAGGTGGTAGGCATTGTGGCCAATCAGCCCAAATTCCAGGCCGGAGTTTTGGACATAGCCACCAGCCAAAAGGGCGCCCGCTTTGTGCGCACCTGCGACTGCTTCAACATTCCCTTGGTGGTACTGGAAGATGTACCCGGATTCTTGCCCGGCACCGAACAGGAGTTTGGTGGACTTATCAAGCACGGTGCCAAATTGCTGTACGCATTCTGCGAAGCCACGGTTCCCAAGGTCACAGTGATCACCCGTAAAGCCTACGGCGGAGCTTATGATGTGATGAATAGCAAACATATTCGCGCCGATTGGAATGTGGCCTGGCCAGGAGCCGAAATTGCCGTCATGGGCAGCGAAGGGGCTGTGAATATTCTTTTCCGGAAGGACCTGGCCCAAAGCGATGACCCTGACAAACTGCGCCAGGAATTGATCGACGAATACAACGAGACCTACACCAACCCTTACATTGCGGCGGGGCTGGGTTATCTGGACGACGTCATTGAACCCGCAGACACCCGGCGCCAGTTGATCATGGCTCTGGATAATCTGCGTGGTAAGAAACAACAACTGCCGGCCAAAAAACACGGCAACATTCCTCTATAGGGAGAGCGTTTTGAGTGTCAAAAAATTCAAAAAGGTACTGGTGGCCAACCGCGGCGAAATCGCGGTGCGCATTATCCAGGGCCTAAAGGAAATGGACATCCGCACCGTGGCCGTCTATTCGGATGTGGACCGCACCGCCCTGCACGTAATGATGGCTGAAGAGGCCGTTTTTATTGGCAAGGCCCCCGCTTCAGAGAGCTATCTGGTGCCGGAAAAAATCATCGACGCCGCCCTATCCGTCAATGCCGATGCCATCCATCCCGGTTATGGGTTTCTTTCGGAAAACGGTCCCTTTGTTGATGCCGTGGAAGCTGCCGGTCTTGTCTTTATTGGCCCCACTGCTGAAAGCATGGCCGTCATGGGTGACAAACTTTCCTCCCGGCGCAAAATGCGCGCCAGTGGAGTGGCGGTAGTCCCGGGAACCGATGAAGCAGTCACCGATGCCGAAGAAGCGAAGCTCATTGCCCATGAGATTGGTTATCCAGTGCTCCTCAAAGCCACTGCTGGCGGCGGTGGCAAGGGCATGCGTGTGGTCAATGAAGAATCCGAAATGGCCAGTGCCCTGCGCCAAACCATGGGCGAAGCGGGAGCCAGCTTCGGCAACGACGCCATCTTTGTGGAAAAATACATCCTCGGTCCCAAGCACATCGAAGTTCAGGTTCTGGGCGATGGTCTGGGCCATGCCATTCATGTCTTTGAGCGTGAATGCTCCGTCCAGCGCAGGCACCAGAAGGTCATTGAGGAGAGCCCCTCTCCTTCCTTGACTCCTCAATTGCGGGAAGAGATCTGCGCCGCGGCAGTCAAAACTGCCAAGAGCATCAACTACCGAGGTGCCGGAACCGTAGAGTTCATCTTGGCACCAAACGGTGAATTCTATTTCCTGGAGATGAACACCCGGCTGCAGGTTGAGCACCCCGTGACCGAAATGGTCACCAGCACAGACCTTGTGCGGGCCATGGTGAAAATTGCCCAAGGTGAAGGCATCTGTTACACCCAGGAGCAACTCAAACAGCAGGGCTGGTCCATGGAGTTTCGGCTCTATGCCGAAGATGCCGGTAAAAACTTTGCCCCCAGTATTGGAAAAATATTGTCTTTGCAAGTGCCTCTGGGCCCTGGTGTCAGGCTTGATACAGGCATTTATGAAGGGTACGATGTGCCCATTCACTACGACCCGATGTTAGCCAAACTGGTGGTTTGGGCCGAAAACCGCGAACTGTGCATTGCCCGGGCCAAACGGGTTCTGGAAGAGATGGTTCTTCATGGGCCGGTGCACAACCTCCCCTTCCATCGCTGGGCCCTGGACCAGGAAGCTTTTGTGGATGGCAGTTATACCACCAATTTCGTCAATGAAGTTTTTGATGGTGCCAACTATTTACCGCACCTCGACGAAGAGCAAACCCATGCCTTGATTGCGGCCGCCTCCCTCTTCGAGGCCATGAGACGCAAGGAAAAGCCCGGTTGCAGTGACCGTGAAACCAATGCCGACGGCTGGAAGCTCAGCTCCCGTCGTAGTATGACCAACAACAAGTAGGTTCTCATCGTGTGGATGAAAAAGAAATACGTCCTGGACTTTGATGGTGAACACCACAGTGCTGTGGTGGCTCGCCTGGGAAATAAAACTCAGGTAGGAGTGGATGGCGGCGAATTGTTGCCCATCAGCCCCCACCATGTGCTTCAGGACAAAGCCATTGTCATGCGCTTTGCTGGACGGTTGCACTTGGTTCACCTCAGTGGCCTGGACAGCACAGGCACGATATTGGCCACGATCAACGGCCGGCCCATCAAATTGTCCGTGATGGACGAGTTGAAAGCCCAGGCTATGGAAAGCATGGGCGACGGCAGCGGCAATGGCACTCTTTGCGCTGACATGCCCGGATTGGTTCTGGAGCTAAAGGTGAAGAAGGGCCAAGCCGTCAAAAAGGGCGATCCCCTCATTGTGGTGGAAGCCATGAAAATGCAGAATGAATTGTGTTCGGCTGTGGATGGAACTATCAAAGCTATACCCGTGGAAGAAGGCCAGGCCGTCAATCCCGGAGATAAGCTGGTTATCGTGGAGCCGGAATCAACCGATTGACCTTTTTCCAGCCTATTTTCAAGCCCGGGGCCTCGGTCCCGGGTTTATTTTTTTTCCAGGTGTAACCTCAGCCAGACCCTATGCGTCTTATGAAGCATGGAAAAAGCAACCTACATAACATTGCTGGAAGAGAACCGGGATCGCATTTATAGCCTGGCCCTCTACAGCCTCCGGGATGCCGATGATGCGGCCGATCTGACCCAGGACACTTTCCTGCGTTTGTGGAAATACGACGGAGAGCTCACCGGTGCCCAGGCCACTGCGTGGCTCATGCGGGTTTGCCATAATTTGTGCATTGACCAGGCCAGGCGCCGTAAAACCGTGCGCACGTATTTTGGAGTACCAGACCATGAAGCTGTTGACAATTTGAAGAGTCAACCTGGATCAAATGAAGATCCCACCAGCCGACTGCAAAACCAGCAACAACAACAGGTATTGCTCAATTCCATGGCAATCTTGCCCACTGAAACCCGTAGCATCATGATGTTGCATTATTTCCAGGATCTGAAAATCCAGGAAATTGCCGGATTGCTGGGCCTCAAAGCCAGCACAGTCAAAGTGCGCCTGCACCGGGCCCGCCAAAGTTTGAAACGGCACCTGAGTGAAAACAATATCATGCACCTGTCTAGCAAACGGGAGTTAGGATAATGATGAAGTGTGAAAAAGTTCATACCCTTCTTCCGGAATATGCCAAAGGGTCTCTTCCACCCAGCTTGCAGGGTGTCCTAGATGAACACCTTCAGCAATGCCAGAGTTGCCAAAAGGATTTTGTGGTGGAAATGGAGATGATGGTCAATCTGGGCAGCCTGCCATTGGTGCCATGCCCTGATCACGTCACCAATGATATTCTCGAAGAAATTGAAATTGCAGAGCGCCTGCAAAAATCTTCCGGTCGGTATTGGCTCTGGGGCGCCTCCACCCTGGTGGCTGCCGCATTGGCCCTGATTATCCTGATGCCTTCATCTCATAACAGCCCATCCACCGAGCCTTTCTCAACGGCGGAAATTCGCGTAGCCGCACGAGAGGCCTCATTTGCCCTGGCCAAGGTAGCCACCGTCATCAACCACAATGAAAACCAAGCCTTTGAACAAGTGTTAGGTCGGGAAATTCCCGACGCCGTCGGTGAATCACTGCGGCGAATTACAAAAAACCTTCAAGGAGAAGTCTGATGCGTCATTCGAAATTCAACCTGTTGATCCTGCTCCTCGCACTGTTCTGTCTTTCCGGCTCGGCTTTAGCAGCCCGGGATGCTGACAAACCGGGTTATATTGACCTGAGCTTCATCGAAATCCCCGATGATGCCGAAGAGATGCAGGACATAGACTTGGGCCCTGTGCTCAAAGATGTCATCCGTGAAGCCAAAGCGAATGATGATGTGGCCATTGCCGACCTTCTGGCCATGATTCATAGCCTTCGCTTTCGCTCCTATTCTGTGGATAGCAACAGTGCCCCCAAAGCTCGTAAATCCATCGAAAAAGTGACCGACCGGATGAAAAGTGATGACTGGGATACGCTGATGAAATTTAAAGACGGGGACGAAATGACCACCATTAATGTCAAATATCATGACGACAATATGGTGGGCCTTATGGTCATGGTCTTTGATCCCACTGACGAAGTGATGTTTGTCAATGTGGTGGGTGATCTGGATTTGGGTAAGCTTATGAAATTGGCTGGCGAGCTGGATTCAGAAGAGCTTGAAGACTACCTGAAAAAGGTTGAAGGCGATTACGATATCCATATCGACTGATTGGATTCCAACAAAAAAAAAGGCCGCCAAGATGGCGGCCTTTTTTTATGATCTAACAATTAGAAGGCGTACTTGGAAAGGAAAACACCAGCAGCCACCGCCGACCCAATCACACCGGCCACATTGGGAGCCATGGCGTGCATGATCAGAAAGTTTGTGGGATCTTCGCGAGCACCCACCATCTGGCAGACACGGGCACTGTCCGGCACCGCCGAAACCCCTGCCGCTCCAATGATGGGGTTGATTTTATCCTTGGCAAAGACATTCATCAACTTGGCAAAAAGAACCCCTGCTGCCGTGGCAATGCAGAAGGACACTGCACCCATGAGAGCAATCTTCAAGGAGTCGGCCGTCAGGAAGCGGCTGGCATCGGTGCTAGCCCCCACACACAGGCCCAAAAGGATAGTCACAATATCGATCATGCTATCTCTGGCCGTTTTAGCCAAACGTTCGGTCACTCCGCTTTCCTTCAAAAGATTCCCGAAGAAGAGGAACCCAAGCAAGGAAATGGCACCCGGAGCAATGCTGGCACAGATAATAAACGCCACCACCGGGAACAGAATGCGAACACGCTTGCTTACGGGACGCGAAGGCTTCATGCGAATGAGGCGTTCTTCGTGGGATGTGAGCAGTTTGATGATGGGCGGCTGAATCACAGGAACCAGAGCCATATAACTATAGGCAGCCACAGCAATGGCACCCAACAGGTGCGGCGCTAACTGGCTGGAAAGGAAAATAGCCGTAGGACCATCCGCTCCACCGATGATACCGATGGCAGCAGCCTCTTGCTCCGGAAAACCCATCATCAGGGCGCCGGCAAAAGTGACAAAAATTCCCGCCTGGGCTGCGGCTCCCAGCAAAATAAGCCGGGGGTTGGACAGCATGGACGAGAAATCGGTCATAGCCCCGATACCCAGAAAAATCAGGGATGGGTACCACCCCTGGGTCACTCCGTTATAGAGAACACTCAGCACACTACCCACTTCGTAGATACCGATATTCATGCCCGGAGAAAGAGGAATATTTCCCACCAGCATTCCGAACCCAATAGGCACCAGAAGCAGTGGTTCATAGTCCTTGACTATACCCAGATAGATGAAAATGCAGCCTACAGCCAGCATGGCCAGGTTGCCCCAGGCGAAGTTTCCAACCACGCCCACTTGAAGGAAATCCCATAAGATATCCATGGCGATCAATCACTCCTTAAAGTGCGGCTTAGTTGAATTCAACCAGAGTTTCATTTTCACGGACATTGTCACCAGCGGCTACCAGGACTGCTTTGACGGTGCCTGCTGTCGGAGCAGCAATGGCCGTTTCCATTTTCATGGCTTCAATAACCAAGAGAGCTTGACCCTGGGTCACTTGATCTCCGGGTTTGCATTTCAATTCCAGGACAGTACCGGCAATGGGTGACGAAACCCCTCCGGAACCTCCTGCGGGAGCAGGAGCACTGGGCTGTGCCATTGCTGGAGCCGGAGCGCCAGGGGCAGCCACTGGAGCTACAGGGGCAGCCACGGAAGGCAAGGGGCCACTGGCTTGTTGCATGGCGCCATCGCCTGCATCCAATACTTCAACGTCCACTTCGTAGGGCACACCATGCACGGTGATTTTCAATTTCATGAGCCAACTCCCAATGTAACCAGGCCGCTTCCGGCCAGGATTAAAATTATTTTCCTCTACGTATCGTATGCGATCCCTGCAGAACCAAGCGGCCTCTGCTGGACCATGGTGTTCGCTTCGTCTTTGGTGAAAGCAGTCGCCGGATCTTCCTGACCCGGAAACGCCCACCCACCACCGTGGCGGCCGCGGCGCTGATCAACAGCAAAGTGGTCGTATCGATGGTCGGTTCTTTATCTACGGCCTTGGCCGAAGCTTCAGCTTCCTGTTTCTGCCAGTGGTCATCCAACCGTTTGAACAGGGTGACCACCAAAGCAATGATCGACAGCACTGAGAAAACAATGCTTACGCCCACGATGGTGAGCATGCCCATTTCGCTGGTGAAATTTCCACTGTTGAAAGCGCAAAATAATCCGTTCACATTTCCCATCAGAAATCCGCTCCCTATAGAGGAATGAGGCCGTGTTTTTTCTCAGGCCGTATTTCCCGTTTGGATTTGAGGAATTCCAGGGACATGGCAACATAAGCTCGGGTGTCCGCCGGTTCGATGACATCATCCACCATACCGCTGGCCGCAGCCTTGTACGGGGTGGAGAATTTTTCCCGATATTCTTCAAGCTTCTCGTTGATGACTGCATCTTTGTCATCAGCTTCAGCAATTTCTTTCCGGTACAGCAGATTCACAGCACCTTCGGCACCCATGACGGCAATTTCGGCCGAAGGCCAGGCCGCCACACGATCGGCACCCATACTGCGACCACACATGGCCAGATAGGCCCCTCCGTAAGCTTTCCTCACCACAACAGTGATCTTGGGAACAGTGGCCGCGCCATAGGCAAAGAGCATTTTGGCTCCGTGGCGAATGATGCCGCTGTATTCCTGCTGGACGCCAGGCATGAATCCCGGAACATCCACAAAGGTGACCAGAGGAATGTTGAAAGCGTTGCAGAACCGAATGAATCGGGCACCCTTAGTGGATGAATCGATATCCAGAACTCCGGCTTTGTGCTTAGGATTGTTGGCCACAACACCCACGGTGGATCCTTCGATCCGCCCAAAACCCACAATGAGGTTGGGAGCATAATGCTCCATCACTTCCATGAAATCGGCGCGATCCAGGACCTTTTTGACAATGTCATGCATGTCATAGGCCATCCGCGAACTTTCAGGGATGATGGTGTTCATGGATTCGTCTTCGCCCACCGTATCATCGTGGTACTCTTCAATGAACGGAGGATCATCTGTGTTGTTGCTGGGCAAGAAGCTAAGCAGGCGCTTGGCAATTTCAATGCCCTCACCACCGCTTTCGGCCACAAAGTGCACCACTCCCGAATAATGAGAATGACTTTCCACCCCACCAAGGGCTTCGGCCGTAACATCTTCACCGGTGACCTGTTTGATAATGGAAGGCCCAGTGATGTACATCTGGCCTTCATGGCGGACCTGGATGATAAAATCAGTCAAGGCTGGAGAGTAGGCTGCGCCACCGGCACAAGGGCCACTGACGATGCTGATTTGGGGCACCACTCCACTGGCCTTGATATTCCGGTAGAAGATATCTCCATACCCCGAAAGGGCTTCGACACCTTCCTGGATGCGAGCTCCACCACTGTCATTTACAAAAATGATGGGATCGCCGGTTTTCAGGCTGTCATCCTGGAGGTTACTAATTTTCCGGGCTGTGGCTTCGCCCACGGCACCACCGGCAACAGTGAAATCCTGGCTGGCCACATAAACAGGCCGGCCATGAATGAGTCCATAACCTGTGACCACGCCTTCGCCGGGGAAGTCTTTTTCAGACATTCCGAAATCAGCGCAGCGATTTTTCATGAAGGGGTGTGTTTCCTGAAAAGTATCGACATCAAAAAGCTGAGCCATTCTTTCCCGGGCTGTGCGTTTTCCCGCAGCATGTTGCTTGGCAATGCGTTTTTCCCCACCGCCAAGATACAATTCAGATTTTTTTCGCCGCAGATTTTCTATAGGGGAGTCGGACATAGGAATTCTCCTGTTTGATACCCAGGGGTTGTTTTGATGTGGCACAACCCCCAAACCACTGGTCTCGCGTAGGGGATGTTAACACTTGGCCCTCTATTGTCAAATTTTTGACAGGGTTTTTAGTGAAAGAGTTTACCTCCCCCATTAGACACTTTAATGGCATATTTCTCAACAGGTTAAAAGCATGGAAAAGAAATAGGCTTTTCATTTAAAAAAAGATGAGCTTAAAAAATAACCCGCCGGAAGGCGAAACTCAATCAGAGCCAGATGAAGATCTGGATGGAGGCCATGGACTCTAAACCGAAGTCTTCAAACTGCTGTCCATGGCCGTCTAATTCCTGATAATTCCGGCCTTCGACCCCGGCCCAGGTCTGGCTGATAGTCTGATCCCAGTCTTCCACAACAAAGTTTAATCCGAAGGCCGCTTCCACCGTGAGAAAAGACGCAGGTTCCCAGGATGGGCGCAGCCCAAGGGTAAAAATCCACCGCTGTGTGTGGCGATCCAGTTCATAAGTATCGTAAGAATTGTTCATTTCGTGGAGCATCAGACTGCGTTCCTGGTGCACGATCCATTCGTAGACCACGCCGCCGTATCCGGTGACAGCGAATTGGTCCTTCTTTTTAATGAGGCGCCCCAGCTGCAGTCGAACCCAACCGTGTTCTTCACGAATATCTTCGGGCACCTCCAGTAAACCCTGTTGGGGTCCTGGGGTATTCAAATACCAACTGCGGGTTTCTTCTTTATTGAGATAATCATCAGGGCCAGCGGCCACCGCCACCTCCCATTGCCCTCCCAACCAAGCCCGGGCCGTCAGCCCGTTATCCCAACCCAAGCCCCATTTACGTTCCACCTGCGCTTGGGCTGAACTTAATCCCGGGACCATAACCAATAGCACCAATAACAACAGAAAAGGCCCTGCGAGGCGCCGAAGCGCCCCGCTATCCCCATAAAATAAAATCATTTTCTCCCCATCATCTATTTTAGATTTTCAGGATTCAATCCCTGCAATTCCTTCGGAATAAAGAGTCCATCTCTGCGGATCAAGCGGTCGTCGAAGTAAATTTCTCCGCCACCCCACTCTGACGTCTGAATGAGAACAATATCCCAATGCTGTGCCGATTTGTTACCATTATTTGCTGCTTCATAGGCATTGCCAGGAGTCAGGTGAAAGCTACCGCCAATTTTTTCATCGAAGAGCGTATCCAACATGGGCTTGGTCACATAAGGATTCACGCCCAGAGCAAACTCTCCGAAGTAGCGGGCACCTTCATCAATGTCCAAAGCCGCCTGAAGTTTGGCATCATCGCCATCGCAGGTGGCTTTGACGATTTTTCCCTTTTCCACTTCGAAGCGGATATTGTCCAGCACCACTCCGCCCTGGCGGGTTTTGGTATTGTACTGGATGACGCCATTGACACTGTCGCGTACCGGCGCCGTGTAAACTTCACCATCGGGAATGTTCCGGCCGCCATCGCATTTGACGGCGGGAATATCTTTGATGCTGAAACTCAGGTCAGTGCCTGGGCCCTTGATTTGAACGCGGTCGGTTTTATTCATGAACTCCACCAGGGGATCCATGGCTTTACTCATACGGCCGTAGTCCAGGGAGCATACATCAAAATAGAATTGGGCAAAATCTTCAGTACTGCGTTCGGCCGCCTGGGCCATACTGGGGTTGGGATAACGCAGAACACACCATCTTTTCTTAAGCCGCACGGGGATGTGAACTTTTCCCCAATAGTTTTCATCATGCCATTTCATGCGCTCTTCATCCACATCTCCCAGATCAAAGGGATTACTGCTGCCGCGCACACCAATGTAAGCGTCCACAGCTTCCATGATGGGAGTATGGAAATCGCCCCAGGCGTTAAATTGTTCCTGGTTGGCATTTTTGATGAATCCCCGGCTGACGGTTTCGTCGTTGTAGTACCAAAAGGGAACACCACCGTGGATGGTGGCCACCCGCACCAGCTCTTTACCCAGTTCCAGAGCCTCCAGGCCTTTGATTTCAATGTAGATTTTCTCACCCGGTTGCAGCTTGACGCTGTAGGTGATGAGTTGTTCGGCCAGGTTTGTGATTCTGGGATCCATGCTGGGCTCCTTGTTGGACTACCGGAAAGGAATGACACTGTTTGTATCTTATGATAGCGGAATCAGGCATTCTCTCATAACGGAAATTTGGGCTGGGGAAACTTTTCTCCTATTATTTGGAAGAATGTAACACTTGAACCTGATCCTCAAAAAATGGAGACCATGATGAGCACTGATCCTACAGGCCTTGCCAACATTCTGCCCGAAGGAACCGCCGGATTTGTCGATCACATCGGCATCGCTGTGCGGGACATGGATGAAGGCCTCGCTCTCTACCGGGATTTACTTGGGTTGGAGTTGGAGCTGATGGAAGAGGTCCCCTCCGAAAACATCAAGGTGGCCTTTCTGAAACTTGACCGGGCCGGAGCCCTGGGTCATGTGGAATTGCTGGCCCCTCTTTCCAGTGAAGGCAACATTGCAGCCTTCATCGAAAAGAAAGGCCCTGGTCTGCATCACGTAGCATTTGCTGCCGAAAATATTGAATTGGTTTTGGAGCGTTGCCGTGCCGCGGGCATGCGTCTGTTGGATGAAAAACCACGCATCGGTGCCAAGGGCAAACAGATTGCTTTCCTGCATCCCAAATCCGGTGGCGGCGTGCTCATCGAAATTTGCAAAGACGCAGACCACTAAAATCATGATAAAAATCGCACTCATCCAGCAGCAGGCCACCACTGATAAAGCGGCCAATCTGGCCCAGGGTTTAAAATCGGCCCGGGAAGCGGCGGCCAGCGGTGCCCAGATCATCGCTTTTGCCGAGTTGGCTTTTGACCGATTCTATCCCCAAGTTCCCGCCTCTTTGGATAAATTGGACCTAGCAGAACCTGTGCCCGGTCCTACCACCGAAGCCTTCTGCGGTCTGGCTGCTGAGTTGGGTGTGGTTGTTGTGCTCAATGTCTTTGAGCGCAATGAGACCAAGGGCCATCTGCCTTTTGATTCTTCTCCGGTGATTGATACCGACGGTAGTATCCTGGGCATTACCCGCATGGTTCACATTACGGAGTATGAATATTTCCACGAGCAGGGATATTACCAACCAGGTGACCAAGGTGCCCCGGTTTTTGACACTGCTTTTGGGCGCATCGGGGTGGCCATTTGTTACGACCGCCACTACCCGGAATACATGCGAGCACTGGCAGTTCAGGGAGCTGAAATTGTATTCATCCCCCAGGCCGGATCTGTAGGTGAGTGGCCAGAAGGGTTATACGAAGCGGAGATGCGGGTCACCGCGTTCCAAAATGGCTATTTCACAGCACTCTGCAACCGGGTTGGCTCAGAAGAGAACTTGGTTTTTGCCGGGGAATCGTTTGTTTGCAATCCCGCCGGTGAAGTGCTGGCCAGAGCAGGACAGGGTACCGACGAAATTCTCTATTGTGATTTGGATTTGGAACAAGTGGCTCAATCCAATGGGCGGCAGCTTTTTCTGCGGGACCGCCGCCCTCTCTTGTACAAGGACTGGATTTAGCGAGGATCGTAAATCCCCACATCTTTCCAGGTGGCATTGCCCCTCAGGGGTTCCAGGTCCGTCTCGCCTACGAAATTCAAATAAGCAGGGACACAACCGGCCCCAAAAATACTGTTGATCAGGCGGCTGGCCGTGGTTCCAGTGTACAGGGCATAGGGCCGGGCTTCGGTGCATCCAGGAGTTCTGCCACAGGACACCCCACCATCAGGATCCAAACTGAAAACGACATTCTGGGGCGTGCCCTGGAACATCACTTGCCAATGAACTAACTGGGTTTGCTCTTCTTCCAGGATGATTCCGGGATCAAGCCCGGCTATCACTTCTCCAGGTCGGCGCCCCACGCTTCGGTGCGCCACCGGAAATTCCTGCGATGTGATAAAGGCCTCCGCCCCTTCCACCACAAGCGTCAACTCCAGAGCACCAATACCCAGAAAGGCTTCGCCGTTCCTCTTGAGAGCATCCATGTCGGTGATGTAAGCATAAACATCAATCATGGTGACGCCTTTGCTTTCGGCGCTGGTGGTCATCACAGACTGGAGTTCCGGGCCTTCGGTGAAGGAGAGCCGGATGAGGCCATTTTCACCGCACCACTCGGCAGCGGAGTTGGAAAAGCTCAACAGCATGAGAGTCAAAACCAAAATCCCATTTGCTACTATTTTCTTCATCATTTTCTCGAACTCCCGTCAGCTACCAGTGCTGGAATAATTGCTGGACCCCGCCCGCCAAATAAGAACAGCTCCACCAAAAACAATCAGCCCCACCAAGGGCGTGAACATGGCAAATCTGCTAAATTGAGGACTGCCCAAAAACCAAGTGGATGGATAGAAGGCCACCCACGCAAAAGGCAGAATAAAGGTCAGAAAGAACCTGACCGGCGCCCCAAATATAGTTATGGGGTAGCGAGCAAATCGGATCATATTGTACACAGGCGGCGCCAATCCCATACGGTCTTCATGCCAGAAAGACACCGAGGTGATGCCCAGAAAAACACCCGTATAAACCAGAGAGGCTGCTGGGCCCAGAATCAAAACAGCCAAAAAGTCTACAAGTTCCCATTGCATCTGCATTTTTAGGCTGGCATAGGCCATCACCACCATCCCCATGATGACTTCATTCAACCCGGAAATATTGAATGATTCACAGAGAACCTGCCCCAAACTGCTGATGGGCCTCAACAGGACCCGATCAAATTTCCCCTGAATGATAAAGCGATCACTGAAACGGTACAGGTTGACGCTGGTAAGGTTAAACAGCCCCAGAGGAATGAGGCTGAAGCCATAAATGAATAGTACTTCATAAAAGGACCACCCTTTCAGGGAATCCACTTTGCTGAACAAGGTGCTGAGCACAACCAGTTGCACCAGCATGGAAAACGAAACCGCCAGGGTGTCGATGAAAAAATCGGCTCGGTAGGCCAATCGAGTTTTCACAAATTGCCGGAAGTAGTGACTGAAAATGCCTATTTCCCACCACAAATGAGCCAGCAGGCCGCGTTTTTTCATCCTAACCTCCCTGCACTGTGACTTGCTTCACAGCCCGGTTCCAGACCAGACGAGCCACCAGGTACAAAGCCACCGACCAGGCCAACTGAATAGCCAGGCCAGTGAACAAATCTGCGCCCTGTCTTTTGCCCAAATAAATAGTCACCGGAATGTAGCTGATGCCCTGGAACGGTAACCAGGAAACAAAAGACTGGAACCATTCCGGAAAAAAAGTAAACGGAATGAGGACACCGGTGAGGAAATCCATGGCCACCATTTTTGCCCGCAGCACGCCTTGTATATTTTTGGTGTAAAAAGCCACACAACCCAGCAAAAAGTTGAACTGGGTGTATATCACCAAGGCCAATGAAAAGCTCAGGAAAGTCCAGCCATAAAGAGCAGGATCGGGTGGTCCCTGAATGCCAAAAACAGGCACAACCACCACCATGATCGGCAAGGTGAAGAGCAACAGACGGAAGATGCTCTCACCCACCACTTCGAACATCATCACCGATTGTAAATTGTAGGGTTTGATCAACTGCATGGCGATTTCACCATCGGTGATCTGGCCGGAAATATCCCGGGCGATGTTGTTGAAATAAAAGCTGCGCCCAATCCAGCTGATGGCCACATAGGTGATCATCTCATCCAGAGTCAGGCCCCCAATCAACTCACCACCATCAACCTTGCTGGCAAACAGGGCCCGGTACAGATAATAGAACCCGGCCACATAAATGGTATAAGTCACCACACCGGTGTAATAACGCAAGCGGTAAGCCAGAAATTTAAGAAAGGCCAGGCGGATGAAATTTCCGTGCAAGGTGACCGAACCCATACGGCTTCGGCTCCAGGGTTTCAACTGGGAAAGAGAGGTGTGCTGGCTCATTGGGCCACACCACCATCGCGGTAGATCTGGGCCACCACTTCTTCAATAGGCGGCTCGGCCAGGTGCAGATCCGATACAGGGCAAGCATTTACCAATTGCTTGATGACATCCGCTCCCGGCACTTCGCTGCGGTTGAATTCCACCGTGTGGCGCAAGCCTTCTGCCGACTCCCACTTCACAGGCATGCCGTCGGTCACCTGGGCCAGTTTCTTACTGCTAAGGCCTTCGCGCAGTTCAACCGTCAGGCGAACCCGGTGTCCAGTTTGCAGGCGCAGGTTATCCAGCAGTCCGTCAAAATGAACGCGTCCCTGATCGATGATGATGATGCGTTTGCACAGCTGTTCAATATCCCCCAGGTCGTGGGTGGTCAGAATGATGGTCACGCCCTGGTTTTGGCGAATGTCCCGCAGGAAACGCCGCACATTATCCTTGGCCACCACATCCAAACCAATGGTGGGTTCATCCAGAAAAAGCACCTTGGGTTTGTGCAGCAGAGCAGCGGCCAGGTCGCATCGCATACGCTGCCCAAGAGAAAGTTTGCGCACAGGTTGGTGCAGAAAATCATTAATTTCCAGCAGCTCATTGAAGACGCCCATTTGCTGCTGATAGGTATCCTCATCCACTTCGTATATTTTCTGCAAAAGGCGGAAAGATTCAACCACTGCCAGATCCCACCACAACTGGGTGCGCTGTCCAAAAACAGCCCCGATATGACGGGTGTATTGCAGGCGGTCAAGCCAGGGAACCATTCCCCCCACAGTGACCTCTCCGCTGGTGGGAGTGAGAATCCCCGTCAGCATTTTGATGGTGGTGCTTTTGCCAGCACCATTGGCCCCGATGTAGCCCACCAATTCGCCGGCTTCAATATCGAAGGCCACATTGTCCACAGCGCGCAGGGTCTCTTTGCGAGGGCGGACCAGGTCGATGAAACCACCGGTCACACCTTCACGCTTTTTGGTGATTTTATAGTCCCGGCTCAAGCCACTGACATGAATCATATTTGACATTAGAAGGGGACATCCTCTTCAGAGACACCACCGTCTGCCGGAGGAGTTTGCAGGCCCTCCACCAGTTGCCGAACTTCGGCATCAGTTTTTTCTAATTTCCCCCGGCAAACCTGGATCAACTCCACGGCTCGGCGAACTTCTTCACCCAACTTGTCGATGTCCACATTGTCGTCTTCAAGGCCGGAGAGGATGTCCTCCACCTCGGTGACGGCTTCACCGAAAGAGAGATTTTTGGCCGGTTTTTTCTTGCTTGCTGCCACGTTTTTTTCCTTTGGGTTGGGATGTTTTGGTATTCCCTGATTCTTTGCCGGGCTGCACGATGCTGCGGACCCGGCCATGGGCCAATTGGGTGATGATGGATTCACCTGGAGACAGTTGGTCTGCGGAGGTGATGGTTTTTCCGTCGGGTCCGGTGGTCAAACTGTAACCCCGGGCCAATAGCCTCGCAGGATCCAGAAGTCGTGTTTTTTCAGCAAGGCGAGACAACTTGGTCTCGGCGCTGAGAAGGGGACGAGGCGCCTCCCTGACCAACCTTTGTTGTTGGAGATCCACCCGGTTAGTAGCGGCATCCAGCTGATGGGTGGCCACTCGGAATAAGCGGGGAGTGGCCCCTTGGATTTGTCCTTTGGATAGTGAAACCACTTGGCTGGCACTGGCGTGCAAACGGGAAGCCAAATGGCCCAAATTATCCCGCCCCGAGGCGATGTTACCACTGACCCGGTGCAACAACCGGCCAGCGGATTGTTGGATTCCCATGCGAGCCCCCATGAGAACCCGGTCGATTCTTCCTTGCAAAATTTCAGCCACTTGCAAACGCCTCTGCGCCTCTTCCAATAAACTAGTGCTGCGCAAGATCAATTGCTCTGTGGCGTCATCCAAACGGCGCGCCGCATGGTCGATGATTTCCACCAGAAATTCTGCCGCCGCCGTGGGTGTTTTGCAGCTCTGGTGAGCCACCATATCCGCAATGGATGTATCAATTTCATGACCGATGGCCGTGAGCACGGGCCTAGGACTTTCGGCAATGGCCACGGCCAGATCTTTCTGATCAAACCAACTGAGGTCGGCCCGTGAACCTCCACCCCGGGTTATTACGATCACATCGACACCAGCTTTGGCGTGAGCTTTCATGGCCGCAATCACTTCGGCCTGGAGCAATTCGCCCTGCATTTTGGCACCTTTTAAGGTCACTTCAAAATCCCACCCGGAAGCAGAAATGCCAGTCATGAAATCGTGATGAGCCGCGCTCTCCGGCGAAGTGATCAAGCCAATTTTCAAGGGCAACTCGGGCAATGGCACAGTGGCATTTTTCTGCATCAGCCCCTGTTCCGTCAGGTAGGCCAAGGTTTCCCGCCGCCGGGCTTCCAATTTGCCCAACGCAAAGGTCTTGTCCACCCCCACGATCTTCAGACTGATTTTGCCAAACTTGGCGTAGAAATCCACTTTGCACTCTAGGCAGACTTCAATTTTGTTGGTTATTTGGAAATCTGGGTCTGTACCATCCACATAACGGCTCAGGCCAAAACGCTGACGATCCCATCCCATGAGAGCCACAGCCAGCTGATATTCCGCTGCGCCGCTGCCGCCCGTTTCCTGCAATTCAAAATAGAGATGTTTGCGCTGGGCCGCGTCGTGAGGAAATCGCTGCACTTCGCCCCGCACCCAGATGGTGCGCGGAAAGGCCCGGTCGATGGCATCGCTGATGGCATCATTAACCTGGCGCACCGACAAAACCTGCCGCTGGGGAGAACTGTCCACCAGATTGTCATTCCACAAATTCAAATTTTCAGCTCCTGCCAACGGGTACGGGTGAACAAAACGATGAGGGCCACTGCATAAATGGTAAACCAAACCAGCAAGCCAATCCAGGCCCCCAACAAACCCCAGCCCAAAAAGATGCCGAAGAGCCAGGCCAGAGGCGGCATCAGCAGGAAGCCGCTGAAAATATCCACCAGCATCACGGCTCGGGTGGCGCCGGCGCCGCGCAAGGCCCCCGAAAGAGTGAGCCCGACCGCATCAATGACTTGTACCAGGCCCATCAGTCGCAAAATAGGAACCCCGGCAGCAATGAGCTCCGGTTGGCTGGAAAAGAGCCTCATGATAGGAACCGGGATCACCAGAAACAGAATCCCCAGAAACCCCATGACCAGTACAGAGAGCAAAACGCCTGCCCAGGCGGCCCGCCGGGCTCCGTGAGGGTCGTTCCGGCCCAGACTCTGGCCCACCAGGGTTTGCACCCCAGCGCCCACTCCCACCCCTGGCATAAAGGAGACAGCGGCGATGCGCATCACCACATTACCAGCAGCCACAGCCAACACCGAAATCTTGCCCAAAATTGCGTAAAAAATCAGAAACCCAAAGACAATTCCCATGGTCTGAACGGCGGGAGGCCAGGCAATGTTCAGAAACGGCCGAATCAATTCCGGGTGGTAATTTTTTCGACTGAAGAGTTGAAACCGTTTGCGAATGGGTCCCCGCAGGGCCATCACCAGAATGGCCAGAGCCGCGGCCAGTGTGCTGAGAGTGCTGGCTAAAGCTGCTCCGCCAACGCCCATGGCCGGCGCACCCCCATGGCCAAAAATCAGCATCCAATTCAGAACCAGGTTCAACAGGTTCATGCCCACACCGACAACCATGCCGATGCGAGTCCAGCCGATGCCATCAAACATGCCCTTAATTTGAAAATAGAGAATTAGTGGAAGGATACCCAGGTATCGGTACACCAGATACTCGGCCCCCAATTGGCGAACCTGCTCATGGCCGCTCACTAAATGCATCAGAGCGTGGGGCCAGAGCAATCCCACCATCATAAAGAGAGCACCCACCGGTAAACTGATGGCCACCGCCGTGGCCAGAACGGCCCCCACTTCAGAGTCCCGGTTTTCGCCCACTCGCCTGGCCGTGAAAGTTTGCACCGCCACATCCACTGATTTGATGCTCATGGCCACGGCTGAAAACAACAGAGTGCTGACAGCCACAGCCGCCAGACTCTCCTGGCCCAGGCGCCCCACCATCATGGTGTCCACCAAGCCCATGAGGGTTTGGCTGATTTGCGCCAAAACCACTGGCGCCGCCACACCGGTGATGATCACCAGCAGGCGGCGCCATGTGACATCCGACAGCCTTTCCGCAGGGCAGGATCTTGACTCAATTTCAGGAGACAAGAATTTGCACTGCTCTGGCCATAAGGCGTGCCCCAAATCCGGTTCCTCCCACGGGGCCGGTGGCGGTAGCCTTTTCACTGTATGAAGGGCCAGCAATATCGATGTGCGCCCACTGGGTGGTTTCATCGACAAAGTGAGCCAGGAAACCAGCGGCCGTCATCGCTCCGCCTTCCCTGGGACCCAGGTTCTTCAGGTCGCTCCAGGTGCCCTTCATGGCATCCTTGTGTTCGTCGATTAGAGGCAGGTGCCAAACTCTTTCAAAAGTTTCTCCGCCAGCTTGTTTGAGCGAATCGATGAGCTCTCCACTGTTGCTCATCAGTCCGGCAAAATGATGGCCCAGGGCCACCACACAAGCGCCCGTCAGGGTGGCTGCATCCATTATGTAGTCTGGTTTGGACTTGCCGGCGTACCACAAGGCATCGCCCAGAATGAGCCGGCCTTCGGCGTCGGTGTTGAGAATTTCCACGGTTTTGCCGTTGGCCATGGTGATCACATCGGCCGGGCGTACGGCGTTACCATCGGGCATATTTTCAGCTGTTGGCACCACCGTGACCAGATTGACGTCCAACCCCAGACGGGCCACAATTTGCGCAGCGCCCAGCACTGCAGCTGCGCCTCCCATATCAGATTTCATGAGGTCCATGTTCGCACCCGGTTTGAGACTGATGCCACCGGTGTCGAAGGTTACCCCTTTACCCACCAGGGCGATGGTGGGTGACTTACGGCTTTTGCCACCTTTGTACTCCAGAACAATAAGTCGCGGCGGGTTGACACTACCCTGACCCACACCCAAAATGCCGCCCATGTTCAGTTTTTCCATCTGGGCCACATTCAGAATTTTACACTTCATGCCTTCGGCCTTGGCCATAGCCTTAGCCTCTTCCGCCATTTTGATGGGAGTCAGCAGATTGGGAGGCTGGTTCACCAGGTCACGCGCAAAGTTACAGCCGGAAGCGAATTTTTCACCTTCCAGAACGCCAGCACGCAAATCTTTGTGGCGAGTGGCATCGGCCAGGAGTTTCCAGCTACCGGGCAGCTCTTTGGCCTTTTTTCCTGTTTTCAGGATACCCACCGCAAAAAGAGCCATCTCGGCCCCTTCAACCCAGGCCCGGGCGAAAGCTTCGTCATCAATGCCCAGGCTTTCCTTCTCGGGAACTGCCACCAGAATACGATCCGCTTTCATGGACCGAGCCTGTTTTGCCACTGCGCCTGCCAAGCGGCGGATGGTATCCAGCCCAACTTTCTCTGCTGTTCCCAAACCGGCCAACAAAAGCCAGCTGGCTTTGGTACCTGTGCTGAAAAGAGGCAATAAGCCGGTGGCTTTGGCATCGAAACCACTGGTGCTGACCTGTTTTTTCAGATCCGCTGGTTTTGTTCCGGTGGCGAGATTCTTAAGATCCGCTTGATCATTTTTTTGAAAAACGGGGAAAACCAGCAAATCACCTGCGGTTTCAGTAGCTTGGGTTTTGGTAATGGACCAACGCAAAATTGTCCCTCCCGGGAAAAAGCAGACTGCCGGCACAAGGTCCAGCAGTGATGATAGGTTTAACAGAGGGGCAGTTTAACACCGAAAGTGTTTTTTGCCAGCAGGGAATGGCTTTTGTTTCACCCGTCAGGCCATTGACAAAAATTTTGAACTTCTGTATGGTGAAATTTGTCGACCGAATCATTCATTGCTTCTTGGAGGGAAAAAAATGAAGAATCTGGTAGTAATCGTATCTCTGTTGGTTCTGTTAATGGGTCCTGGCTCTGCTCTTGCCCAGGCACAAGACACCATGGGTCTGTATTTTGATCTGAATGGCCAATCCAATTGCCTTGATGCCACCACCCTGGCCCCCTTCACCATCATCAACTTGTACCTCCTGTTGATCAGCCCCAGTTCTACTGAGCTTTCGGGCTTTGAGATGGGGATGGATATTGAAGGCCCCGTCATAACCCTCTCCACCATTATCAACCACCCCCAGTTCATCGATGTCGGCATGGAAGGAAATCATATTGTAGGTTTTGGCGAGCCCATGGAATTGGGCCCGGTGAATCACCTGATCACCTTTGAAATGATGTATACCAGCACATCTCAAGAATCTGTGTGCTTCATCCTGCGCGGTAGCGAACCCAGCAGCCTTGATCCGCTGTTCCCCACGGTTTTGTATCCTATCGAGCAATTAGTATCTACTGGTATTCAGGTAGTTTACGAAAATTGCAGTGCTCTTATTGATGCTGATTTTTGCAATACCGTATCTACTGATGTAACTACATGGGATTCTCTAAAATCCTTGTACCGCTAACTCTCCAGCACTTTGGCCCCGATTCATTTCGGGGCCATTTTATTTTGCAACGTCTGCGGCCCTTTCCCGTATTACCTCATAGGCGGAACCAGCCCCAAACTACGGAGTCATACCTTTGAGCGCCCCCAATTCCTCATCACCCGATTTTGAGCAGGACCACACTGAAGGTTTGCAACTGCCCCCGTGGGAAAGACGTGAGCGCTTCGGCCTCCTCAATGGTTTATATCTCACCATCAAGGATGTACTACTGGGCCCGGGGCGGTTTTTTCATCGTATGCCCACACAGATCGGCATTTTAAACCCGCTGATGTTTGCCGTGGTTTTGGGTGTCATCGGGACCTTCATTGCCTGGTTGTACTCCCTGGTCAGTGCTTCCCTACAGATGGCCCTGATAGGAGACTTTTCCCACAGCCAAAGCTCCATGTTTTCTTTTTTCCTTTTCCTTTTCAGCCCGGTTTTGATGACCCTGGGTGTTTTTATCCAAGCGGGCTTGATTCACATGGCGTTGGTGCTGCTGGGAGGAGGAAAGCTCGGGTTTGAAGCCACATTCCGGGTTTCTGCCTACAGTGAAGCAACCACAATCATTCTGCTGGTGCCCCTCTGCGGCAGTTGGGTGGCTCTAATTTGGAGCATGGTCATTTTGATCATCGGCCTGTACAATATTCATGAGACCGAACCGTGGAAAGCAGTGGTGGCTGTATTGGCCCCCTTAATGCTTTGTTTCGTGGCTATTGGGGGCTCTATTGTGGCCTGGATGGCCGGTATGAATTGAGTTTCCCGACGATAGGATTCGCCTTCTTTGCAACTCGTCCCTGAAAACAGCCCCTGGCCCAGACTTCTGGTTTTTCCCTTTTTGACCGTGACCATGGCCGGCCTGGCTTTGGCCCGTCTGAACCCGGAATTGACCTACCACCTGGCCTCCTGCCCCCTGCGTGACACAACCGGCGTACCCTGCCTGACCTGTGGCGGCACACACAGCATTGTCGCCCTGATGCAGGGTCATTGGTGGGAAGCTCTGGCAGCCAATCCATTAGTAGCCCTGGGCACCCCCGCCTTTCTGTTCTGGTCTGTGTACGCCCTTTGGGCCACTTTCCAACCTGTTCTTCGCCGTAGCCTTCTGCTGAAACCCCAAGAAAAAAGAGCCGCCAGAATACTGGTGACTCTTTTCCTACTGGCCACCTGGGCCTGGGAATTCTGGCAATTTCGGGGTTGAGTTTTTAGTACTCGCTGCCCAACTCCCGGGCGATGACTAAGCGCTGGATTTCACTGGTGCCTTCATAAATCCGGGTCACCCGTACATCCCGGTAATAGCGTTCCACCGCAAATTCTTTGCAATAACCGTATCCTCCGTGAATCTGCAGAGCCTTGTCCGCGGCCCGGCCAGCAGCTTCTGTAGCCATGACTTTGGCCATGGCCGCTTGTTTGGTAAAACTCCGGCCTTCGTCCTTCAACCAGGCGGCATGCAAACCCATCAACCGTGCAGCTTCCAGTTCCGTGCCCATGTCAGCGATCATGTTGCCAATGACTGGTTGCTTGAGCAGGGGCTTACCAAACTGTTCGCGCACCCTCGCGTATTTGATGGACTCTTCAAGACATGCCTGGCCAATGCCCAAGGCCTGGAAAGCAATGCCGATCCGTCCCCCGTCCAGGGCACTCATAGCGATGCGGAACCCATCCCCCTCCTGGCCCAATAAATGGTTGGCCGGCACCCGTACATCTTCCAAATCGATAGAGACGGTATCGCTAGCCCGGAGTCCCATCTTGTCTTCTTTTTTTGCCACAGACAATCCATCGGTGCCACGCTCGACGATGAAAGCGTGGATGTCGTTATGACCGGTGGTGCCTGGTGTGCGGGCCATCACCACATAGAAGGCCGCCCGCGACCCATTAGTGACGAAGATTTTGCCCCCGTTGAGTACGTATTCATCGCCTTCTTTGCGGGCCGTTGCGGACAAGCTCGCGGCATCACTGCCGGCTCCTGCTTCAGTGATGCAGAAGGCGGCAATCTCCCCTGCTGCCATGCGCGGCAAATATTTCTGTTTGGCTTCTTCACTGCCATACATGGCTAAGGGATAAGAGCCCACGCTGTTGTGAACCGTCAACATCACACAAACTCCGGCGCTGGCTTTGGCCAATTCTTCGATGACCAGAGCATAAGTGGTGGTATCAACACCCAAGCCACCATACTGCTCGGGGAAACTGAGCCCAAAGAAACCGTTAGCTGCCATTTTACTGATGAGATCATCGGGCATGGAGCCTTCTTCATCCATCTGCTGAGCAATGGGGGCGATTTCCTGTTTGGCAAAATCGCGCACCATGTCACGGAACATGGTTTGGGTTTCGTTGAAATCAAAATTCATGGGGCTCTCCGGTTTTTGAGTCATTCAAGATGATCTTGATAATCAATTCATCGTTTCCATTATAACTTAATGTTGGCTGGTGACAAGACCTGCCTCCACCAGCATAAGCATTGGATTCATTCAAACCTGGGACAGAGATAATGAGAACCCTTTGTCACAAAATCCAGCAGTGAAACACTCAACTCCAGACACTCATAACAAAAAGTCCATAACTAATTCTATATTTTAAAGTTAGCAGGCGCCCAGATCATGGTTCGAATTCTGCTGGAGTGAGTATCCATACTACGAATATGAATGACACCATCAGTGTTTTTACCTCCAAACCCCAACCCCAGGAGTGAGCATGTGTCACCACATCACCTTTATCATCAGTATCCTCCTAGTTATTTCTCTAGCAGCCTGCCAATCAGATTTTAAAACCACACTACCAACCTTTCAAAATTGTGTTTTTGAAGAATCCGACCAGCCCATGGGAGAACGCACCCAAATGACTTGGTCCGACCGGGAACTCACTATTTATCCCCTTTCCCACCCTTCGGAAACAGGCCTTGAGGAGTTCATGTTGGTAGATCATATGGGTGAAAGGACTATGGAATACATACTGCGCAATGGCCGGCTAGCAGAGGCTCGGTTTTCGCTTCCGGATGGCTCATTGGTGAGATTCGACTTAGCAGGTCTGCCGAGAAAGAGCAAAGAACCTATCGTTTATCACTGCACGGCCCACAGCAACGCCCTGTATGAAATGAGCTATTTACCGCCGAAGTTGGCCAGCCAAATCACAGAATTTCAGGCAGGATTCTGGGATTGGAATCCACAGGAAACAGGTAAACTGCACGTTGGCCATGGTGGCTGTAATATTCCCTCCGCCAGCATTCTGAAATCAATGTGTTCTGCGGGTGGGGCACTATAGTGATTTAATTTCAACATATCATCAATTTCTTTGCTTGCCGGCAGGCAATCTCCCATAAAAAGAAGGGACCAGCCACAGGCCGGTCCCTTCATCTCAAACAGGGGCCTTGGCCCCACCTATTTTTTCAGCTCCATACTGCTGATCACCATGCGTTGGGCCTCACTGGTGCCTTCGTAAATTTCAGTGATTTTGGCATCACGGAAATGCCGTTCCACCGGATACTCTTTGGAGTATCCATTACCACCGAAGATTTGCACCGCTTCGTTGGTGATGAAGTGGCTGGTCTCGCTGGCATACAGCTTGGCCATAGCTGCTTCTTCACTGTAGCGCTTGCCCTGATCTTTGGCATTGGCGGCGCGGTAGGTCAGTAAACGAGAGGCTTCCAGGCGAGTGGCCATATCGGCGATCTTCCATTGGATAGCCTGAAATTTGGCAATGGGGCGGCCAAATTGCTCACGCACTTTGCTATACTGCAAAGCTGCTTCGTAAGCCGCCGCACTGATCCCCAAGGCCTGGGATGCGATGCCGATCCGCCCGCCATCAAGGGTGCTCATGGCTACCTTAAATCCGGCACCGTCCCCCCCCAACTGCTGGTCAGCGGGAACCCGCACGTTGTCGAAGGCCAACTGGGCCGTATCCGAAGCTCGGATGCCCATCTTTTCTTCTTTGCGGATCACGGAAAAACCCTCGGATTTTGCATCGACGATAAATGCCAGAATACCTTTGTGCTTCAGCTCAGGGTTGGTGTGCGCAAAAACAATCAGGGTATCGGCGTTGGCGCCGTTGGTGATGAAGTTCTTCATCCCATTGAGCACCCAGTGGTCACCGTCTTTTTTGGCGGTGGTGGTCTGGGCCGCAGCATCGGTGCCGGCTCCGGGTTCGCTCAGGCAATACGCCCCCAGTTTCTCACCCTTAGCCAGCGGAGTCAGCCACTTCAACTTTTGCTCTTCTGTGCCGTAGGTTTCCAGCGGCCAGCAAACAAGGGAGTTGTTCACCGACATGATCACCCCCGTGCTGGCGCAGGCTTTGCTGATCTCTTCCATGGCCAGCACATAACAAACCATATCCAAACCGGCGCCGCCGTATTTCTCGGACACGTTCATACCCATGAAACCCAGCGCGCCCATTTTCTTTACCACGTCGGCGGGAAAGCGCTCCTCTTCATCGATCTGAGCGGCGATGGGCGCCACTTCACGGGCAGCAAAATCGGCTGCCATATCTTTGATCATGCGTTGTTGTTCTGTCAGTTCAAACTGCACGATTGACTCCTCGTGTCTGGGAATAGTTTCTAATAATCGTAAAATCCCTTGCCGCTTTTACGACCGAGATAGCCTGCATCCACCATGCGCCGCAGCAGCGGGCAGGGGCGGTACTTGCTGTCTCCAAAACCGTCGTACAGCACTTCCATGATGTCGAGGCAGATATCCAAGCCAATAAAATCGGCCAACTGCAGAGGGCCCATGGGGTGAGCCATGCCCAGCTTCATTACCGTGTCGATAGCATCTTTGTCAGCAACGCCTTCCATGAGGCAATAAATGGCTTCGTTGATCATGGGCATCAGCACGCGGTTACTGATGAAACCGGGATAATCCTGCACCGTAACAGGAACCTTATGCAAATCTTTGGACCACTGGGTCACTTTTTCAAGAGTCTCGTCACTGGTGGCCTGGCCGCAAATAACCTCCACCAGTTTCATAATGGGCACGGGATTCATGAAGTGCATGCCGATGACCTTGTCGGCCCGTTTGGTGGTGCCGGCAATTTTTGTCAGGCTGATGCTGGAAGTATTGGAAGCCAAGATGGTATCGGGCCCGCACACTTCGTCCAGCTTGGTGAAGATCTCTTTCTTCACTTCAAAATTTTCAAACACAGCTTCAATGACCAGGTCACTGTCGGCGGCGTTTTCCAGACCCACCACAGCGTTCATTCGCCCCAAAGTGGCCTTGGCCTCTTCAGCGGTCATTCTTTCTTTTTTCACCATGCGCCCGAGATTTTTCTCGATGGTGGCCATGGCCCGGTCCAAATACTCCTGCTTGATGTCGATGAGGTTGACGTCGTTGCCATTCTGGGCAAATACCTGGGCAATGCCATTGCCCATGGTCCCGCCGCCGATAACTGAAACTTTCATGATTCAATCCTTTCCGGTGAGGGGACGGTGCGGCCAAAGCCGGCAGCCGTCCCCGCGGGACAATTATTACGGACGAGAAATGGCCATGCTCACTGCATCGCCACCGCCAAGGCACAGACTGGCAATACCGTCTTTGACACCACGATCTTCCATGGCATTCAGCAAGGTGACCAAGATGCGGGCACCCGAGCAACCAATGGGATGCCCCAGGCTGACGCCGCCACCATTGACGTTGACGATCTCGTCGTCCAATTCCAAAGTGCGCACAACACCCAGACTCTGCACAGCAAAGGCTTCATTCAGCTCGAACAGGCCGTAGTCGCTCAAGTTTTTACCGGTCTTTTTCAGCAGGTTTTTGATACTGGTCACGGGAGCCATCATCACTTCGTTGGGCTCTACGGCGCCGGTGCTGGCACCCTCGATATATGCGCGGATTTCCAGCCCATTGGCCTTGGCAAAATCTTCGCTGCAAATCAACAGGGCGGCAGCTCCATCATTGATGGACGAGGCGTTGCCCGCTGTCACTGTGCCACCATCGCGTTTGAATGCAGGGCGCAGTTTGGCCATTTTTTCGGGAGTTGTACCCGCACGAGGGCCTTCGTCCCGAGCCACAACCACAGGATCACCGCGGCGCTGGGGAACCTCCACTGGCACCACTTCTTTGTCGAATTTGCCAGCTTCCCAGGCGTCGAGGGCACGCTGGTGGCTGCGGGCCGCGTAGGCATCCTGATCTTCACGGCTGACGTTGTAAGTTTCGGCCACCCACTCGGCGGTCATGCCCATGTGGTAGTTGTTGTAAATATCCCAGAGGCCGTCGTGAACCAACAGGTCAGTGACTTTGCCATCACCCAGACGCATACCATCGCGGGCCTTCATCAAGGCGTAGGGAATTTGGCTCATGTTTTCGAAGCCACCCGCAATAACGCACTCTTTGTCGCCAGCGCGGATGGCCTGATCGGCCAGGGCCACGGCTTTCAGACCACTGCCACAAACCTTGTTGATGGTCATGGCGCTGCAGCTCGAAGGCACACCACCGAATATGGACGCCTGACGGGCAGGGTTTTGTTGCAAGCCAGCCTGGCAGACATTACCCATAATGACTTCATCAATTTTACCGGCATCGACTCCGGATTTCTCAAGGATGGCCTTGACCACAAGGGCGCCAAGCTGGGGCGCTCGCACAGAAGACAGGCCTCCACCAAAGGTGCCGATGGGAGTGCGGACGGCCGCGCAGATAACGGAACGGTTGCTCATGGGATGATCCCTTCAAAGGTTAATATTTCACGTTCAATCAGATCAGACATTCAATTCGGTGCGGCCGATGACCATGCGTTGGATTTCGCTGGTTCCTTCGCCGATGGTGCAAAGTTTGGCGTCGCGGTACATGCGCTCCACAGGATATTCCCGGGTGAAGCCATATCCACCAAGGATCTGGATAGCCTTGTCGGTCACAAACATGGCCGTTTCGCTGGTATGCAGTTTGGCCATGGCGGCCATCTGGCCGTAAGCCTCACCGGCATCCTTGAGACGGCAAGCCTCGTAAGTGAGTTGGCGAGAAGCTTCAATCTGGGTGGCCATGTCGGCGATCATGAATTCGATGGCCTGAAATTTACTGATGCTGCGGCCAAACTGAAATCGTGAGTTACTATAATCACGAGCCACTTCAAAAGCTCCCACGGCAATGCCCAGGGCTACGGCTGCAATGGAAATGCGGCCACCGTCCAGAGTTTGCATGAAATACTTGAAGCCAGAATTTTCTTCGCCCAAAAGATACTCGTGAGGAACCCGCACGTTATCCAGAGTCAGTGGCGCCGTATCGGAAGCTCGCATGCCGAGCTTGTCTTCCTTTTTTTCTACCGTGAAGCCTGGAGTGTCAGTAGGTACGATGAAGGCGCTGATGCCTTGGCTGCCTTCGGCTTCGAGATCTGTTTTGGCAGTGATGATGAGGGCGCCGGCATAATGGCTGTTAGTGATCCACATTTTACTGCCGTTGAGAACCCAATGGTCCCCATCGCGCACAGCAGTGGTCAGGGTGCCACCGGCGTCACTGCCAGCCCCGGCTTCTGTCAAACCAAAAGAGAGTAGAGATTCGCCTGCTGCCGCTGGGGGCAGAAATTTCTGTTTTTGGGCCTCATTGGCCAAGTGAGCGATGGGCCAGCATCCCAGGCTGTTATGGGCTGCCAGGGTCAGACCGTGACTGCCACAAACCCGGCTGACTTCTTCCACCACCAGAGCGTAGCTCGTGATATCGGCCCCCACGCCCCCGTACTGTTCGGGAGTGGTGAGTCCTAAAAACCCCAAGCTGCCCATCTCCTTGACGGTGGCTTCGGGAAAAGTGGCCGAGTGATCAATTTCGGCAGCAATGGGAGCAATTTTGCTATTGGCAAAATCGCGAGCCATCTGGCGGAACATCTTCTGAGTTTCGTTGAGTAACATTTCAGCTCCTGGGTAAGCAGGGGACCTGTATTCCTGTTTTTACATGTCTTTCGATGGTAACGTTTGTCGAGTAACATTTAAAGGGAAATCCCGCTATCGTGCATGTTTTCAATGCAGCCAGGCTTCTTTTTACTGTTTCTGCCCCGTCACATAGAGCAGAGCGAGCCAGGACTCCTTTCCTGGCTCGCCCCTGGCAAGGAAAAGCCCCTCACCATTTGACCAAATTATTGATCCAATCAGCGGTAGTGGCTCTTCAAATCTCCCCATGTGGTATTCTCAGCCGCCACCAGCGGTACGCAATCATTTGCTCGGCCCGGGGACGGTTGGCAAGAGGTTCCCTGAGGATCAAACCCTCCGGTATAGGGGTTCAATGCATCGTTCAAAGTCCACGAATTTGTATCCGGATCCCAGCCACTGGACCGGTCATCTTCGGCCTCATGATCCAGGATGGTTACTGTATCAACCACCACCAGAACACTGCCTCCCGGATCGGGGATCGATTTCACCAATTCCAAGGTATCACCACCATTGTTGATGGAAAAACCGAGGGTGCTGTAGCCATGCAATTGTTGCCAGGCCACCGCTTCTGAACCGTAATAAACGGCCACCTCCCCAGGCAGAATGATTCCGTGCAGCTGCAGATGGAAATCATCACCGTAACTATCGCGCAACCAATAGAAGGACATGTCTTCGGCCACGGGGCCTTCATTGAGCACCTCAATCCATTCATCACCACGGTAGTTAAAGGTGCCATCACCATCCCAGTCCTGGAAGGGATCACCCATCACTTCGTTGATGATAAGTTCAGCTTGGGCCTGGGGTGCGAGCCAGAACACTGCCAGGATAAGGCAGCACAGCAGCAACACCGGTAGGGGTTTTGACAAAAGATTCATGAAAACTCGAATTCTGGGAGGTGGTTTGTAAAAGGAATCTTTGCCAGATGTGGGCCAATATTTCCTTAATCTGTAAAAAAGAGGTAGGGATGCGATGCAGACAATTATTGGAGTATGAAAAATCTGGGTTCCCTGGAAAAGATCATCCATGAGTGACAGTGTAACGGGTCTTCGTCTCCCATTGTTTACTGAGTTTCTCAAACCAAAACGATGCGCATTTGTTTGACCGCGGTGGTAAGACCACATCAGGCCGTAGCAAGGCAAGTTAGAGAGTAAAGCGAAGGTTGAACATGGGGAAATTTATGGTATATTTTCTTTTTTGAACCATGCAGATTGGCTAAACAATGAAAAAAGAAGCTAAACCTTCCATCTTTGCAATAAAATTGGGAATGATCATGTTTCCCTTTTTTTATATATTAGATTATTTCATCTATCCGGATTTTAGAGAGATTTTGTTGATGATCCGCATTGGTGTATCCATTTGTTTAGCCTTTATTTTGTTTATCATCAATAGAGTAGATCAGAAATATTATTTCCCGATGGTTTTTACGACGGTATTTTTGGTTTCAATATCAATCTCAATAATGTGCTTTCTAACAAAAGACGGGTTTGCCTCCTCTTATTACAGCGGCCTGTTGCAAATTATTGTAGTTACAACTCTCCTCTTTAATCTCCGTCCTAGGCAATATGTAACTTTAATGATTGTCATTGTTTCACAACATTTCATACTACTTTCACAGCTACCTGGGAAAATTGATGGTTTATTAATAAATATTTTTGCCGTTGGAGGAACCTCAATTCTGGCGGTCTTTGTCCACCAGTTTATTTATAATCTTGTGAAAGAGAACAAATCATTGAAGGGGTTACTTCCGATCTGTTCCCATTGTAAAAAAATCAGAGATGATAAAGGCTATTGGAATCAGATTGAAGTTTATATCCAGGATCATTCTGATGCAACATTCAGCCACGGTGTGTGCGCTCAATGTTCAGATGACTTATATGGCAAAGATGATTGGTACATAGAAATGAATCAAAAGAACAACACAAAAGAATAACTGCGACAATGAACGACTTAACCCATCTCTGAATAATGGGTTAAGTCGCTCACCACGTTTACAAAGTGTGGCAAATGATCAGTTTCCACTCTTTTAACTGTCTGACCGACCAAAAGTACGGTACAAAGCAGGCAGAACGACCAGCGTCAAAGCATTCGCCGACAGAACCCCACCGATGACAACAGTCGCCAGGGGGCGTTGCACTTCAGCGCCCACTCCCGTATTCAGAGCCATGGGCACAAAGCCGAGAGCAGCCACCAGGGTTGTCATGAGAACTGGCCGCAATCGGATCAAGGCGCTGGTTACGATGGCATCCTCCAGATGGTGTCCTTCTCGCAGCATGCGTTGCATGGTCGAGACCATAACCAGCCCCGCCAGCATGGCCACCCCCGAAACAGCTACAAAACCGATTCCCGCCGATACCGTGAATGGCATAGAGCGAATCCACAGCGCCAATATTCCGCCCAGAGTGGCAAAGGGAGCAGCCATGAAAATGATCAGGGCATCCCGCCAGGATTGGGTGCTTGAATACAGCAGGAAAAGAATTAGAGCCAACGCCAGCGGAACAACCACCATCAAGCGAAGCCGAGCCCGTTCCATATGTTCAAACTGGCCGGCGAACTCGAGGTAATAGCCCGCTGGTAAATGGATGTCTTCTGCAATTCTTTCACGTGCTTCTTCCACAAATCCTCCAACATCTCGACCCCGCACATTACACTGGGCGACAATACGCCGGCGCTGCCATTCACGGGTGATGGTCGAGGGCCCTTCGACCAAATCAATATCTGCCAAGACTTCCAATGGAACCATGGTGCCGTCTGCAGTGGAAACCGGCATCCGTCGCAATTTTTCAGGATTGTTTCGGTACCTTTCCGGCAAGCGGACGGCCAGATCAAAACGCTGCTGATCTTGGCGAATCTCACCCACCGTCGTGCCTCCCACGGCCTCCACCAATTCCAGAACGTGTTTGGCAGGAATCCCGTGGCGGGCAATGGCCGCCTGGTCAACACGGATTTCAAGCACGGGCTGACCGGTGACCTGTTCCACATAAAGATCAGCCGCGCCGTTGATGGATTCCAGGACAGCGCCCACCTCTGCAGCGGTCTCGCGCAGAACATCCAAATCATCGCCAAATATTTTGATGCCAACGTCAGTCCTGATGCCGGCGATCATCTCGTTCAAACGCATCTCAATGGGTTGCGTGAATACCAGCCTCATCCCGGGCAAACCGGTGAGCTTGGTGTTCATCACTTCCACCAGTTCATCCTGGGTCCGAGCCTTGGTCCACTGCTTCCTGGGATGCAGTGAGAGATATATATCGGTCAACTCTATGCCCATGGGATCGGTGGCCACTTCAGCGGTACCGGTTCGGGACCAGATATGACGAACTTCGTCAGGAAAATTGTCCAGGATGACGTTCTCAATTTGGGTGCCGTAGCGTATTGATTCTTCTAGAGAGGCACCGGACAAACGCACCGTGTTGATTGCCAAACTACCCTCAGAAAGTCGCGGAATGAACTCTGAACCGATGGTCAATCCGAGAGAGCCACCCAGAACCAGAAGAGCCAATGTGGAACTCAAAACCAGCTTCCGGCGCTGCACCGCAAACCGCACAACTTTGCCATAAACTCTCTCGAGCCAGACCACCAGAAAGTTTTCCTTCTCCTGAGGACGACCGCGCAACACATAACTGGCCAGAACAGGCATCAGGGTCAATGACAGGACCAGGGATCCAGCCAAGGCAAACAGCAGCGTCAGGGCCATGGGTTGGAACAGCTTGCCTTCGATTCCCTCCAAGGCCAGAACAGGCAGAAAGACAATGGCGATAATCAACTCACCGTACATGGTCGGCTTACGCACTTCCAGGGCGGCCTCACGGACGGTTTCGAGCACTGTTCCCTTGCGATCGGGAGATTTTAACCGGCGTACAGAGTTCTCCACCATGATCACAGAGCTATCCACCACCAAACCGAAGTCGATGGCTCCGAGACTCATCAGTGATCCGGCAATTCCAAAGCGCTGCATGCCCAAGGCCGCAAACATCATGGACAGAGGAATGGCCAAGGCCACGATCAAACCCGCGCGCAGGTTTCCCAGGAAAACAAAGAGAACCGCCACCACCAAAATGGCGCCTTCAAATAGATTCTCTTTTACCGTTTCAAGGACCTGGTCAACCAATTCCGTTCGTTCATAAACCGCCTCAATTTCCACGCCCTCAGGGAGAGAGGCCTTGATCTCCTCCATGCGCTCGCGCATGCGCCCGGTAACATCATGGCTATTCTCACCCATCAGCATAAATCCGAGCCCGAGGACCACTTCACCTTTACCAAAAGCAGTGGCCGCCCCACGGCGAATTTCATTGCCTTCAACGACCTCGCCCACGTCACCTATCCGCACCGGAACCCCGTTATGGGTTTGGATAACGATAGCCGCAATCTCATCCAGATTGCGAGTCAGGCTGATGCCCCGCACCAATTGCAGCTCGCCAGCTTCGACCACATAGCCCCCACCCACGTTCATATTGTTTTGCGATAGGGCAGTGAACACGTCATCCAAAGTAAGCTCAAATTTGATGAGCTTGTCTGGGTCTGCCCGGACTTGATATTGTTTGCTCTTACCGCCCCACGTATTGACTTCGGCCACGCCAGCAACTGCTTGCAATCGCGGTTTAACAACCCAATTGTGCAACGTTGTCAACTCCTGGAGAGAGTGCACATCACTGGTCATTATGTAGTGATAGACCTCCCCCAAACCGGTGGCAACCGGCCCCATTTCAGGGCGGGAGATTCCCTCGGGCAATTCTATATTCTGCAGCCGTTCCATGATGAGTTGTCTGGCGAAATAGATATCCGTGCCATCATCAAAAGTAGCCGTCACCTGGCTCAGACCGAATTTTGAAATTGACCTCACACCTTCCAAATCGGGCAATCCGGCAATGGCTCGTTCTACAGGAAAAGTTATCAACTGTTCTATCTCCAGGGGCGAAAGCGCCAAGGCGGTCGTATTGATTTGCACTTGGACAGGCGTAGTGTCGGGAAACGCGTCCACTGGCAAGTTCAGAATGGTATTGACTCCCAAACCCACAAGCACAACGGTCAAGGCAATGACCATGAATCGGTGGTGCAGTGACCAGGTGATGATTTTATCAAGCATGGTATGACCTCCTAAGATCCTGGGTGCGCTTCACAGCAACCAGCTCCGATGCTCCCCTTGAGGATCTCGGTCTTGAGTAAGAAACTGCCTTGGGTGACAATGGATTCGCCACCGTTTAAGCCACGCCGAACCTCGACCATCGATCCTGATTTTGGACCGAGGTGAACCTTGGCTGGATGAAACGCTGTCGATGAATCTTTCACAAAAACCACGTTGCAACAGCCTTCCCATTGCACTGCTGAACGGGGAACAATGACCGTCGGCCTGGCGTCACTGACAGTCACAACCGCTTTGCCAAACAAATTGGCACGCAACTTACCATCAGGGTTTTCCAGCTCGGCCCGAGCCTGCAGGGTTCTTGTGCGGGGATCGATTTCGGAGCTGACCCAAGTGATTATCCCGGCTGTCGCTTCTCCCGGTAATCCCTCAAGATGCAGGACCACACTTTGGCCATCCTGGACCGCCATCATGTCCGATTCGAAAATGTCCAGCCGGGCCCACATGCGAGAGACATCCGCGAGAGCAAACAACGGTTCCGACGGATCACTGAGTTCCCCGACCGTAGCTCGTCTTTCAACAACGACTCCCGCAAATGGCGCCGTCACTCGATATTCACTAGTCGTGTCCTGTGTGCGCGCCACTTCGTCTATCTGGGCTGGGGTAAGCCCCAGGCCCATGAGTTTCTGCTGGGCACTTGATCGGGCAATGGTGCTTTCCACCATGCTGGTTTCGGCTTCCAGTAGGTCTCGTTCAGTGGCCACACCCCGGCTTAGCAATTCCATCTCCCGGGCATGATTTTTTGACCACAGTTCTTCCAAGGCAAGAGACTGCAAATATACAGCCTTGGCAGCCCCAAACGTGGGTGAAACGATCACCGCTAAGGTTTCTCCCAACTCAACCTTCTGACCCAGATCTTTCTCCACAGATGAGATCAAGCCTCCCATTTGTGGCGACAACTTGGCAAAATGGTTGGCATCATATTCCAAAACAGCGCTGCATTCGAGGGTTTGCGAAAGAGACTGCACCTTAACGGTCGCATACTCAAAACCTGCCTCCTGAGCCACCGACTCCCTTTCAAAATTCACCTTCAAAAGGTTTGTATTGCAACTGACTGATGGGGCACGGCGGTATCGTGGTTCATCTGTGGCAGAAACCAAAGCTGATTCCATAGGAGCATCGGCCGCCAAGCCCAGTTCCGGGTTACAATCCAAACATTGTGATTCAGGCAGTCCATGCCCGGCGCACCAATCGTTCACAGACTGATAGGCGGCGATCATGGCGGGGCGGCAAATCCAGCACATGGCCTCGGCCACATTGTGCCCCGCACACCAACCCAATTCTTCGATTAGACCTGGATTGCAGAAAGCACAGGCCGATTCCGCGATGTTGTGCTCGACGCACCAATCGGAATCTCCGCCTTCATTCAGGGCGACTCCATCGGTGGATTCGGTTCCGCAACCTGAAGTTGTTGCCACTGATAAAGCGATGATCCACAGGATGATTTTCCATTGGGTGTTCATTCTATTCCTCCATGATCAGCATAAGGTCCCAAGCCAAGCAAACTCATGATTTCGGCATCCACTGAAACCTGGGTCCGTCGATTTTCCACCGTGCGCAAAAGCACTTCTTTGTATGTCCGTTGAGCGTCCACCAATTCCAAAAACACGACCCGTCCCAGGCGGTACGCTTCCTGAGCCTGAATCAATGTCCTTTCAGCCGCAGGCAAAATTTGTTCTGTTAATTGAACCCTTTGCTGCTGGGTGGTGTGCTGTCGGGAACGGGCAAGAGATAACGCCGATTCTAATCTGTGGGTGGTGAATTTTTCTTCATGCCGGGCCATGGCAACCAAAGCCTTGGTTTCCAAAATACGGCCCTGATTACGACTAAAAATGGGCAATGGAAAACTGATTCCACCTTCGACAAATTTCTCCTCAGTAGGCAACGAATTGCCATAAGCCACGAAGAAATTCAGGTCGGGAATTCGCTCTTTCCGGGCTGTTTTCAGTTTGGCCTCAGCTGCCACAACCCCCAGTTTTGCTTCCCGCAATGCCGGGTGGTCGGTGGTCAGTGATCCGTCATCTTCGGATAGCCCTGATATCTGGGAATTGGCATACAATTGATCCGAAAGGCGGCCTGCAGGAATGTCAATTCCACCGAAGAGAATTTTCATATCTGCTTCACTTCTGACTCTGTTGCGCTGGAATTGTTGCTGGGCAACCTGCAGGTCAAAAATTTCGAGCATGGCTCGGGTCACATGAGCTTCCGGAGCAGCTTTGGACTCAAACCTCGCTTGGGCCATAGCAAGATTTCGGTCGGCTCCCGCCACCAGTTCCACAAAGGCTGCGTCCATTTCTCGAAAATAAATTTGATCGGCCCACCATTCCTGAACGCGCCCAAATGCCATTCGGCGAGTCTGGAACTCATTCTCCCTGGCCTGCTCGACTCCAACCCGGGCCGCATCCGTGGCAGCTCCAAGGCGCCCTCCAAGAGGTAAGGATTGAGATATTTCCACCTTCAATTTATGGAATGAAGGATCGTCTATGTACATCTCGTTGGCTGCAATGAGGAATTCCGGATTGGGATACATTCCAGCTTGCTGCATCCGCCCATTCCTGGCCTCAATCTCAATTCTGGCCACGGCCATATCAGGGTTCGTCAGTTCTGCTATGCGGAATAGGTCATTCAGACCAATGTCCGTACTGGCCAAAATGGCCTCCACTTCGGGAAGAAGCTTTGAAGCCTCACCCCCTTGCCAATTGTCATCTGCAAACGCATTCATAGCCCACGCCAAGAACAACAGCGGCAAGTACCGCAAAATATTCATCACACACAATCCTTCCGGACACGATTGATGACCACACAAACCGGACGAAAAATAGCGCCGGTCGATTATTTAAGAATTTCAAAAAAGGGAAGATTTAGTCTCGGGGGGGGTGATAAAGCGGATCATCTGCAATCCAAAGGCGTGTAGGGCTGGTTAACAACAAACCATCATCAGCGTCCAGAGCTGAATCATCCATTATAGGGCTGGGAGCGATGAAAGTGACACCAGCACAACAGGTCAGACTACAGCCCTGGCCGTCATAGCTAAAGCTGTCCGGGTTTTCCGCAGCCGATTCCGGGTTGCAGCACTGAACCTGGCAACTTCCTCCAACGGGAAACGCCAGCAACGCCGGGCACAGGACCACGAGCGCTAAAAGTGATATTTTTTTGGAAGGCTTCACAGTCTCCATAAGGGTTCAAGTATTTGATGTTGCTAATCATATCATGTTTATGGGAGTAACGCAACAATGTCCCTGTGGCTTTGACATATTTCTATTTTTTGGAGCGTTAAAAGCAACAAGTTCATAGTTTATACGTTAATGTAATTTAAATTCTTATCCCCATAATCTCAAGGAGCACTCTATGAAATCCTGGCTCACCGGGATCGCCCTCGTGACATTTTTGATGGTCACTTCCAGCATCAGCAATACTGTGGCTGCCACCAATGCCGATGACGTTCAAAGCTTCACTCTCGACAATGGCATGAAAATTCTGGTCCTTGAAGACCACTCCATTCCCAATGCAAACATGTATCTCTTCTGGAAGGTGGGCTCCCGTAATGAAGTGCCAGGCATTACTGGTCTTTCACACTTTTTTGAACACATGATGTTCAATGGGTCTGAAAAATATGGGCCAAAAATGTTCGACCGAACCATGGAGGCTGCCGGAGGAGCCAATAACGCCTACACTACTGAGAATGTCACCGTGTACACGGATTGGTTTCCTTCCGATGCCCTAGAGTTGATGTTCGACCTGGAAGCAGATCGCATCGCCAACCTGGACATCGATGCAGATATGGTTGAATCAGAACGTGGTGTGGTCATCAGCGAACGCAGCACGGGCATGGAGAATTCGAACTTCCGGTCCATCTGGGAAGAAGTCAAAGGATCGGCCTTCAGGGCACACCCCTACAGCTGGTCTGTGATGGGGCACATTTCGGACATCGAGTCCTGGAAGCTTCAGGACCTGGTTGATTATCACCGCACCTATTATGCGCCAAACAATGCTGTGGTTGTTATAGCCGGAGACGTCAAATTCAAAAACGTTAAGAAAATGGCGGAGAAACATTTTGGTGTTATTCCAGCCCAGGATCCTCCACGTGAAATTGTCACCATTGAGCCTGTTCAAAAAGGTGAACGCCGGGTTTACGTGCAGAAAGAATCCGTAACCTCGGCCAATCTCATGGTCGCCTACCATGTTCCGGAAACTGGCAGTGCCGACTGGCAGGCTCTTGAATTGTTGAACGATATCATGGCTACTGGACGCAGCAGCCGCTTGCAGCAAAGCCTGATTGACGAGCAACAAGTTTCTACCGAAGTATTCACTCATCTGCCTGAGAGTTTTGACCCTAATCTGTTCATTTTCTATGCTGTTGCCGCTCCAGGAACTGGGGCCGCAGTTCTGGAAAAAGCGATGATTCAGGAAATCAACCGGGTGGCTGCCCACGGCATTACTGAGGATGAACTGACCAAAGTAAAAAATCGCAAACTGGTGGATTTTCACCGAACCATGGCCACCATCAATGGCAAAGCCAATACCATTGGTACTTATGAATTATTTTATGGTGATTTTGGTCGCCTATTTTCGGCCCCTGAAGAATACGAAAAGATTACTACTGCCGACATTCAGCGCGTTGCCCAAACCTATCTGGTAAAAACCAATCGCACCGTGGGCATCCTTGACTCCACTGAAGACATCGATGACTTCAAATTGGCCAATGCCAGCACAGAAGGAGAAGCCCGATGAAAATCCTTCTTAAAACAACCCTATTAATGCTGCTGGTAATGGTTCCTATGACGTCTCTGGCCAGTGGTTACACCTTGCCTGATTTTGAAACAAAGGTATTACCAAACGGGCTCACAGTTGTTCTCATGGAACAGCATGAAGTGCCCCTCATTGCCATGCATGTGATGGTCGGTGGCGGCGCCATGGTTGATGGTGAGCTCAGTGGACTTGCAGGTGTTACAGCTCAGTCTTTGCTTTTTGGGGCCGGAGAATTAAACAAGCAGGCTCTTGATCATCAGTTTGACTTTATTGGCGCCCGCGTGCGCTCAAGTGCCCACCGCGAATACAGCCAGCTACAGGCTTCATTTGCAGAACGGGACAGTAAAATTATGCTTCCCATTCTGCGTGACTTGCTACTCTCCCCCACTTTTGACGCTGATGAATTATCCAAATTCAAACGCCGCAAAGTAGCCCAGCTGTCCCAACAGAAAGAGAGCCCGCGCTCGGTTATTAACAACTATTATCATCGATTGCTCTGGGGCGATCATCCCTATGCGTCGGTGCCTGCAGGCGATGCCGCGGCTGTGGAAAAAACCACGCGCAAGGATCTGGTTCAATACCACAATTCATGGTACCAGCCCCAGAATACAGTGATTTGTATTGTTGGCGATTTTAAATCCAACACCATGCTAAAAGAGATAAAATCACTGTTTGGTCAGTGGGAAAAAGGTAAAACTTCGCTGCCCGCTGTGATGGCTTTACCTGTGGCAGACAAAGCGCGCGTCCTGCTGGTGGACAAACCAGATGCCGGTGAGTCGACCTTCTACATTGGTGGCCCCGGCATTGCCGTAACCAACCCCGACCGGGTGGGCTTGCAGGTCATCAACACCATTCTCGGCGCTCGCTTTACTTCTTGGTTGAACGATGAGTTGCGGGTCAACGCCGGACTCACTTACGGGGCCCGCAGCTCCTTCCAATCTTATGGAGAAGGTGGTCTGTTCCGTATCTCAACCTTCACTCGAACCGCCACTACCGTTGAGTGCATTGATCTGGCCCTCGAAACCTATGCCCGCTTGTGGAACAAAGGTATCGACAAAGAGACCCTGGCCAGTGCAAAAGCCTATGTTAAAGGCCAATTCCCACCTCGCTATGAGACCAGCGACCAACTGGCCGGCCTTTTGGGGCAGATGCATTTCTATGGGTACGATGAAAGCTTTATCAATGACTTTGAGTCAAACGTCAATGACCTCTCTATTGACGAGACCAAACGCCTGATATCCCAATATTTCCCACAAGACAATTTGCAGATGGTCATTGTGGGTAAGGCTGAAGATATTCGGGAACAAATCAAACAGTATGGTGAACTGGTTGAAGTTGGAATCCAGGAAAATGGGTTTGGATTTTAAGATTAGCTGAGAATATCACTGAAGAGTGTATGGGTGGTTCTGCACAGGACCACCCATGATTTTATCACCAGCTGTAGCAGCGTTGGAGTGGCCCTTTCCATACGTCGATAAGAGGCAGGCAAATACCAAGGTCCCACAAAAAGAACCGGGAGGGGAAAAACACCCTCCCGGCCATTCTATCTCATTCACTACCTAAAGTCTCAACCAGCCAACACCCGCTCCAACCCACCACGAGCAATGGGGTGATAACTGTCAGCATTCTTCGCAAATACCTTTGCCGCCAAGTCCCGGGTATTGGCATTGCAATGCAAAGCATTAAAAAGAGGTTTCAGATATTTCATCCGTCCCACTTCACCCAAGAAACTCGCCGCCCGGTCATAAGCAGGCTCAAAACTGCTATTGATAGCAATCTGCAACCAATTGCACAGAATCTCACTGTTGCCCTGCTCGTTCAGCTTGAAATTATCATTCAACCAGGCGCAGTCTTCAGTGGTCAATTTGCCGGGCAAAGCCTGCAGGAAAATCTGCCAATCTTCAGGAGTCCACTTGGCAGCATCGGCCACTTCCGGACGAGCGCCGTCACTCCATGTACGGGCCAAACCTTCCAGCATTTCCAAACGGGCTGAAGCAAACACCGGAGCGTTGGCCGGCAGATCCGGTTGGTGGATCCATTCTTCGGCTCCCATTTGCTCGGCCACACCAGGCAGCTCTGCATTCAGGAATTCTTCAAACTGGGCCGTGGTCAACGACGTGAAAGCAAAATGTTCGATGTATTTTTTCACAAAGACATCCATCTTCTCCCGGCCCACTGTCTCTTCCAGCAGGGCCACAAACAGGAAACCTTTTTCGTAAGGAACCAGGGAGTAGAATTCATCCGGGTCCTTGCCTTCGCCATTAATTTCCAGCTTGGTCAGTTCCGATCCCTTACCAAAACTGTTCATGGCTTCCATCAAACCGTTACGACCAATGGCGGCGCTCAGGCTTTTGGCCTCCAGGCCCTCCATGTTTTCCAGGATGCGGCGCTCGGCCCACACTGTGAAGCCTTCGTTCAACCAAAAGTCGTTGATGCTGGCGTTGGTCACCAAGTTGCCGGTCCAGCTGTGGGCCAGTTCATGGGCCAGCACATTGACCAGGCTGCGATCGCCAGCCAGCAAGGTGGGAGTCAAGAAGGTCAGGCGAGGGTTTTCCATACCACCGTAAGGGAAGGAAGGAGGCATCACCAGGAAGTCAAAACGGTCCCACAGATAAGGGCCAAAAATCTCTTCGGCTGCCAGCAGCATGCGGTCCACTTCAGCAAACTCCCACGCCGATTTTTCCATCATCTCGGGTTCGGTGTAGCAAGTGGAGCGAGGGCCCAGTTCCTTGGCCGTGATGTTACCCACAGCAAAGGCAAACAGGTAGGGCGGAATGCTTTGAGGCATGGCGAAATTGTAAGTGGTCATGCCTGATTGCTCGGAGGCACTTTTTTCACCTGGAGCAGCGGCCATCACAACCGTCAATTCTTCAGGAACAGTCATGCTGCAATTGAAGGTGAAACGGGCCAGAGGGCTATCCTGGCAAGGCATCACACTGCGAGCGTGGATGGCCTGGCACTGGCTGAACAAATACGGGTGTTTGCCACCAGCGGTCTGTGCAGGTTCCAGCCACTGCAGAGCCGAAGCTTCAGGGCTGGTGATAAACTGGACGCTGAATTTTTCTGCACCCTGGGGCAAGCTCACCCGCAGGCGGCTGCCAATAACTTCATCAGCCTCAGCCAATTCAAAACCGATGGCTTTGCCGGAAGCGTCCTGAGCCGAAACAATGTTCAAATCCCGGGTGTCCAAGTCGAGGGGGCCACCGGCGGCAGCAGCCAGATGAAAGACGGCATTTCCATTGATGGTGCGGTCAGAAAAATTGACGGCCAGGTCAATGTCCATGCTCTGGACGCGGCCTTGGGAAAGATCGGTATATGAATGCGGATCGCTGTGGCTCACAGAGCACCTCCAGGCTTCGGGAAAAACAATGGGAATCATTGTGCCATTGTCGCCTCGAACGCCCAAAACCGCAAGTGATTCGGGTCAGGCTCTTTCTTCTCCTTCCTTGAATGCCTCAGGCTGGATTACATCGGGATGAGAGCGGACCACTCCTACAAACTCTGTCAGGTTGGCCAGGAAACAATCCACCAGGTCAGGGTCAAAATGCGTTCCCCGTCCTTCGCGCAGCATGGCCACCACTTCGCCCAGCTCCTTGGCGTCCCGATAACAGCGTTTGTTGATCACTGCATCGAAGACGTCCACGATGGCCGTTATGCGGCCAAAAATATGAATTCCCAAGCCTTCCAGGCCGTTGGGATATCCCTTTCCATCCCACCGTTCATGATGTTGGTGGGCCACCAATGCCGCCGAGCGCATGATGCGTCGTTCACTCTTGCCTAATATTTCCCAGCCAATGGTGGTGTGGGTTTTCATCACTTGGTATTCTTCGTCCGTCAAGACTCCTGGCTTGTGAAGAATCGCATCGGGAATGCCCACCTTGCCCACATCGTGCATGGGAGCGGCCAGCCGCAGGATGGCTGCTTCATCAGGGTCCATACCCGTGCGCAGAGCCAGCAACTGGACCATCTTGCCCACTCGCAAAACGTGGTTGGCCGTTTCCTTGCTGCGGGTTTCCACCACCTCGCCCAGGGTATGGATGATTTCCTTCTGGGTTTCAATGATTTCCAGGCTCAGATTCACATTGTGAAAAGCCATGGCCACGTTGGACATGTAAATACAGATCAAGTCCTGATCCAGAGGACGGGATTGCTCTCCCGCCTTCAGGAGAAAGAGAATTTCTTCTTCATTGTCCGCCCTGATGCAACACACATAACTGTTATTGAAGAACAGTTCGGTGCCTTTTCGTTCTGCCCGCTGCACCATTTCACTGGTGGTGTCGGGCACTACATCCTCCACATTGCGCCCGATGAAATGGGCAAAACGGCCGGTCCCCCGGCCAATGATAAATTGCCCCGATTGCCGCCGGGCTGTCAGCCCAGAATATGGTTCTTCGCAATCTTCGTTGCCGTTGGCCAGAAGCACCAATTGATTCAAAACCCCGTCGGCAAATTCGCTGCGAGAGTGCCATTCGAAAAGGGAAGATCCGGAATTGATAATTTTCTGCAACCCTTCATTGCGCAGGGTGATGGTCTGGATGTCTCGCCAGGACCGCAGGGCACTGGTCACGGTGGTGAACAGCTTCTGGGCCGTCAATTCGGTTTTTGCTTTGTAATCGTTTATGTCGTACTGGCTCACCACTTCATGTTCAGGGGCCTGTCCGGGTTGCCCGGTTCGCAAAATGATGCGGACATTCGTATTTTCCATTTCATTCCGGATGTACCGTACCAGGCGCAATCCCGAATCTTCCCGTTCCATCACCACATCCAGCAGAATGATGGCTACATCAGGATTATCCCGGAGAATTTGTCTGGCTCCAGCACCCGAATACGCGCTCAGCAACTTCAACCCACGGCCTTCAAATTCGTAATTTTTCAGCACCAGTCGGGTGAGCAGATGCACCTCTTCTTCATCATCGACAATTAGTAATTTCCAGGTGCAGTTCAAGGGGCCCGGTTTGGGAGGCACCTGACCAGCCGGGCGTGGAGTTCCGTTTTCCCCCGCAAAGCTCATAATTTCCCTGGGTATTCTTTTAGCCATGTTCCACCTCCGCCAACAACGGCACCTCGATGGAAAATCGGATGCCCTTGCCGGGTTTGCTCACACAGGTGATGCTCCCACCCAAATTCTGGGTGACGTTATTATAAACAATGTGCATGCCGAGGCCGGTTCCACCACGACCACGCTTTGTGGTAAAGAAGGGTTCATAAATCCGGGACAAATCTTTTCTATTCATGCCGTTTCCGTTGTCTGCATAGCCAATGATCAGTCCCTTGGTTTCCAGTCGGGCCGACACAGTAATCTCCCCCACCAGCATGCCCTCAAACCCATGGGTCAAAGAGTTCATCACCAGGTTGGAGAGGATTTGATACAGAGATCCTGGGTCGCATTTCATTTCCAGATCTTTCTCACACTCAACCCTGATGTGGAAACCCGTATTGCGCAGTCGGGGACTGATGCTCTGCACCACATCCTGCAGGTATTCCTTGAGGTTGAAAATCCGCTCCATCCCCGCGGATTGGTCGGTGGCCACCAGTTTGAAATTTTGTAGCAGATCGGCAGCACGATTCAGATTACTGGCAATCATATCCGATGTTTCCCGGGACGATTCCAGGAACTGTTCAAAATCATCGCGGGTGAGCTGGTCCTGGCTGTAGGCCTTAAGGCATTGTTGGACTTCCATGGAAAGGTGGGAAGCGGCGGTCACCCCAATGCCCACGGGGGTATTAATTTCATGGGATAAACCAGCCACAAGACTCCCCAGGGCTGCCAACTTTTCTTGTTCCACCAACTGCAATTGCGCCGACTTGATCAGCTTGAGGTTGTTCCTGGCTTCGGTCACATCCCGGCCGATTCCCTCCACTGAAGTCACTTCCCCTGCTTTGTTGAAAACAGGAACCTCCAAAATTTCCATGATTCTTTGAGATCCATCCCGGCAAGTGACGTGCATATCCCAGGGCGGTTGGCGGAAGCCCAGAATGGATTTATGGGCCTGGGTTTTCGCCTCTTCGTTCACCTTAAGTGACATATCGGTTTGCAGAGAATGCCCCAGATCCTCCAGTTTCTCAAATCCCAGCAAGGCTCGGTAGGAAGGACTCATGTAGGTGAATACCCGACGTGTATCCTGAGAATAAAAGATGTACCCTTCTTGCAGTGATTCGATGATACGCCGGTATCTGGCCTCACTTTGGCGCAAGGCCGCATTGGTACCCAATATTTCCCGGGTCCCTTCGATAACCCGTTGTTCCAGATTTTCATTCAATTTGTGGATATTTGCCTCAGCCTCGCGAATGGTGGTCAGATTGGAAATAATGGCGAACCCACCTTGAAACTCACCCTCTTCGTCCAAAATGGCCGCCGGACTGATGCGAGCGGGGAAAGTGGATCCATCTGAGCAGGGTATGTCTTGTTCCAGGGCTTCCCCCGACGGCAACTGCCAACCATCCCATTCTTTGAGAGGCCCTTGATATTCCATGTGGGGAAACAGTGTTTCTAATGATGTCCCCAGAATGACGTCTTTCTCCTGGCCCAACATCCGGCACAAACTGTCATTAACAAAAGTGACGACACCATCGGGGGAAACAACGCCCATCCCGTCGTTCATGGTTTCCACCAACCGACGGTAACGTTCTTCGCTGTTGCGCAGGGCCTGTTCCGATTTTTTTCGGTACGTCACATCGCGCACAGACTGGATGGCGCCAATAACCTGTTCGTTGGCATCGTAGAGAGCCGAAGCCGTCAGCCACAGAAAAGCCCCCTGCCCTTCATTGAGAAAAGGCACAAAAGATTCGGCATATAGGGTATTGCTGTTGATCTCCACAAAATTGTAAAGCTGCCGCCACTGGCTGATGTCCGCATCCCCAAAGTGATTGATCAGGGTGGGCAGGCGCTCACCGTAAAAGGGAATGGCATAGGCGTAGTCGCCCTCACCCAGCATGTCGTCCTTGGGAATACCAGTCAATTCCTCCATGGCTCGGTTCCAGGCCACCACTTCCTTGTTGCTGTTGATGACAAAAGTGGCGTCAGGAAGAAACTCCACAATGCTTTCCAGCTTCAGATTGGCCGCTTTCAATTTCTGCTGGTCGGCTTCCCGCAGGTAAGCTCCCGAGTATACCGCTGCCACCACTTCGAAGAGCTGCAAATCGCTGGCAGTCCAATGGGCCAGTCGGCCAACCGTGTAAAAACAAAGAATACTGACCATTTCTCCCTGGACCTTGATGGGCAACAAGACCATTGAAACCACACCGGCCTCTTGCCAGATTTCGCGACAAATGGAAGCCACGTCCGGGAGCATTTCCGTACGAGGAATGTTGACCATGCCCTCATTCTTTAAGGTTTGAATTAACCAGGGACAACCAGCAGGAATTTCAACCAGAGGATGGACCGGGTTATCCATATTCTGGGTCTGGGGCCAGGTGAAACCTGAGTGCATCGTTTGGGTTTCCTGATCAATATTGACCATCAGGCAGCAGTCTGCCCCCACCAAATCGGCCACAGGTGGCAAAGCCCTGGAAAGGGCATCTTCAAGGCCCTCAGGAACCTGGGTCAAGCTGTTCAAAATGTTTGTGATGACTCCTTCAGCCGCCTGTTTCTGATGCAGGGCCTGATGAGTTTCTTCTTCCTTGCTGACGTCCTCGAAAACGAGACGCAGGCCTCTGACGGTGAGATCTTCTTCTGTTGTGATGTTGGCCACAAAGACGCGCGTGGGCAGGATAAATTCCGTAGCCCCCTGCAGTTGGATGCGAGGTCTGGAATCAGATTCATCGGAGAGTTGGGTTTTTAAAAAATGCCTGAAAATTTCAATATCATCTTCGTGAATCAATTCGAAAACAGTTTCTGGAGGAGAGCCATTCATTTCAGTTGGATCAAAAAACTTGGGCCAGGGGCCATTGATAAAAGTGATTTTTCCTGAACAATCAATTTCCATGACTATGTGGGGAATGATTTGACCGAAGCATGCTATCCGTTCGCTCAATTGGCGACACGACTCAGCCTTGGCCTCATATTTCTGGAGCAACGTCCTTTTTTCAGGCTGCCAACGAAAGTGCCAATAAAAATAGGCCACCCCCGAGGAGACCAAAGCGGCTACCAATAAGAAACCCAATGATAATTGACTCAGTGCAGTAGTAGAAGGCACATAGACCAGAGCCATAGTATGGTCAATGAGTGCGCACCCCATGATGCCTATGCCTTCCCAAGTCATCCCAGCTAGCCCCCTCTATTGGCATCCTTGCCGGTCATGCCCCGGATCCTTCCGAGGCAGGCGATATTGAGGTTTTTCACATTACCACACCTTATGACAGGGGTCAATAGCACTTCATGAATTCATCACATGTTTTTAAAGATCTCCTTATGTTCTAAAAATCAAACCCATCACCGATCATGAATTTTCCATTTTTATCTTCAATTTTTCCACGGATCAACCCGAAGCATTGAATTTTCATATAAATAATCAAATAAGACTCTTCAATAAATTTTTCCGCACCTCTTCAGCCTCCAGGCGCCCCCCACTTTGAGACATGACCAAGCCCACAAAGAAATTAAGCAATCCTACCTTACCCTCCCGAAAAGCCGCCACTTGCAGTGGGTTTTGGGTCAGAATTTCGTGGCACAGATCATCCAGAAGGGAGTCATTTAATTTCGGTTCACCTAACAATTTGGCAACGCTCACGTTCTCAGTATTATCAAGCGCCTGCTGAAAAAGGAGACGAGCCCTGGTCTTGTGAATGGTGCCGGATGTCAGCAAAGCCAGAATTTCCGCCAAGATATCCGGTTTCAATTTTAGAGAATAAAGCAAGGCATCTTTACCACCCACAGCCTCCAGCACATGAGATAAAATCCAGCGGGAAGCAACCCTGGCGCCATCAGTAGGTTCAACCTGCCACGTTCGCCACAAGCAAAGCACACAAGTTTCGAAATAAGACCCTAAGGCCAAACTTCGGCACAGTGTAACCGCATCGGCGTTGGAAACGCCAAATTCGGTGGAAAAACGGGATTCTCGTTGCCAGGGAAGTTCAGGCAGTCGGGATTGAATATCTTGAATCATGCTGTGGCTCACAAACAAATTGGGCAGATCCGGTTCAGGATAGTAGCGATAATCGGCAGCATCTTCCTTCAATCGCAGCAAGGTGGTTTGTTTGAGGCGAGGATTCCAAGCCCGAGTTTCTCGCCTCAGGCTTTCCCCGGCGGCCAGTTTATCCCGCATGCGGCCAATTTCAAAATTCACGGCCTTTTCCACGGCTTTGAACGAATTCAGGTTTTTCAACTCAATCCAGGGACCTGATAATTTTGACGGCCCCAACAATCCCACATTGGCATCGCAGCGCAAACTGCCTGTTTCCATATTGCCGTCGCACACATCCAGGTACCGTAAGAGCTGGCGCAACCGGCCCAACCACATTCTGGCCTGTTGGCCATTTTCTAAATCTGGCTCGGTGACAATTTCCATCAAAGGTGTTCCAGCCCGGTTCAAATCTATGGAACTCAAATCGTTCCCGGAAGATAAGCTTCGCCCGGCATCTTCTTCCAAATGGATACGCTGCAAATTCACCCGAAAATCAGAAACATCCAGATGCCCACCCAACGCCAGGGGAAAATGGTATTGAGTGATTTGATAGTTGCGCGGCAGGTCCGAGTAAAAATAGTTCTTCCTGCTGAATTGGCTGTTTTCCTGAATGCGGCAGTTCAAAGCCTGGGCGGCTTTCAAAGCCGGCTCCACAATCTCCCCATTGAAAACGGGCAATGTTCCAGGCAATCCCAAACAAACGGGACAGGTGTTTGTATTGGGCTCATCGCCATAATGATTCCGGCAGGAGCAGAATATCTTTTGACGTGTTTTCAGGCGCCCATGGATTTCCAGCCCCACGGAAAATTTTAGATGTGAAGATTCCATGGGGCCTCCTTGATTTTGCGAAAGCCAATTAATTCCTCCAACACTCTGGCCTTCTCCAGCATCAGTCTTTCGGAGCAGGCCGGTCCCACCAACTGTAGAGAAAGGGGCAATCCCTGAGAATTCAAACTGGTCGGTAGGGTCAAAGCAGGCAATCCGGCCAAGCTGGCGGGAACCGTCAATATGTCTGTCAAATGCATACCCAAGGGATCATCAAGGCGGCTGCCCAAGGCAAAGGCTGCCGTAGGCGCAGTGGGTAGAGCCAGCAGATCCATCTTCCCAAAGAGTTTCTGAAATTGGGAGATGAGGTCCTGTTGGGCGGCACAAGCCCGCAAATAGTATTGTTTTCGGTAGCCGCCGGAAAGCACATGGGCACCCAGCAGAAGCCTGCGTTTCACCTCTTTCCCGAAGCCTTGGTTTCGGCTTTGGGAGAGGGATTCGATATAAGATTTTCGGTTCTCGCGATGGCCATAAAGGCTGCCATCAAATCGATGCAAATTACTGGCCGCTTCGGCACAATTTAAGACGGTGTAGGCAGCCACAGAGTCCAGAATTGAGCCCAGGGAAACGGGCACCATTTCCGCTCCCAGATCACGCAGCATTGCCACACTGCAATGGTAGTCGCGACTCACATCCGCACCCCATTGCGAATTCTCTAAATCCTCAGGCAAACCAATTTTCAGCCCCTGTAAATTGTCCACCGTTTCCAATGCAGAAGGATCCACCGTCTCTTCCAGAGTTGTGGCATCGTATAAATCCCGTCCCGCTACCGTTTGAAAAACCAAATGAACATCCTGCACATCTCGACCAAAAATGCCAATGGTGTCCAAAGATGAAGCAAAAGCGACCAATCCGTGGCGTGAAATCCGGCCCCAGGTGGGCTTCAAACCCACCACACCACAGAAATGGGCAGGTAGACGCACACTGCCTCCGGTGTCGCTTCCCAAAGCGAACCAGGCCAACCCCGCGGCCACGGCCGCAGCCGATCCGCCACTGCTGCCCCCGGCGGTACGGCTCCGGTCCCAGGGATTGACCACTTGGCCCAGAGAGGTGTGTTCACAGGAGGACCCCATCCCAAATTCGTCCATGGTGGTGATGCCCATGAAGCGGCTGCCGGCAGCGCGCAAACGAGCCACAACAGTGCTGTCATAAGGGCTGATATAATGCTCCAGAAAGCGGCTGCCACAGTGAGTGGGCCAACCCTGGCCAGCGATGTTGGCTTTGATGGCACCATGAAACCCGGACAGTGGAGATTCTTTGGAACCGAGGCCATCATCATCGAGGAAATGAGTGTAAGCCCCCAGGCTGGGATTTTCTTTCCGGGCCGCCAGAACCATATCTTCATTCATTGATACCAGGCTCGGGCCATTGACTTCAGTGTAGGCCCGAGCCTCATGCATGGTCAGATCACGGAAAGAATTCATGGCTTTTCACCGGGTGGATCAGAGCGAGTCGTGGGAACCAGGTAGAAACCGCCTGATAAAAGCGGGGCGTTGGCATGCTCCAGATTTCGGTCCATACTCAAAACTAAAGGAGAAGCCGGGCTTTGGGAGGGCCCAGCTTCAATTGCTTCATTTTCAGGAGAAAGTTCAGGCAATTGGGACGCAAATTTTTCCAGCTGAATCAGATCCACCAACAGCTTTTCTCGCTGCTGGGAGCTCAACTCCAGACCAGCCAGCTTTTCCAATTCTTTTAGACGGTTCAGATCCAAGATGTCCCCTGAACGTTGAGGTGAAAGCACATTGTGGGAGACCAGCAGCAAATGTTCAAGTCCCCTTCTGGTGCTGCCAACCCAGACATGATAGAATGAGCACCCACTGGAATATAAAACCAAGGAACCTAGCATTGCGCACTGCACGAATCACAACCACCATATTCATCTTTTTGCTGGCCCTAAGCAGTGGCAGGTCGGCTGTAGCCAAAGTGCCTGAACCAGCCCCCTGCCATGGCCCCCCCGGGCACCTTTTTACCAAAGATGATCCCACTCCCTCACCCCCCGCACACGATCGCGGCTATGATGTGCTTTCTTATGACCTGGACCTTTATTTGGACCCAAATCCCACTAATTATAACGGCCAACTGATCATGGGCGTGCAATCGCTCGGCCCAAATCTCAATGTCATCCACCTGGATCTGGTGTCCAATCTGGAATGCCTGTCGGTAGCTTCAAATGGCGCACCCCTGTTCTTTGAACATAACGGTGATAGCCTGCTGGTCTCCCTGCCCGAACCCTGGGCCGAGGCCCAAATCGAGACGCTCACCATTGCCTGGCAAGGAAGACCCATTCCTCATGGTTCTTTCCGGGCCGGACTCATGTACCGACTCCACCATGCAGGCACATTGGAAGACCCCAGCGACGATATGCCCGTCATCGCCAGTGTCAGCGAAACCTGGTCGGCCCATAGCTGGTGGCCCTGCAAAGATCATCCGGCGGACAAGGCCCTGGTCTCTTTGTCAGCCACCGTTCCCGATACACTGTCTGTGGTTTCCAATGGTTCACTGCTTGGCATTTCTCCCGCCCAAACCGGCTGGCGAACTTACCATTGGCGGGAAACCTATCCTCTGCCCACGTACCTTGTTTCCGTAGCGGCCAGCAACTATTCTCACTGGTCTGAAACCTGTCAGGTTTCTGTCCCAAGCGGAGCTGCTCCATGGATAGACTTGGGCTTTCATGTTTTTCCCCATGACCGGCCCGATGGAGAGATCGATCTGGCCGTCACCTGCGAGGCCATGCAGTTCATGACAGACCTGGCCGGCGCCTACCCATATCAGGGTGAAAAATACGACCAGGTGGAAATCAAATGGGCCGGCGCCATGGAGCACCCCACAGCCACCAGCCTGCCCACCCTCTTTTTCACTGGAACCGGCCAGTTTGAAACCCTTCTGGTGCACGAGCTTTCCCACCATTGGTTTGGCAACAGCTTGACTCCCGCCCTTTGGCAAGACATCTGGCTGAACGAAGGTTTTGCCCGCTACTGTGAAGCCCTTTGGATTGAGCAACGCCAGGGTCGAAGTGCCTATGTGGAATTCATGCACCTCATAGGCCTGGACTATAATGAAGATCTCTTTGTGGGTGACGGCTTGTTGGGCGATCCCGACCCCATCCTGCCCAATCTTCTGGTTTATAATAAGGGCGCCTGGTTGCTCCACTCCTTGCGTCTGCTCTTGGGTGATGATGATTTTTTCAGTTTGCTGAAAGCCTACGCCAACGATCCCGCGCTGGTGCACGGACAGGTCGTGACGGCAGACTTCATCCAGCTGGCCGAGATGTACGCCGGCCGCAGTCTGCACCACTTCTTCAATCCCTGGTTGCATACGGAAACCGTGGCCAAAATACACGCCGAAGTTTCCCTTCATCCCCAGGGAGAAACGGGTGCTGTGCGATTAACCTTTCAACAACTGCAGGATGTCTGGCTGGATGTAGCCATTCCCGTGACCGTGCACTGCGCAGACAATCAGTCAGTGCAAATTTTATCCATGACCCAAAGGTCTCAGGAGTTTTATCTGCGTGGGGAATGTGCTGTGGATTCGGTGACGGTGGATCCCGAAGGGGTTGCCTTCATGGAGTTGGCCGATGCTGGGGCCAGGTTTTTGGAAGTTGCCGGCCCCTACCCCAACCCATTCCTTTCCCTGGGAACGGAATTCCAGATCCATTTATTGGGAAGTTCAGATATCAGGCTGAAGATTTTTGATGCCCGTGGTCGTCAGGTGCATCAAGGCGGGCCGGGTTTATTGGACGCCACTGGTCCCGCCCATGAGGCGGAGAGCACGCCGCACCATTGGCATTTTTCTCCGAACCAGGTGGATGGCTTCCCGGCAGGTGTCTATTGGTTTGAATTCCGCGCTCAGGGACATCGCGCCGTCAAAAAAGTCACCTTCGTGCACTAACTGGTCTGTATCAGAACTCAATCCAGAGGTGTTAAAGCCGTGAACCGGGGATTGATATGTTTTTGTCCCGACTGGAAAAAATCGACAGTCACCAGCATATCCTCACCCATGCCTTCCACACGCACCACCCGGCCGGAACCAAAAATGCCATGCGTGACCATTTGTCCCGTAAAGAACTGATTGTCCTGGCAGATATCCGTATCCCAACCGGCCTCTTGGTTTTCAACTTTTTTCTTCTTGGGCTTATTGCTGGAACCCCACTGGGGCATATTTACGGAAGTAGAGGCACTATTGGATTGACTGCCCACATGACGGGATTTTCCGCTATCGGCGCTCCAGGTTGAACGCCCCACCTTGCCCAAGGGTTTCTTGGCAGCGCCACCCCCATAGGCTCCAGCGGAGCTACGGCCGCCAAACAGGGATTGGGACACTGGAGCCTGCTGGGTCTTGTCCAGGTGACGCCGTTCAATCTGCTCGTCGGGGACTTCCACCAGGAATCGGGAGGGCAGGCTGTCCTGCCAGGTGCCAAATCGCCGGCGGCGGCAGGCATGCAGTAAGTACACCCGTTTTTCACCCCGGGTGATGGCCACATAGAGCAAACGTCGTTCTTCTTCCAGAGTGCTTTCTTCATCATGACTGTTGATGTGGGGCAGAATGTCATCCTCCACACCAGTGAGTACAACCACGGGAAACTCCAGCCCCTTGGCGGTGTGGATGGTCATCAGGCGCACCACGCCCTCATCGGTTTTGATTTTGTCGGGGTCCGCTACCAAAGCCACCTGTTCCAGAAATTGTTCCAATGTTCCCCCGGCACTGGACTCATCAAAACTGCCAGCGGCATTGAACAACTCGGCCACATTCTCACTGCGAGCTCCGGCCGTTTCCGGGTCGTCTGCTTCCAGGTAACTTTGGAATCCAATTTCAGTGGTGACCAGCTCCACAAGATCCTTGATGGAAATGTCATCCTGCAAACGCATGCGGAAACGGACCAGCAACTGGAAGAATTCACGGACACGCTTGCAGGCCGCCGGGGCAATCTGCTGTTCCATGAGACCGGCTTCAGCCGCAGCTTCGCCCAAGGTCATTTCTTCCCGGGCCGCCAAATCCAGCAAGCGATCCACGGTGGTCTTACCAATTTTGCGTTTGGGCACATTGATCACCCGCAGGGCACTGATGGAATCGGAAGGGTTGGAGATGAGCTTGAGGTAGGCCATCACATCGCGCACTTCCTTGCGGTCGTAGAAGTGCAAACTGCCCACCACCTGGTAGGCGATATGGGCCCGGCGCAGGGCATCTTCCAAAACCCGTGACTGGGCATTGGTGCGGTAGAGAACAGTGATATCACCTTTGGACATGCCCCCACTGCTGGTTTCGGTGCGCACAATATCCACCAGGCGAGCGGCCTCATCTTCGTCATCCAGAAACTCTTCTTCGGCGAGCAAGTCTCCATCACCGTCGCTGGTCCACAGGTTCTTTCCTTTACGCTTTTTATTATGGGCGATGACCTGGTTGGCTGCCTTAAGGATATTGCCTGTACTGCGGTAATTCTGTTCCAGGCGGAAGGTCACTGCCCCTGCAAAATAGTCTTCAAATTTGAGCATGTTTTCAATTTTGGCACCCCGCCAACTGTAAATGCTCTGGTCATCATCCCCCACCACAAAGAGGTTGCCGTGCACGGTGGTCAGCAGCTTGACCAACAGCATCTGCAAGGGGTTGGTATCCTGGAATTCATCCACCATCACATGACGAAATTTGCGCGCATACTTTTCACGCACTTCATCGTCCTGCTCTAGCAATTGAACCGTACGCAGAATCAGGTCATCAAAATCCAGGGCATTGCTTTTTTTCAGAGCTTTTTCGTAGCCTTCATACAGGGCCGCGTATTTTTCATCGATGAAAGTGGTGGCCTGGGCCTGGGCCTGGGTCGGACTGATGTCTTCATTTTTCCAACTGCTGATTCGGGAGCGGGTGCCGTTGGGCGTGAACTGTTTGGGATCAATTTTCAGCTCGGTCATGACCTGCTTAAGAAGCTTGGTGGTATCATCCGTATCGTAGATGGAGAACCCATTTTGCACGCCGATGGATGCGCCATCGCTGCGCAGAATTTTCAGCCCCGTGGCGTGGAAGGTGCCGATCCAAAATGGCGCCTGGCTTTCGCCCACGGTTTTGGCCACCCGTTCCCGCATTTCCTTGGCGGCCCGGTTGGTGAACGTGAAAGCCATGATTTCTCCGGGCCGAACGCCTTTTTCAGCCAAAAGCCAAGCCACCCGGGTGGTCAGAACGCGGGTTTTCCCACTTCCGGCTCCAGCAACCACGAGAACGGGTCCATCGGGAGCGGTGACAGCGGCATGTTGGGCAGAGTTCAGATCGGAGAGAAGGTCGTTCACAGCAGCTCCATCGGGGTAAGGCAAGAATGGCTATCCTGGCGATTCAAATTTGGCGGCGATGGCATAAGATCGTATGCAACGCTGGCAGGAGCAACCCCAGGGGCTGAAAAAGCGGAAAATTCAGGACGGCCAAGGCCAAGATCACCCTTCCCCATCAATATTCGAAGCGATATTTCAAGTCCAGATTGTAAGTGGGCTGGCCCTGGTTTTCATCAATGCGGCGCCGAACCTCCGACTGCAGCAGCATGTGGTCGTTGATCTGATATTCCACCATAAAGTCGCGGTCATCCTGGCGAATGCCCTGGGCGTACTTCAGATACAGATCGGATCCAATGTACTTGCCCACTCCAATAAGGGGATCCAAACCGGACTCTCCGCTTTCTCGTTCCCGCTGAATTTGTTCAATTTCAAAAGTATCAAAAATGTCCAGCTCCCGAGCAATTTCCCGCTCCAGAAGGTTGAAGCCGGCAGAAATGGAAGTATTGGCCAGACGAGCTCCATCACCCTCTGGAGTGGCCTCAGGCTCCAGTCCCAAAAGCATGCGCTGGATGGCTTCCCGGCTGTAACCTCTTTCGGAAGAGAAGGAGACTTCGGGCTTATTTATGGTCCCCCCCACATGCACCCCAATGTGCTCGATGATGGTATTGCTGCTGTACTGGCTGCGCAGACGGTACCGAGTTTCAGCATCCACATCCATCATGGGATCAAAACCCAAAACATTGCTGAAATCCATGCGTCCCCGTTTGATATTAAAGCTGTTGTTGAAGACCACCAACCGGCCCGAGTTCACATCCAGAGTGCCACGCAGAAGCATGCCCCCCTCATCTCGAACCAGATCCATATCACCGCCCAGGAATAATTCCATTTCCCGGTTGAGGATGCGCACCGTGCGTGGGGCCGCATGCAACTCCAAGTCGGCCAGCCAATCCGGAGCCACGGTGGCCGCCATAGGATCCACAGCATTGGGCTGTTCCTTGAATTGGCCAGTGTAACGGGCTTTGTCCACATCCAAGACTCCGCTGAACATCGGCACCATCACACTATCAGGCCCCACAAAGACACTGCTAACCCGGCAATTTTCCCCAGAAACCACCGCCCGTAAATCAGGAATAGAGGCCACCAGGAAACGGTCCAGGTTTAACAAAACGTCGAATGAATCCAGTTCCAATCCTCGAAAAACAACCTTTCCATGGCCTTCGAATTCTCCGTTCAATCCTTCGTGCCCCTGGATGTCGGTGATGAGAAGCTCATCGGCTATAAACTCACCCTTGCAGGATACGTTTGAATAAATTTCTTCCTGCAGAGGCAGGACAAAGCCAGCGTCAATAATTTCCAGGTGCCCCTGATAATAAGGGTGATCCAGAGGCCCGCTGATCACCGCGGAAGCCCAACCGGTGCCGCTGCTCTGAATAAATCCGTTGGTGGCCCGGCTCATGGGTTCCAGATCACTTCCGGGGGGAATCTCCAGCTGCATATAAAAAGGACCATCCAAGGGCGTGAGAGGTTCACTGAGGAGATCCAACTCCAAAGGCACTTCCACCCGGCCCGTCAGGGAGAGGCTGTCTTTGTGGCCTTTCAAATCGGCCAACACCAGACCATCACTGTCGGCCCAGATTTCACCCTCCAATTGATCCAGATGCAACCAATGCACGTTGAAAGGAGCGCTGTGCAGCTGGCCCACAATTTCCGGGTCATCGGTGGAACCACCCAGAACCATCTGACCGGAGAAACGCCCCGAAAGCCGTTCCAAAGCAGGGATTTTAAATTGCTCCAGGAATAGCCAATCTCCATCAGGAATTTCCACATCCAGATCCAACTCGGCTCCGGGCCAAAAATCGGCTGGCCCGACTCCCGGGTGATCAATGGTTCCCCGCAAATTCAAATGTCCATAATCTGAAGCCAATTGCAGATCCTGGAATTCCAAAAGGCCCTGATAATAACGGGCCAGAACATGCAGCGTATCAACCCTGGCCAGGGCAAACTGTGCATCGGTGAGCAAACCGTTCAAGTCCACAATGGGCTCATCCGTGGTGCCGGAAACATCCAGATCTGCCGTGATGCGCCCCACCAATGGAACCCTCGTCTGCACAAAGGGATTGAGCAGCCCCACATCAAAATCGTCCAATTGGAGCACACCCTCCAAAGCGGTGTTCGGGTCATATCTCCCATGGCAAATGATTCGGCCCTGGTCTGAGGAAAAGTCCAACGCCGGCAAACTGAAAAAGCCCTCACCCAAAGAGAATTTTACGGTATCAGCCAAGGACCAATAGGTGCCTTCCAGGTCCACGGAAAATTTCTGAATCTGAAAATTCTGGATGGTATCATGGAACGTGGAATTGAAGGCCAGTACAACGGTGGTATCACCCAGTTGCGCCCGGAAGGAATCCAGGCTGGCTCCATATTCGGAGGCCGCTCCCTGGAGGCTGAATTGGCCAAAAGGCACGCCTCCCAGGGAGAAATCAGAACCTTCTGCAGCCCCACTGACCAAGGCAACACCCAGGGCATCGTCCACCACCAATTGGACATCAGCCTCACGGGCTGCCAGGTCATCCACTCGAAAATTCTGAAGCCCCAGCCGGCCTTCAAAACGGATTTTGTCCAGAGGACCATTCACTTGCCCATGACCAGTGACCTGGCCTTGCAAAGGAGGCCAATTCCACTCTCCGGGAAGTGTTTGCAAATCGTCGCAAGTGAGATTTAGCCGGCCAGAGAAAATCTTTTCCTCATCGCTAAGACCTTCCAGGATGGCATGAAGGTCCTCATGGTAAATTTCCACGTGATTGAAAATCACCGAATCAGGGGTGGCTTCCACATCCACATAACAGGTATCGAAAGGAATGGTCTCGATGAACCCCTGGTTCAACCGGCCGCTGACCTTGGTCCACATGGGGACATCGGTATGCTCTATTTTCAAACGGCCAAAACCGTTGGTAGCCGGCAGATCTTCTTCATCAGGAACCAATCCATTGGCCAAATTGACCCGGCCAACATCTCCTTCGAGTACAAATTTGATATTTTCTGAATTGCTGATATCGAAGAAACCGGTGCCATCAAAATCGGCATCATTGATGATGCCCTGGGCCTGGGTCAGAACCACTTTATTTTCGGAGATAACAGCGCGAGCTTGCAACTGCTGCATGTGGTACCCCTCCAGTTCACCCTGGAAAAGCCCTTCGTAAACGATGTTCCCCTCTTCAGTGCCCAGATAGGCATCCACGCTGCCCTGGGCTTTAAATCCCAGCCTCATGTCGATGAGCTCTTCCACTTCATCCACACTGACACCTTCGCCCTTGATCTTCAAATCAAGGGTTTCGTCCCAATGGCGGCTGCCCGAAACCCAGACTTCATGCTTGTTGAAAAGTCCATAGAGTGAGTCGGCAAATATCTTATGGTGATCAATAACCACCCGGCCACGCAATTCATTCAGAACACTTTTGTGGGTGTCCCAAATGACGTCACAGCCCCGGAGGATCAATTCAACATTTTCATCTGACCGCACCCCACCCTGGAAATCCAACTGGCTGATGCGTTCGATTAATTTTCCATCCGACTGGCTGAACTCCAGGAAAGCCTGACTGACTACCAGATGTTCAATTTCCAAACGGGGAAAATCAGGAGCATCCTGAGAGGGCATGCTATCGACGCCAGCTTTAGAAAATACAACAGGATTTCGCACATCAACCCGGCGTAATTTGGGCACCACCCCCAAGACTTCACCCAGTGTGAAATCTACGCGCACGGTATCGGCGGAAACCAATGTTCTGCCACCGGTGCGGCTGGGTAAATTCAAAGACAGCCCATAAAGATCCATGCCCTCAAAAAGGCGCACGTTAAAATCACGGACCCGCAAATTTCCTTCTTCAATGCCCAGCAAATGCCGCCCCACCAGACCGGAGAAATGGGGCGCCACAAATTGGGGGTTGAGTCCAACCCATACCAACAAGCCCAGGATGACCGTCCAGGCCACCAACAGGGGAAGTTTTGCCGGTTTGATCCACCGCATTAGAACGGATACCCCAGGGAAAAATGCCACACCACTTTTGGATCACTGTAATCTTTTTCGGCACTCAGGTACCGCACTCTTTTGAGAGGAAAACCCACGTCAGCCCGTACTGGGCCAAAAGGAGTATCCAAACGAATACCCGTACCACAACTGTAGCGATAATCCCACACCTTGGTGCTGGTGGGATCGCCCGGTTCACCCGGATCGCTGTTCAAACGGAATCCCCTAATTCTAACATCTCCCAGAGACTCCCAAACATTTCCCCCTTCAAAAAACAAGACGCTGGCAAAGTTCCAACGGTTGAGCCAGGGCAAAGGGAAACGCCATTCCACATTGGTCAGCATGAGATAGTTACCACCGCGGGCGGGGTTGTCCGGCAGCAGAACATCGGAGCCATAATTCAATTCATCCAACTCATCCTGATCTGTCACCTGGGGTCCCAAAGTATTATGCCCGTACCCTCGCACGGAAGACGCGCCCCCCGCAAAGAAACGATCATCGTAGGGTACCCCATCAGGCCCCAGACCGGTGCTCTTTCCATAAGGAGCCGCAGCCCCCAGCATCAACCGCAGTGCCAATACTCCCCCCAGGGGCATGGCGTGGTAATTCTGCCATGAAGCTGAGCCTTTGAGGAAACTGTAATCGCCCCCCATAAGCCCTCCGGCCAATTTGAGAGTGCCGATGGTATACATGCCCCGGGTGGGCCGAAAGAGATCATCCCGGTGGTCGATATACGTGGACCAATTCACAAAACGGGTTTGGGTCAGTTCGACACCCACCTCATCGAACCGAACTTTCAAACTGTCCGGGGCATAAGGGTGCACACTGGGATTGGTGATTTTCACACCGACGTAGGCATTGTTTGTCACCCGCCGGCTGGCTTTCCAGGTGCTACCCAGGTTGAATCCATGCACGGACTGGTTCAGGGCCGATTCACCACGGGTTTCCCGTTTCAAATACAGTTCCGCATCCAGGCTGAAACGGGTCCCTTTCAGATGGGGGTTCACATAGGAGATGTCTGCCCGATAGTTGATTTGTCCCTGATCAAAGGAAATAGGATTACCCACCACATCTTCCAGGTTCCAGGACCCCCGCCCCCGCACCTGAACCCGCCGCCCGGTGCCCCACAAATTATTGTGTCCCCAGGCCGCCAGCAATCGGATGCGTTCCAGACTACCCACTCCCACACCCAGCTCATAATACGCAGGCTTGCGTTCAATGACCCGCACATCCAGGTCGGCCAGGCCAGCCGCTGTATCGATGGATGCTGGTACAATGTCCACATCCCGAAACAAAGAGGTGACCAAAAGCTGCCGCCTTGAATCTTCCACCTTGTTCCAGGCCAGGGGATCTCCAGACTGGATGGACAATTCCCGGGTCAGAAGCAGATCCTGCGTTTCCAGGTTCCCGAAGAGATTGATGGCGTTGACAAAATAGGGTTTCCCGGGAGAAATGTTATAACTCACATCTGCCACAAACCCGGTGCTGTCGGCATTGTCCTCAATGGCCATGGTCACATTGACCCGGGCATCGAGGTAAGTTCTTTCCCTGAAGAGAGCCCGCAAAGTGTAGAGATCTCCACCAAACCGATTCAAACTCAGGGGAGCCGGCGCCCCTTCCAGCAAGGTCATCTTCTCGCGCAAATCATCCTCGGAAAAAACTCCCGTATTGGAAAAATCAACCGAGCGGATCAGTGTCAGAGGGCCCTCCATAACAGAGATATGAAGCACATCGCCCTTGTCCTCAATGGTGGTGATGCTATCGAGCCTGACAAAAGCATGATGGAACCCACGGTTCCGATAGTAGTTTCTGATGATACCCACCTGGGAGTCCATCAGGTGAGGGCTGTAGCGGGGGATATTCAGCGGACGGGTCCAGGTGCGCTCCTGGATGCGCAGCATGTCTTTGAGTTCCCCGTCGGTGAAAGCATAATTGCCGATGAGGTCAATGCGTTCGAGGCGGTGGGTTTCCAATCCGAAATCCAACTCTTCATCTGCCAGGGTCAGGCCAGCGGCAAGAACCCATAGAAAAACTACCAGGGTTTGCACCCCGGCCAGCCTTTCGGAGGTCAACCATTGCCTGAATTTCATCAAATCCCGCACCCTCAGCGCGACCCTTCCGGAGAATAACCCATGACAAGAGGGCCACTTCGTTGTTTATTCCTGAAAATCGATCTCAACCCCGGCGGAGTCTATCATGACAATAAATAAAACTCATGCAACCAGTCTGAAATTGACTTTGTTGATTCCAGCCCTTTTTCTGAGTGCCTGCGAAAAGCCCGAACAGGAGCTCAAGCTGGGCGACCTCACCTCTCCAGAACACACTTATATTGAACGCATCGTCATTCTGGAACGGGCTAAGGCCGTGGCCCTGGTAGACCGCGACCTGGGCAACGCCGTGCTGGACAGCCTCTCCCTGGCCTGGGGTGACAGCTCAGAAGCTGCCACCGCCGCCATGGCTCCCGTAGAGCCCCTGCGTTGCGAGGCCGTTCACGATCTTTTAAATCGCATCCTCATCTCGGAGCGGGACTCGCTGGTTCAAGCACCGTATGTTTACCGCCTGGCCATTCCCCTGGCAGACCCCGTCAAAAAGCTCCCTATGCAGGGGCCACCCGTCCAAAAGAAAAGGTCATAGGGCCCGGCGGCCATGATCAATGGCCGCTGACTTTCCACACATCCAGGACAATCACAAAGGTCATGAAAAGCAGCAGGATGATCAGCCCAATTTGGGTGGCAATGGCCTGCAGCCTTTCGGGCACCGGCTTGCCACCGCGAATCACTTCAAAAATCAGAAACAACACATGCCCCCCATCCAATACAGGAATGGGCATGAGGTTCAGCAGGAAAAGATTCACCGAGAAAAAGGCTACAAAGTACATGAGGTGCGAGAAGCTCCAACGCAGCATTTCTCCCGCCGCCTGTCCGATGCGCACCGGTCCGCCCACAGCGTCCAACCCCAGCCGGCCCATGATGCCATCCCGCAGCACAGCCACGGTTCGCACGATGGTATCCTGAGTTTGGGCGGCGCCCAATTGGCAGGCTCTGCCAAAGCTGACTTTTTCCGATTCGAAATAGCGCTCAATGGAAATGCGTCCCACGGAATTTCCGGGTTCAATTTCCTGCAATTTGGGGGCCACCAGGCCGTCCATTAAGACCCCGTCGCGCACCCACTTCAATTCGATTTCACGGCCCGGGGCATCGTTGACAATGCGGGCGATGGAATTGAAGGAGGTCACATCCTGGCCATCCACGGTGGTGATCAAATCTCCGGTTTGCAGACCCAATTCAGCAGCTTTGCCACCCTTCTGCACTAGCCCCACGGTGGTATTCCAAACTTCCAAACCGTTGGTCCAGTATCCCTCCGAGGCTATGGAGCACGGAGCCAGAGTCAGGTTCTCGGTCAGACCATCGCGTTCAATGGTCACGGACAGGGAAGTGGCTTCCGCGGCATCTTCCACGGAAAGAGGCGCCAGAGCCGCAAGGACTTGCCCCCATGTTGAAACTTCTTCACCATCCACACTAAGCAGTCGGTCGCCTACCTGCAGACCACTGGTGGCCGCAACGGTGTCTTCATGAATCAAACCGATGGTGGTGAAGGGGATATCCCTGAGGCCACCCACAAAAACCAAAGTGGTGTACAGCAGGAAAGCCAAGACCAAGTTGAACAGAGGCCCCGCTACAAAAACCAAACCGCGCTGCCAAGCCGGTTTGTTGAAAAAGTGACGCTCGGGTGGAATGTCATCATCCAGTCCAGCGGCTTCCAGGTTTCCCTCTTCAGTTCCCAAAGGATATTTGCGTTCTTCCCAGGTTCCGGTGTCTTGAATCTCTTCCATCATGCCTTCGCCAGCCATTTTGACGTATCCCCCAAAAGGGATGGCTGAAATGACATATTCCGTCTCGCCCCAGCGCTTGCGCAATAGTTTAGGACCGATGCCGATGGAGAATGTTTTGACGTAGACGCCAAAAAGCTTACAAAAAAGAAAATGTCCCAGTTCGTGCACCACGACCACCAGAACCAAAGTGAGCATGAAAGCAAAAATGCCCATGATCCAGATGTTGATCAATTCAAACCTCACGTTCCGTCTGAGACAACCGGGCTACAATGACCTCAGCTGCTCGACGGGCTTGGGTGTCAAAAGCCAAGGCATCCTGCAAGCTACCCACCGGGTGGATGCTTTCGGATTCCATCACTTCTTCAATGATTCGGGGGATATCCCCGTACTTAATTTTATGATCCAGCAGTGCGGCCACTGCCACTTCGTTAGCTCCGTTGAGAAGAGTGGTGGCTGAGCCACCAGCCTTTCCCGCCTGCATGGCCAAAGCCAGACAGGGAAAACGTTTCAGATCGGGTTCTTCAAAGACCAATTGCCCTATTTGGAGCAAATCTAACCTGCTTCCGGGCAGGGGCCAATGCTTTTCCCCACATACAGCGTATTGGATGGGCAGCTTCATGTCCGGAGTGCCCAGCTGAGCCAGCAAAGCGCCATCTACAAACTCTACAAATGAGTGCACGTAAGAGCCTGGATGGACCAGGACCTCAATACGCTCATAAGGCACCGCAAAAAGATGATGGGCCTCAATAATTTCCAGACCTTTGTTCATCAATGTGGCGGAATCTACTGTGATTTTAGGTCCCATGGTCCAGGTGGGGTGATTTAAGACTTCAGCCAAACTCACCTTTTGTAGATCAGCGGCGCTGGTTTGCCGGAAAGGGCCACCTGAAGCCGTCAGCACCAGTTTATGGATTTCTTCTTCAGTACGACCGGATAAACACTGAGCCATGGCCGAATGTTCCGAATCCACTGGTAAAATTTCAGCGCCATGAGTCTGGACTTCTCTGCGGACCAGATCGCCACCCACCACCAGGGATTCCTTGTTGGCCAAAGCGATGCGAACACCCCGCCGAGCCGCAGCCAAAGTCGGCTCTAACCCCACAGCTCCCACCAATCCATTGACAACCACATGAACGGTTTCAGGGGCTTCTATGGCTTCCACCAAGGCGGAGGCACCTTCGCCCAACAAACGGCCGGAGAAGAGTTCAGCTGCTTTCCGGCGGGCCTTGGGATCGGTCACAGCCACCAATGGCAAAGGAGCCTCGGGGCAGGCGGCAGCCAACAAGATCAATTCCTGTTCCAAATTTTCCACGCTGCCATGGCAGGTTACGGCCACCACTTGCAGGCGCTCAGGGTTAGCTCGCACCACTTCCAGGGTTTGCTTCCCAATAGACCCAGTGGCACCCAAAAGGACAATTTTCAGAGGATCAGGAAAAGTGAGCAGAGGGCGTCCACAGGGATATAGGGAGTGAGATTTTTTGCTGTCCATAGCTGCTCCCCCGCTTAGAGAATAAAGAACCGGAAGTAGTAATATACAACGGGCGCTGTAAACAGCATGGAATCGAAACGGTCCAGAACACCACCGTGGCCAGGGATCAGCTCAGCTGTGTCCTTGATTCCAGCATCCCTTTTGATCAGGGATTCCACCAGGTCACCCAATTGGGCCATGCACCCCACAAAGAATCCCAAAATGGTTCCGGCCAGAGGGGTCATGAATGGCACAACACTGTGGGTGAGCCACCAGCCCACCAGGGCGGCACCAAATAGTCCGCCGATGGCGCCTTCAATGGTTTTGTTGGGACTGATGCTGGGAATAAGCTTGTGGCGACCGAAAGCTACACCAAAAAGGTATGCCGCCGTATCCGTGGCCCAAGTCAACAAGGCCACCAGAAAGACCAACCGGGCACCAATGCTTTCATCCACATGCAAAGTTTCCGGCAATTGTCTCAAGAGAATAAGATGAGAACCCAGCCATCCCACATACATGATCCCAAAAACAGTGACCGCCATGTGCCCCAAGCTTTGGGACACCTCCTTGCGGAAAACTTCGCGGATCATGATAGCCAGCAAACTGGCGGTGAGAATGAGGGGAACAACAGCTCCCAGATGCCAGGCATACCAACTGATGGCCAGGGAACAGAAATATCCCAGGGCCTCAAAGGGCTCGTAGCCTTTGGCTTTCATCAGAACGTAAAACTCACGCAGCCCCAGCAGAATGATCAAATCCACCAGCAGGAGAAAAAACAACCCTCCCCTGTCGGTGATTAAATACAAGCAGGGAACACCCAGGAGGATGACCGCCGCTCGGGGTAAGACACCAGCTTTGAGGAATCGGCGCCAGGCCGGAAGACGTTCTTGGCCACCGGCGGGGGTCACGGACGAACCTTCAGCATTCGTTTCCAGCGGGCAGGATCCAGAAGACTTTCATTCTCTACCGGAGCCTCAGGGTCTTCAGGATTTTTCAATTTGCCAAAGCGACGTTCCCTATTCACAAAATCGGCCACCGAAAGCATGAGATCCCGTTCAGAGAAATCGGGCCATAACACAGGGGTGATGAGTATTTCAGCATAGGCCAGTTGCCAGAGCAAAAAGTTACTCAGGCGGCCTTCACCACTGGTGCGGATCATAAAGTCGGGATCGGGCAGCTCCGGAGAATAGAGGCCTTTGGAAAACTCTTTTTCGGTGATGTCGGCTTCATTCAATTCACCACTGCTCAGCCGTTGGGAGAGGTGCTTGGCAGCATGAATAATTTCCTGCCGGCCTCCATAGGCCAAGGCCAGATTCAGAATCAAACCGGAATTTTTGGAGAGCGCTTCCACTGCATCAGCAATGACGGCCTGGGCTTTGGAAGGCAACTGAGTCAGATCTCCGGTGGCACGCAGAACCACATTCTGCCGCATCAGATCATCCCGTTCAGCCACCAGGGTTTCCTGAAGAAAATGCCATAAGGCTTTCACTTCCGCTTCCGGACGGTGGAAGTTTTCCTGACTGAAGGTGTAGAGGGTGAGAACCTCTACTCCCAGTTTCCCACAGGCTTGCACGCAGCGCCGCACCGAATGGCGACCCGCCCGGTGCCCGGCCAGCCGGGGCAGAAAACGGCGTTTGGCCCAACGGCCATTGCCATCCATGATGATAGCCACGTGCCGGGGCAGGTTCTCATGCCCCTTGAGCGCGACCAGGAGCTCGTCATCCGACAGAGCTCCCAGTTTTTCAGGATCCAGTGAAATAGCCATGCAATTCGCTTTCCCTACAGCTCAGTGATTTCCTTTTGCTTTGCCACGGCAATGTCGTCAATTTGGGCGCAATATTTGTCCGTCAACTTTTGCACTGCATCGCGATCCTTGTGCAACTCGTCTTCGGTGATGTCACCGTCTTTTTCTTCTTTTTTCAAGCTGTCGTTGGCTTCCTGGCGAACCTTGCGCACACCAATTTTGCCTTCTTCACCAATGTCGCGGGCCTGCTTGCCCAGCTCGGTGCGGCGC
>JADGDU010000009.1:103473-150649 GCA_016744705.1 Candidatus Krumholzibacteriia bacterium
CTCACCAGTCAGTTCGGGAACCGAGAGGCGAATCATCATGCCATCACTGGAAGGATTCATACCCAGATTGGCAGCGTGGATGGCCCGTTCAATATCTGCAATCACAGCTCGGTCAAAAGGCTTGACCAGCAATTGCCGCGGTTCGGGCACTGTGATGGTGGCTAACTGCTTCAAAGGTGTCGCCGCGCCATAATAATCAACATTAATCCCATCGAGGATGGCCGGAGTGGCTTTCCCGGTGCGGATCTTCATAAGCCGGGACTTCACTGCTTCAACAGCTTCGTCCATGGACATTTCTGCACTTTCAGTAATATCTGCACTCATCCTAAAACTCCTTTTTGATCCAGGTGCCTTTTTGCTCGCCCTTGACGGCCTGCAACAGGTTCTGGGGATCGGAAATGTCGAAGACGAACATCGGCATGCCCTGTTCTGCGCACAGTGTCACAGCAGTCATGTCCATAACGCCCAGGCGCTGGTCCATGACTTCGTCATAGGTTAACTGCTCATACCGCTTCGCGTCACTGAATTTATGAGGGTCTTTATCATAAACACCATCAACCTGGGTGCCTTTCAGCAAAACATCGGCGCTGATTTCCAGGGCCCGCAAGGATGCAGCGGAATCTGTGGTGAAATATGGATTGCCTGTGCCGCCGGCAAATAACAGGACACAACCGTTTTGCATCAGGTTCAAAGCCGTATCCCGGGCAAAGGCTGCCGTCAGGGGCCGCACTTCCCGGGGGCTTAATATTTTAGCTTTCATGCCTTCGCCACGCAGATAATCACGCATGATGGAAGCATTCATGATGGTGGCCAGCATGCCCACATTATCAGCCGTCACCCGGTCGACAATTTCCAGATTTGCACTGCGGGCCCGAAAGATATTTCCGGCGCCGATGACAATGCCTACCTGCACTCCTTCTTCAACCAATTTGCCGATGACCTGAGCCAACTGCGTAAGCTTGGTATGACAAAACTGCTCAGTTTCTCCCATGAGAGCTTCGCCACTGAGTTTCAAGAGAATTCTGGTGAATTTCACGAGCGATAGGCCTTTCGGTAGAGAGGGAATGATCCCTGTTTGCGGGCTAAAAAAAAAGCCCGGGCAAGAGAGCCCGGGCTTTAATATGCGGAGACTAGTCGCCGATCTGGAAACGGGAGAACTGCTTGATCTGCATGTTCTCTCCCAGTTCACTAATAAGGGACTTCAGATAGTCGCCGATAGTGACGTCGGGATCCTTCACATACTTCTGCTCCAGGAGCACCACTTCACTGTAATACTTGTCGACCTTGCCATCAACAATTCTATCGATGATGTCAGCAGGTTTGTTCTGCTCTTTCATCTGGTCCCGATAGATTTCCTTTTCTTTGTCGATGAGAGTGGAATCCACTTCTTCCCGGGTCACAGCAACAGGGCTGGCAGCAGCGATATGCATGGCCACATTGTGTACAAATTCCTGGAAGTTATCGGTGCGGGCCACAAAGTCGGTTTCACAAGCGACTTCCACCAGCACGCCAACTTTTCCACCGGCGTGAATGTAGCTGCCCACAAGACCCTGGCTGGTAGCCCGGCCCTCTTTTTTGGCAGCAGAGGCGATTCCCTTTTTACGCAGGTAATCGCCAGCTTTGTCCATGTCGCCTTCGCACTCTTTCAGTGCTTTTTTACAATCCATCATGCCGGCGCCGGTAACATCGCGCAGCTCTTTGACCATTTTGGCAGTGATATCCATGATTCCTCCGGATCTGCCGCCCAGGCGACAGACAGTGCGAACCGAATGATCCGGTCCATTCTTCTTGAACAAGAGCCCGACCCCGGAAGGGGACCGGGCCCTCAGTAATTGATCACATCAAACTATTTTGCAGTCTTCTCATCGGCAGCGGCTTCCACCTTGGCAGCATCACCGTCGAGAGTAGCACTGGCAGCGGCAGCTTCGGCTTTAGGAGCCTTGGCCATGTCCACTGGTTTGTCGGCACCTTCGGTACGAGTTGCGCGGCCCTCTTCAATGGATTCGGCCATGGCCCGGGTGAACAGAGTGATGGCACGGATGGCATCATCGTTTCCGGGGATGGGGTAATCCACCAATGTGGGATCACAGTTGGTATCCACGATACCGATGACAGGGATACCCAACTTGCGGGCTTCCTTCACTGCGGTTTCTTCTTCAGCTGTATCGACAACGAAGACTGCGCTGGGCAGACCCTTCATTTTCCGGATACCACCGAGGTTGGTGTTCAGCTTCTCGAATTTGCGGCTGAATTCCAGCTGCTCTTTCTTGGAGAAGTTCTCGATGCGGCCATCGGACATCATGGCCTCGATTTCCTCGAGCTTCTGGACACTCTTGTAAATGGTCTGGTGGTTGGTCAGCATTCCGCCCAACCAGCGCTCAATCACGTAAGGGCAGTTTACGCGATCAGCATATTCCTTGATAGCGACCTTAGCCTGCTTCTTGGTTCCCACGAAGAGCACGGTTCCACCTTTGGCGGAAATGGCCTTCAGGAAAGCACGGGCGCGGTTCAGCTGGCGCAGGGTGCGCTGGAGATCGATGATGTAGATTCCACCGCGAGCGATGAAAATGTACGGTTTCATTTTGGGGTTCCACTTGCGGGTCTGGTGCCCGAAATGGACTCCTGCTTCGAGCAGGTCTTTCAGTCCGACGTTGGCCATGATTGCCTCCACTTAAAGGTTAAGCCTCCCCCACCATCAAAGAACCGAGACAAACACGTCAAAGATGTTGATCTTTTGGTGCCACCTAGTCCCGCTCTCCGGCAGGGTGTGTTTTATTATTGACCTGCCCTGCTCACATGAGCAGGGCCGATCTCTGTATCCCAAAACGATAAACGAGAGCAGAGCTCGGTTTAACGCTTGGAGAACTGGAACCGCTTGCGAGCACCAGGCTGACCGTATTTTTTACGTTCAACCATGCGGCTATCGCGAGTCAGGAAGCCATGCTTGCGCAGGGCCTTGCGGTTTTCTTCGTTGGCAACAACCAGCGCACGGGAAAGACCGTGACGCAGGGCTCCGGCCTGGCCGGTGATGCCGCCACCCTTAACCGTAGCCCAAACATCGAATTCACCTTCGACGCCCAGACGGGTCAGGGGCATGAGGGCTTGCTGCAAAACAGCTTCCCCGAAATAGTCTTCAACCGAACGGTTGTTGATTTTGATTTGACCGGAGCCTTGAGTGATCCAGACCCGGGCCACGGCGGTCTTGCGTCGACCTGTGGCGTAATACCGTTCTTCCAACTGAGTACCTCCGTTAAGTACTTATTGCTGCTCAACCTGTATGGTTGTTACAGCGCCCGTATTGGGCATGAATGATATCCCTCGCAATTGAGGAAAACCTACAGTTTAATTTCAATCTTTTTAGGCTGCTGAGCACCATGACCGTGGTCGGTACCAGGATACACGCGCAAATTCGTCAACTGGGCTGCACCCAGTTTGGTCTTGGGCAACATACCCTTGACGGCGTGCATAATGACCTCTTCGGGCCGAGTATCCATAAGCTTAGCCATGGTGGTGACTTTCTGTCCCCCCATATAACCGGTGTGACGCAGGTAGACTTTCTTCTCCCGCTTCTGGCCGGTCAGTTTGACTTTGGCTGCATTGAGGATGATGACATTGTCACCCATATCCAGATGCGCCGTAAACTCAGGCTTGTGCTTGCCCCGAAGAAGGATAGCCACTTGGGTGGATAACCGGCCCAGCGGGATGTCTTCGGCGTCAACAACCAGCCAATCCTTGTTAATTTCGTCCAATTTCATGCTGTAGGTCTTCACGGAATTTTCTCCTCAAACCGCCGGCATAGCCAGCGCACCACAAAAACACCCACCGAACAGACGAAAGCACACCGGTGCCCCCCGTTTTCGGCAGATTGGTATAAACTGTTTTGCCACAACGCGTAAACCCAAGTCTTGCCAGGACCTTAGAGGATTTCACCACCGAAAAAATCGGGTATCCGGCTGTTGCAGGGCAGGTAACTTAGTCATGGGCCCTGGGAATGTCAAGAAAGGGCAATAGCTATTTCCCACCCCATACCTTGGCCAGATTCTCACTGTAGGGAGGTCTAACCACACCTTCCTCGGTGATAATGGCTGTGATCAAATCGTTGGGCGTCACATCGAACGCCGGATTCCAAGCATTGACTCCATCGGGAGTGGCCCGGCCTCCATGAAATTCATGCACTTCAACAGGGTCACGCAATTCAATGGCAATGTCTTTTCCGGATGAAGAAGCACCATCAAAAGTTGAGCGGGGAGCAGCCACATAAAAAGGAACATCGTGGCGATGAGCCATCACCGCTAAAGGGTAAGTGCCAATTTTATTGGCCGCATCGCCGTTGGCAGCAATGCGGTCCGCCCCGGTGATCACCGCATCAATTTTTCCCTGTTGCAGCAATGTCGCCGCTGCCGAATCACAGAGCACGGTCACTTCAATACCTTGGTTGTGCAATTCCCAGGCTGTCAGCCGTGCCCCCTGAAGCAAGGGTCGGGTCTCATCGGCAAAAACACTGATGGTTTTTCCCGATTCTTTGGCCGCAAAAATCACACCGACGGCGGTACCATAACCACCTGTGGCCAGGCCGCCGGCATTGCAATGGGTCAGGACGGTGGAAAAATCAGGCAATAATTCCTGCCCGTGCATTCCCATGGCCCGGCACATAGCCACGTCTTCATCCAGAACCGCCTGGGCTTCGATGAGCAGGGCGGTGGCAATGTGATCTGCTGAGGATCCGTCGGCCAATAATTGTTCGGCCACAGCCCCCACTCTATCCAGGGCCCAAAAAAGATTCACAGCCGTGGGACGCGTTTCAGCCAATTGCTGCCGGTCGGCCAGAAAACGTACCATCATGGCCTGGGTATCAGTTTCGTGGCTCATGGCCAGGCGCCAGGAAAGAGCCAAACCAAATCCGGCGGCCACACCAATGGCCGGCGCACCCCGCACAGCCAATTCACAAATGGCCAGGCAGAGGGAATTGATGTCGCCACACCGCCGCCATACAAGTTGCTCGGGCAGCAGGGTCTGGTCCATAAGAACGATTTCCTGGTCATCCCAGGTCACCACGGGAAAAGGAAAAGGCAGTGCGGTCATGTCCTCACCTCATTTTAAAGGGGCAGAAAGTATGGATCGCAGGGTCTCACCCAAGAGCGATAAAGGCAAGCCCATTACGTTGAAATAACAGCCATGCACACCGCGAACCATCAAGGCACCATATCCCTGGATTCCGTAAGCCCCAGCTTTGTCCATGGGCTCACCCGTGGCCACGTAACGCCGAATACTATTATCATCCAGGGGCAGAAATTCCACTTCGGTTTCTTCATAAGCCTGCAGTCCGGGCATCCCCGCTGAGGCCCCACACAGAGCTATGGCTGAAATCACCACGTGCTTGCGGCCGGAAAGCCTGCTCAACAGAGCCACGGCATCTTCCACATCCACTGGTTTTTCCAGAATATCTCCGTCGATAACCACTATGGTATCAGAACCAAGCACCAGACGGGTGGTATCTTTTTCGGCCACCGCCTGGGCCTTGGCTGCGGCCAGGGTCATGGCGTATTGATGAGGATAAGGATGCAGATCAGTCAGGGTGGCAGCCAGCTCTGCCTCCACATCAGGAGCCGGCTCAATCACGAAGGGAATGCCCGCCACCTGAAGCAACTCCGCACGACGAGGGGAGCGGCTGGCCAGCACCAATTTCATATCCTCAGGCCAGGAGACAAAAGGAGTCGTCATCATGAGGTACTCTCCCTGTCGATCACCAAAGTAACAGGCCCCTGGTTCACCAGGCTAACATTCATAGTGGCTCCAAATTCTCCTTCGGCCACCGATGGCCATTGCCCTCGCAGGAGGGCCGCAAATTGATCGTACAACTGTTGGGCAACATCAGGAGCAGCCGACCCCATAAACGAGGGCCGCATGCCTTTCTTACAATTACCATAAAGTGTGAATTGGCTCACCAGCAGGATACCCCCACCAACATCCTGAAGGGATAAATTCATCTTCTCCTGGTCATCCATAAAAATCCGCAAGTGGATGAGCTTATGGGCCATCCATTCCAGCTCTTTGACTGTATCCCCTGGAGCAAAAGCCACCAGAACCACCAGGCCACTGTCGATGGCACCGCTGATGCGTCCCTCTATTTCCACTTGGGCCGGGCCGCTTCGCTGGACTACACAACGCATATTACCCCAGCTGATAACGCTGAATGTTCTGCACGCCCCGCACCTTGCCGATGGTTTGCAAAATCTTTTCCAGCTTGTTCAGGTTGGTCACCTCCACCACCAGAGTGATGGTAGAGACATCATCTTCGGCCAAGAAATTTCCGCTTTGGATATTGGTATTGGTCACATTCAGGACATTGCTCACATCCATCAGCAGATTTTTTCGATCCACAGCCTGGATGATTAATTTGACGTGGAAGGTTTGCTGCGGAGCCACATCCCAACTCACTTCAATGCGGCGTTCGGGTCCCAGGTTGGGATCATTGAGATTGGAACAACCGGCTCGGTGCACAGAGACGCCCCGTCCCCGGGTGATCACGCCCACCACTGCATCACCAGGAATAGGCTGGCAGCAACGGGCGTATACAACCATCAAGTTGTCCACACCGGCTACCCGCACTCCGGTGCTGCTGCGCCGCAGCAAGGAGTCGTAAAGTTCTTTCCCCTTAGTTAGCACCTTTTCAGCGGCGGATGCATTGCGGGGCGTGAGCCTTCCCACCACTTTGCCAAAATTCAAGTCACCGTTGCCCACGGCCGCCAATAGTTTTTCCACATCGCCGTAGCCCATTTCCTGGGCCACGTCCATCAGGTCCTTATCCATTTTGACACGCACATGAGCCCGGTTAAATTCCCGTTCCAGAATTTCCCTGCCCAGTTTGATACTCTCTTCAAACTTGCTGGATTTTAACCATTTCCTGATGTGATGTTTGGCCCGTCCGGTCTTTACAATCTCCAGCCAACTGGAGCTGGGATTGGGTGTCTTGCTGGTGAGGATTTCCACAGAATCGCCGTTGATCAATTCCGAGCGGAGACTCACGATGCGCCCATTGACCTTGGCCCCGGTGCAACGAAAACCCACCTCTGAGTGAATGCGGAAGGCAAAATCCAGAGGAGTCCCACCAGCCGGCAGCTGAAACACGTCTCCCCCCGGACTAAAAACGAAAACCTCATCCCGCAGGAAATCGCTCATCAGGGTGTCCATGTATTCGCGAGGATCGGCCACATCTTCCTGCCAGGCCATGATCTGCCGCAGCATCTTCACCATCTCGCTGAGTCCGGCTGCGTCGGTGCCGCCACCTTCTTTGTATCGCCAGTGGGCGGCAATGCCCAATTCTGCCCGGTCGTGCATTTTCTGGGTGCGAATTTGCACCTCGATATACTTGCCCTGGGGCGTGCGAACAGTGGAATGAAGAGACTGGTACATGTTGGTTTTGGGCGTGGCAATAAAGTCTTTAATCCGGTCTGACAAGGGCGGGAAGTGGGTGTGCAATTCACCCAGAGCGTGGTAGCAATCAGCTTTGGTTTCCACAATGATGCGTAGGGCCAATAGATCGTAGATGCGATCCAGCCCGATTTCCTGTTCCTGCATCTTGTTATAAATGGAATAAAAATGTTTGGGTCGGCCGTGGATCGAGCATTTGATGCCGGCCTTATCCATGGTCTCCTGCAGAGGCGTGAGAAGCTTGCCGATCAACCGTTCCCGCTCAGACCGGGATTGGTTGATGCCCCGCTCAATTTCAAAATACTTGCCTGGCATCAGAACCTTGAAAGCCAGGTCCTCCAACTCCCATTTGATTTTGGCGATACCAAAACGATTGGCAAAAGGAACATACACATCCATGGTTTCCTGGGCGATGGCCTGCTGCCGATCCTGGCTCAGAAATTCGATGGTGCGCATGTTGTGCAGGCGGTCGGCCAGCTTGATCAATACCGTGCGAGGGTCCCGGGCAATGGCCAGAACCAGTTTGCGGTAAGTCTCGGCCTTGCGGGCTTCTTTATTGACTTCCTTCAGGCCACTGATTTTGGTGACACCGTCGACCATGTTGGCCACTTCGGGGCCAAACATATCAACCATATCTTCCCGGGTAAAATGGGTGTCTTCCACCACATCATGGGTCATGGCGGCAATGAGAGTATCGACGTCCATCCGGAGATCTGTGAGGATGTCGGCCACGGTGACCGCATGAATGAAATATGGCTCGCCACTTTTGCGCATCTGGCCATCGTGGGCTGCCTTCGCAAAATGAAAAGCTTCCCAAAGACGATCTTTATCCGCCTGGGGATTGTAATTTTCTACCCGGCCCCAGATGCTTTCCATGATGGCCACACAGGCCTCAGCTTTACCTGGATCCCGAGAACTCATGACGAACCGGAGGGCTTGATATCCACCAGCAGCTGCTGGACAGGGTCATAATGGCCGTGGCGAGGGCGGAAGGTGCTGCGACCAATTTGGAAGAGCACGTCCCAACGCATTTCCAGAATGTCGGCAGAGTTGAGACCTTCAACTTTGAGCATTCGGCGCCAAGCATCTCCGCTGCCAAAGGATACAAATTCGCGAGTCAGAGCCGGGGTCTCTTCATTATTAGCCTGGGCCGGACCACGGAATGCAAAGCGCAAATGAGCCCCTCCACTCAAGGGAGTGGGCATGCGTTGCATCTGCAAATTCCTGCAGCGGAAGATGGGTTTGCGATTTCCTGACCCGAAGGGTTCGAGATGCTCCATTTCGTTGACCAGTTTGGCCACATCCTGGGCGCAGATTTCATCCATACACAAATCCAGGTCATAGCCTTCAGGCACAGGGCCAGTGTAGGGCTCATTTTGCAGCGTTTTCAAGAAGGCCTCACGGAATGCCGGGATATCGCGGGTGCGCAAAGTCATGCCTGCGGCCTGGGCGTGGCCACCATGACGCAACAGATGCTCGCTGCATTTATCCAAAGCCGCTTTCACATCAACATGAGGCACACTGCGCGCAGAGCCTCGCGCTTCATCTCCTTCAACGGAGATAAGAATGACGGGCAGCTGATACTGTTCCACCAGACGGGCGGCGCCAATGCCAATGATGCCTTTATGCCAGGTGCGGCTTTCCAGGACCAGACAACAGTCGCCACGCTCCACATAGGGCAGGGCCATATCCAGAGCTTCGCCTTTCAGGAGAATATCCTGTTCCTTACGTCGGCTGTTGGTTCGGTCGGCTTCTGCAGCTAATTCCCGAGCCTTGCTTTCATCTTTGGTCAGCAACAATTCCAGGGCCGACATGACCCTGCCGATGCGGCCGCAAGCATTGATGCGTGGGGCCAGTTGATAGGCAAAGTCGCTGGTGGTTACGGGGAAGCCCCGATCCAGTCCGGCCACCGAAAGCAGGGCGGCCAGCCCCACCCGGATTTTGGCTCGGTCATTGAAACGTTCCAGCCCTTTTTTGACCAGGATGCGGTTCTCGCCAGTGATGGCCATTTGGTCCGCCACCAAACCCAAAGCCACCAGGTCTAAAACTGTTTCCAGGAAGCCATCATCCAGGCAATTGGTATCATTTTCTTTGAGAGCCTGGGCAAACTTGAAAGCCACGGCCACGCCACAGAGATCGTCGTTGGGATAGGTGGCCCGGTCCCGTCGGGGATTAACCAGAGCCACCGCAGCGGGACGCTCTTCAAAAATATGATGATCCAGGACGATCACATCCATACCCAATGTGGCCGCCAGATCAATCTCCACACCGGCAGCGGCACCGGTGTCTACGGTGACCAGTAAAGTGACGCCATCGGCGGCCCACTTACGCACCATGCGTTCAGCCACCCCATAACCATCGGTGGCCCGGTCGGGAATAAAACCCGGCTGCAGATAAACGCGATTCTCACCATGGCGCAAAGCATCAAGAGTTTCGCACAACAAGGCGCAACCGGTGATGCCATCGACATCAAAATCACCGTGCACGGCAACTTTTTCCCCTTTATCAACGGCCTGCATCATGCGGTTGACAGCAAGGTCCATTTCTTTCAGAAGAAAGGGATCATGAAGTTGATTCAGGGAGGGGTAAAAGAAATTGTCCAGATCTTTGGTGCTGTTCAAGCCGCGACCGGCCAAAATACGCACCAGATAATCGGAGACGGGAAAATGCAGGGGAACCAAACGACGGGTCTCCCCCATCTGGTCCTGACATACTTCAAAATGAGGGTGCCAAGGCCGTCCAGTCAGAACGCCCATTTCGTCCTCATCGTTAAATCCCATTTCCAATTGCACTCACGTCCTCCACGACGAGCCCTGAGGGCCCGGTTCTGGTGTCCAGCAATAGGTGATACCACTGGTTGGATTCTGACGTGAGAAGCCGGTCGTAAGCCGAGTTTTGTTACCGGGTGCAAAGCACACGGCGACAGTCATGTATCTGGGAACGCCGTTACCGACGCCCTCAAGCGACCTACCCGGAAGTATTAGCGAGGCGGAAAACCTCATCCTTCTCTATTTGGTCTTGCTCCAGGTGGGGTTTACCCTGCCACCTCTGTCACCAGAGGAGCGGTGAGCTCTTACCTCACCGTTTCACCCTTACCGCATCATGCCCGAAGACAACGTTGCGGCGGTTTATTTTCTGTGGCACTTTCCGTGGGATTGCTCCCCCTGGCCGTTAGCCAGCACCCTATCCTATGGAGCTCGGACTTTCCTCGAAACCTTTCCTTTAACGGGAATGGACCCGCGACTGTCTCTCCGACTTCTCAAGGACCATGATACGCCCAAAGCCACACGATGTCACAGGAAAAACACCGGAGAATTATTTTTCTGCATCCAAAGCCTTGTTTGCCAGAGCATCGGCCTGGGCATTCTGAGCTCTTTTGACATGGTGCACCTTAAATTCCTTCAGATCGCGGCTGAGAAAGACGACCTGTTGGAAGAGCGGGCGCAAATCTGGACTTTTCACACGGTAGGCCCCACTGAGCTGCCGTGAAATCAGTTCACTGTCGATGAAAAGGTGAACCTTGCGCACTTTCCAGCGACGCACATGTTCCAGGGCCGAAACCACGGCTTGATATTCGGCCACGTTGTTGGTGGCCTTGCCGATGGTTTCACAATGCTCAGCTAAATCCGGACCATCTTTTTGGCGAAAAACCACACCCACCGCAGCAGGGCCAGGATTGCCTCGACTGGCGCCATCGGTGAAGATTTCCATGATGCGTAAGCCGTCTTTGGGCAGAGGATTTTTTCGCAGGGTGGATGCAAGAGGCAATTCCGGCCAGAGAATAACGCGGGATTCGGCAGAGGCACTTTTACCCGACTTCCCTGTCACAGCCACCGGCTTTGAAGAGAGTTTGTCGACAAAGTCTTCAGGAGAAGCCTCAGCATTGGCCAACTCTCGGCGCCAGATGGCCAAACGGCGCCGCAGCTCCCTCACGGACAGTCCGCACTCTCGGGCCAGACTGCGCAACTCACCACTTCGTTCGAGGGTTCGCAGCAAATCAGGAAGGGTCTCAGGTTTCTTTTGATCAGCCATCGTTGCCTTCTCCTGAATCGGGTTTTACCGCCAGCTGCGGTGCACTAAGAAACGCATACAGGAGGGACATCGCACAATGTGACGTCCGCCATCAACGGAAATGGCCTGCTGCTGTGGCAATTGATGAAAACACCCCTGGCAGGCTCCTTCGTGGTGATGCACCACCGCCTGCTCCAACTTCTCCCGCAACCGGATGACGGCCCGCCCCTCCGTGGGTGGCAGCATGGAAATAAGCCGGTCCATATCATTTTGAATGTGTTTGGTTTTTTGAGACAGCTGAGCAGAGTCTGCGGCCATGGCCTCTTGCTTGGCCCTGCAATTAGTGCCGTGAGTGCGACTCTCCCCCTGGCTCTCCACAGCGTCGGACTTTAACAAATCCTGTTGGTCCAACAACTGGATGGTATCATTTTCCAAGTTGTCCAAACGTTGTTTGAGCTGGCTGATTTCATCGGCAACAGCCCGCACTTGCCGCCGGTCAGTCAACCCCACCAGCATCTCCTGCTTAACCTTCAACAACTGCGCCACCTGAGTGATTTCATTTTCCAGACTCCTGAGTGTCACCTCAGCGCCCTGATTCAGCCGGGCCGCATCGGCAGCGTCGGATTCGTATTCGGCTTGCAATTCTTCAAGGGAAAAGGTGAGTTGGGTGTTGTGCTCCAATTTCTGGGAGGCTTGCAGCAACAAATCTTCAAATTCGGAAATTTCCACGAGAATGTTGTTCAGGGTTTTGGGATCCACTGGAAATTCCCCCTACATAAAAAGAAAAAAGGGTGCCGAAGCACCCTTTTTCCGTTCACTCGTCTGGTCCACAACCAGGCAGAATGGACAGTTCCGCCAAAGTCACGTCCAGGGCCTTCTTCCGAAGAAGTCGACCGAAAAAAGGATGGTGGGCGATACTGGACTCGAACCAGTGACCTCTCGCGTGTGAGGCGAGCGCTCTAGCCAGCTGAGCTAAACGCCCATCCAATCTCTTTTCGTTCGGCTCCATCAGAAAAAACTGGTGGGCCCACCAGGACTTGAACCTGGGATCGACCGGTTATGAGCCGGGCGCTCTAACCAACTGAGCTATAGGCCCAAAGCTGGATCGGCAAGATAGGCCATGGATGGCCTTGGGTCAACTGGAGAATTGGCTGGTTAAACCATTTCTCCATAACCCTTGAGTTTCCGGCTGCGGCTGGGGTGCCGTAACTTACGCAGAGCCTTGGCCTCAATTTGCCGAACACGTTCGCGAGTCACTTTGAAAATGGTGCCCACTTCCTCCAGGGTGCGCGGCGTACCGTCACCCAGGCCGAATCGCAGGCGGATCACTTTTTCTTCCCGGCGTGTCAGTGTGCTGAGCACCCTTTGCATCTGATCTTTCAGCATACTGTGGGCGGCCAGACGCGCCGGCGAAGGTGCCGAATCATCTTCAATGAAGTCACTCAGATTGCTATCTTCTTCTTCGCCAATAGGACGGTCCAGACTGACTGGTTCCATACTGGCCTGCAAAACACCCTGTACTTTTTCCAGAGGCATCTCCAGATAAACAGCGATTTCTTCCGGTTTGGGATCACGTCCCAATTCCTGGAGTAATTGCCGGTTGGCCCGGTTCACCTTATTGATGGCCTCGATCATATGCACAGGAACACGAATGGTCCGGGCCTGATCGGCAATGGCTCTGGTGATGGCCTGGCGAATCCACCAAGTGGCGTAAGTGGAGAATTTGTACCCTTTGCGGTAATCAAATTTTTCCACCGCGCGCATGAGGCCACTGTTGCCTTCCTGGATGAGATCCAGAAATTCCAGTCCCCGGTTGGTGTAACGCTTGGCAATGCTGATAACCAGCCGAACATTGGCTTCGATCATTTCACGCTGGGCGATTTCCACTTGCTGGCGGCCCATCTTAATATCGGTGCCGATGCGGCGGATGGCTCCATCATCCAGGCCCAATTCCCGCTCAATATCCTGCACTCGTTTGCGCAGAACCTTGATCTGCCGGTGGGCCTCACGGATGTCTTCGGCGTTGGAGGCTCCGGCCACCCGCCCTTTGAGGGCAGCGGCCATTTCCCCGAAGGGGATGCCCACATCACGCTCGATGACACAGATGCGATCCTGCAGGTCAATGACCTTGTTAGCCACCAACATCAATTTATTGGCCAGTTGTTCAATTTGTGCGGGAGCCAGATGCATATCCAAAAAGTTTTCGAGAATCTTCTTGTCCCGGCCATCGATCATTTTTTTGAGAACACCTTGGCGAGTCTGGTCGCTGCAGCCTTTCAGCTCTTTTTTCTGATCCCGGACTTCACACTGAAGTTTCTCAATTTTTTCGAGGGTGCGCAGGATGCGTTTGCCCTCTTTTTTGGCTGAGAGGTGCACATTCCAGGTGCTGGTATCAGCCTTGACCACTTCATCCACATGGATGGCGTCATTGAGCAGGAAGTTGGCCGTCTGCTTCAGCTCACCCATGGCGTGGGTGCTGCGCATAGTGGCTTGAATGATGGCGATCATGCCATCTTCCATACGCCTGGCCAGGTTCACTTCACCCTGCCGGGTCAGCAATGGGACACGGCCCATTTCGCGCAAGTACATGCGCACCGGATCGTCATATTTGACGTTGGTCCGGGTGACCTTCTTGACCGTGGCGGCCTTCTTCTTATCCTTTTTCTTGCGTCTGGAAATCTTGGCCTGGGCTTCCGCTTCGGAATCGAAATAATCGATTTTAAGCTCGCCCAATCTTTCATATATACGGTCAATGAGATCTACGTCGGATTCGTCTCCCAACAACTCGTTGATCTGTCCGTGAAGAATGTATCCACCTTTGGTGGTTGCTTTCTTGCGAATGTCTTCAATAAGTCCGTCAAACTGCGTATTATCCATGTGTGCGTGATTCTCCCGTGGCACTTCCAATATCTCCGGCCACCTTTGTCCGCTGTGCGCCAGCAGAACTGCAGCCAGGCACCTCTTTCGACCGGGCCCCCCCCGTTTCCGGTTCTTCCCGTATCGATCAGCCTCGACGGGATCGATGTCCCTGTCTGAGCCGGCCGAGGCAATCCATGATGACTTGGGTAAAATCTATATCCGGTGGCAGGCTCCCTCTGTCGAGCAATTGGCTAATGAAGGCTCTATACTCTCGATCACCCGCGGTGTTCCAGCGTTCCTGAATAAATTCCAGAGGTGTCGGAGCATCCGGTCCAGTGGCAGAAGCCGTCCAGACCGTCAATTCATCGGCAAGCAATGAAGCACCATCTAGCAAAAATGGCAAGTCGCCCCGCTCTTTTACAAAGCTGAGAGCCGATTTCCCGGACGCATCAGCCAGGATATGGGCGAACATCTGGGCTTCCACCTGGTCCACTTTTACCAAGCCCATAACGCGCCTGACTCGGGGAGAACCACTGGCCGGCTGGGGCTTTGAGGCCGCCCCATTCATGGGCTGTTCGGCACCAAAATCGGGTTCTTCATCCAGATAGCCAGGCTCCTGCCCCAGGGGTGGTTCATGGGCTGAAGAAGCGTTGCGAGTAGGGGGCGAGGGCTTTTTGGAGCCCATTCTGCGAGGTTTGTCAAGCTTTTCCAGATTTTTCATATTTTCCCGGAGCAACTCCATGGGCATGCCGAAAACATCGGATGCCTCTTGCAACACATAAGCCTGACGCAAACTGTCGGGAATTCCAACGATGGTACCCAAGGCCTGTCGAAGGGCCCGTTCACTGACTTCTCTGTCTCCGCCCTTGGCATCGGCCAGACCTTTGAGGAAGGGGATATATCCCTGGGCTTCGGCCAGAGCCTGGTGCATGGCATCGGGTCCCACATCAATGACCAACGAAGCCGGATCCTCCCCTGCCGGAAGGGAAACAATCTTGGGTTCGAGCCCGTATTTAAGGGCCACATCGGCAGACCGGACGGCAGCTTTCAACCCCGCTTTATCACCATCAAACACCAACAAAACATTTTGGGCACCACGGCGAATCAACTTGGCCTGTTCCGGAGTAAAGGCAGTGCCACAAGTGGCGGCCACATTGGTGATACCCACCTGGAAGAGAGCGATCACATCCAGGTACCCTTCCACCAGAATGGCAGTTTTTTCCCGGGCCATGGGCATCCGGGCGGCATCAAAACCGTACAGCAGTTTTCCTTTGGAAAAATAAGTGCTGTCGGCAGAGTTCAGGTACTTGGGTTCTCCCTGCCCCACAATGCGTCCGCCAAAACCCACCACCTGCCGGGAGATGCTGCGGATGGGAAAAATGATCCGGTTGCGAAAGTAGGCATAGCTTCCGGGGCGGTCGCCGGTGCGCAGCAAATCGGCCCGGTGAGCCAGTTCGCTGTCGACTCCGCTTTGGGCCAGGTTGTTCTCCAACCAGCCGGGTAGACCAGGCGCCCATCCCACATGAAAATCTCGTAGGATTTTTTCGGAGAAGCCACGGCCGGTCAAATATTCCAAGGCATGTTTGCCCATTTTGGGATCCGCTAGAGCATCGACCCAAAGCTGGGTGGCTGCTTCGTTGGCCCGGTGGAAACTGCGCCGCTCACCTTCGGTTTCTTCATCGGCCAAATAGCTGGATAAATCGATATTCAGAGGACGGGCCAGAATTTCCACCGCTTCGGGAAAACTGAGGCCCTCCAGTTCCATGATGAACGAGATGGCGTCGCCCCCGGCACCACAACCAAAGCAGTGGTAGGTGTTGCGAGCCGGAGTGACAATGAAACTGGGAGTCTTCTCTTTGTGGAACGGACACAGCCCTTTGAAGATGGCACCGGCTGGCTTGAGGGTGACCTGTTGGCGCACAACCTCAACGATGTCGGTTTCGTCCTTGATGCGGGCGATGATGTCCTGAGAGAAGGATGGGGTCATAAATATATTTGCCCAGGGTTAAGCCTTATGGTTTTGATTACTTCGCCGCCTCTAGCATAACACGGCCAGGGCAGGGAATCCAACTGGCGGGTTTGGGAAAAACGGATTCAGTCACCTTTAAGGAGAATCCGAGTGGCTCCAGCACCCCCACGTCCCCGACCGGCTTCCTCAAAGGAGGCGATGCGAGGATCTTTTTTCATCTGGGCATATAAGTGATCCCTCAAACGCCCCGTACCAAAACCATGAATCACCGAAACAATATCCAGCCCGGCAGGAATGGCCCGGTCAATCATCCGGTCCAATCGTTCCCAGCCTTCGGCCCCCGTTTCACCTCGAAGATCCAGTTCGTGGCTGGCCTCGGAAGCATCGCTCTGCCAAGACCAAATGCCTCTGCCGGCGGCAGGTTCTTCACTGGAGTCGGCACTGTGCACCGGCCCCTCGGTGATTTCCTGGCCATCTTCCGTCAAGGGGATGACGGCTTCCCGCCCCAAAGTCAAGCGCAAGCCATCGGCCATGGCTGTCACTTTCTCCCCCCGCACTTCTGTCACCCGGCCCAGCATGCCCAGATGCGGGATGCGCACCCGCATGCCCACTTCCACTTCCACGGAGGCCTGGTTTGTTTCCACCGGGCCACTATCATCCATGCGTTTCTGTATCTTTTCGCCGATGCCATCGAGCCGGTCGCGAGCTGCTTTCACCACTCGCTTACCCGCCATACCCGATTTGATTTCACGCACGGCCGCCTCGATGGCCCGGCGGCCTTCAGCCATAAGCTGATCATTCTCTCGGCGGGTTCCTTCCAGAACCTCACGGCGTTCTTTTTTCAAACCCTTGAGCCGCTTCTCCAACTCACTGTCCAGGGCCTTCTGTTTTTCCACTGCCAACTTCAACTCGAGTTGTTCATGGGCCAACTCTCCTGCCCGGCGATCCAGATCGCTGAGCAGCTGTTCGATCTGCACCCGTTCTTCACCCGCCATGTGCCTGGCACGCTCCAGCAAATCGGCGGGCAGGCCCATGCGCGCCGCGATATCGAAGGCGTGACTCGTGCCTGGGTCTCCCACCCGGAAGGTGTACAGGGGCAGCAAATCTTTTTCGTTATAATCCATGGCCGCATTGACCATGTGCGGATGATCGTGAACGGCGGCTTTCAACAGGCCAAAATGGGTGCTGGCCAAAACCTGAGCCCCTTTTTCCACCAGCCTCTCCAGGACGGCATACGCCAAAGCGGTGCCCTCCTGAGGGTCGGTGCCGCTGCCAATTTCATCACACAAAACAAGGGTATCGGGGCCGGCGTGCTCTAGAAAATGCGCCAGTTGGCCCAGGTGGGCGGAAAAGCTACTCAACGCTTCGGCGATGGATTGGTCATCGCCCAGATCCACCATCAAATTGGTGATCAGAGGAAGGCGGGTATCTTGGCGGCCGGGCACATCCCAGCCACATTGCGCCATCAGGCAGAAAACGCCCACCGTTTTCAAGGCTACGGATTTTCCACCAGCATTGGGACCACTGATAACCAAAGCCCGCCCGGCAGGAGGAATTTCCAGTTCCAGAGGGATCACCTGGGCGGCGCCCCGTTTGAGATCGCCTTCGCCTAGAGCTTCCATCAAGAGAGGGTGTCGTCCCCCGGATATGCGGACCGCTGCTCCAGCTTCCAGTTGGGGCCGGCTGCCTTTTACTTCCAGGCTCCATAGCAGATGGGCCCGCACCTGATCCAAGAGTAACATTACCTGGGCCGCTTCATGCATGGCATCGGAGGCCTGTTCCACGGCGCGGTTTAATTCAAAGATGATGCGCGCTTCTTCGGCGGCAATATCCAGCCGGGTTTCCGTCAACTGATTGCTCAGACGAACCACACTGGCAGGTTCCACAAAAAGAGTGGCACCGGTGGTGGACCGATCGTGCACAATGCCGGCTATTTTCTGACTTTCACCAGAGCGCAGAGGCAGACAGAAACGATCACCACGCATGGTCACTTCGGTGCCTGTGGTCCAGCCTTTGGCCCGGGCCGAACCCATGACCGTACTCATTTCCTGACGCACGGCTCGCTCCTGGCCTCCTACAGACCGGCGCAGCTTGGCCAACAGTGGGCTGGCCCCATCCACGATGTGTCCATCCAAATCCAGCGCCCGACGGATGGCACCACTGACGCCGCTGAAGGTGGCCATTTGCACAGCCGCTTCACCCCACAAAGGGCACCGCAGGCGGGCCTCCAGAAAATACTCTCTAAGCGCATCCAGATGCTCGGACACAGTGGCCAGATGAACCAGATCCGGTCCTTCATAACGCACGGGAGCGGTCATCTCCAGCAACTCCAGACCATCGCCCAAATTCATCAACGGCGGCCAATGACCCGACTGCCCAGTGGGCCTCAACTCATCGGTCAGGAGGTGTTGGAATGTGATGGCCTGCAGGTTGACAAAAGGTTGCACACTTTCAATGCCCCGGGCTGCTCTCTCGTTGCGGCAATGCCGAGCAATTTGAGAGGTGATGGCTTTCCATTCCAGAAGATGAGCAGCACGTTCAGCCAGCACCTCAGAGGTGCTGGCATGATCGTTGGCGATGCGTTGTAATAATTCGATCATAGGTATTAGTGGTCGATGGCGTCTTTGGCGGCTTCTTCCGCTTTCTTCATGGCTTCTTCGGCGGCCTGGTCCATCGCTTCCCCTGCTTTATCCTTGGCATCTCCCGCAACATCCTGAGCCTCATCCATCACCCGGTCAAACATCTCGTCGGCTTTTTGGCCCCCCAGCTTGCGGGCAGCCTGGTAAAAAGTGGGTGCGGCATAATAGATGAATTGCCCCACCGACGATTCCTGATATTCGGATTTTACAGAGTCTCCTCCGGGCACATGGGAAATAGCCAACAGCACAACACTGGCCACAAAAACGCCCAGGGCCATGCCCACCACGGCGCCACCCAATTTATCGATCCAACCGAGGATAGTAAGGCTAATCATTTTAGAGATCAACGTTGCCAGCAGACGGCTGATCAAAAGCCCCGCAAAGAACAAGGCCGCCCACGTCACCAGCAGCGCCGTGCCTTCCGGGACATTGGTTTGCTCCATCATCCATGGATTGACCGCCGTGGCAAAACGAGCCGTCAGGATGAGGGAGGCAAAAACGCCCAGAATTTCGAGGACCCGTTTGACGACGCCATCGCGATATCCCATGATGCCGAACAATGCGATAAAGGGCAACGGTATGATCACTGCAAGATTCATGATCAACCCAACAATGCTTTTTTGACCATGGCGCTTACTTTGCCACCATCGGCACGACCCGCCGTTTTAGGCATTACCAGCTTCATTACTTTTCCCATATCCTGGGGACCGGCAGCGCCGGCTTCGTCCACGCATCCGCGCACGATCTTTTCCAGATCCTCATCACTCATTTCGGCAGGCAGAAATTCGGAGACAATTTTCATTTCCACTTCAGCGGCCTGGAGCAATTCTTCCCGGCCACCTTCGCCATAGCTCTTGATCTGGTCTTTGACCTTCCGGCCATAAGAAGTCAGAATTTTGACCACGTCGGCATCTTCCAATTCGCGGCGTTCGTCCACCTCGATTTGTTTGACGGCGGCCTGCATCATGCGCAGAACGCCCAGGCGGGGCTTGTCCTTGGCTTTCATGGCCGTGATGATTTCCGTTTTCAGACGTCCAGCAAGTTCACTCTTGGCCACGATATTCACCTTTCGAGGCATTCATTTAGCAGTAATGGGCCCCGAAATGGCCGGGGCGGAGTTTAATGTGAGTTTATAAAAGACGAGCAAGGAAGTTCTGTCAAGGACCATGGGCGCGTTGTGAGAAAACCACAACCGCCAGATGATCAGGTTAGACCAACCAAGCCTGGCGAACTCCCTGCAGTCCAGACAACGCGGAGGCCGCCGCAGTTTCAGCCCGCAAGATATGGGGCCCCAGAGTGATGGCCTGCAGACCGTGCTCCAAAAAGAGCCCCACTTCCGCTTCAGACCATCCACCTTCGGGACCGATCATGGCGGTGAGGCTTTCCGGCAGGGAGGCTGGCTTTTGGACCGCCAATTCCCACAAGGGCCGCGGCCTAACTTCCAACCCCAACTCTTCAGGAATAGCCCCAAATACCGCCAAGCCTCTTGGCTCAGCTTTCAAAAAGGATTCCACTGTCTGGACTTCTGAGATTTTGGGGAGAAAAGAACGCCCGCATTGCTTGATGGCAGTGCGCATAATCGTCTGCCATCTCTTTGGTTTCGTGTTTCCTGAACCTTTGACTACGTGCTCAGTTATCAAAGGCACTATCTGGTGAACTCCCAGCTCTACAGCCTTTTCCAGGGCCCATTCAAACCGTTTGGTTTTGATTATGGCTAAAGCCAGCACCAATTGTGGAGCCTTAAATTCCTCTTCGTCACGGGAGGCCGTCAATATTTCCAGGCTGGCTTTGCGCCGGTCCTGGGTCACAACCTGGGCGTCAAATCGGTGGCCCAGGCCATCAGTCAAAACCACTTCCTGCTGCCGCCCCCCCCGCAGCACTGTGCCCAGGTGGTGGCTTTCTTCACCGTCCAAAGTCACCACCTGGCCCACGGTGGGCAGGGAAACAGATTCGGGATCCAGATAAAAGTGCCGCACATTCATCTCCCGGTTGATCAGTCGTACAAATGGCGACCAGGAGCCGGAATCCGGCCAGCCAGGGGCTCACGCACAGCTTCCAGTTTGGCTTTGGTGTCCTTGTCCAGCTTGTCGGGAGTCCAGGCCAGCACCCGCACGAGTTGGTCGCCGGTGCCTGGACGGTTCACATGAGGAATGCCTTTGCCCCGCATGCGGAAAACTTTGTGGGATTGGGTGCCCGCCGGAATTTTCAAGGCCACCTTGCCGGCTAAAGTCGGAACTTCAACCTTGGTGCCCAGAATGAGATCCACAGGAGAAATGGGCACATCAATGATCAGATCGTCGCCATGGCGCTCGAAAAGATCATTCTCTTCCACTTCAAAAACGACTCGCAGATGGCCGGCGGATGAACCTTGCTGCCCATGATCGCCCTTGCCCTGCAATTCCATGTAATTGCCGGAACTGACCCCCGCGGGAACCTTCACTTCCAGCATCTCTTCGCCCCGCACAGTGCCACTGCCGCGGCAGTTGCCACAGGGATTGCTTATGGTTTGCCCCTGGCCCTGGCATTTGGGACAAGCCACCTCAGTCATCATTTGGCCCAGGAGAGATTGGCGCACCTGCCGCACCCGGCCCATGCCATTGCATTGAGCGCAAGTCACTGGCTTGCTGCCAGCGGCCGCACCACTGCCATCGCAACTGTCACAGGCAACCTGTTTGTTGACTTTAATCTTTTTGGTCACACCGGCCGCTGCATCCACCAAAGAAACTTTCAGAGAAATCTGCAGATCCCGGCCCCGGTGTTGAGCGCCACCGCCACCGCCGCCGAACATATCGCCAAATCCGCCACCACCGCCGCCGCCGCCCATGCCGAAGTTGCGCAGGAAAGATTCCAGGGCATCGTTCATGTCGACATTGAAACCACCTCCGGCGCCACCATAGCCTCCGCCACCAAAGCCGCCGCCTTCTGGGGCGTGGCCAAACTGGTCAAACTGGGCCCGTTTCTGATCGTCTTTCAGAACTTCGTAGGCCTCGGTGGCTTCACGGAATCGTTCGGCAGCACCATCATCACCTGGATTTTTGTCCGGATGGTGCTTGATAGCCAATTTACGATAGGCCTTTTTGATTTCACTGACAGAGGCACCTTTAGCAATGCCCAACACCTCGTAATAATCCCTTTTCGCGCTCATTCCTGCCTCTTGTCTGGTTAGTAAAAATGCTTAACTGGATACAATGACCCGTGCGGGTCGCAAGACCATTTCGCCCAATTTAAATCCCTGCTGGGCCACTTCAATGACCATGCCGGGCTCCACTCCCTCGCGGGGCAATTGGCCCACCGCTTCATGCACGTTGGGATCAAATTCGCAGTCCACAACATCAATCAAAATGGCGCCGCGATCTTTCAAGGCACCCTGAAATTTCTGGAAAATCAATTCCACACCTTCGCGCAGCCCGCCGGCCTTGTTCTCGTCATCGGTGGCAGGCATGGATTGCAAGGCCCGTTCGAAATTATCGTAAACATCCAGGAATGAGCGCAAGGTCTCAGCCTGGGCAAAACGTCGGGCATCATTCACTTCCTTCCGAGAACGCTTGCGTACGTTATCGGTTTCAGCCACGGCGCGCATCCATTTGTCGTGAAAAACATCCCGCTCCAGAGTGAGTTGGTCTTCGGCGCTGAGTTCCGGCTTAGCGGGTTCATCCTCAACGACCTTGTCCGCCTCCTCATTCAACTCTTCACTGGCTTCCTCGCTGGATTCTTCAACCACTTCTTCGTTTTCCAATTCTTCTTCGTTTTCCAATTCTTCTTCGCGGCTTTCGCTCATCGTAAATCTGCCTTCCTATAGGTTCACCGGGTGATGTTCATCACCTGTTGCATGGCGTCAATTCCAAAAAATGCTCGTTGGTACCACATGCGTCGTGGCCCCAGAACAGCCAGCATCCCCTGCCGACCGTCCAAATCAAATCGTCCCGTCAGCATACTGAATTGCCGCAGTTCATCCAGAGGATTTTCCTGCCCAATCCACACGCCAATTCCGTCTTGGCTTTGCCCATCCAAACGGCCCATGGCATCGCGGATGGCGGAAGGCGATTCAATGAACCGCAGCAAAGCTTTCAAAGGTTCCGGGTTGCCAAATTCCGGTTCTTCCAGAACGTTGGCCACCCCTTCCAGCTGAACCTCACCCTGCTCTGTATCCTGAAAAAGATCTTTGCCCTGCTGCATCAAAAGAGATGCGCACTGGGTGACAGGGGTGCGAACCAGATCAACCATCTCCAAAGCCCCCCCGCGTATCTCGGCAACCGTTCGACCAGCAACACGCTCAGTGATGAGTCGGCCGGCTTTCTGGATCACCCTTTCCGGTTGGGCCTGGGGTAACTCCACCATGCCGGTGCGCACCTGGCTGTTGTCCAGGATCACCACCATCAAAACCCGGGTGGATGAGCGCGGATACAACTCCACTCGCTGGGCCCGCACATGATCGAGAGAGGGCCCTACGATGATGCTGATGTTGCAGGTCAACCGACTCAACAGCCGGGCCATGATGCCAATGCGGTCAGGGTGCCCCACGGACCGGTCCAAATCCCGGCGAGCTTCGCTGCACATGTCTTCCGGTATCACCCGGGTGCGCAAAGCCCAACCACTGCGCAGACGATCCACAAATACCCGGTAACCCAGGTCAGTGGGGAAGCGTCCGGCCGAAGTGTGTGGCTGTTCCAGATACCCTTCATCCTCCAACAATTTCATCTCGCTGCGGATGGTGGCAGAACTGACCGACGTATTCATCAAACGCGCAACCAGGCCCGAGCTTACAGCCCGTCCCGTTTCGATATTCAGACGCACCACGGCGTCGAGGATTTCCAGAGATCTCGCGTTGATGGTTTTCATGTTCCGGCCATGGTCAGAAGTGGAGGTCAGCACCAGCGGGAAACAAGGTAATCAATGGGGATTTAGAGTGTCAACCCACCAAGCGGGGTTGGACTTTTTCTTCGATGCCATCGATAACAAGAAAGCCCTTGGCTTTCAGCCTTAGAAACCCATCCTGCACCACCCAATATCCTTCAGCCAAACCAGCATCCAAATCCAGGCAGCCTTCCTCCAGCCATTCCAAAGGCACTCCCTCCACCGTGCGCAAAGCCAGAATCAAACGTTCCAGAATGCGGGATTGGAGGTCCAGTGGGTCCACTGATTCTTCGGGAAGATCCCCATTTTCAACGGCTTGGCAATAATTCTCCAGATTTCGGATATTCCCGTAACGGCGTGGGCCATAACACCCATGGGCCGCCGGTCCCAACCCCAACCAGGGTTTGCGCCGCCAATAATTTCCATTGTGCCGACTCTCCGCACCTGGGCGGGAAAAGTTCGAAACTTCATATTGCCGGATGCCCCGGCCCTTCAGAAAATCCACAGCCGCCAAATAGAGTCTTTCAGTATGTTCATCGGCCGGCAGACGCACTCGCCCGGCGCGAACCGCTTTTTCCAGGTGCGTGCCCTGGTGTAGCTCTAAAATGTACAGGGAGAAGTGCTGCACTCCCAGGCCCACAGCTTCGTCCAGCTCTGCCAGCAGGGAATCCTGTTTCAAACCAGGCCCTATGATCCAATCGGCGCTGACTCGTTCAAAGGAATGGCAGGCCAGCTTCAGCCCCTGCCGCGCCACATCCGGTTGGCAGGCCCGGCCTAAAAGCTTCAACACATCTGCGTCCAGACTTTGCACCCCCAGGCTGATCCGGTTGATGCCCGCATTCTGCCAGGCTCTAATCTTCTCTTGATCCAAAGACTCGGGGTTGGCCTCACAGGTGAATTCAAAATCTGGCGCCGCTGACAACTGCCCCACCGTTTGGTCCAATAGGCGCGCCATCAGCTCCGGCTCCAGCTCTGAGGGTGTGCCGCCTCCCACGTACACCGTCTCCAACAAGCGTCCACCTCTCACAGTGGGGCAAGCCTGCCGACGCAATTCAAACTCCCGCACCACGGCATCCACATAACGCGAGCGGACCATCGGTTGATGGTCCGCAGTGCGAGAAAAATGGCAATAAGAACAAATGGACCCACAAAAAGGGACGTGGATGTACAGTCCCATCAGCGAATCAAATCAAAGACCCGGCTCAGGCGAACGCGATTCTTCTTTTTATCAAACGACCAGTAGATCACCGCGGCTTTGCCTTTGATGAGCTTCATGTCCAGGGGGCCCCAATAGCGACTGTCCGCACTGTTGTAACGGTTGTCACCCATCATGAAGATGTGGCCTTCGGGCACGGTATAGGGTCTGGGCTGCCCCGCCCAGGGCCAGGACTTGATCCGGGGGTTGTTCAAATAGGCAGCCTGGTCTTTTTTCACCCGGGGTGCGGGACAGGATTCAGGATCGGTCCAGCTGGGAACACAACTGTGATCGCCATCCCGGTCGCCAAAATTGCTTTCGTAAATATCACCATTCACATACAGCACCCCATCGATGACTTCCACCGTATCGCCGGCCACGGCCACACAACGTTTGATGTAGTCCAGATTGCGATCTTTAGGGTAAGCAAAAACAATGATATCACCCTGGGCCGGGTCCCGGAAACCAGGTATTTTCAAGGTGGGCAAACCCTTCATTAAGGTCACGCCCAGCAACCTCACACGCTCAGGTGTGCGAGGACCATAAGTGAGTTTTTCAACAAAGAGAAAATCGCCAATCTGCAGGGTTTCCAGCATGGACCCGGTGGGAATGGTGAAAGCCTGAAAGACGAGGGTTTTCAAGACCATGGCAATGAGCAAAGCGCTCCCGATGGCCTTGGCATATTCTTTCGGCTTGCTCTCCCGACGAACTTCTTTGGTCTTGGCCTTGGTATCGTCTTTGTCTTTTTTGAAAATTTTCTTCAGCATTTGATCTCCAGATCAGCGTTCAACTTTGAGGACGGCCAAAAAGGCCTCCTGGGGAATTTCCACCGAACCAACCTGCTTCATGCGTTTCTTACCCGCCTTCTGTTTTTCCAGAAGTTTCCGCTTACGGGAGATATCGCCGCCATAACATTTTGCCGTCACATTCTTGCGGAAGGCCTTCACCGAGGTACGAGCCAGCACCCGGGTCCCGATGGCTGCCTGAATAGCTACGGCAAACATTTGCCGCGGGATCAACTCTTTCAATTTCTGGCAGAGTTTCAAGCCCCAGCTGTAGGCATTGTCTTTATGGACAATGCATGTCAGAGCATCCACCATGTCGCCATTGATCAGCAAGTTCAGCCGCACCAAATTATCAGCGCGGTGGCATTTGTATTCATAATCCAGGGAGGCGTATCCCTTGGTCACACTCTTGAGTTTGTCATAATAATCGACCACCAGTTCATTCAATGGCAGATCAAATTCAATGTTCACACGCTCGGTGTCCAGGTATTCCATTTTGGTCTGCACACCCCGGCGTTCCAAACTGATTTGGATCACCGACCCCACATAATCTTTGGGGGTGATTACGGAAGCGTGCACGATAGGTTCCCGAATCTCTGCTATGTCTTTCTCATCAGGCAAGTGGGCCGGGTTCTCAACCAAAATCTCTTCACCGGTTCGCATCTGCACTTGGTATTCCACATTGGGCAAAGTGGCAATCAGGCTCAGGTTGTACTCCCGCTCCAATCGCTCCTGAATAATTTCCATGTGCAACAGCCCCAGGAAACCACAACGGAAACCAAAACCCAAAGCGGCACTGGTTTCTTTTTCCCAGGTCAGGGCCGCATCATTCATCTGCATTCTCTGCAGGGCCTCGAAGAGATCGTTGTACTGGTCGGTATCGATGGGATACAATCCCGAGAAAACCATGGGCTTGGCTTCAGTGTAACCGTCAAGGGCCTCTTCGCAGCCCCCTTCGAGCAGAGTCACGGTGTCGCCCACCCGCACATCCCGAACATCCTTGCTGCCAGTGGCGATATATCCCACTTCGCCAGCCGTAAGAGATTTTTGAGCCACTCTTTTCAGACGAAACCAGCCAATTTCTCCGACTTCAAAATTCTTTGTATTGTTGAACAGGCGAATGCGCTGGCCTTTTTTGATGGTCCCTTCAAAGAGACGCACATAAGCCACCGCCCCCACATAGGAGTCGAAAATAGAGTCGAAGATAAGACCTTTGGGTGGAGCATCCACATCGCCACTGGGCGCAGGGCAACGCTCGATGATGGCGTCCAGAAGTTCAGGGATTCCCTCACCGGTTTTGGCACTCACCATAATGATTTCGTCGGGATCACAGCCCAGCAAATCGATGAATTGTTCGGCAATAAAATCAGGCCGGGCAGCCGGCAAATCGATTTTGTTGATCACCGGAATAATTTCCAGATCATGCTCCAGGGCCAGATACAAATTATTGATGGTCTGCGCCTGCACTCCCTGCACGGCGTCAACCACCAGCAGAGCCCCCTCACAGGCGGCCAAACTGCGGCTCACTTCATAGTGAAAATCCACATGACCCGGAGTGTCGATGAGGTTCAAGTACCAACTCTTACCACCCGGATCTTTGTAATCCATGCGGATGGGATGGCTTTTGATGGTGATGCCCCGCTCCCGCTCCAGATCCATACTGTCTAGGACCTGTTCCTGCATCTCTTTGCCCTTGAGAGTTCCTGTATACTCAAGTAAGCGATCAGCAAGAGTGCTCTTGCCATGATCAATGTGGGCGATGATGCAGAAATTCCGCGTTATTTCCTGACTTGAGGACATAATTCCATCCGGGCTTGGGGGTGATGTGGGGGTATGCAAAGGGGGACAAAGTAGCCCCAATAGTTGTTTTGGACAAATTAGAAGTTATAGCCCCATTGGAAGACCACCATGGTGGGAGCTGAAGCGGCCCCAGGCATATCTTCTCCAAGATACCCAAAATGCCCATCCCAGTCGTTTGGAACCGGCATCGCATTCTCTTCAAATTCGAAGAGATGCGCTCCCACATAAGCATCCAAAGCAATAATCAGGAGCACTCCACCAGACCACCAGGCAAAATCCCGCACCTGTTCCCAATTTTCCGTGGCCAGGGCATCGTAGTAGGTTCGCTGTTGGCTGCCTTCTTCAAACCCTTGGCTGAAGCTCTTGTAGCGGATGGCTCGGCGGTCGCGCATCAGCATATTCGACCAGTAAAACATCTCCACACCAAAAGCCAAGGCCGCCCGCCAACTGTTTTCGGTGTACAATTGACCCCAGCCCGGAAAAAGCGGAGTCATGAGCACGGCGCCTGTGGGGTTAACCCCGGTGTCCCAGGTGTCAATGGGTTTTAGGGCCAGGGCCGCTTCATTCACTTCTGGTATTTCTTCAACCGTTTCACTGTCAGAAACGTCCAAGGTGTCAGGAAGGCTGGGAGCCGCCTCCTGAGCCGAGGCAAGGCCCGGCGCAAAAAACAGGATCAGCATGACTGGAAAGAGAAACTTCACTTTGTCTCCAGGTTGATATCTTTAGGCCAACCGATGGGCACCCTCACCCTGATGCTTTCTTTTTCAATTTTCACCACATGGGTACCGGCAGCAATAAATCCCGCTTCACCATCGCGATGATACGCCACGGGCGAGTCCACTGTAAACTCCAGACGCGTGCATGGCGACACCGAAATGGCCGGATGCTGCAATGGCTTTCCTGTAGTGGCCTTGGGCAACTGGCTCATGGCCGTCCAGGGGGCAATGCCCTTGATGAGGCAAGCATCCAGCAGGCCGTCGTGGGGTTTGGCCTCGGGTGTGAAAAGGAAACCTCCTCCGGTATACGGAGCATTACAGATTTCTGCCAGAAGGTACCGGCCCTTCTGTTCCAACACCATGTCCTTCCCCCGATACAACCGCCAGTGGACATCTTGCCCAAAATAACTGAGCAGAGTCATGGCCGAAGCCACCGTGTACCGCCAATGCCCCAGCCAACGCCAGAGCCGGGCCGACCGCACTGAGATCAGACCACTGGCCAACAACCCCAGCGTATTGATGAAAAAATCTCCATCCAAACTGGCTGTATCAAAAACCTGGTCGCGACCGGTGCTCAGAGTATGGAGGGCCTGCTCAATGGTGAAGCATCCCACCGCCCGTGCAAAATCATTGCCACTGCCGGAAGGCAACACCCCCAGAGGGGTTCCGGTTCCCGCCAAGCCTTTGGCCACTTCATGCACGGTGCCATCGCCACCCAGACTGACCACCATATCGACGCCCTCGGCAGCGGCCTGGGAAGATAACTCGGTGGCGTGCCCCGTCCCAGTTGTTGGACGAAACTCGGCACGGAAACCTTTAGAGGTCAACAGCTTGCATGCTGTTTCACCATCCAGACGGCTTCGGGATGTGCCCGCAAACGGATTGGCAATGATCACCACGTGTTGCATGGGGTCTAATTCTGTAGGAAAAGGGAAAATGGCGGGAATGTGTGGGAATCGAACCCACCTCGGACGGTAAACGCGCCCGACAAAAGGATTTGAAGTCCCCGGCCGTCACCAGACGACACTCATTCCCGCGAGGATATCATCAACCAGAATAGGCAATCAATTCGATTTCCACCAGCACATCTTTAGGCAATCGCGAAACCTGCACCACGCTGCGGGCGGGTGGGTTAGACGCAAAGAAGGTGGAATAAACTTCGTTGATGTTGCCAAATTCGTTCATGTCCATGATGAAAATGGTGGCTTTGATGACGTTGTCCAGAGTCATGCCTCCGGCTTCAACCACAGCTTTGGCATTTTCGAGGGCCTTCTGGGCTTGCTCGGCGGCCGTCACGCCAACCACTTCCATAGTCTTGGCATCGAGAGGAATTTGGCCGGCTGTGAAAAGGAAACCGCCCGCTGCGTTGGCCTGGCTGTAGGGACCAATGGCAGCAGGTGCATTGTCGGTTTGGATAATTTTGCGAGTCATTTCTGATCCTCCGGAAAAGTGACAGATAACTATATCAGGGCAAACCCTAAGCCAATGGAAGCCAATGTCCAACCGAAATTCCAGTCTGGATACTCTTGAGGTCAGCCCCACAACCACCGGGAGCACAAAAAAAGAGGGCGATTCCCATTCAGGAATCGCCCCCACTTACAGCCAGCATTCTATTCCACAGTCACGGCCTTGGCCAGGTTCCGTGGCTGGTCCACGTCTTCACCACGGATCACCGCAATGTGGTAAGCCAGCAACTGCAAAGGAACCACCGAAAGCAACGGTGTCCAGATGTTCATGATGGGCGGAATGGTGATCACGTGATCACTCAAGGCCGCGATATCCACATCTCCTTCAGTCACAATGCTGATAATTTTGCCGTCTCGCGCCCGCACTTCCTGCACATTGCCCACAATCTTATCGTAACTGCCGTCTTTGGTGGCAATCACAATGACCGGCATTTCAGGATCGATCAGGGCGATGGGCCCGTGCTTCATCTCCGCGGCGGGATAACCCTCTGCGTGGATGTAGCTGATCTCCTTCAACTTCAAGGCCCCTTCAAGAGCGATGGGGAAGTTCACCCCGCGCCCCAGATACAGGCAGTTGGTGTGCTTGGCGTAAACTTCAGCAATGGCTTTAATATGATCAGATTGGTCGAGCACCGTCTGCACCAATTCAGGCAATTTCTGCAATTCTTTCAGCATCTGGGCACCACGGTCAGCGCTCAGAATGTTCCGCCGTCCCAGCAGGATGGTGAACAGCGCCAGGATGGTTACCTGGCTGGTGAATGCCTTGGTGGAGGCCACTCCAATTTCCGGGCCCGCATGAATGTAAATGCCACATTCACTTTCCCGGGCAATGGTCGAGCCCACCACATTGGTGATGCCCATGATTTTGGCACCTTTGCGCCGGGCTTCCCGCATGGCTTCCAGCGTATCGATGGTCTCGCCACTTTGACTGATGACCAAACACAGGGTTCCTGGATCGATGATGGGTGAGCGGTAACGGAACTCCGAAGCGTACTCCACCTCCACGGGGATGTGAGCGTACTCCTCAAGCAGATATTCCCCCACCAGACCCGCATGCCAGGAAGTGCCGCAGGCCAGAATTACGATGCGCCGGATGTTGCGCAGCTCCCAATCCGTCAGGTGAATGCCACCCAATTTCACATCACCGGAGTCGGCCAGAATGCGCCCCCGGAAACTATCTCTGATGGTCTGGGGTTGTTCAAAAATTTCCTTGAGCATGAAATGCTCGTAGCCACCCTTTTGGATGGCGTCCAAATTCCAGGTGATCTCCTGGATCTCTTTGGTCACCGTTTCATTGTCCACGTTGAAAGTGTCGACACCCTCGGGAGTCAAAGTCACCATGTCACCGTCGTCCAAGTAAATGACCTGCCGGGTCTGCCCCATGATGGCCGCCACATCGCTGGCCAGGTAATTGGCGCCATCGCCCACACCCACCACCAGAGGGCTGCCTCGGCGAGCGCCAACAATCAAATCGGGGTGTTCAGAGTGGGTCACGGCAATGCCAAAAGCGCCATCCACCAATTGCAATGCCTGCTGCACGGCCTTCACCAGATCACCCTTGTAGAGTTCATCGATGAGGTGCACCAAGACTTCGCTGTCGGTGTCAGAAATAAATGTGTGCCCCTGTTTAGAAAGTTGGATCTTCAGGGCACCAAAATTTTCAATGATGCCGTTGTGAACCATGGCCACATCGCCGGAATTGTGAGGATGAGAATTGATGGTATTGGGAGGACCATGGGTAGCCCAGCGCGTATGGCCGATGCCACATGTGCCCACCATATCATCGTCCTTCAGCTTGGCTTCCAGATTGCGGATTTTGCCTTTTTCTTTAACCACGTGCTGCCCATCAGGACGCACGATGGCAATGCCCGCGCTATCATAACCACGGTACTCAAGCCGTTTCAATCCTTCTAACAAAACATGGGCTGCATCCGGCGTCCCCGTTACACCAACTATGCCACACATATATATTCCTCCTGAATAATCTGACGAATTATCTCGATAATCTGTCAAATGATAAACTTGTCATGGTGCTATCGCACTCTCAAGCATGAATTAAACGGACGATTTAACCCTGTCTATCAGTTCGACAGCAGCCGCTTCGTCTTGAGCTTCGGCAATAATACGCACCACAGGTTCAGTGTTTGAAGGCCGCACATGCACCCAGGCGCTCTCTCCCACCCATTTCAAACCATCCCGGGAATCGATGCTGCCTGGCCCCAGTGTGTTGAGCACATCTTCCAGAGCCTTGCCAGAAGGCAAATCTTCGGCGGCCACTTTTGTTTTGACCATGAACACCGGAGGTAGAGCTTCGGCCATCTCGGCCAGAGTACCGCCATGCTCGGCCACAGCTTGCAGCACCATGGCGATGCCCACCAGGGCGTCGCGCCCGGCATGAATGGTGGGGTAGATGACGCCGCCATTTCCTTCGCCCCCCAGGATGCAATTCTCACCAATGATGGCCTCCACCACATTGGCCTCTCCCACGGGAGTGCGGTGGACCTTGCCACCGTGCTTGGCCGCCACCACTTCAATAAGGCCGGTGGTGGAAAGGTTTACGGCCATATCGCCGGGAGTTTTACCCAGCAAAAAATCGGCAGCCAGGGCTAGGGTCATCTCTTCACTCAACGCAGTACCAGCACCATCCACCAATGCCAAACGATCCACATCCGGATCCACGGCAAAACCGAGGTCGGCGCCCTGGGCCACCACTTCGGCAGACAAATCTTTCAGGTGGGCCGGTGTGGGTTCTGGATCATGAGGAAATTTACCGGACATCTCACAATACAGCGGGGTGCAACGAACGCCCATAGCTTCCAACAGTCGGGGTACGATGCTGCCGCCAGCTCCCTCCACAGCGTCCACCACTGCGTGTAAATTGCGGCTGCGGATTTTGTCCACATCCAGCCAGTCCACATTCATGATGGCATTCAGGTGCTGGTCATCAGCCCCCTGCCTTTCCACCACAGAGCCCAGCTTATCATAACTCACATGGCCGCTGCCATCTTCATAGCGTTGGCGCACTTCACGGTTCTGGGCGGCAGTCAGGAATAGGCCATCGCCTTGAAGAAACTTCAATGCATTCCACTGGGCCGGATTATGGCTGGCGGTGATGATGATGCCACCGATGGCGTTGCTCTCCTGAACCGCCACTTCCACGGTGGGTGTAGTGGCAATACCGATATCCCAGACTTCGTGGCCTGTGGAGGCGAGGGCCGCGGCCACCGCATCGAACACCATGGGGCCACTGATGCGGCTGTCCCGGCCCACCACAACGGGACCTTCGGGCAACCACGCTCCGTAGGCCGAAGCCCAGCGGGAAACCGTCACAGCATCAAGACCATCGCCAATCACACCACGAATACCGGAAATACTAACGCGCAGGACCAAAGGTTTTCCTCCAGGAAACGCCGCCAGCTACTGGCGGGACCAACTCACAGGGAATCAATTATTGAATCTCACCCATAGTACTCACGAGTGCCTTGGGGAGAAAGCACAAAAAAACCTGCCGACGGGCAGGCAGAAATTTTTAGAATTTGTTGGACCTGGAGCTGGTGTGCGGAGTCGAACCGCAGACCTTCTCATTACGAGTGAGATGCTCTACCAACTGAGCTACACCAGCCCCTAGATACAGAAGTGGTGCCTGGGGGCGGAATCGAACCACCGACACCATGATTTTCAATCATGTGCTCTACCAACTGAGCTACCCAGGCACCAAATATTGTCCGGTCATCGACCGGGAGCGAGAATAAAGCACAACACAGGGAAAAAAGTCAAGGCGCGGAGGTGATTTTTCCTGCCGCGCCTTGAAATTGTCAAAATTTTAGCAAGCCCCGACACCAGTCAATTCATGGATAGTGCTGATAACTTCATCCAATTCAAATGGTTTGTACATGGTGGTATCGGCCCGGGACCAAGTTGAGATGAACCGCTCCCGCTCTCGCGATTCTACTTTCCGGGCGGTTAATAGCATGATGGGGAAGGCAATAGCTTCCGGATCGTTGTCCATCCACTCTTTGAGCATGCGGCTAACTTCATACCCGTTGCACCCGGGAAGCATCACATCCAGAATCATAAAATCCGGAGGCAGGCGTTTTGCCTTTTCCAAGCCTTCCAGCCCGTCAATGGCGGTATTGATTTCAAATCCGCGCCGGCCCAGGCTGTATTCCAGAGTTTCCAGGATATCCGGTTCGTCATCCACGACCAGAATTCTGATTTTTCGATCCATCGTCATTCCTCCGCTGCTCGTCCCATAGGGATTTTGGCTCGTTTCCATATGCATCGGCGATCTATTCAATTCTCTTTAATGATTTTTGGGACTTAGCCCGTTTCCAGCCACCGAGGCAATACCAGACGCACGGTAGTCCCTTGTCCCAGGGTGCTCTCCAGGTGGAGGTCACCTCCATGGGCTCGGGCCAAACCTCGGGTGATGTGCAAGCCCAAACCAGCCCCCGGAACCCGGCAATTGCCTTCGTCATGAACTCTCTTAAAAGGCTCAAACACCTGGGACAAGGCCTGCTCATCCATACCTGGACCGTTATCACGCACCACAATGGTGAAGCTGTCCGGTTTGGGGCCATCCCCTGTCTCCACCTGAACAGTTCCTCCAGAGGGAGTAAACTTGATGGCGTTGCTCACCACATTGGCCAGCATCTGCACCACTTTATCCTGGTCCACATTCACCGGCAGAGCGGTGCTTATTTCATTGATTTTGAATTCCAACCCGGCGCTGCGAGCTGCTTCGGCATGGAAATGCAACGATTCCTTGAGGATGGGTGCCAAATCACCCTGTATCAGATTCAAAACCAGGCTGCCGGCTGCGGCCCGGGAAGTATCCAACAAATCACCAACCAACCGGTCCAGGCGTTCGATATTGCGCATGGTCATGCCCAGGAAATGTTCCTGATCATCATTGAGTGGTCCTGTTTCGCCGGTGCGAACCAGATTCAGGCTGCTCTTCATGGAAGTCAGGGGCGTGCGCAGTTCGTGGTACAAAGTGCTCACTGTTTCAGCCAGATCTTCGCTACGGCTTTCCGAAGCCCCCATGCGCCGCAAGGTGAGCACCCGGTGACCTTCAGCAGTCACTTCCGGCCCCACGGTGATCTCCACCTCAGGACGTCCCTCCATACTGCCTGCCACCACATCCAGCCAGGAGCCGTGCACTGCCATGCGCACCATGGCCGCGGCCACCCAGCGCCGCCAACCATGCAATGACGATCCTACCGTTTCATTCAGAAGGTCCCTGCAGACGGAATTGGGGAAGAAGGCCTCACCCGGTCCCAGAACCAACATGGCCACAGGAGCCGAGAGGAAAATTTTCCGAAACAGGTCCGGAAATTTTTGCCCGCCCAAAAATTCAGGAGTTTCCTGAACCGACTCAACTGTTTGTGTTTCAACCAATTGCATTTTCTTTCCCTTTTCAGGTTTATCCACACAGGGGTAAAACTGCAAAGGGTGTGCCAATACAAAAAGCCCCAGGTGGGGCTTTTTGCTCATTCTATAGACTGACCCGGGTTGGCCTATAACATTTCCTTCAAATATTTACCGGTCAACGAGGCTTTCACAGTCATCACCTTTTCGGGTGTACCCTGGGCCACCACCTTGCCCCCATGTCGGCCACCCCCGGGCCCCAGGTCAATGACCCAGTCGGCCTGGGCAATGAGATCCAGATTGTGCTCAATCACCACCACCGAGTGTTTTCGTTCCACCAACTCGTGAAGCACTTTGACCAGGGCGCGCACATCTTCGGCGTGCAGACCGGTGGTGGGTTCATCCAACAGATACAAATTGTTCTTACCAGAAGGCATGGCCAATTCCCGGGCCACCTTCAAGCGCTGGCTTTCTCCACCACTGAGGGTGGGCGCGGGTTGTCCCAAAGTCAGATACCCCAGGCCCACTTTCTTCAGAAGCCACAGACGCTGGCTGATGGCCGCCACATCCCCGAAGAAGGCCAAGGCTTGTTCCACCGTCATCTCCAGTACCTGAGCCACGTTGAGCCCCTTGTACTTGATTTCAAGGGTGCTGGGGTTGAAACGCATGCCGTAGCAGTCTTCACAGGGCACAGTGATGTCAGCCATGAACTGCATCTCCACCCGATGGTAGCCCATACCCTGGCAGGATGTGCAACGGCCACCTGCAGTGTTGAAACTGAAACGACCGGTGGCGTATCCCCTGGCCATAGATTCTTTGGTACCAGCGAAGAGTTCTCTGATAGGCCCCAGAATTTGCAGGTAGGTGGCCGGGTTGGAGCGGCTGGTTTTGCCGATGGGTGTCTGGTCCACCTTGATGACCTTGTCCACGCCGTGAGCACCCTGGATGGATGTGAACGGAAAGGCCCGTCCCTGGCCGCCGTTCACCTGGTAGGTCAGGCCATCATAAAGGCAACCATTCATCAGGCTGCTTTTTCCTGATCCGGAGACTCCACTCAAGGCCACAAACCGCTGCAGGGGAATACGCACATCCAACTCCCGCAGGTTGTGCAGGCGGGCGCCCTTGACCGTCAACCATTGGTTGGGCTTTTCAGCCCTGGAGGCGGCGTCCCGATGGGGCACTTCTCCACGCATATGCACTGCCGTGATGGTCTCACCATCTTTTATCAACTCATCCAGCGGCCCCTGGTAAACCACATGACCACCGTTGCTGCCTGCTCCGGGGCCCAGTTCCACAAAGTGCTCGGCTGCCTTGAGGACAGCCAAATCATGTTCCACAACCACCACAGTGTTGCCACCGGCCACCAGGTCATGCAGGGTGGCGATCAGGCGATCCACATCCCCCGCGTGCAAGCCGCAAGTGGGTTCGTCCAGCACATACAGCGTATCCACCAACCGGGCTCCCAGAGCGTTGGCCAGGTGGATGCGTTGGGCCTCACCACCGGACAGGGTCCGGGTCAGGCGATCCAGAGTCAGGTATCCCAGCCCCACTCGGTTGAGGAAGGTCAATCTGTTGACCACATCTTCACGCACTTCGCCGGCGGCAGCCAGAGCCGTCTCGTTCATGCGGATACCAGTGATTTTAACCAGAGCCTCTTCCACCGAGATGGATCCGATTTGGCCCAGGTTCATGTTTTGCACTTTGACGGCCAGGGCTTCGGAACGCAGCCGGCTGCCTCCACAGGCCCGGCAAAGAGTATCGCCCATAAACCGGCGGGTAAAAAAGCGGTGGTGACCGTGCTTCATTTCCTTGCGCATGAGTTGCAGGAAGGGGATGACACCGGGATAACCTTTATCGGCACCCTCTAAAACAAGGAGTTGCTGCTTGCGCTTGAGTTTGGCAAATGGCGCGTCGGTGGGGATTTTGTGGCGCCCGCAAAAACGCAACAAGGCCGTGAAGTTGCGGCTGAAACTTTCCGTTTTCCAAGGCTTGATTGCCCCTTCCCGCAGGGTCATCTCCGGGTCGGGAATAATTTTGTCCTCGTCGAACTCCAGCTTGTTTCCAAAACCGTTGCAAGCCGGGCAGGCCCCTTCAGGAGAGTTGAAAGAGAACAACCGGGCTGTCATTTCGGGAAAGACGCGGCTACAACTGTTGCAACGCAAATCGCTGGAATAATCTTCTCGCCAGGTGCCATCACTCAGGCGCACCACGGCCCAGCCATTAGCCTGCTGCAGAGCCAGCTCCACCCCTTCGATAAAGCGCGCCCGAGATTTGCCCACCAGCTTCAAACGGTCTACCACCACATCGATGGTTTCGTCCACTTTAGGTAAGGGCAGTTGATCAATTTCTGGATCATCCAGGCGGATGGTTTCTCCCTTCAAAACAGCACGCTGAAAACCCTGGGCCAGCAGAGGCTCCCACCAGCCGATGGCCGCCACGGATCCTGAGATCTTCAAAGGGAAGCAAACCAGGAGCAGGGACCCCTCTTCCTGCTCCTTGCGCACGGTGCGCCAAATGGTGGCAGGACTTTCTTTATCCACCCGCACTTCACAATCGGGACAATAAATTTTTCCCACCCGAGCCCAGAGCACGCGCAGATAATCATTGATCTCAGTCACTGTGCCTACGGTGCTGCGTCCGCTGGTGACAGCATTGCGTTGCTCAATAGCAATGGCTGGACTGATGCCATCGATCCAATCCACATCCGGTTTGGGCAGACGTGCCAGAAATTGCCGGGCGTAGGTGCTGAGGGATTCCACATAGCAGCGTTGCCCCTCGGCATAAAGGGTATCAAACACCAGAGAGGATTTGCCGGAACCGGATAGACCGGAGACGGCTGTCATGGTGCAGCGGGGAAAATTGACGTCCACGTTTTGCAGGTTGTGCTGGCGGGCGCCTTTGATACGAATCCACTCTGTCAAGAATACACCTCGGGGATGCGGAAAAACGGTTGGTAATCGACTGAATACGATAACAGAGGTTTGCCCTTCAGCCAATCTGAATTAGTTTCAAGGCTGGTTTATTCTACCAACGAAAGGCTTGAGCATGTCCGCCCACTTCGAAAATCTGCTGACCACCATCGATACCCTGCGCAACCCCGGAGGCTGCCCCTGGGATCAAAAACAAAACCTCCTGAACGCCGCCCGCTATCTCATGGACGAAGCTGGCGAACTGGTGGAAGCAGCCTTGGCCGGAGATGAAGAAGGCTGTGCAGAAGAATTGGGCGACTTGCTTTTCATGACCAGTTTTTGCACCCGCATCCTCAGCGAAAGCCGCGAAGTGGATATGCACGAGATTGCGCGCATTGGTAATGAAAAGCTCATCCGGCGCCATCCTCATGTCTTTGGTGAAAACAAGGCCCACAATACCAGCGAAAGCCAGAAGCTTTGGAACGAGATCAAGGCCCAGGAGAAACGGGACAAAGGCATCGACCCGGACCGGGATTCAGCCCTGAAGGATATGCCTGCCAGCACCGCCCCCTTGCACCAGACTTACAATTATCAGAAAAATGCCTCGGCCGTGGGTTTCGACTGGCCGGAGATCAGTGGTGTGTGGGCCAAGTTGCGGGAGGAAGAAGCAGAGTTGGTGGAAGCCATCGAGTCCGGCGATCCCCAGGCCATGGAGCATGAATTGGGAGACTTCCTTTTTTCCGTGGTGAATTTGGCCAGGTGGCTGAAGATTCAGCCGGATATGGCTTTGCGCCAGGCTAACAACCGCTTCCGTTCCCGCTTCCATCTGGTGGAAGAGGACTATTTCCAGCGGGATGAAACCATGGCCGACGCCCCCATTGATGAGTTGGAGGCGTCCTGGCAACGGGCCAAACAGAAGCTGGCCGAAAGTTAGGGTTTATTCAGGACAACCGTCCTTATCATCGACCCCGTCGTAATCTTCTGCCTCATCGGGGCAGGTGTCTTCGCTGTCGATGATGCCGTCCATATCGTTGTCATCTTCAGGGCAGCCATCGCCGTCTTCAAAACCGTCCATATCCTCGGCGGTATCGGGGCAACCATCCACTTCATCACCGATGCCATCGCCATCCCTGTCGAAGAAATCATCTGGGCAACCATCGTCATCCCGGTGGCCGTCCATATCTTCGGCTTCATTGGGACACAGGTCCCAGCGGTCCTCAATGCCGTCCAAATCGTTGTCCAGATCAGGGATTCCATCCTCGTCTTGCCAGCCGTCATAATCTTCAGGCTCCATAGGAGCACCATCCAGGGCATCCGGGATACCGTCAGAATCATTATCATCATCCGGGCAACCGTCAAAGTCCTGGTATCCATCATGGTCTTCCGGGGACAAAGGACACTCATCCTTACGGTCTACGATGCCGTCGCCATCCTGATCCCGGCCACCGATGGAGAATTGGCGGGACACACCCACCTGCATGGTCCACTCAGGAAAGGCCGGGTCCCAAGCCGAATCGGGGTCATCCTTGATCAGACTGGTCTGGTACTGGCCGTGCACAGCCCATCCTTCCACCACTCCCCAGCGGAAACCCGCACCGATGGCAGAATATTGTTCTTCTTTGGCAATCAGATCCGTGCCGGAGAACCGATCCACGCTGTATTCCACCCAGAGTGAGGTGGTGTTGCGGCGGAACTCAATGGCCGAGCGCAACAGGAGCTGATCATTGGCAGAATCTCCGCCCACCACCTCAGCCGAGGGATACCGGGGGGCCCAGGGCTGAAAACCCTGCTCGCCCATACCGTAGCCGAACTCTTCGGCCTTGTTCCAGCGGTAACCGACATTCACATGCAGCCGCATTTCCGGCACTTGGTTTTGGGTCCAGAAGCGCCAGGTAAAAGCCGCTCCTGCGGTGGGAGAAAAGACGCCTTCGGTGAGACCGTCTGATGAACCCACTGGCAAATTGCCACCGCCAAAAAGGGCCGCCCGCAAATGCTTGGAAAGAACCGGCCCTGATAATGTTGCCTGCCACAGACCATCGCCCAAACCGGAACCCGAAGCCGGTATCCACGAGGAGCCTCCACTCCAGGTGCGCATAGGGATTTCAGCGGAAAGTTGCAGCCAGGGAAAGGGGCCCAGCTCTGTGCGCAGATAGGTGTCAAACTGGTTGATGGTTTCCAGCAAATTATCCAGTTGGTAAACCGTGGTGTATTTGCGAAAACCCAGCTGCACACTCATCAGGCCATCGGCCGGCATCACAGCACTGGTGGTATAGCCCAGGTGAGACGAATCCTGATGCTCGGACAGGAGGGTGCGAGCAACCGCAAGCGAATCTGCGTCTGCGGCCAAAGCGACTCCGGGAAACAGGATCAAAAAGAGGAGATGTCGCAAAAGTAATTTCAAGCCTCAGCTCCTGTGTCGCCGGCATTTTGTTTCTTTGCATCCAGGAAATTCATCTGCAAATCCATCACGGCGTTGTCCATGAAGCGCAAAAGGGTTTCGGGGGTATTGTCGCGGCATTTGACCTTCAACATTTCGAGAATGTCGATGGTGGATCCCGCCCCACCCAGATCCACGTCATTTTTCCCGGTGGCAGGGTTGGGAATTTTCCCCATCTGCTGCATGGCCGCTGCCTGCAGGGAGGAAAAAAGCCCCATCAGAATGTGATCGTGTTTTGACATTTGCATTTCGCTCATGGTAATACCCTTTCATCTTTGCTCTCAAGAGGAAGATCAAATTCATCCGTGACCGACCCAATGACCGATTCGATCAAATCTTCCAGAGTGATAATGCCCAATGGGCTGCCCCCCGGATCCACCACCACAGCCAACTGTTGTCCCTGATGCCGCAGCTCCTCAAAAAGCTCGTAAGGGGACATCCGTACGTCCACCAGCAAGTAGGTACGCCATAACTTTCGGGGCACCAAACGCTCATGCTCCTGCCGGCTGAGAAAGAGCAGGTCCCGGATCAGAACATACCCCTGCAACTGCTGGCCATCTTCGCGGGTGATGGGCAAACGACTGAATCCACTTTGCGCCGCCACCGCCAGACATTGCCCCACAGTGGAATAAGGTCCCACAGTGACCAATTGATCCAAAGGGCGCATGATAGGCCCCAGTGTCAAACTGGCCAATTCCATAAACCGATCCACCGCCGAAGCAAAGCGGTGGTCCCCCGGCAAAGGAACCGAATGAGAAAGCAGCAGGGCTGCCAAATTGCGACGGTCCAGCTCCTCGCCCTTGTCTCCATCACCCTTGGGCACCAACCGGTGCCAGATACCCGTGTAAACCGTCAGCAAACGACGAACCGGCGTCAGCAAAACCATGGCAATTCCGATGCCTGGAACAGAAGCCAAGGTCATCACTTCCGGGAACTCCCGGTAGATGACTTTAGGCAGAATTTCCCCAAAGACAATGACCAGAGCGGAGACAATAACCACGGCCAGCCATTGGCCGTCCTGTCCAAAGCGCTCTGTCAAAGCCATGGTGGCCACGGCACTGACCATGACATTGAACAAATTGGTGCCCACCAGGCAGGTCAGGATGGGATCTTCAATGTGCTTCAATTGTTCCTGTAGCCGCTTGCCCCGATCAGTGGCCCCGCGGCCACTCTGCCGCAACCTCACTCGACTGACACTCATATAACCGGTTTCAGTTCCGGAAAAAAATGCAGACAGGGCCAAACTCACCAATACGATGAGGAACAATTCGGGCCACCCCAAAGCTGAAGTATCCACCAGACAGAAGAAACTCATTCGCTTCCTCCACTGAGGCGGCCGTCTGCCAACATGGTCAACTGGATACGCTCCACCCGGTGCCCCGACATTTCCAGCACCGTCAGGCGGCTCTGATCCAGAGTCAGGCGGTCGCCGGGCTGCAGGACCCGGCCCAGGCGGGCCATCATGAACCCAGCCACCGTGCGGTAATCCTTGTGGGCCGGCAAAGCCAGGCCGCAGTTTTCCAGCAGCTCTCGCATATCGGTGCGCCCGCTGATGACCCACCGGCCATCACCCTGGGGAATCATTTGGGCATCGTGGACAGCAGCATCCATGGCCGGTCCCATCAAAGCCTGCAAGCAATCTGCCATGGTCACAATGCCCGTAAAATCTCCGTGCTCATCCACCACTGCCGCCAGGTGGGCCCGGCCTTGCCGCATCTCAGCCAGGAGCGCCGCCACATCTTTACTTTCAGGGACAAAGAGCAACGGCCTCAACCCCGCCGCCAGCGGATACTCCGGCTCGCTCACTCCCGGCACCAGCAAATCCTTCAGATGGAAAAAACCCACCGGAATATCTTGCCCCACCTCCATGACGGGATACCGGTTGAAACCAGCCCGTCTGGCGGTGGCCAGAATTTGGATCAGGGTCATGTCACGGCGCAGAGTCACCGCCAGAGTGCGCGGCGTCATCACCTGCACCACTTCCAAATCTTCAAGCCAGAGCAATCGGGCCAACGAGCGGCCCTCAGTTTCGGTCAGAGTTCCATCGTCCACGGCCAAATCGCAAGCCACCTGGAGCTCGGCTGTATCCAGTGCCCGGCTGCCCACGTTTTCCAAGGGGATGACCCGCAGCACCAAGCGCACCAACAGGGCCAAAATTTTTAGCACCGGCCAGGTAACCCACACCCAGATCTGCAAAAGGGGTTGGGCCAGAACCACCACTTGATTACGAAAGCGCAGTGCCAGCATTTTGGGGGTGATTTCACCGAACAAAAGCAAGAGCAGTGTCACCACCGGCACAGCCACCACCACGCCTCGGGGACCAAACCACTGCAGACACAAACTGGTGGCCACCACACTGGCAGCTGTATTGACAAGCAGGTTTCCAATCAAAAGGGCGCTCAACAGGTCATAAGCATGCCGTAACATACGAGCCACACGCTTGCCAATGCGCCCACCTTGCTGCTCCAGGCGAGCCACATCCACAGGGCCCAGAGAAAAGAATGCCGTCTCCGTGCCTGAAAAAGCAGCGGATAAAACCAGGAGTATTAAAAGAAGAATCAGATCCAAGGCAATTGACTCCAGCCAGTCGGTGGATAGGGACTTGTTTCAGGCGATGTTAGCCGCTGTTGGACAGGGGAGCAAGACCGCAACTTGAGCAACCTTGCGCCGGAAGGCGCGGAAAACCATTTTCCTGTGACGAAAGATGGTCCATGATGGGCCGTCCGTGTTAAGAGATCCCCATCAGGCGAGGCTGTTTTGCGGCAAATCCTCATCATTCGCTTTGGAGCCCTGGGAGACCTGTGCCTGTTGGCCTGGTCCATCTCCCGTTGGGCCCGAAGTGCTCCTGCCGGCCAGCAGCGGGTCACCCTGGTGACCAAAGCCGCTTTTGCGCCCCTGATGGCCGAGATGCAGGGTATCGACCGGGTCATCGCTCTGCCAGAAGGTGGCCTGGGTCAATTGGAACGGCTGGCCCGGCAACTGCGTGCCGAAAAGTTTGATACTATCATCGACGCCCACAACATTCTCCGCGGCAACCTGCTGTTGATGCTCATGGGCCGCCGCCCGGACTCTCGCTTGGCCAAAGACACTGCCGCCAGGTTGGCCCTTTTGGGCTTCCACAAAAGCCACCGCAGCCTGGACCAGACCATGGCTCAGCGTTTTGATGCCGTCTTTGAATCCATCACCCCAAATGGTCTCCCGGAGCATGCACCTCCCCTGGGCCACCTAACCTCTGGGTCGGAAAATCCAGCCCCCATAGTGGGACTGGCCCCTGGCGCCCAGTGGGACAGCAAACGCTGGCCTGAAGAAAACTACGCCCAACTCTTGGCCGATTTTGGCAGGAAGAACTCCCACCCCGTACGCCTTTTCCTGGGCCCCCGGGAGGAGTTATGGTTTGAAGGCAGCCAGCTGCAAAAGATATCCTACAACCTCCCCCAAGTGGAAATTATCCGTGGCACGAGCCTGATCCAGGTGGCCACACTCCTGGGCCAATGCTCAGTGGTGATCACCAACGACAGCGGATTGCTGCACATGGCAGAATCAGCCGGCACACCGGTGTTGGCATTCTATGGCCCCACAGTGCGCCAGTTTGGTTACTTTCCGCGGCTGGCCGAAAGCCGAGTAATGGAAGTGGAACTGGACTGCCGCCCCTGTTCACGCAACGGCAAAAAGCCCTGTCACCGGGGAGATCTGGCCTGCCTGCAGAGAATCACACCCGAACAAGCCCAGCAGACATTGGCCCAAATGACCGCCCGGACGGAGTTTCCCGCATGAGCCTGAAAAGATACAAACCTCAAGGTGCGCTGCTGCGTCTTTACCATACCCTCAGCCCGGCCCTGGTGGGGTTGACCCACCAGGTGGCTCCTTTTTCTCCCAAGCTGAACGCCGGAGTACGGGGCCGCCAGGACTTGATGCAGAAATTAGCGGAGGTGGCCCCAGCCGTACGCGGCGGAGTGTGGTTTCATGTCACAAGCGTAGGAGAATACGAGCAAGCCCGGCCCATCATCGAGGCCCTCAAAAGGCAGGACAACCCGCCCCCTGTAATGGTCACACATTTCTCCCCCTCGGGTTATGATTTTGCCACCCAACGCCCCTGCGCCGATACGCACCAATATCTTCCCTTCGACCACCCCGAAGACATGGGCCGGTTGATGGATTTATGGCAACCCCACCTTCTGGTGTTTGTAAAGTTTGACTGCTGGCCCAACCAGGTGCTGGCTGCCGTAGAGCGTCAGGTGCCGGTGGTTCTGCTAGCCGGATCACTGCATCCCAAAAGCACCCGGTTACACCCGTTGCTAAAACCACTCTACCGGGAAGTGTTTGACCACTTTGCCCACATAGGAGTTTGCACCGAGGATGATGCCCGCCGCTTCACCGAAAACCTGGGCGTCTCCAGTCCCGTCACTGTCACCGGCGATACAAGAGTAGAGCAAGTCATCCTCCGCTTCGAAGCAGCCCGAGACGGCGCCACGGCCACAGAGTTAAAAAAGATGGGCGGCCGGCTCCTCATTTTGGGCAGCACCTGGCCCCCGGATGAAAAGCTCTGGCTGCCGATCCTGCCCGACCTGCTCCTAAAATTTCCTGATCTCAGGGTCGTGCTAACTCCGCACGAACCCCTACCAGAGCGCCTCGAAGCCTTGGAAAAACGGATGGCGCGCTTAGACATCGCCTCCTGCCGGCTTTCCCAATTGATGCAGACCGGAGCAGTGGCCCAGCGCAAAACCCGTGTTATCTTGGTGGATAGCATCGGAGTGCTGGCAGAAATTTACCGCGCAGGCCATCTGGCTTATGTGGGCGGCAGCTTCACCACCGGGGTACACAACACCATGGAACCTGCTGTAGCTTCCATGCCCGTGATGTTTGGCCCCCGCATCCAAAACGCCGAAGAAGCTGGCCTCCTGGTTTCCCGCCAGGCCGGCTTTGTTTTGCAAAAACCAGCCGAAGCTCTGGCCCAGGCATCAGCCTTGTTGTCCGATGAAAACCTGCTGCTTGAAACGGGCAGCGAGGCCAGACAAATTGTACTTGATCAACGGGGCGCCACCGAGCGCAGCCTGCGCGCCATCGCGCCATATTTAAAATCAAACGGGAGTCTTTAGCATGCGACCAGATCAGGCCGACCAAACCAAAATTCCAGAAATGCGCCAGAAAACCAACACCGGTGCAAAATGGAAAATGCCCTACGCTGCGGCCCCCAAGTTTATCCAAATGGAGACCGTCACCAAGTGCAACGCCAAGTGCGAATTCTGTCCCCAAAATGAAATCATTCGCGACCCGGCCCGCATGCCTGTGGAAACCTGGCAAAAAATTGTCGACGATACCCGGGGCATGGGCATCACCTACCGCCCCTTCCTCACCAACGAGCCGTTCGTGGACAACCGCATGCCCGAAATCGTGCGTTATATTAAGCAAAACGACCCCACCGCCCGCGTGGAATTTAATACCAACGGCGAATTGGTCACTGAGAAAATGGGGATAGACCTGCTGGAAGCCGGGGTCGACATTATGCGCTTTTCCATTGATGGCCTCAGCCGCGAAACCTATGAGCCCTCACGCCTGGGTATCAATTACGACCGAGTTATGGAACGCACCCAGCGCTTTCTGGAACTTTGGGATGAAGGCGGTTACCGGGACAAGGTTTTTACGGAATTGCGGATGATTGAAGTGCCTGAAAACACACATGAAGTTCAGGCTTACAAGGATTTTTGGCAGCCTCAATGTTCGGAAGTTCTAATTACCAAGATGTACCAGTGGCCCTGGACCGGACAGCAGCGCCACGATGTGGTGATGAAACCCTGCCTTAAGGTTTTGGATGAGCTCTTCTTTTACTCCAATGGTAATGCCACTATTTGTTGTTGGGATGTTCATGAACGAGCGGTTGTTGGTAATGTGTTGGAGCAGTCGGTGACGGAGATTTGGGAGAGTTACGCAGCTAATTGTTTGAGGGATATTTTGGATGATGGGCGGCGGGATTTGGTTCATCTTTGTAGTCGGTGTAATGCCTACAAAGATTACAATTTCACCAATTTTGAACTGTAGGTTGTGCCTTTGAAATTGTGTCTATCTCGAATCCGCTTTGCCATATTCTTGGCAAAGCGGTTTTTTTAATAAGCAAGACTCAACTCATGGTGCCGCTCTACTTCAATACCTCTCGTGCTTACAGTCCCGTCATAATATTCTGCCCAACGAGGCGGTAATTCAATCTGAGTTCTGAACAACCTCTTCTCCAATATCTCCTCAATTTCCATCGGCGCCTCCATCGTTCCACGAACCATCGCCGGAGTCGGGCTTCCTCGCTCTTTCTCTCTCCGTCCTTTCATATAATTCCGCCATACCAAAAGGATGGCCAACCTCGCGGCACTGGACTGTCGCCGTTTTGACCAGGCAATAGTTTCTCTTTTGTGATTCGCATTGGAATGGCGAATTATGAGATCTAATAGATTCACCTCCCAAAGGGAATTTCTGCTGTCCCTGTGCTTACTCCCGGGTGTGATTCGATGATCAATAGAAATGTTTAATCTCTTTATTGATCGCCGGTAAGCCGGGTGATCGTCGCTGTGGACAAGGGCTGCTTGTTGGTCGCCCAGTGCCACTTCCAACAATTCCTTCATATCATTTTCAATGGCTTTGGGGTCAGGTCTCCCAAGCAGTAACTCCAGTTCCTTACGCCTTTTCTTTTGCGGTGCTGTCATCCGGCCTTTACGGCGCAATTCACTGTCAGTGAAGTACACAAAGAAA